>CP073749.1:0-637879 GCA_024398055.1 bacterium SCSIO 12741 | reverse complement strand
GTCGACCTTTACCTTCATTTTGCTGCTCAGCTCTTTTTCAACCACCTGTACTTCACGGGCAATAATCTTTAGGCTTTCATCATCAGATTCTCCAACAATGTCGTGGATGGTGTATGAGCGCTCATCAAACTTGGGATCGGTTGATTTTTCCATTTCTGCCTTAAGTGCAATTAAGTCGTCGCGCAAGCTGGTAATAACCTTGGCCTCACCAAATTTGGTTTGAGCTCCTCTACAGTTGGATGGATTACAACCCGAAGTGGATTCGGCTTTCTCTGATTTACTTGATTTTGAGGCACAGCAGGCTTTTTGAGCTTGTGCTCCGTTGGTAAAGAGTAGACCCATGCCCATCAAGGAGGTGGCGATAACTAGTTTTTTGATTGTTTTCATGTGTATGATGTATAGATTTTCTACTTAGACGTAAATAGAGATAATTGATGCAATAGAAACGAAGTTAACAGGAATCTTCAAGACAATTTCTTTTTTCTTCCCAATCGGGATTTTGGGTATGACTCATGATGCTCCCTTTTCCGCCTTGCTTGATGGTGCAGCAGGCCGTAAATACATCCTTGAGCTTTTTTCGGCCTCGTTGAATTTTAGATCTCACCGTGGCGTAGTTCATATCCAACTGAGTGGCGATGTCCTTTTGTGACAAGCCTTCCAATTCAGATAATCTTAGAATTTCCCGGTACTCTTTCGGCAATAGGTCGATGTAGGAGGCCACGCATTTACCCAGCTCAACGATGGATTCGCTTTCGGGTTTTTCTTGGTCATCCGTTACGTCTTCTACCTCTTCGGTAAGTACCTTTTTTTTGCGGTAGAAATCCGTAATGGCATTTTGGGCCACCGAATACAACCAGCTTTTCACGTTCTGGATTTTTTTCAAATCAGAATTGGCCAGCTTGAGAAAAACCTCCTGGGTCAAATCCTGAGCATCTTCCAGATTATTAATCCGTTTGCGGATAAACAGAAACAGCGGGTTGTAGAGTTGTTCTATCTGATGTTCCATATCCATATCAAAGGTAAGCTCTTATTTAATCTACTTGAGAGTTTAGGACTTCATTCCAGCACAAAAAGCCCCTCAATTTGAGGAGCTTCATGCCGTACTTATTATTGCTTAACAACAACCGCCGCCGTTACAGCATCCGGTTCCACAACAATTTTTTCCTGTAGCTTTTATTCTAATTACTCTCATAAAGAATGGTATTTAATCGTTTTCAATAGCTAAGACGAAGGCCTTCGAAAATGATGCAGAAAGGGTCAAAATTTTTTCTTCCACAGCCAATGGGAGGGAATGGATCTCACGAATTGAAAAGATTTTAAAAGCCATGTAGAAAGGCAGAGAATTACCAATGCCGCCAGGCCAAACAGCCCTTGAGGGTTGCTTATTTCCACCAGATATATTCCCAAAAGAGCTCCCATGGCTGCTCCGAGATCCCACCAGGTGCTTATGTTGGAAATGACCTGAAGGGAATTCATGCGTTTGCGGTCCAATTCGAGTGCCACAAGAGGGGAGAAGGTAACGATGATGGAGTTGAACAAAAAAGCGAGGACAATTCCCAATTTAGGTTGGTTAAAAGCCATTAGAAACAAGGCCAAAACACAGATGAGGATAGCCGCTCCGTATAATTTGACCGGATCCATTTTTAGCGCTATAAACCCGCTGAGTAGGGATACTACCACGGCAAACAGTTTCTTTAAGAGCAGATAAAAAGCTACGGCAACCAGGAGTTCGCCCGAGGAGTTAAATCCTGTTCCAAGAATCTGGGCCAGTGAGACCACCATAACTCCATCGATGATAAAAGAGAGTGAAAATACCAGCAGGTTAATTGCACTGGGGTAAAAGGTTCTTTTGGTTTTGATCGTAGTATCCTGATTTTGTAGCGGAAGCATAGGTAAGAAAAAGCTCAAAACGATTCCTATTGAACTAAACAACGCAATGACCCAAATTCCCGGTTCAACTCCCAGTTGATTGACCAATGGCGGACCAAACCAAAAGACGGCCAGGGCTCCGCTGGTTTTAATACTCTGCGCCAAGGCAAAGGTTAAGCCCTTCCGTTGTGTTTCCTGAGCGGCATAATGAAGCGTGGAAATTTGCAGCCCGGAATAACACAGGCCCCAAACCAACCGGGCCAATACGAATAGGATTAACCCTACCTGAAGCCCGTACACCAGGGTGGTCATCACAGCCAACACAGAGCAAAAAATAAGGACCTTTCTCGCACCCACCCTGGCCATGATTATAGCCACTTGGGAATTAGCCACGATTCGCACAAACCGATTAATGGAAAGCAATAGGCCAATAGCGAAAAAGGAAAAGCCCATTTCTTTTCCGTAAATAGGCAGAATGGGATACAAAAGCGCGTCACCCAATCCGGCAAAGGCTGTGACGCTGCTGGAAATTAAAGCCCCCCTAAATGGGAGGCTTTTAGAGAATCTACTGAAAAATACCTTGGAAAGACCTTGCATGTTGCTCGGTTATCCGCAGCATCCACTCACCGTACCTTGGGCTGACCGCTCCATGGACTCCACTTCAACAGGTTCGGGAGCACAACAACTCGAGCCGCTTTTCAGGTTGAGAGAGGAACTACAAACTCCGGTTTGAGGAAGATCAAGTTCCACCCGTTTAGCCCCTTCTTTATCTCCGGACAGATAGGCAACAATCGATCGAACCTGTTCATAGCCGGTGGCCATCAGAAAGGTAGGAGCCCGTCCATAGCTTTTGGATCCTACGATGTAGAAATCTTCTTCCGGATGCCTCAATTCGGCTTCACCATGGGGACGAACGGTGCCACAGCTGTGAATATTTGGATCGATCAATTCGGCGAGATCAGATACCGATTCTAAAGAGGAATCGAGATCCGTTCTGATTTCCCGAATCATGTCCAAATTGGGTCTCGCTCCAGTGTTACTGATGATTTCGTCCACTTCTCCGATTTTTACCAATTCTCCTTTTAATTCGCCCTGAATCTCAATGCCTGTTTCCTGTTCGGAGAGCCTGAGGATGTGGTAGGGGGTATAAATATGAAGGCGTCCGCTATTGACCAAATTCTCAATCCGAATACCGAGGGTACCACGGGCTTGAAGCTCGTCGGCCTCTTGTCCGCCATACACTTGAGAGATGTCTGGTTTACGAAGGATCCAGGAGATTTTTGTTTCCGGATAGAGGTTTTGTACATCGGCCAAATCGAGCAGGGCATTTATGGCTGAATGACCGCCTCCTACCACCACTACATGTTTGTTTTTGTAGCGCTCCAATTCCTGGTGCTTAACATCTGGAATCCCGTAATAAATGTGCTTAGCCAGTTCCTGTTCTCCCTGTGCCATCACACCTCCCGATCCAATAGGATTGGGTTGATTCCAGGTTCCGGAAGAATCGATCACGGCACTGGCTTCGTAATAGTTGACTAAGCCATTTTCCTCCACCTGGATGGAGAAGGGTTTTTCATTTCTTCCCCAGGTTTTCATTTTGTCAAAGCCCTTTCTTCCAATGGACAAAACCTTTGCATTTAACTTGATATGAGGTTTGATGGATGGAAGCTGAGAAAAGGGATGGAAATACTCATCTACTAGTTCTTTTCCGGTGGGTAGGCTTTCGGGATCAGGTTCCAGCCAGTCCGTTTGTAGCAAAAGCTCACGAGCCACCTTATCCAGGTTGTAGCGCCACGGAGAAAAAACACGGACGTGTCCCCAGGACAAAAAATTGCGACCTACCGAATCGCCTGCTTCGAACAATAGGAATGGTATGTCTTTTTTAGTCAGGTGGGCTGCAGCTGCCAATCCGACCGGACCCCCACCAATAATGGCAACGGGTAAATTTGAATTTTGCATTTCTTCTATTTTGATCGCTAAGACGACCTAATTCTGGAATGATGCAATTTTCATTTAACCATTCTCGATCCCAGAAGAAATCCACCGATACCACCTGCGACGGCCCCACAGAGGCTAAAAAAAATGACAACCAGAAAACCTGAACTGTCACCACCAATGGCTATAAGACCTCCCAAATACCCGCAAAAGAATCCCGCGATAATGCCGATAACGGCGGGTATGGCTGTTTTGAAGGATGGTTTTTGGAGTTTGTTGGGTGCTCCATTTTGCTCGGGCAGAGATACCAACAAGACCAAATAAACGAGAACCGGGAAGAAGAAGAACAGGGTAGAGCCAACAAATAGGAGCCGAAGGACAATGACCGGAATATTCCATGTCTCCGAAAGACCCTGGCAAACACCTCCAATCATCTTCTTTTCCGATCTATAGAGCTTGGGCATGCTGAAAGATAGAAAGTTTAAAATACCTTCGGCAAAATAATCATGAATCACGCAGAGGACATTAGCATAGGCCCGGGAAAATGGATCCATTGGATTGAATTTGATGCACAAGCGATTAAGCCCATGGATTTGGATCCTATCCTTGAACCTACCCTAGAATTATGGGAGAATTGGAGGTGGATTGCTCTATGAGTCCGTTAATCAGCATGAACCTCTCAAGGCCACAAGCTCAAAAAAATAGGAGTAAGAATGGCTAATACTTAAGGAACAAAATTCACTTCAAACCGAGCATAGCCAAAAGCAAAATGATTGGTTCCACCATTGCCATCTCCTACCGTTATGGGACTTGAATGATGAATATAATCACCAGGTTTTAGTGTAATACTGGTTACTCCTAAGGCTGTGCAAATTCCAGGATCCAGGGGCATATTATAGGTTCCTGATCCATATACAAACCCTGATGGAGTCAAGTTCGGCATGTGTTGGTAGTAGATATTCATGTAACTTTTTCCATTGGGATCAGTTATTGGCGAGCCGAACCCAACTGGTTCAAAGTCAAATGGAAGATTATTGTCTTTGACTGAATAACATATGGTTGATGACTCCTTCCAACAGGAATCTATCTCGAAATCTCCATAACGAACTCCACCAAGCGTACTGTTTCCAATAGTCGAGGTCCGTAGCGACTTCTCTTGATCATTGGATTCATGAGTAGATTCTTGTTCATGTTGATTTTGAGTTAATTGATTTTCCTTTTTACAGGAGAACGTGATAATGCTAAAAGTCAAGCAAATGGTCGATAAGATAAAAAGAGATTTTTTCATTTTGATTTTTTTATATTGTAAAACTCTGGTTTTCAAATTGATATTTTGCCGCCGAATTCAAAAGCAGATGAACCAAATTCAAAATGGATATACCCTTAATCCTGGTTGCACTTAATAATTTGGAAATAGTTTAGACTACCTTCGGCTAAATAATCATGAATCATGCAGAGGACATTAGCATCGGCCCGGGAAAATGGATCCATTGGATTGAATTTGGTCCACAAGTGATTAAGCCTATGGATTTGGATCCTATCCTTGAACCTACACTGGAATTATAGGAGAATTTGGAGGTGGATTGCTCTATGAGTCCATTAATAAGCATGAACCTCTCAAGGCCACAAGCTCAAAAAAATAGGAGTAAGAATGGCTAATACTTAAGGAACAAAATTCACTTCAAACCGAGCATAGCCAAAAGCAAAATGATTGGTTCCACCATTGCCATCTCCTACCGTTATGGGACTTGAATGATGAATATAATCACCAGGTTTTAGTGTAATACTGGTTACTCCTAAGGCTGTGCAAATTCCAGGATCCAGGGGCATATTATAGGTTCCTGAGCCATAAACAAACCCTGTTGGAGTTAAGTTCGGCATGTGTTGGTAGTAAATATTCATGTAACTTTTTCCATTAGGATCAGTTATGGGCGAGCCGAACCCGACTGGTTCAAAGTCAAATGGAAGATTATTACCCACGATTGTAAGACATGTGGTTGAAGTCTCCTTCCAACAGGTATCTTTCTCGAAATCTCCATAACGAACTCCACCAAGCGTGCTGTTTCCAATAGTCGAGGTCCGTAGCGACTTCTCTTGATCATTGGATTCATGAGTAGATTCCTGTTCATGTTGATTTTGAGTTAATTGATTTTCCTTTTTACAGGAGAACGTGATAATGCTAAAAGTCAAGCAAATGGTCGATAAGATAAAAAGAGATTTTTTCATTTTGATTTTTTTATGTCGTAAAACTCTGGTTTTCAAATGGAAATTTTGCTACCGAATTCAAAAGCAGATGGACCAAATTCAAAATGGATATACCCTGAATCCTGGTCTCACTAAAAAATTTGGAAATAGTTTAGACTACCTTCGGCTAAATAATCATGAATCACGCAGAGGACATTAGCATCGGCCAAGGAAAATGGATCCATTGGATTGGATTTGATGCACAAGCGGTTAAGCCCATGGATTTGGATCCTATCCTTGAACCCACCCTGGAATTGTGGGAGAATTTGGAGGTAGATTGTCTTTCGGCTTGCTGTGGGTTAAATGCTTTTTCCTTTTGGGAGGATGATATTCTCCATGCCCAAAGTCAGACAGGGAATCCTAATTTGAAGCATAATCTTGACGAAACTATTCGGAAGATTGAGTTGATGGAGGTGGAAGTACTGGTGAGTAGTCGCCTAAATCAACTGATCCATAAACAAGTGTTTCTGCAGCTGTTGGAGCACCTATTCATGACTTTGAAGCCAGCAGAAGGAGAGGTTAAAAGTGATTCCGAAAATCTTGGATGACCCAAATTTCTGCACTATTCAAAGGCGTTAGCCAAATTTTGAGCCGATTCCTCAATACCCTTGCGCTGAATTCTTTTCATAAGGCCATTGAAAAGCCTTAGTACTCCCTTGGTTTCGCCGGCTACAATCCAATGTAATTCGCAGTTACCATCTTCGGTGTCGGTGAGGTAAAAGTCCTCCATAAGTGCTGTTGCCATGGGAATGCTTGATCGTAAGAATATAAAGTTGAAACGACTATTTTCTTCCCAGATTAGAAACTTCTCTTCTGCCACGTATTTACCGTTGATTTCAACCGTTCGGGTAGTGCCTTCTTCAAAGGGTAGGGGGAGGTCCAGATCACTTTTGTAATTCCTGTGTGCCACTTTGGCCAATTGTCGGCCTCCTTTAAATACTGGAAGACCTCTTCCTTCGAAGCATTTATCTTTTTGTGACCGTTTAAAATAAACGGTGCGTTCTCCAAAAAATCCAGATCTACCTGGGTCATGTCATGCATTTTCTTGGTGCTGGCAAGATCTATGGCCGCTTGTTTTCTATTTTCCAGTGAATCGTTGGATTGTCCGCTTAAGCTCATACTGATTATTACGAATGGCAAAAAAATTAATGCTCTCATTTTTCAAAATATGGTGAGGTGCAAAGTTGAAAAACAAGGTTCTGAGCAAGTTGAAATTAATTTCAGAAATGCATTGGGGTACCCATATCCGCTTCATTCAAAGGAATTACTGAGGGCATTCTTTAGTTACTGGAAGAATAGATGTAGGCGCCTCTAACCAGGCGGGTAAGAAGAGGGGAAAGATGAAATAGAGGCAGCCTTAGTTTGATTTGCCTCTTCTTTGATCCAGAATTTTCTTCAGGGCTTTGGCGCTGTTGGCCATGTGCGTGTCGGTGAGCCACATACCGAGCTTGGTCCTTCTTAGGTGAATAATCACTTTGGCCTTTTTGTAGGATTCTCCGTCGGGAAACATGGGGACGCCATTCAAAATCCAGGTGACGATTCTCATCCACTTGGCCAATACGGGAAACCAAGTATGATCCAATTGAACGAATTGCAAATCATCGTAAGCATAAAAACCGGAATTCTGTTCGGTCTGTTCGTCGTGTAGGTGAAATCCGTTGTCTAAGAGTTGAAATTCAATCTTGGGACTTTTCTTCAGAACAATGCTTTCAGTCATATCACATTAGATTTCCGGTTAACTCCCTCAAGATACTAATAATTTTAGCGTCTTCTTTGACTGACTTGGTCCCATCCTCCATGAAATTGCACAGGTGGAAAAGCTAGGAACGATTGGCGCTGTAGGTATCGGTTCCGATATGTTCTTGGATCGAATCGATCACTGCATCTCTATCCGTTTCCAGTTTTTGAATGAAAGCCGGACTCACATTTAGGGTGCTATCATATTTCGCCGACCACTTGATTAGCTCAACCAATACCGGAATCAAATCCATTCCCTTAGTGGTGAGTGAATACACCTTTTTGGTCTTTTGTTTTTCATACACTTCGGAGGTAATCAAACCGGCGCTTTCCAGCTTTTTTAATCGATCCGACAGGATGTTGGTCGCTATGCCTTCCTTGGAGTTTAGAAACTCTTTGTAAAATTTTTTCCCCTCAAAAATGAGATCTCGGATGACCAACAATGTCCACTTATCTCCCAGGTATTCAAGCGCATAATTGATGGGGCAATCTGACCTTAATTCTTCTTTTTTCATAAATGCTTGCATTTTGCAAGTAAAAGTACTTACATTTGTTTACTTGCAAAATGCAAGTTAAATAGAATTAACGAAACGGTACTAAAATTTAGAATAATGAAAACCTATCAAGTAGATGTAAGCAAGCTCAGAAAGCCCACATGGAGTGAGGAAGAATATCAAAACGCCCTCATTGTTGGAGACTTTGTACAAAACCTAATGAATGATCACAATTTCGATTACATCAAAAAGAAATACGGATCACATCCTTACAAGCAACACAACCAGAGTATGGTGGACGGATTGAAGGGTGTACTCAAGGTGGTATCCGACTTTGCTAAAAGATATCCGGATTACACCTACGATGTGCGCCACATGTATGTGGATGGTCCTTATGTAACGGTTCATTCACACGCTACCAACAACAAGAAACACCGGGGCAATGCGCAAAAAGGGCTAAACATCATGGACATCTGGAAAGTGGAAGACGGAAAGATCACCGAGCATTGGGATGCTGTTCAACCCATCCATGGATCGATGCGCTTTCTGTTTTGGATGATCGGAGGAAAATTTAGAAACAAAAACACCTTTTTCTAAATCTTATTCGCCCTCAAATCAAAGTAATTACCTCTAAAAACAAGTATAAAATGATCAAATTAGGAGAAGCTTCTGCCGAAGCCATTGTCAATACCAGTATTGAATCTATCAACATTTCTGAATGGCTGTTTAGCCTGAGTTCAGAAGACTATGCCGCTTGTGCCTCGGGTCATCAGGGAGCTGCACAAGGATCGCTCCCTTCCGGGAAAAGAGTATCGATGAACGTGGAACACGTGGCGGGCTATTTCATGGTTCAGCACTACATCGAAACCATTTCTGAAAAGGATCGTGTGCTCACCGTTTCACCCAATACTGTGCTGTGGCTCGATGATGAAAAGTACGTCATTCTACAAATCACCTGGGAACTCAAACTCACCAAAGTGGATGATCATAGCTGTAAACTCACTTGCCTGGTTACCTCTGAAACTGAAAATGAAATGTTCGTTCAGGCTACGCACGAGTTGACCAAAGATTTGGACCCTGCAGAAACTCCATTCCAATTGCACATAAATGAGGAAACGCCACTCTTTGCCAAAGACATGGAGGCAAAGGCCCTGGCTGGAGTGTGGCTCAATTGAAAGACAGTCACAAGAATCAGATGAATTAGGTTAGGTTTGATCTTTAGGAATGATGGTGGGGTTATCTGCAATTTTAGTCCAATTGAACGAGCGGTTTAAACCCACCATAAATCATTCTACTCGCATCAAAAATTAATCTTTTGGGATCGACCAATGGCCCTACCAATTCAGCCATTCTCTGGTCGTTGGGTACTTGCTTGTTAGCCTGGTCCCGAATCTCTTTGGAAGGGAAAACTACCCATCCAAAGATGACGACTTCATTTTCTTTCAAGTCCACCGAATTAGCGAAGGACCTTGTCCCCGTTAAGGTCAAGTCATCACCCTGGTATTCAAAGTAGGCCAGAGCACCATACTCCTTCCAGATTTCGGCCACTTTTTCTGCTACACCTCTGTATTCATCCAAGTGAACTTTAGGGATCGGAAGTACAAAGCCGTCAATATAATTTGTCATAGACTCAATCCTTTTCGTTGCTCGTTCAGATTGCAAAGCAAAACAACGATCAAGATAATAAGAACTGAAGTCTCTACAACCTTCTACGAGCCTTTAGTAATGACTCTTGATGTATTCTAAGGCATTTGCGGTTTCATTGGCCGTTCGCATGGATATAATAGGTTTGGCCGTTTCACCAGCATTCCCAAACCAACCAAAATTACGGACGTTGTAAATATCCGTTGGCAAAAGATCATCTTGTACCAAAGGCTCGCGGCTAAAGGCGTAGTTTAAATCTCCTTTGAGATTCAAGATGGATCTTCGAGTGGACTCGCTATGGCAGCTAATGCAATCGGTATTCAAAACGTTGCAATAAGACGGATTGGCGATAATGTTTGGAATATCCCGGTTTAGAGGAAGCGAGTCTCCGGATATGGCCGGAGCATCGAGCTGAAGGTTCATATGATACAATACCGCGGTACTCACTCCTTGATTATCTATCCAATTTCTATTGGGCCTTTGGATAGGTGGGCCAGCCATATTGAGCGTGTTTTGTGTATTCAATATTTGAAAACTCGGAGCACGGGCCATATCAAAAAAGATCCAGGGTTCGGGACGTGGAGCAAGCCCCATAAAAGCAATTAATTCTAATCGACCTTTGGGCAGATGTTTGTTGAGAAAAGCCTCAATCTTGTCGGCATATCCAGGTACCTTGTATTTCAATCCAGGGTTGACCTGTAAAAGGGTATCGGTATTGAGTTTTCTCATACCTTCCACATATTCCTTGATTTTTACCACGTCATCAAGAATGCTTTTGAATGCGGCCGTGTCTGGCTGAAAGGGCTGTTGACCATTCAAGGTGTAACTAAAAGGAAGATGAGCCGTGAAGTCATGAACAACAACTTGATTGCCCTGTAGGGTAACTGGCTGCACTACGAGCCGTATTTGAGGTATGGTTCCAACGACGTCGATCACTGCTTGGTTGGTGCTTGGTGCGGCCGGGTCAACTCGGAAACCCACAACCTTCCAGTTTTCCCTTTTCAAAAGGGAACTGTCATTCCCATAGACAAAGGTGATTTGCTTAAATTCCGGAGGAGACGGGAAATTGGGAATTTGAAGGCTGTCCCTGGCCATGCTTACCACTTGATTAAATTGATCCTCGGGCCATATCTCTGTGTTTCCAATGGTGGTATTTGCGCTAAGCAACAAGCCCACGTCCTTAGCGTTTTGGGGCACGGGCCAAAGGATGGATATATCGTTTAACGACAGATCCTGAATACCCAAATTACCTGCTGCCGTCGCTTTGTTGCTCATGGGCTTATCGTTACATGCCATGAAAAGAGTACATAGCAATAGGAAGAGGATATAGGGCTGAAAGCGTGATTTATGAATTGAGTAGAATTTCATGATGAATCGTGTTTAGTTCAGGTGGAGATCAAAGGGACGGTCAATTCCCCAGGCCGATACATGGAAGTGCATCAGCACCAGGGTTTATTGACGCTAATTGGAAATCGGTTGGTTTGCCATGGATTTGATTTTAGGCTACTGATCTATCCATTAGGCAAGGAATTTTGAAGGCTTAGAATTTGGTAAACCGTGAGTGTTGGGTAGGCAGAGAATTCGGGTTGGAGCACCCCATCCACAAACGAGCGATCATTTTTTCGAACATAATCTTGAAAATTGGCCAGGTTTTGTGCAACGGGAATCAATCCATCTGGATGATAGGAATAACCGATAAGGGTATCAAAGATATCTCCCAGCTCGTCCGTAAAAGCCTGGATGTATTTATCGAAATCTCCATCGTAAGTGGTGATTACAGAAAGTTGGAGGGGACTTAAGAAAACAAATCGGGCAAAATGAACAGTCCCAATTTTGATTAATGCGTCATTTACTTTTTCTTGAACTTCTGCACTGGCAAGATAATTCTTGGCTTTTAAGGCATACTCAGGAGACTTGAGCTCAAAAACAAAGGTTAGTGGATTTGATACCTGTTGAGTGTCGCTACTGGCAGCAGGGCTTGTTTTAGTTTCATTAGTTGACATGATAGTAGATGTATTAGACCCGGGAACCGATCCGGCTGTTCTTGTTTAACCGTTCAATTCTTCCGGATGAGTCGTTTTTTAGCGTGGATTCTGCTCCACCAATTCAATGCTTGATTTTTCAAAGTTGAAGGAGATTGGGTCCCTACATAAGAGCAGATAGATGGGTTTTGAGGAACGGTTAGAAATACCTGTTTCAATTTTTGATTGGGATAGAAATGTCCGTTTTGTCTCTTTCAGGACTTTATGCGTGATGTTATCGCTCTTTCAAAAACCATTAGACTGATTGGTCTAATATTTTGTTACATTTGTTCCATCGTTAATTTTACATGGAAAAGCATCGATTGATTTTTCGATGGTGAATCTGGAGAAATGACAAAAGACAAAGCCATAGAAGCGGGATTGAAATTATTCTTCCAAAAGGGATATGGTAATGTAGGGTTGACGGAAATCCTCAAAACTGCTGAAATTCCTAAGGGGTCATTTTATCACCATTTTGGAAGTAAGGATGATTTTATCCGGGAAGTATTGGACAAGTATTCCAGCTCGGGCCTGGCTGATTTTAAGGCTCTACTGCTGGAAAACAAGACCAAGACTCCTAAAGAAAGAATCTATCATTTTTACGCCCAAAGAACGGATGAAATAGAAGCCGAAGAATTCAACAAAGGCTGCCTGTTGGGAGATAGTTGCAACCAGGGAGGATTGAGTGAAGACTCCATGAACTTTGTAGATCAGCAGTTGGGGAAATGGCAAATGGTCATTGAATTGTGCCTGGATGAAGCCAAATCTTTAGGTCAGCTGAATGAGCAGGCAGATACCCGAATGTTGGCTGCGGTCATTCAAAATGGATGGGAAGGGGCCTTGCTACGTATGAAGGCATCCAAGAGCCGCCAACCCTTGGATGATTTTTTGGCCAGTATCGATCTACTTGTTCCTTAGTCAGCTGCCTGAAGGACATCATTAGAGATAGCTTGCTTATCACCATTGGACGTAGGGCAGGGAAGGATTTGTTGGAATGATAGAGTATTAAAAGAATTGAAAACAAGAAAAGATTGCGGTCGGTCAATCTTTTTTTTGGACTTAAAACTAAACCGACCGGTCTAATAATAATTCAATATTTTAAAGTAAAAATGAAACTTAAAAACAAAGTCGCAGTCATTACAGGCGGGAACAGTGGAATTGGATTGTCAACTGCTCAGTTGTTTGCGCAGGAAGGGGCCAAAGTCATCATAACTGGAAGACGTAAAGAAGCTTTGGATCAAGCAGTAGCGGGTTTAGGTGAAAATGCGGAAGGCATTGTATCCGACGCTTCGAGCTTGTCAGATATCAAATCCTTGTACGAAACCGTAAAAGGGAAGCACGAAAAGATTGACGTGTTATTCCTCAATGCGGGAATCGGCATTTTTGAACCCCTCGGAACCATTACGGAAGAGGCTTACGATAAGCAATTCAACATTAACGTTAAAGGGCTTTTGTTTAACGTACAGGAAGCCTTGCCACTTTTAAACCCGGGAGCATCGGTAGTGGTTACCTCTTCGGTAGTTGACCAGAAGGGATTTCCTACAACAGCCGTTTATTCCGCGACAAAAGCAGCGGTGCGCAGTTTTATCCGAACCCTGGCAGCTGAATTGGCAGAAAAAGGGATTCGCGTAAACTCCATCGCACCAGGACCTATTGAAACGCCATTTATGGAAAACTCGGACATTTCAGATGAAAGCGTCGCGGGTTTTGTATCCATGGTTCCTCTACAGCGATTGGGTCAGCCGGAAGAAATTGCCAAATCGGCCTTGTACCTGGCCAGTGAGGATTCGTCCTACGTAACCGGTATCGATTTAGTAGTTGATGGTGGAATGGTAAGCGTTTAAGAAGAGGCCTACTATTAAACTTAAGGAACAAATCTTGTCAATCCCGTCTGCCAGTGCGTGGACGGGATTGATTTTTAATACCTAAAACGGATTAGGAGATGAAAAAATGGAGTGCTGAATGAGAAGCATTCTACACCTCTTTTGGTCCAAAAGAAAAGCCCCGTCATTATCCGACGGCAATCGGAAGTTGACAGGGCCTTTGTCCATGTGGATGTCAGGATTAAGCTGGAATCAACTTAGTTTGATACTCACAGGGAGGATTTAAGTAAAAGTTAAAGTCTACTGCTTGATAATCTTACTCCTCGAGATAACGGTATTTTCCTGGCTAATGGTAATTACAAATAAGCCAGACTCTAAGGTGCTAACATCCAGAGTTTGTCGATAATCTAATACCTCTAAGTTCTTTTCAAGGACCGTTTGCCCATTTATATGAGCCACCGTAACGGTTAGATTCTCCAGGGATTGATCAGCTTCAATATTCAAAAAGTCTTGCATAGGTGCAGGATAGATTTTGAATTCCACTTGCTCTGCATTTTCCTGGATTCCGGTATAAGCAAATTGGTTGTGATCCATTCTAACAAATTCCTTGTTAAGCTTATCTACATACCAAATGCGTCCATCCGGACCGATTCTAATGCCCATGATATACTTGTTGGGCACCGTTATTTTACCCAGGAGTGGAAAGCCACTTTTGGTGATGTCGTAAACCAGAATTTCTCCTTTACCATGGTCCGAAACCAATAGGCGATCATCGGTTACATCCAGGCCGCAGAGTAGGGTCGCATCACCACTGGAGATGGTTTCATAAGTCACCCCTTCTACATCCACATTTTCCGCCAACCTTTCAGGTGCCGAGATGCTGGAGGCACCTTTAACCTGGCCTGATGTAATGTCCATTCTCAAAATTTCACCGGTACCGTTGTTGTTGATATAAAGCCATTTTTTGGCTTTGTCCAGAGCCATATGAGAAGGTGTCATTCCGGAACGTTGTAGGACTACTTCCTGATAACGTCTTACCCGGCCATCGTCGTGCCAGGAGTTTCCGGGGCCATGATCAATCGCAAAATCATACATAACCGGATGACGGTATTGTCCATCAAATACCCAGTATTTGTTATCGGTTTCCCAGGCAATCCCCATACAGTGTGGGCTGCCATGAAGCATATCCAGGTGACTCCCGTTTTTTCCAGGTCCCGGATCTTCAGCATAAATGGTTAAATCAGACGACCATAAAGAGGGACCGGTAAACGGTGGTCGTGCACCATTAGAGTGATTCGCATCAAATACTCCCGGCGAACTGCCCCAGGAACCATTGGTGCCAAAAGCCAGAGCTGTAGGTAGAGACATAAAATGCCAGGCGTTTCCGTCCACCTTAAAAATGGCTTTTTGATTAGAACCTCCCACATTTTGATAGGTTACCGTACTCCCTCCGGTGTTTTCGGTACGCATATTAATCACCCACCACTCATCGGGTTGATTTGGGTTGTAATCCAGATCAACGGGACTATCCAAACCATCCGCCTGAACGCCGATTTTGGTAAAGGTTATTCCCTGTGGGTCATTGAGGTAATCATCAATGTGAAAATTTTGCCCCTGAGCGTAACCAAACGCGAAGAGCACTAGTGTACAACAAGTTATTTTTAGATTCATAATGAGTCATTTTCTTCGTTATTAATTAGTTCCAGATCCATTTTGCAAACAGGACATTGCGTAAAGGAATCGTAGGTTTTATCACCCTCACAAAACATCGGACATTGGTAGGTGCCAGCTACAGCATCATGACCATGTGAGTCATTATTGGAATTGAAGGTGAAGGTGCAAGACATCATCGTAATAAGACCGAGCCCCGCCATTGTTTTAAGAATGTAGTTTGACATAGCTTTATTTTTGTGCGAAATGCTCCTCTAATACTCCTGCAATCTTGTCCTCATCTCCGGGATTCATGGAGTTCTGTTGCCAAATGATCCTACGGTCTCCGTTCAAAACAAATAGGTGAGGAGCCGCTGTTACACCAAGCTTTCTTTTAAGGTCAGCATTGGGATCCAGATAAAGCTCATATTCCCACCCATTTCCATTGTAAAGCGGGACCACTTTTTGGGTATTTCTGGAATCATCAACAGAAATGGCTACGATTTTTAATCCATATTGCTCTTGCCAATCGTCGTAGTAATCTTCCATAATGGAGTTCATACCATCCAATGAATGATGACACCAGGTAGCCCAGATAATGACCAGAATAGGTTGCTGATCATTGGTAATTTGATCGGAGGATACCTGGTTTCCTTGGGGATCAAAAATGTCGCAAGATGGAAAAGTAAAAGAGGAGGTCGTTTCTGTTTGGCCCAATGAATAGAGCGACCAAAGCAAAACACCGCATGTATAAATTAGTGATTTTACAATCATAATTAAGATTTGAAATTCATGAATGAATGACCGTCCGGAAAGGAATTCCGACGATCGGTTGTCAAAAAATCAAATGGGCGCGGCTATAGACGAAAGACCTGAATCAGGGAGTAGACCCTGGGCATCAGGTAAGGGGGCGAGGAACCCCAAAATTGAGAAGTTAACTTTCGATAAACGTTAAACAACTCTGGACTCGAAACAAGAAGGGGAAAGGTGGCCGAAACGAAGGAAGCTGGTGGATGAGAGCGAAGCGGGATTCGAACCGTTTCTTCCGCATCAATCAACTGATCAATCTGCTGGCAACACTGATTTTTTATCTTGTTGGACGAGGGGCAAAAGCCATCTGCGGATTCCATTCCGCAATCGGGTGCGCTCTTTTGTATTCCAATGCTTACCAGCTTATCCCCACAATAGTGAGCGCTTATTTTCCAGTTGATCGAGGAGATCAATATCAGGAACGTAAGAACAAAGGAAACGAAAGCTTTTACCCGAGGCATACTTCAAATATAACAGATTTATAACTGTAGGGTTGGTAGATCAAAGGGCACGAATATCTGGCGTTTAACTCCCATTTTGGGTAATCTTCCTGAGGCCGTTTTGTGCCCATTGAAAACTTAAATCTTCTGTTTTACTGATCCGCAGGTAAGCATATCCTGACCGAAATAGGGATTTTTTACATCCTCCCCCTTACTGATCCAAAAAGCACCTTCGTTATTACTGGCCATGGGACAGTATTGAATGTAAAGTGTCTCCTGAAACGGACCGAAAGACTTAACCAACTCTACATATTGATCGGAAAGGAGCTTGAACCCTTGTCGCGTCTGATCCAGGTTTTCTGCACTCGAAACTGTTTTAAGGGCTTTCTCTGCTTGATGATTGTGCTCCATCCAGAGGTTATGCGATTCACCTTTGAACAAATTCATACTAACGCTGCTCATTTGGTTTTGAAGTTTAGCAGAGGTGGATTTCGCTTTCTCAAGATCATCATTTACCAGTGCGTTTTTTAAATCCAGGTAGGCATCGATGAGAGCGCCCAGGGTTTGTTTGGCTCTTTTGTTTATGGCCACAGTCTTGGCATGTTGAGCGGGTTGCTGGGCGGCTTGATCAGACTTTTGGCCATGATTGTGTCCTTGCGAAGTTGGACCACCTGCCGGGTTCATCATACTTGGTTTTCCGGCGAGTTGAGCTGCAGCATCGATACTAAAAGTACCATTTGTGGCAATCTCTTCACCTTCTTCAAGTCCCTCCACAACGATGTAACCATCTCCTAAAGCGGGACCAAGTGTAATTTCCCGCATGGCAAAACTCACTCCGGAAGCCTGATTTTGTTTTACATAAGCTACCGAACGCTCACCCGTCCATAGCACGGCGGATTTGGGTATGATTAGTTCTTCGTTCAGTTCCTTAATGGGACTCTTTGCGATACCCACAGCAAACATGTCAGGTTTGAGTTTCAAGCCTACGTTGATTAGTTCCAACCTCGCGGTAGCAACCCGGGTTTTAGGATTGATTATTGGATCAACGAAAGTGATTTTACCTTCAAAAGATTCACCCGGTAGCGATTGGATACTAAATTGTACTTCGTGCCCTTCTTTTATCCAGGGTAGATCACTTTCGTATATATCAAACAGAACCCAAATTTTGGATAAGTCACCTACTTCGTAGAGAGCCTGGCCTTTCTTGATGTAATCGCCGAGGTTGACTTTTTTGCTCAGAACCACGCCCGATACATCCGCTCGTATTGGAAATTGTTCCTGAGGTTTTCCAGTCCTTAGTATCTCGTCAATTTGTTGATCTGTAAGTTTCCAATTGAGTAGTTTACCTCTGGCGGCCTGGTACAGTTCGGGTTGTTCTGTTTTGATTTTGAAGGCCTCAAAAAGTTCTTCCTGGGCCGTTACCAATTCGGGAGAATAGACAAAGGCTAAAATCTGATCTTTGGAAACCGATTCTCCTGTAAAGCTGACCATGAGTTTTTCAATACGACCCGGAATATGTGTGGATTGAGAGTACACCTTTCGTTCATCCAATTTTACTTTGCCATTCATTCGTACCTCTTTTACCGGTTTTTGCCTGGTTAGAATGGAAGTTTGAATGTTGGCCAATTGCATCGCCGTTGGCGACATCTTAATATCCATTGGATTATCTTGATCCGAGGATTCTGAATTCAATGGAATTAAATCCATTCCACAAATGGGGCATTGGCCCGGTTCGGGTCGCTTTATCTGAGGATGCATGGAGCATGTCCAGGTGGTTGATTCCGAGGATTCCTGGTGTTCATGTACAGGTTGTTCGGTGGTGTTGCCAAAGAGCAACCAGCCTATGAGAATCCCAAGAATGAGGGTTCCTATTGCCGTATAGATTGTGTTTTTATTTTTCATCTCATTCAGATTTTGCCGTTAAATAATCGAGCTTGGCTAAGGCGGTGTAGTAATTCTTCAAAGCCGACGCTTCGGCGATTTGATAATCGAGTAATTCCTGTTGCATCCGGAGGACTTCTTCAAAATCTTCTCCTGTGTGGCTGTAGGAGGTAACTAATAATCTCTGCGCCTGATTGATTTGACGGATTTGTTTTTGATAGAGCGCTATAAGCTGATATGCCTCGTCCAACTCGTACCAGAAAAGCTCATAGGAACTGAGGAGTTGATTTTCAAAATCCTTTTTGGAAGAGGCTATAGCCAATTGAGTAAATTGGGCTTCCTGAATAGCGGCCTTGTACTTACCCCTGAATAGAGGTAGGCTCATGGTTACCATAGGCATCAACGCATCTTTGCCGTTATCGGGAAGGTTAGATTGCCCTTTACCTACAATTACATAATCCAAACCGATACCGAAATTGGGTGAACCCATTTTTCGAGCAACATCTTCCTGAGCTTGTGCTGAAAGCATCTTCAGGTTATAGGCTTCCAACAGCGGGTGTGCCGTGAGCAGGCTATCCCTTCTATAAGCCATTTCCACAGTACGTAGGGATATTGAATCAGGAACAAAAACTGGAAAAGTATCTGCTCTGTTTAACAAGGAGTTGAACCTTGAACGTAAAGGGGCTTGTTTGGCCTGCAGAAGTCTGATTTCCGTATCCGTATTCTCAATCAGTATATCGACACGGATGACGTCTACCATACTTCCTTTATCATTCTTAAATCCTACCGTGGCCAGTTGCTTATAGGTGTGAAGAATCTCCCTGTTTTTCTCTTGCAATCGGAGTGTTCGATTGACTTCATAGAGCGGATACCAGGCTTCCTTTACCTTAAAGTTCAATTCGTTTCTGGCATTTAAGAATTCCTGGTACTTTGATTCTGCCAGGAGGGTAGCCATTTCTCCTTTGGCCCTAAGGGTTCCAAACCAGGGAAACATTTGAGACAAACCTATTTTGGCTTGTTGTGGACCCACCCTTGTTTCAACCGGACTGATGAAATAGCCAAAAGACAACTGGGGATCAGGCAGGGTATTGACTTGGGCAACCCGTTGCATAGCTGCTTCAAATTCGGCATACCTGGCCTTGAGCCCAGGATTATTTTCAGCGGCTAATTTTAAATAATCCTCCAGGGTTTGCGCAGGTAAGACTCCTGATAGGCACACAATCAGGATACTGAGAAAATATTTGCTGAGTGTGATCATGGCGTTTTTTTATTGAGTTTTCGTTCTTCTCTCATGCAGTAGAGTACCGGAACGATGAAATAAGTAATGCAGGCTACGACCATTCCTCCAAAAGCAGGAATCGCCATGGGAATCATGATATCCGCTCCTCTTCCCGTGGAGGTTAGTACCGGGAGAAGCGCAATGATGGTAGTTGTGGAGGTCATAATGGCCGGCTTAATTCGTCGCTGACCAGCTTTAACCACAGCGGAGCGTATTTCAGGAATTGTAGTAGTGGTGTTTTGGGCAATGCTCTGGTCGAGGTAAGTACCCATCAGTACACCGTCATCAGTGGCAATTCCGAATAGTGCAATGAAACCGACCCAAACCGCCACGCTCAGGTTGATCGGATGGATTTGAAACAGGTCCCTCATATTCGTTCCGAATACCGAGAAATTGAGAAACCAACCTTCTCCATATAACCAGAGCATCACAAAGGCACCGCTAAAGGCCATGGCAATACCCGTGAAAATCATAAGTGAAGTACTCACCGATTTAAACTGAAAGTAGAGGATCAAAAAGATGATGGCAAGTACCACGGGTACTATAATGGACAGTCGTTTTTCTGCACGAATCTGATTTTCATAACTCCCGGAAAACCGATAACTCACCCCGGTAGGGACCACCAATTCGCCCTGATCTATTTGGGTTTGAATGTAGCGTTGCGCATCTTCTACAACATCTACCTCCGCATAGCCCTCTTTTTTGTCCAACAAGACGTAGCCGACCAAAAAGGTGTTTTCGCTCCTTATCATCTGTGGGCCTCGGATGTATTCAATATCCACCACCTCAGTTAAAGGGATTTGGGCCCCGGTCGGGGTAGGAAGGAATATCTTCTTAAGTTTTTCAGGATCGTCTCGTAGCTCTCTGGGATAGCGTACCCGAACGGGAAAACGTTCCCGCCCCTCAACAGTAGAAGTGATTTTAGAGCCTCCAATAGCAATTTCAATGGTTTGTTGAACGTCCTCAATGTGAAGTCCATACCTTGCGATCGCCTCTCGATCTATATTGAGATGGATGTAGGGTTTGCCCACAATTCGATCGGCGAAAACAGCCTCTTTTTTGACCGATGGAACTTCCTTTAGGAGCCGTTCAAGCTTCATCCCAAAGTCCTCGATAGATTTTAGATCAGGGCCAAACACCTTAATACCCATTGGCGCTCTCATTCCCGTTTGAAGCATGACCAATCGGGTTTCGATGGGCTGTAGCTTGGGAGCAGAAGTAACGCCGGGAATTTGGGTCACTTTTACAATTTCCTTCCAGATATCATCGGGGCTTTTAATATGAGATCGCCAATTGCGGAAATATTGTCCTGATTCATCGGGGATCAGATCATCTCCTTCTATTCCCTGGTTGAGGGCATCTTCATTGGAAAGAGTGTCTCCCGAAGCCAAAATGAAGAGGTTGTCATCATTTACTTTAAATCGAACTCGACGGCCTTTTTTGTTCAGCTTGTATTCGGGTTTGTAGTTGATAATGTTTTCATACATAGAAATAGGAGCAGGGTCCAGAGCTGATTCAACTCGGCCCATTTTTCCCACGGCCAGCTCCACTTCCGGTATATTGGCCAACAGCATATCCAGTTGCTGAACCACCCGTTTGTTTTGCTCAACACCTGCATGGGGCATAGAGGTAGGCATAAGCAAATAGCTTCCCTCATCCAGGGAAGGCATAAATTCCTTTCCTATTCCCGGAAACGAATGACTCAAACCTGACCATACGGACGTGGACCGGATTGGCACATCCAGCTTGTCAAATCCACGGGCGATAAAACCAAATACTCCATCAAAACCCATCCAAATAACCGAAGCCCATAGAATGACTAAGGTGGGCAGGAGTAGAAACTTCTTTTTGTGGGCCAGGCACCAATTAAGAATTTGGGTATAGTTGTGCTCCAGGAGGTAGAACGCACCCAAAATTCCGGAAACGAGCAGACTAACAAAAAGGAAGTTCCACAATAGAGATTCACCAGCTCCCAAAGGCATCCAATAATTGGCCAATATCCAGGTGATGGCTAGCACAGTAATCAGGGAGTAAAGGTTGCGGGTAACAAAGTTTTGTTTCGGGCTGTATTCTGAAATAAACCAGGCCGTAGCGAACATCATTAGAAATAGACCACCCCAGGTGCTGACCCAAATGGCGATAATTAATCCCCCAGCCAGCAAAAGTGAATTGAGCAGTTTGCCCTTGGCATTTTTTTGAAGTTTGAAACCAAAGATCCAATGTGCCAAGGTGGGTAATATGATCAAGGCTACCACAAGCGAGGCTAACAGAGCAAACGTTTTGGTAAAGGCCAAGGGACGAAATAACTTGCCCTCTGCAGCCTCCATGGCGAATACGGGAATAAAACTTACGATGGTAGTGGTTACCGCAGTCAAAATGGCCGAACTTACTTCGGCAGATGCCTGATAAATGGTATCAATTAGTTTTTGCCCAGGCGGAGATTCTTTGAGGTGTTTGATCACATTTTCGGATAACACAATCCCTAAGTCAACCATCGTTCCTATGGCAATGGCTATACCAGATAAGGCCACGATGTTGGCATCCACCTGAAAGTAGCGCATGGCAATGAAGACCATTAGAACAGCAATTGGCAATAAGCTGGAAATGAGAATCGACGCTCGTAAGTTGAGTACCATAACGATGACGACCAGAATGGTAATAAGGAGCTCCAGGGATAAGGCTTCCTCCAGAGTGCCCAAGGTTTCATGGATGAGCTGAGTACGGTCGTAGAAGGGAACAATGGTCAACTGACTTTCTACTCCATTAGCCAAGGTCTTTTTAGGGAGCCCGGAAGCTATTTCCTGGATCTTTTCTTTTACATTTTCAATGACCATTAAAGGGTTAGAACCGTATCGCGCAACGACTACACCGCCAGCTACTTCTGCACCATCCTTGTCTAACAAACCTCTGCGTGTGGCTGGCCCCAAGGTAACCTTACCGATATCCTGGATGCGAATGGGAACATTTTCGTGGACAGCCACCACCGCTTTTTCCAAATCTTCGACAGACTTAATGTAACCAATGCCTCGAACCAGGTATTCCACTTGATTGATCTCAATGGTTTTGGCTCCCACATCTTTGTTCGACTTTTTAACCGCCATCATTACCTGGTGCAAGGGAATCCCATAAACCTTCAAGGCATCCGGATTAACGTCCACCTGGTATTCCTGAACAAAGCCGCCTATGGAAGCCACTTCTGAAACACCGTCCACGGCATTGAGTGCGTATTTGACATAGAAATCCTGTACGGTCCGGGTTTCGTGTAAATCCCATCCTCCGATAGGGTTGCCATTTTTATCCCGCCCCTCAAGGGTATACCAGTATACCTGGCCCAAGGCGGTTGCGTCCGGACCTAACGAAGGTTGCACGCCCTCCGGGAGTAAGCCGGCCGGCAGCGAGTTTAGTTTTTCCAGAATTCGCGAACGCGACCAGTAGAAATCGATGTCCTCCTGGAAGATGATATAGATGCTGCTAAATCCGAAGATGGAGCTGCTACGAATGGATTTGACTCCGGGAATTCCTAATAGGGAAGTGGTTAGGGGATAACTAATTTGATCTTCAATGTCCTGAGGAGATCGGCCACTCCAAGGGGTAAAAACGATCTGTTGGTTTTCTCCTATATCAGGAATAGCATCCACGGCTACTGGATCGGAAGGGAGCGCTCCGATTTTCCAGCCGAAGGGGGCGGTGATCAGACCCCATCCCACAAAAAAGAGGATGATGATGAGTGTTACTAACTTATTCTCAAGGAAGTAACGGATTACTTTGTTTAACATGACATACCAATACGATGAATAATAATTGGGTTTTGGAACACGATGGTTCCAGTTTCTGCAGCAGGATTGGTGCAGACTATTAGAGAAATGGTATGTATCCTATAGTAGGAAGGACTGAATCAGAACGGGGATGTCCAAATCCAGTAAAGGCGGGAGGTAGTTTAAATAAGCAACTTCCGCCGAATTAGTATACAGGTAGAGGTTGATGTAGCTGATGACAAAGGCAGCAACCCATTTTAGCTGCTCTGGCAATACTTCTTGGGAAGAGGTCTTATAGCTATCTTCAATTCCAAGCTGTAGGTATTGATTTTCGCAACATTTTTTGGATAGGGTTGTCGATGAAAACGGATGATTTTCACAAGAAGACTTTTGTAGGTTCATTCCACAGCTTAAGTCTTCCATTCCAATTGAGATGCTGGCTTTAACCGCCTTTCCGCCGCAATAGTGCGTGGCAAAGGTGATTCCCATTTGAGAAGCCACAAGTATGACGGATAGAAATAAGGCAAGAATTGTTTTCATCTGCTTCGACAACGCTGTATTGCCTGTTTTGTTTTAGCTCTTCTTCAAGAGGACTTATTTTGTCAAAATTAGAGATTTTGAATTTTATCTCCCTCAGCCCGAATGAGTCTACAAGTCGTAAGGTTTTGTTTACATGATGATTAGCATCCAGACTGCCATGCCCACCATGGTTAAATCTTCCACGACAGTAACTGTACTCATGGGAAGGTTGAATACATCACCTAAACAGGCACATTTTATTTTTTGCTTGTTCAAATTGCTTTTTATTACCCCAATACTGCTTATTCCGAGAATGATAGCTGTAGCCAGGTTGGTTTCAAAAGGAAACATATTCGTTAGATACAATAAGCCGAGCACCAACTCGACAAAAGGATAGATATACCCCCAGCCATTCCATTTGGCTGCGACCAGATCATACATTCGGTAAGAATTGGCAAACCCTTCCAAATTCAAAAGCTTGAAAAAGGAAAACACGATAAAAAATCCAGCCATAAAATACCTCATCCAAAGCATTCCCGAGAATTCTTCAAAGGGATATTGAACAACCATGCTGATTCCGGCGACAAACGACACGATCAGAATAAGCGGTTTATAGGTGAGGATAGATTTCTCGGGTAGATCGACCTCTACTTCGTTATGGGCAGGTGGGGCTATTTCTTGAATGGTGTAGCTACCTGCGGTTTGCAATTCATTTTGCAGTTGTTCAACTGGTATTTCTTTCGTTGTGGTAATGACTCCTTGAGGTGTATCCAATTGAACTTGAGCGGAGATAACTCCGGGTATGCGCTCTAGAGATTTTTGAACCTTGGCAACGCAGCCTCCACAGGTCATTCCGGATATGGTATACTGTTTTTGCATAATGATACAAAGGTCCTCACTATGCCGCGGGAAGGTGTTATACTATTCAGAGGGAATGTTGTGGGATTCAGACTAAATCTTGTCCAATGATTGATGGCCAGGCGTTCTTAGATCTTTAAACGCCGTTGGGGTCATTCCGGTTTCCTTTTTGAATTGGGCGGATAAATAAGCTACGCTACTAAAGTTGAGCTGATGAGCAATTTCGTTGAGGGTGAATTCATCGTAGAAAAGAAGCTCTTTTACGCGTTCCATTCGCTGGGTAACCAAGTACCTCTCCAGGGTTTTACCTTCCACAGAAGAAAACAATTTACTGATGGAGGTATAGTTGATATGGAGATGTTCGGTTAGGTAGTCCGAGAGTTTTTGAGATTCCGAATTATCGGCACGAACATAGCTTAAAACCAACCGTTTGATCTGATCGATGAGTTGTGATTTACGATCTTCCAACAGTTCAAATCCTGAATTCATTAATTCAACACGAAAACCTTCTCTCTCCTCTTGGCTTAAGTTTTTTTGCAGCGTAACCTGCCCAAGTTCCACCGAAACATAGGGCAGCTGCAGTTCTTCCATGATTTGAACGACGCGTTGAATGCATCTGGGACACACCATATTCTTAATATGCAAATACACGAAGTTCATGAGAGCAATAGGCTTCCACAAAATTGTGAATTATTCAGTTTATATCGGATTGAAAGTATTTGCTCTCAAGTTCAAGACTTGTCCGTTTTGTTGGAAAGAATGATTTCCGGTTTTCAAATCAAGAGATCAAGGGCATATATCGTTCCTTAATCACTTTGAAATGATGAATTTGATGGGCCGTTATCGTCAAGCCAATGGCAGATAATGGCATTTCATATTCAAAAAATACGCAGTTAGTCTCGAGGATTTCCGAATTAAAGGACCTGAACATCGCCATGGTAGATTGACGAACGATTCGAAGTTCCTCTACTAATTGTTCTATCGGTAGTTCATCCGCATTGGAATGATTGCCCATGATTTCCTGATCATGACCTTCCGGTATGCTTCCTTCTCGGCGGGCAAAGAGTATGGCTCGAAAGCACCAGATTCTTTCCCAGTCAATGAGGTGCTGCAGTATGCGGTTTATAGTCCATTTGTCAGCTTCGTATACTTTCAAACCTATGCGATTAAGTTGGACTAAATCCAGTTCATCAATATGATTCAGGCTTATTTGCAGGGCTTCTTCGAGCGGTGTATCGCCGTTTAACTCCAAAACGTATTTTAAAAACTCAGGGTCCTTTTTTACTTCTTGATTTTTCATGAATAATTCTATTCTAAATGGATTTAAGATTTGTGTGATAGAGGGGCCAAATGGGGCAAGATCAAAACCTCAACACACGATATTATGGATGTAATGAAACAGGTACGGAAGAGTATCCGAACCAAGAAGAATTAGTCGTTGATCCCGATGAGGGGAGACTAATTATTAGACCACTATAAGTTTTAGAATCACTTTCAAAATGAGAATCAATGGTGATTAGTAAAGGTAGCTATTTTTAGAATGGCTCGCCTCCGCTTCAATTTCCAATCCCTTTTATCAAGTGGGATTGGGGGAGCATTCAAGGAATTTTGATGAATGCTCATAGCCTCCAAAAGGGGATCATTTTTTAGATGTATCCGGCAATCGCCAAACCAGCAAACTTTTCGAGAGGTCAGAATCGTTTGACTGGTTTTAGGAAGGATCACATAGGCTGAATCTCCGTGATGGCTTGACTCGGATTTTAAAATCGGTCCATGGACATAGAGGGTGTCCAAAGATTTGTTTTGAAATTCATAGCGGACCATGACCACTTGGTCTCCAATGCATCCGGACAAGACCAAGGCCGCCAAGAATACCGGGAAGAGTTTCATCCTTCTTTTTTCCGATTGGATGCAAAGTTCTGGCCAAAGTTTATAAGGCAGAGTTAGCGCCCATTCTCTAACATTTTGCTCGCCACATCTTCGATGGTGTGACTTGGTTTGCCGAGTACCTTCCAGGTTTTTTCAGAAACTTGTTCTTCCTTTAGTTGCTCTACATAGGTGAGTAGATGTTCCATAAAGGCTTCTTCCTCCCGGCTCGGTAAACCCAAGTGTTTAATGGTTTCCATGGGATATTCTTTCACGGTTACCGATGGATCATAAAGGCTTAAGAATCTTTTGGCTGCTTCCGGAAAACTTAGCCCCTCTAATCCCTGAACGGTAAAGGATTGGTTGTAGGCAAGTTCATTATTTAGAGCATGGTAGATGTTCTCTGCTAAATCCAGGGTATTGGTATAAAACATCGGGTATTTATGATCACCAATGATGGCAAATTCGCCGCCCTGAATGAACACCGGGAAAGAGTCCAGGAAAAAGGATCCATGGAAGTACGTGTAGTTGATTCCTGAGGCTTTTAGGTAATCCATAGCCGGCTTTCGGATCAGGTTGGTTTTGTAGGTTAAGCCTTTCACAGCAAACTCCGGATTGGAAAGATCAATCCCCACAATTTGCATAATGTGCTTGACCCCAAGCTCCTTACTCACGTCGATCACATTCATGATTCCTTCTCTTTCCGTATGAAAGGGAGCATCTACATTCCAGCCCGTCGTGTTCAAGCTTAAATAGACGGTCTCCGCTCCCTGTAGGGCTTCCTTCAAGCTCTCCTTGTTGGCTACGTCTCCGTACACGATTTCTACCTGCTCAGGAAGAAGGTCTTCGGCCTTTTCAATATCCCGGACGACCGCTTTTATGTGTACGCCTTTTTTAATCAATTCCCGGGTTACAGATGAGCCGAGTAATCCAGTGGCTCCGATAATCGTAAGTGTTTTCATTTTCTACAATTTAATGACTCCATTTGATTCCAATAATTCCGATGATGATCAGGCTTAAAAAGAGCAACTTTAATCCGCTTAGCGAATCATCGAATAGCAGGGCTCCCATTAGTATGGTTCCACTGGCTCCGATGCCTGCCCAAACTGCATAGGCCGTTCCGGTTTCTATACTTTGCATGGATTTGAGAAGAAGTCCAAAACTCAAAGCGCCAAACAGGAAAAATCCAACAATACCCTTCCAATTGGTAAAGCCGTTTGAAAGTTTCATAGAGGTGGTGAATCCTACCTCAAATAAACCAGCGAGTACTAAATAAACCCAACTCATCATGGATGTTTTTTAATGACCATGCAAAGGAGGGGATGGAAAATGACTATTCCTTTTACCTATGTTAAAAAACGGTCAGCTCTCCGCTCGTATTCTGCTAAGCGTTACTTGTGAGATGCCCAGGTAGGATGCGATATGCCCCAATTTGACCCGTTGAAGAACGTGAGGGGATTTTTGAATCAGGGCTTTATACCGGCTTTTGGCATCGACGAATTGGGTGGATAAAATCTGTTGTTCCATCTCGATCAGGGCAATTTCGGCCAGGTGTCTACCAAAATTGGCCAGTTCCAAATTGGAGTGATACAAGTCAAACAGCACCGATCGCTGGATCTTAAGAATGGTCGAGTCTTCCAGAAATTCAATGTTTTCAACCGATGGTTTTAGCTCAATAACATTGCTGAGCGATGCGGCCACATCGGCCTCAAATCCGAACCAGAGTGTTACATCCTTACCTTCATCATTGATGTAGAAACTCCTGAGCGCACCTTTTTTGATAAAGTAGATAGAAGAATGTACCTCGCCTTCCCGGATCAGAATTTCTCCCTTTTTCTTTTCCACTTCCTTCATTTCGGAAAAGAGGGTATCACAGGCCACTGGGCTTAGCGAATACTTTTCTGAGAAAATCGTTTTGAATGAAGACATCGGGATTGAGTGATTAATTGTGAGGTTTGAATTGTGTTTCGAATCAAATATCTATTAAGTCTTAATCTTATGGCCCTTCAACCTCAAAAATATCAAGTAAAAGCGTCGCTTAAAGGAACTAAAGTGGAATTTGAAGACTATGATTTTCGATAATAAGATCTTGTTTGGTAGGTGCGCTGATAATGTTCAAACAGCCATCACTTCTCTTCTCCGATGGGATCGATTTCTGCGGTTTCAACCATTAGCATAACTGTTTTTTCAGGGGCTATGGGTTTATGCATAACTCCCTTGCTTATGGTTGTTCCTTCATTCGGATTGAGTTCAATAGTCTTATCCTCTAACTCGATGATTAATTGGCCACTTAGAACAAAGAAAAATTCATCATCATTGTCGTGTTTATGCCAGTGGTATTCACCTTCCACTATTCCAATTCTTACCACACTGTCATTAACCTTAGTTAGTGTCTGGTTAAACCATTTGTCCTTGCAAGTTGATACAATTTTTGGCACATCGATTAATTCGTGATGGTTGTATAACACGTTCATTTGTTGGTTGTAATCGTATTTATTACTCATTTCAATTGTTTTTGGTAAATCAATGTTTGTTTGAATTCTGGTATTAGGTGGTTGAAATTCAATGAGGAATTTCCAACTAATTGCATTCCCATTTTTTCGTAGAACCGGATTGCCTTGCTTTCAGATTTCATGACTTCTAAACTTACCGTTTGAAAGTCGGATTGATAGGTTTTTTCTATCCAACCAAAAAGAGCCTTTCCAATACTCTTACCTTGATGTTTTGGATGAATATAAATTCGTTGTAAACGAATATGTTGTTTAGGAAGCTCTTTCCTGAATTTCAAAATACCTACGATCTCTGAATGATGAGTTATGAAGTAATATGGTGATTCTGAATCTTTAAGTTCAAGGGTGAGGTTTTCCATTGAATAGATTTGGGATAAATACTTCTCGCCCTGATCTGTCCATAAATAACCATAAGTCGAAGGATAGATCTCATTTATTATAGAGATAAGTTTATCCCGATCCATCACTTTGAGAGGTTTTAACTGGATATGATTATTTACGCTTATCATACAGTTCTTTTACCCTAATTATGGTTGACTTTTGAGTCAGTGAGTTTTCTATTTTGGTAAGCTCCTTTAGGAATGTTTTGCTCACATATTGTTGATGGACCTCGGCAATGTCATTCCATATTTGTTTGAGTTTTGGAAGTTGTTTGATGGCTTTGTCAGATAGAGAATAAAGTTGCTTTCGACCATCAGTTGGGGACTTTTGGGCATTTAAGAAATTAGAGCGCACCATTTTTTTGGTAATCTTAATGATCGCCGTGTGTGAGAATGATAAGTGCTCAGCAATTTCAGTAGCTGTTAACTCTTCCTCTCTTTCTAATATCAGTAGAACAAGGTGCCAATTGGGCTCGATCTCAAGGTCTAAATCTTTATAAACCACTTTGCCCATTTTATTGAGATTGTCACTGAGCCTTCTAATTCTCGCTGTATATCCTATTAGATCTAAGCTTTTTATAAAGTCCTCTTCCATTGGTGAATAAGCCTTCCTTTCGTTTATGTTTTGAGCTAATTCCATTCCCCATAAATCATTCCATTTATGAAACTGGTTTCACAAAAGTGTAAAAATAAAATGAAACTGGTTTCGTATTTCAGGGTAATTATTTTGGAACTTGGATTAAAGGTCTAAGTTGGAAAAGCTTCTTGGAAGAGGTAGGTGGTGAGCTTCAGATTACTGCAATATCGAATGCTATCGGACCTTTATTTTATGCCCCTTCAACCCATAAAATATCAGGTAAAAAATACCAATTAGGGGGACAACAAATGAAATCTGAACGCCCTGGTATTCGATGATAAAACTTTGTATTCCAGGAAGGACAGCGCCACCTACAATGGCCATAACGAGTAAGGAGGACCCTTGACTGGTAAGGTTGCCTAAATCCTTAATGGCCAGAGAAAAGATATTGGACCAGCCAATGGAAAAGAACAGACCGGTACCGATCATGGCCCAAAATGCCAACTCACCGCTTCCCCAAATTCCAATGGAAATTAATACAGCGTTGATGGCCGAAAAAAGGACCAGCCCCTTCGCAGGCTTATTAAACGTCAGTAGGAAGGAACCAAAATTGAGTGCAATGAGAACCAAATAGATGGCAATTTGCTCGGGATGAATAGGACTGAAATGAAAAGTTCCGTCGCTATACTTTAAGCTGGTCGCCAGGTAAATAACGGCAAAGGCTCCCAAAGAGGAGAGAAGCATGTATTGGTACTTTTTCGCTTTTGTAAGGGAGCTGTTTAAGGATATTCCCGCCATTAAACGCCCAATCATCAAACCACCCCAAAAGAAGGAAAGGAAATAGCTGGCATCGTCTTCGGCCAACCCGGCAATGTGATCGAGTTTAATGAATTCAACAATCCAGCTTCCAATAGCTACTTCGGACCCTACATAGAAGGCAATTCCAAGAATCCCAAAAACGAGGTGCTTGTGTTTTAACACTCCCAGGCCAGGAGGAATGTTCTCCCTATTTCTAAAGGCAGGCATTTTACTTTTTAGCACCACCAGGGCCAAAAGAATAAAGGCAAGGCCATAGATCAGGTAGGTGTTGGCGATACTTTCTACGGTGAGAGTTCCCTTCGAAAAGACTTTGTAAATCAATATCGTACCTACAATAGGACCTAAGGTGGTTCCCAAGGAATTCAGTCCCTGAGCTTGATTCAATCTACTGGAAGCACTTTCCTTATCTCCCAAAATAGTAGCGTAAGGATTGGCACAGATTTGCAGCATGGTTACTCCTGAGGCCAGGGTAAACAGAGCCAATAAAAAGGCATAATAGGAGTGAATTAATGAAGCCGGGTAAAACAACAAACACCCAATTCCACAAATGAGCAGGCTATAGAACATTCCCTTTTTATACCCAATGGTATTAATGGGATCTCTACCGGTGGAGGAGGACAGGATAAAGTAGATCAGCGAAACGATAAAAAACGCACCAAAAAAGGAAAACTGTACCAGGGCTCTTTGTGGAGCAGTAAGATCAAAAACGCCCTTGAAGGTATTGATCAAAACGTCGTTCATCACGGTAATGAATCCCCACATAAAAAACAGAGAGGAAAGCAGGGAGAAATGTGCCTTGTAGTTGGAAGTCAATTTATTCATGCCCGGAGTTTCAAAGGGTAGCACCCATTTCAAAAATGATTTCACCGCCTTGAACGATGTCGTCATGGCTTAGAAAATTGTTTTCAATCTTCTTTCCGTTCACCGATACACTCTTGACATATACATTCTCTGGGCTTTGGTTTTGGGCTTTAATCGTGAGTGTTTTTCCATTCTCCAAATGAATTTTGGCTTCCTTAACCAATGGGCTACCCAAGGCATATTCAGAAGAACCTGGCGTTACCGGATAAAAACCTAAACTGCTAAAAATATACCAGGCGCTCATTTGTCCCGCATCATCGTTACCACACAATCCGTTAACCGTTGGACCATACATCGTTTGCATGATCATACGTACCCGTGCTTGTGTTTTTGCGGGGTGGCCCGTCCAATTGTATAAGTAGGGAATATGATGCCCAGGTTCATTTCCATGAACATAGTTGCCGATTATGCCGTCGCGGGTAATATCCTCATGCTTTTCAATGTACTTGTCGTCAATTTCCATCGTAAACAGGTCATCCAGCTGCTGAGTCATTCGCTCTTTGCCACCCATCATTGCAACCATGGCATCAACATCCTGAGGTACATACAGACCATAATTCCAGGCATTGCCCTCAATAAATCCCTGGCCATGCGTATCCATGGGGTCAAACTCTTCCCGGAATTCACCATTGGACAACTTGGGACGCATAAACCCGATGGAAGGATCGTAGACATTCTTATAATACCCGGCTCTCTGGGAAAATTGATGGTCTATTTCGGCGTTGCCCAGTTGTTTGGCCATTTGAGCGATACACCAGTCGTTGTAGGAGTACTCCAGCGTTTTGGACACCGATGAATGGCTTAGATCATCAGGTACATATTTGTAATCGATGTATTCTCCCAAACCATCAAAGTAGCGAACCGAAGCTGTATTGACGGAAGCCTGGAGGGCATGCTTTTGATCAAAGTCGCCCACATTTTTGGCCATAGCATCGGCAATGACCGAGGTGGCGTGGTAGCCAATCATACACCAATTTTCGTTGGCATAATGAGACCAGATGGGTAACATATCGTGCACACTCTCATCGTGGTGGGCCAACATGCTTTTTATCATGTCGTTATTACGATTCGGCTGCGTAATGTTAAACAGAGGATGTAAGGCCCGGTAGGTATCCCAAAGCGAAAAAATGCTGTAGTTCTTAAATCCTTTCGATAGATGAATGTTTTGATCCAAACCTCGATACTGCCCATCCACATCTTCGTAAATAATAGGGGAGAGGTTAGTATGGTAAAGAGCCGTGTAGAAGGTGATCTTATCCTCTTCAGTCAAGGTTTCTACCTCGATTTTAGAAAGTTCCTTTTCCCATTTAGCTTCCGTTTCAGCCTTGGTCTTGGCAAAGTCCCAATGAGGAATTTCAGCCTGCAGATTTTTTAGGGCACCCGCTGAACTAACGTTGGATAGGGCAAATTTTAATTGAATAACCTCGCCTTGTTCGGTGTCAAAATTGAAATAGGCACGTAGATTCTTTCCGGCCATTTCAGGGAAATTTTCACCCTGTTTGAAGCGTCGGTAGAAGCCGTCGTATTTTACCTGATCGTACTTTTTATGACCGTAGCTCTTAAACGGCTTGGAGAAGGTAGCAGCAAAAAACACTTTCTTGTCTCTTGCCCAGCCCTTGGTTTGTCGATAGCCCGTGATGGTAGAATCGTTTTCTACGCGAATAAAAGTCCAAACATTTTTGTTGTCGTGGTGATACACGTTGTACACCAAATCCAAAATAATATGCGCATCATTGGATCGAGGAAAAGTGTATCGGTGAAAACCAACCCGATCACTGGCCGTTAGTTCTGCCTGGATGTTGTAGCTCTCAAGGTCCACTTTGTAATAGCCGGGTGAGGCTTCCTCCTTGTCGTGAGAAAATGTGGAGTAAAAACCCTTGTCGCCTTCGCTGGTTTTTAGCGGGTCGAGCACCAATTTACCATGAGTAGGCATGACCAAAAAATCCCCTAAATCCGAGTGACCCGTACCGCTAAAATTGGTGTGCGCGAATCCAATAATAGTCGTGTCGCGATGCTGGTAACCCGCACAGTATTCATAAGTCTCCTTATTGTATTTCCCCTCATCCGTAAACAGGACTTCAAAGTTCGTTTGTGGGCTCAATTGCACCATTCCAAAAGGGGCAGTAGCACCTGGAAAAACATGCCCCATTTTACTCGTTCCAATAAAAGGATTGACGTATTGGGTGTAATTAGTTTTCGATTTTTTAGGAAGAGGTCGTTGCTTTTCACCGTCCTGGCAAGAAGCCATCATGGCGATAAGCGGAAGTAATAGGAATAGTTTTCTCATGTTCTATTTATAGCACCCCTTTATGGATGGAAGCGAGCTTTCGAGGAGTAAAAATAGAAAGTAAAATATTCAGTGTTCGTTTTCTTAGGTTTAATCCTGGTGCGTGTTTAATTGTGTACAGGAAGTGTCTCGATCTCGGAACTCGGATCTGGTCAAGAGAAAAAAGTCCCATCACCATTCCAATAACTACCGAAGGCGACAGGACTTTTCAATTTGGCTGGATAACAGGATATTATTATCAGCTCAAAAGCGAGTAAGAACCTATCCAGATGTTACTTATTTGAGCTTTTCATTTGAAGGGAAATACTATTTAATTACCACCTTTCTTACCCAATTTAAATCTGGCGAATCTTCCACATTTATCTGCACATGATATACTCCTTTAGGAAGGTCATTCATTTGAAAACTCAGGGTATTACCATTTTCGAGTGAATGAAGTTCATTGTAGATTACTTGGCCTTTCATACTCGATAGGGTAATCCGAATGGGAGATTCGAACGATTGATTGGAGAAGTCAATGGTAAATCTTCCATTTGAAGGATTGGGATAGATGCTAAGTCCATTGGATTCTTCCTCATTCTCAACTGTTGCAGTTGGCGAGTAATCCTGGAAAAAGGGCTTACTTCCCGAAGTTTTAAGCTGCTGGTTGGGATCGGTTTTTTGGAGTGCATGCGTTTTCCCATCAACGGCACCGACATAAAAAAGCGTGTTGTCGAAGTAGAATAAACTCGAATTGGCTTTCACTCCACCAAAGCAGTTGTCAGTAGAAATCCGTTTCGTTTTCCAGGTAGTTTCCCAATAGAGCTGATAAATATGATCATCATCACCAATGAAGAAAACCAAATCTTCGTCGTCTGGAACCAATAGATTAGTTCCTGCTTTTACCGTTATTGAGCCCGGGGTTGTTAGCCAATCCACACACCAATAGGGCTGTCCGCAGTTGTAAAAGGCGTTAATCAAACCGTCCTGTCGAATGTAGAAACCAATGGAATTACTTTGCCAAATCCCAACATTAGACCCAGCTCTGATAAATAGATTGGAACTATTGGTCATTTGCTGATTTTGCCAGCCACTGGCGTAGTGAATTTTGTAGATGTTTTTGACGAGCGAAGAGTTCTTTCCAGCATAGTAAATATTAACCGGTGAAGTGGAGGCCACATCAATATCACAATCTTCAATCACCGTTGGAGCATTTGGGGTTAACCAGTCTACGCACCAAAAAGGTTGATTGCAAGAATATAAAGCGGCGACCTTTCCATCTGCTCGAGTAAAATAGAATTGATTTCCTCGCTTTTTGATATTTGTGGTGCCGCTTATGGAGAGATTCGTCTTGTTGGTAAGCTGCTGGTATTGCCAGGAGCCGTTGTCCTGGTACAACCGGTAGAAATTTTTGATACCATTATCAATCCCACAGTAATAGATGGATTTATCGGCTGAGTTGTCGGCGTAGAACCCTGTATTGGCGTAGATGGGAGGTGCTGAAATGTTGATCAGGGTTTGTTGCCAGCCGCTATTTCCAACGCTCGATCTTCCAAACTTTCCGGTTGCTTGATCGGTATAAAACAATCCTGACTGGCTATTGCCATGGAATTCCTGGTCTAGGTTAACTACCGGAGAAATGATACTGGTTTGATTGGCCACATCTTCCCCAAATCCTTTGTGACTGGCGATGTAGGCTACATCCCCATATTCTGAATCCATTATTTGAGTGGGAATGATCAGGTTCAACTCATTGCCGCAGGTTACATATTCTTCAACAATGTTGTGTCGGGTAGGCAGTCCAGTATACGTATCATACCACTCTACGGTATAGGTTCCTGAAACAGGTACATTCACTTTTATGGTTCGGTGGTTGATATCGGTTGACCAAGTTGGCTTATGCGTAGGGTTGAGTCCCGAGGTAAGGTAAGGATCTACATCATTAAAGTATCCATAACCAGGAATTTGACCATTGTGATAATAAGCGCCGAGCAAATGGTGAAATGAGAATGCCTCACTTTGTGTCCAGCCAAAAACTTTGTTCCGTTTGCTATCAGCCAAATAGTAGTTGCTAAGATATTGATCCTTGTAATGATTGGCTGTTTGAACCGAATAATCGAAGGTTTCAATTTCTTTGATAAACTCTGAAACCGGTTTGAACACCTTCATGTGATCAGACGATGGATTGTTAGGATCAGATCGAACTATAAAGTGCCTTCTGTCCCAATGTAATTGAGGGCCCATGTACCCACTAAGTAGAGAGCTCCATAATGTTGAATGTTGCTGAAGAGCACCAGGATCAAAATTTTCATCAAATCTCGACCCTCCATATACTGGAGAGCTTATGTATCCATGGAAATAATTTACTCCATGTTCAGCCATCATGATTGGCTTGGTTGGAAGATAGACTCTGCTGTAACTAATCCTGTCAAAGATTTTAGTTTTTTCATCTACCATGGGCCAGGAAGTAACGTTGTAGTTTCCATGCTGGGCGGGCAGAGGGTAATAGCTAAAGGCAAAGTAATCCGCCATGGCGATAATACTGTTCCTAAATGAGTTTATGTTATCATCATAAGTCGGGGGATTCGAATTCGGCCATTGAGGGGCACTTAACTTGTTATATCCGAAAGTAGTGGTGACTAAATGGTCGTAAACGTCATGGTTTCTGGTAGTAGTCATCATACTACTTTGCCAGTTTACCATTTTTTGACATACCCTTACCATTTCATTATAGAGGGTATTTTGGGGAGTACCTTCTTCCGCAATTCTTCTAGCGACTAAATCTGCCTCGTTGACCATTTCCCAGGCAAACACACTTGTGGAATATCCCCATCGGTCAACGATATATTTAACGAGGTCCGTTTGTACATCCAGAGCGCTTGGGTCATCGAGCATATCCTCTAACTTGGAGCAAGTTCCATAACCACAGTTTCCCCAGAAGTAACAAGAGTTGTTATAGGTGTTTCGACTCCAGTTTGTTTGGCCTAACGTGGTATAATTAAAGCTGAGTTGAACTTTAATTCCTTTTTGCTCAGCTTTTTCAATGATTTTGTCGATTTGGTAGGCTCCTCGTTGTCGAAATTCGTCGTAGAAGAATTGCCCGGCGTCGATATCGTTGTATGGACCATTGAGGCTAATAGCAAAGTTGTTGTCAATAAAAATTCGGCAAAAATTCCCTCCTTCTGCGGCCATTCGATCAAAGAAAACATCATAAAAGTTACTTCCCAGTTCTGAGCAATCCCATTCCGGTGCTCCAGCATTTATTCCGAGCGGAATATACCCGCCTCCCGTTGAAGAGTAGCGCAGCACATTGTTTTCCATTCTCACGAAACCGTTGTTACTACTACTGGAACATTGAAATGTACCACTGCCAACTGTAATTGAAGGAATACTACTAAAGGGAAAAACAAATTGTAATGAGTAGGTCCATGTCCCCATTTTTTCGGGAGTGAAGCGAACTTTCCAGTTTAGTTTTTGCCCGCCAGATGGCGTATTTAAAGTTTGCTTCTGAATATGAGGATAGATCCGAGTGGCTGTTCCGCTATGGCCACAAATAGTTGAATTTTGGGGAGAATTCACAACGGTGAAATCTTCGAACATAAATCCATTAACACTTATAGAATTTCCATTAGGGTCGGTAAACACCGCGTCCAGAATAATGGAGTTCTTATCATAGGGGTTTTTTGAATTTATTTGAGCCCGTTGTGCAGCGGTAAAATGCGAGTGGTTGAGGTCTAATGTTAACTCTACTTTTTCATAGAGTCCTGGTGAATTAGTGTTTTGGGTTATTTGTGACCATCCAGAAATACTGAGGGTCAGGATCAAGGCGAATAGGAACGCAATTTTTCTCATGCTTAAATGGTTTGAGTTTTAGGTATAAATGAGACTAAAATTACCACCTGTCTACGGGGGTGTTCTCGAGGGATTCATATTGCCTAAGTTTAACTTCAAATTCAAGCTATAGTAGTTCAAATTCTCAGGAGGCTGGGCTGGTTCTGGTTAAGATATACCAATAAGTTTTAACTATTATAAGACCATGTTTCTTGGACTGAAGTAGGTAGTTTGAATACTCGTCCACTCTTTGAGAATAGCATTGAAGGCTGCGCAGTAAAATGCACAATTGATGTAGAGCTGATTTGACCATAATGGTAGATTAGCCAGGCACTAAAAAAAAAACACGGATTTTCCCATTTCCCATTTTAGAGGAAATAGGGCTTCGCTGAGAGCGTTTTTGTCTGTCCGATTTCGAGTCTCGTGAGTCGGCCCTCACTAATGAAATGCCTTATTATAGGCAAAGTTGATTCCCTTTGGTCACGAAATCTCCGCACCAAGTTGCAACACCGCCAAACCCATTCCTTCGAACATAGACTAAGTGGATCTTAATATTTAAGATTACATGGCTTCCAAGCCATCCAACTCCCATGATTCAATAATCCTGTCAGCCTCCGATTTGCTAAGGTTGCTTGTGAAAATTGTTTTCGGATCATCCGGGTCGAAGTCATCTGAAAGGCTACAGAGGTGAATATGAGGTTTATGGATATCGATCGTATCCAGGGTACAAAAGAATCCTGTTGTATCTGGAAACTCCTTTGAAATGTACCAGATATTCAATGAAACTTCCGTGCTATCGTCAAGAGGATTTATGAATACATCATTTTCTCCGGCGTAGTAATTGTCCCAAAAGAAGAGATAGTTGGCAAAGAACAGAGATTTAGAAGCGTGATAAGGCTGATCTTTGGCGTAGTTAGCAAAGTCAATTCGGGTGCCTATTTCTGAATTGGTAAGAATCCATTTCCAGTAAAGTCCCGGATGATTTTGAATGTGGGTGAGCCAGTTTTCTGATGTCGTATCCTTGAATGAGTAGAGGAGAGGTATTCCCTGAGCTTCTCTATACGAGTTGAATTGAGCCAAATACTTTTTCTGTTGATTGGCCTCAATCAGGAATGCGGTTCCCACAAGACCTGCATAAAGAATCGCGGCGATCGCTGTGTATTTTACGATTGATTTCAATCTCTGAACTGTTCGAATTTGGTTTTAGATAATCAAACTTAGGACTATTGCGGGTTGTCATTGGATGAGTGCAAATTATGAGCCAAAGCGAGATCTAAATTCACCTTTTCATCACTTCTAATCTAAAATTTAAGATTTAGCCTTAAGATTTAAGATTGAGATTACCCACGGTGATCGCTCATAGAGCTCAGAGTTGAGCCTTAAGATTTAAGATTGTTATCCACCGTCACTATTTTCATTCTCAAACGATCTAGGTTTCGAACCGTTTAGGAGCCTCGTGATTATTGTGGATGCAATTAGTAAGCATCATTACCTACTACTTTTCCTGGCGTAAAATTTTCTCCATTTTTCGACCTCTGGCCAATTCATCGATCAGCTTTTCCATTTGCCTGCATTGTTTATACAATTCAAATTCGTCCTCAATTTCTTCAATCCGATAACCACAAACCACTCCTTTGATCAGGTGTGCATTAGGGTGAATTTTAGCTTTTTGGAAAAAGGCTCTGTAGGTCGTTTTTTTACCAACAAGTGCTTCCAGAGTTTCTTGATCAAAACCAGTAAACCATTTAATCACTCGATCGAGTTCTTCTTTCGTCCGGCCATTTTTCTCCAACCTGTTCAGGTAAAGTGGATAGATAGACGAGAAGACCATATTGGCAATTTTTTCTTCTTTTTCGGCTGTTACTTTCATATTTATCTGATTTTGAATTGAATGATGCTAACTATACGCCAAATCAAATATAGGATTTACCCATTCGAAAACGGTCTTATGTAGATGGTTGGAGGGAATTACAACAACGGGAAACAAGGATATTGGTTATTCCCATCCATCTTGGGAAGTGTTTTGATTTTTATCTAGTAAGGTTACAATAGAAACACAGAATACAATGATTAAAAGGACTAAAGCGAGTGGCTTGTTGATCATATTTCGAAACAAACGGCTAACAAACAGGAATGGATTAGCGATGAATCAAAACCTTGAATGCCATCATCCTTCTCAGTGTAATAGATTCTAAATCGGATCATACTTAAATTAAGAATCCAATTCTCAGGTTGGTAACGGGATTCGTTAATTTTAGGATTTCCTTTAGTCGGAATTTGGAATTAAACTTAGAATCCAAGACTTGGAAAGTGGTTCAAGAGCTTTGTATGGCTCATGTTTAATAGTTATCCATGTCAATGGAGTGTAGGTCAACATCGGGAAATTCATAATTTTTGATGAGCTCACTTTTGGTAAATGTCCTTTCCTTGGGATCTATTAGTTTGCAAAGTAGATGCTCTATTTCATGGAGTTCCTGTAGATCAATACTCTTCAAAAGTTGATGTGTTTTATGAATAGAGTATCTTGACGTGACCGAACCGGATTCTAACCAACCACTATTGAAGTTTAATAGGTTCCTCATTTCTTCTGAGAATCTCATAAAGATTTGAACCAACATTCCGAAACTGCGGATGTCCTTCAACCTTTCGCGTTCCCTTTCCCACCTTAATTTTTCAAACCCGTTCTGACTCACATATCTTTCAATATCCTCGACAATTGGCCGAAAATCTTCCAGAGTTCGATGGTTAAGGAATTTCCGGTTTTTGAAATCTGTCAGCAAGTCATTTCCAATATCGAAAGCCACCATCAATGATTCTAATTCTTTAAATCGATAGAACCTCGGTTTATTATACTTCAGGCTTTTAGCATTCCATTCATTATAGTTGGGAGTCATAGCCTTGAATTCATAGTACTTATCCAAAAAGTCCTTTACTCTAAATTGAGTTTGCTTAATTACGTTTTCCCCAAGGTAAATGCCGAATAATTGATCGTTGGAGTTATTCCAGCTAATCACCATTTTTTGGTTTTCATAGAAATAATAGGTAGACCCAAGTTTATGCTCAATGGCAGAAGCCTCCCCAAATCGTTGCTCTATTCTACTTTTTTTGGTGAGTTTCAATTCTTTTAGAAGCTCTGGTTTAAGAATGAACTCGACAATCACCTTAGGCTCGTTTTCGGAGATTCTGAATGCAACTCCTTTACTGGTGTTTAGCCAGCCGCCGCGAGGATCCTCTGTGATTAATTCTGGTGGTATACTTTCTGACGAATCATTGAGCCCAATTCCCAAAACGGTTATTGAATTGAGATCGAGCTTTGGGTCAGTTAATGGCAAAATATCTTTGAGTAATTCCATTTTTGGTAGGCGTTATTGGAAACGGTTTAAACTTGTTGTGCGGTTCATTTGAGGGGATTTATGATGTTTTGGTCGTGTTTTACTCTTTTCTCGTTTTTCCTATGGCAAAGACATAGTTGGCTAACCAAACATAGGATTATTGTTTAATCTTAGCCTGCGAGGGGTGGCGTTTTTTGGCATTCAGATGTGATAAGAAAAGCGGCTGAAATAGATTTTTTGAAGTTGGTAAATGGGAGAGGTATTTAAAAAAAGAAAATCAGCTTCGAGTTCATTATTCTCGAACTCGAAACTGATTTGTGAGGATGGAAGAGTGTTTTGTAATCCTGAATCAGAAGATAAAGTCAAACTTTTGCTCTCGTCCAATTGGTTCTCATTAGATTGAGGGGGGGAACCTTGCTAAGGTCGAGGAGCATGAGGCATTATTCAATAACCACCTTCCGAACCCAATTCAGGTCTGTAGTATCTTCCACATTTATCTTCACATGATACACCCCTTTTGGCAGATCTTTCATGTGAAAGTCCAAAGTATTTCCATTTTCAAGCGTATGAAGCTCATCATAAAGTACCTGTCCGGTCATACTTGAAAGAGTAACCTGGATAGGAGATTCGTACGATTGAGTGGTAAATTCGATGGTGAATGTTCCGTTTGACGGATTTGGATAGAGGTTAAGATCATGCTGTTCTTCCTCCAGCTCAACGGTTGTAAGGGCCGAATAATCCTGAAAGAAAGGCTGACCACCCGAAGATTTAAGCTGCTGGTTGGGATCGGTTTTTTGGAGTGCATGCGTTTTTCCATCAACGGCGCCGACATAAAAAAGCGTGTTGTCGAAGTAGAATAAACTCGAATTGGCTTTCACTCCACCAAAGCAGTTGTCAGTAGAAATCCGTTTCGTTTTCCAGGTAGTTTCCCAATAGAGCTGATAAATATGATCATCATCACCAATGAAGAATACCAAATCTGCGTCATCTGGAACCAACAGATTGGTTCCTGCTTTTACCGTTATTGAGCCCGGGGTTGTTAGCCAATCCACACACCAATAGGGCTGTCCGCAGTTGTAAAAGGCGTTAATCAAACCGTCCTGTCGAATGTAGAAACCAATGGAGTTGCTTTGCCAAACCCCAACATTAGACCCAGCTCTGATAAATAGATTGGAACTATTGGTTATTTGCTGGTTTTGCCAGCCACTGGAGTAATGAATTTTGTAGATGTTTTTGATGAGTGAAGCAGTCTTCCCGGCATAGTAAATATTAACTGGTGAAGTGGAGGCCACATCAATATCACAATCTTCGATCACCGTTGGAGCATTTGGGGTTAACCAGTTAACGCACCAAAAGGGTTGATTACAAGGATATAAAGCGGCTATCTTTCCATCGGTTCGAGTAAAGTAAAATTGATTTCCTCGCTTTTTGATATTTGTGGTGCCGCTTATGGAGAGATTCGTCTTGTTGGTAAGCTGCTGGTATTGCCAGGAGCCGTTGTTTTGATACAACCGGTAGAAATTTTTGACACCATTATCAATCCCACAGTAATAGATGGATTTATCGGCTGAGTTGTCGGCGTAGAACCCTGTGTTGGCATAGATTGGAGGTGCTGATATGTTGATCAGGGTTTGTTGCCAGCCGCTATTTCCAACGCTGGATCTTCCAAACTTTCCTGTTGCTTGATCGGTATAAAACAATCCTGACTGGCTATTGCCATGGAATTCCTGATTTAGGTTAACTACCGGAGAAATGATACTGGTTTGATTGGCCACATCTTCCCCAAATCCTTTGTGACTGGCGATGTAGGCTACATCCCCATATTCTGAATCCATTATTTGGGTGGGAATGATCAGGTTCAACTCATTGCCGCAGGTTACATATTCTTCAATGATGTTGTGTCGGGTAGGTAGTCCAGTGTACGTATCATACCACTCTACGGTATAGGTTCCTGAAACAGGTACATTCACTTTTATGGTTCGGTGGTTGATATCGGTTGACCAAGTTGGCTTATGTGAAGGGTTGAGTCCCGAGGTAAGGTAGGGGTCTGCTGCACTAAAAGTTCCATTTCCGGATCCCTGACCACCATGATAGTAATCACCGATGAGATTGTGAAAAGCGAATGCCTCACTTTGTGTCCAGCCAAAAACTTTGTTCCGCTTGCTATCAGCCAAATAGTAGTTGCTAAGATATTGATCCTTGTAATGATTGGCTGTTTGAACCGAAAAATCAAGGGTTTCAATTTCTTTGATAAACTCCGAAACGGGTTTGAATACCTTCATGTGATCGGACGATGGATTATTGGGGTTCGAGCGGACAATGAAAGGTTCCTTGTCCCAATGCAATTGACCACCCATAAATCCACTGAGTACAGAGCTCCATAGAGTGGAATGTTGTTGCAGTGCTCCGGGGTCAAAATTGGCATGAAAATTATAGCTAAAAATGGCCGATGATAGTTCATTGTAATGGTAGTTTACTCCATGTTCGGCGATCATTAGAGGTTTATTCGGTAAGTAGGTTCTTAAGGTTCCTACAATGTCATACATCTTTACTTTTTCATCTCGCATGGGCCAAGATGGAACAGAGTAATCTCCATGTGTTCCAGGTGCTGTTTTACTGCCCGGAGAGGTATAAAAGCTAAAGGCAAAATAATCAGCAAGTGCAGCAATGCTGTTGCGAAAGGAGTTGACGTTATCGTTCCAACTTGGCGGATTACCAAAATGTTGGGTACAAGGGCTCAAGTCCTTATTGCCAAAACTTGTTGTGACCATGTGGTCATAGATATCATGGTTTCGTGCTGCTGACATCAATGTACTTTGCCAAGAAACCATTTTAGGTGTAACACGAACCAATGCATTGTAAAGGCCATTGGGAGGCACTCCTAATTTTGCAATGTCATTGGTTACTAAGTCGGCCTCATTTAGCATTTCCCAGGAAAAAACACTTGTTGAGTATCCCCAGCGATCTACGATGTATTTCATTAGATCCACTTGAACATCCAAGGCAATGGGCCTATCCAAGAGGTCTTCAGGTTTGGTACAGTGACCTTTATATGCGCAGTTCGTCGTCTGGGTGAGTCGGCAGTTTGAATTGTAGGCATTGTAGCTCCAAGCACCTGGATTTAAGGTCATATAATTCAAACAGATTTGAATTTTTATTCCTCTTTGCTCAGCCTTTTCGATGATTTTATCCAATTGATAAGCACCCTTTTGTCTAAACTCGTCATAATACACCCGATTTTCAAAATGATTCTTCGGCCCATTTAGAGTCAGGGTAGTTTTGTGGTCAATAAAAATTCGGCAGAAATTACCACCCTCATCCGCTAAACGATCAAAGTAAACATCATAAAAATTGCTTCCTTGATGAGCACAATCCCATTCAGACCAGGTAACCAGATTTAACCCAAGTGGAATAAAGCCGCTTTGATCGGATGAGTACCGGAGAACATTGTTAACCATTCGAACAAATCCCTTATTACTACCACTAATGCATTGAAAAGACCCACTGCCTGCCGGTATGGAAGCACTACTGCTAAATGGAAAAACGAAATTCAGATTATAGGTCCAGGTACCCATTTGTTGTGGTGCAAATCTCACTTTCCAATTGAGTTTTGGCCCACCGGCAGGTTCGGTTAAAGTTTGTTCATCAATATGGGGGAAGTCTCGAATAGAGTTACCGCTAATGTTGCATATAGCAGAACTTTGAGGAGTATTGGTCACCGTAAAGTCTTCATACATAAAACCATTAACAGTTACAGTGTTGCCAGAAGGGTCGGTAAATTGAGCTTCCAGAATGATTGAATTTTTGTCATACGCATTTTTGGAAATTATTAAGGCCTTCTCAGCAGCCGAAAAAGATTGATGATCAAGGTTTAGGGTTAATTCAAACCTCTCGTACTGTTTTGGAGTATTGGTGTTTTCAGTGATTTGTGACCATCCAGAAATACAGAGGATCATGATCACTGCAAATAGGGGCGGAATTTTTCTCATGCTTATATGGTTTGAGTTTTAGGTACTATTGAAAATAAAATTACCACCCGAGTTTGGTGCTATTTAGATGTGATTCATATTGCCTGGATTTAACTTCAAATTCAAGCTATAAGCGTTCAAATTCAAAATTTTTGAAACTTGGATGGCCTACATTTCTTTCAAGAAATAAGGCCTTTGATATGGAAATGAATTAGCTGACCGCGAATCAAAAGTGGAGAAGTTAGAGGTCAAATTTAAGGGGGAATGCCTTTAACCTCAGGGCCAGAACTCATCATCAGACCATTGATTGGGAAACCTTAAGATTTGGTTTTGAGATTCAAGATTGTTTTTAGTTATTGCTTCCGTGCATGATCAGGTTTTCTGTTTCTTTCCACCTCCCACAGCATGATGTGCCAGTAGATTTCAGCAAAAACTATTCGACTAATGAATGGGTCTTCGAAATCTTTTGAATCATAACCCTCTAAGGCTCCCATTGTGGCCGTTGAAATACTGGGACCTCATACAGCTTCGACCGCTTCTATGTAATCCTGAATTCGTTTATCTCTTTTTTGAATGAGTTTCAGGCCTTGAAGATACTTACCATGAATGTTGAGGTACAAAGCGCTGTCAAGATGATTTTGCTGTTTTTCAAGAATCTGGCTATACCTTGCTTCTTGTTGGGAAGCAGCGATGGATGAGTCTTCCTGATCCAAAACAGGAAAAGTTTCCTCTTCTTCCAATTCGATCTTTATGCTTCCGATTGCATCTGGTTCATAAGAATAGTCTTCGTACCCGTATAATCTAATTTCCTTTCTCAGTCCTGAAGTCTCCAAAAGTTCAAGCACTTGCCGATTTTTCTGGGTATTGAATTTCCAATTTGTATCAGGTACAATTCTCTCGTGATTTTGGGTGAGCCTTTTTAAGAATGCTTTGGTTCGTTCACCGTTGGTAGAATGCTCAGTAAAGTTGTCTGCCAGGAACTCATGAAAAGAGTCCATGCCAGCATCCAATGCGGCTGCTTTTTCTTGACCTAAGAATTGATTGTAGGTTTTCAAATCTTCAGATTCTCCAACACAAGAGATGAGGATAAAAAGCGGTAATAGTAAAATTGATTTGTTCAATTTCCGAATGGTTACAATAATTAGTTAGTCAAATATAAGGGTAACCACGGCTTTCTTTGGTTTGTGAGTAAGTGCTTCTTGTGCTAAATAAAAGCCCGTCCAATTTTGGACGGGCTTTTGTGTTGGTCAGGATTTGCGCTGAAAGTGGCAAAAGGTTTTATTCAATCAGTAGCTGTTTGATGTGCCGTTCACCAGTGTCTGAGATGAGAGACAACAAGTAGGAGCCTTTCTCTAAGTCTGAAACATCAAGGGTATATATATCCCGTTCAGGTTGAATGTTAGATACCTTACTAATGATTTGACCACTCATATTAATAATGCTAATGGTTTTAATAGAGATATCCGTTTTAATCGAGACCAATTGATCAGCGGGGTTTGGAAAAACCTGAAAGGTCGATTCCGCTTTAACCCGATCGATTGAATGAAGGGTTTCCGAGGCAGCTCCTCTTTGCTCTTGAGCTTCATCTCCATCATTTTCAGTAGTAGGTTGAATCCCTTGTGCAAGTGGAAACCCATAAGAGAAGATTTCTTGTTCATATTCATGGTTGCAGCAGGTATTGTTGCTTTCGTCGAGATAAAAAATCTTCATTTTTACAGTATAATAACCGGCGGTCAGGTAAGGGTGGGTGACCATCCGTTCGTTTCCTACATGGTATTGTCCATCACCAAAATCCCAAACAACAACATGGTCATCCGTCAGTTGAACCTGGCCGGTACGAATAAAATGACCTAAGTAGTTGTATAAGGCATTCGCTGTGAATTGGTTCTGACCAAGTTGATTACACGGACTGCAATCCTGTGAAGCAACCTCGTGAAGGATATCTCTTGTGAATGAGCAGCATTCTACCCCATTGGTTGCCCAATAACGGATCGAAATGTTGTACAAACCTGGAGAGGTATAATTATGGTCCAGGTTGAGACCCATTGACGAAGTTCCATCTCCCCAGTTGTAATTGGCTCCGATGATGCGATAAGCGCAGTCAGACCAAACGGGCTCAATATTGGGTGTACAGCTACCCTGTACGGCATTACTCACAATTTCGAGGTCCATATTCTCACAGGGTTTGGGTAAATGTTCGACCGTAACTTTTAACTCACCCACATCATCTCCATTTTCTGTACTAGTCTGCCGAAGGCCAAAAAAGCCTCCATTTCCGGTAATGAGGTATTCATAAGAATGATTCAAATTATAGGCTGAGTTAATGGGCTGAGGAAGAAGGGCCCAGGTATTTCCGCCATCAGTTGTATACTCGAATCGGCGATCTCTAATTCGGGAATTATTATCACAGCCGGCCGCATAATTGGCAAAAAAGTATTCAGGGTCCATCGCTACTTTTCCCAGTTGATTGCCAATGGGAAACATGGGATTGGGCTCTGCAGTACTGGCTGAACCCGCATTGGTACAGGCTGGATGAAAATTGCTTACGATGTGTATTCTAAACGTACCTTGTATCGTAATTTTATATTCTTGACAGGATTTCGTGCTAAAGAACATCTGTTCATTGTAAGAATCATTCAAGCTACTGTGCTGATAAGTGTCGTAATAATAGGGGCCACCTTGACCATAGGCTTGGGCAATGCTCAGTAGAAAGAGCATATAGGTAATTAAATATTTCATGGTTTTTGTTTTAGTTGTTTTCGACTATAGAGGCTCGATGATATAGATGATTTGAGAGGTGGTTTTGCTGCAGCATTGTCCGCTAAGTGCATCCATAAAGTGAATGGTCATGCTAGCTTCATACATACCCGTTTCTGGTGGATAGATGTGGGTAACCAATTTGTCTTTTCCGATATAGGTTTGACCATCACCAAAATCCCATTCGATGGTGTAATTATCCGGAAGATTCTGAATACCAGTTCGACTAAATATACCCATATGATTATAGATTACTTGGCCGACAAATCCGCTTGACGAAGTCAGATCGCAAGGGTTGCACGAAGGGTTTTGTTCTTCAACGAAATGGTCGATTTTCCGGGTTGTTCTGCAGCAACTAACACCGTCCGTTAACCAAAATTCAGCCTCTATTAAGTAATTGCCGGGCATGGCATAGAAGTGATTTTGGTCTAACCCTTTTGAGGTAGTGCCATCACCCCAGTCATAGGTCGCCCCGATTAAATGGATTTTATCACATCCAATGGGTGCGGGTGCACTGAACGAAACATCAATATTTGGCGTACAGCTTCCGCTTAAGGCTGAGCTTGTTAGCTCAATGGAAGCGACCTCGCAAGGATCCACAGGTTCTATGGTGACCTTTATATGTCCAAAGTCATCGCCATTTAAGGTGCTCTTCTGATGAATGCCAAATTGCCCTCCGGTACCTACAACCTCATAAATGTAGAAGTGTTGGGGATTGTAATTTGTGCTAATTGGAGTGAGGTCTTGCCAAGTTATTCCTCCATCTAATGTATATTCAAATCGATCATGACGAGTAATTTCGGAATATCTGCAGATCTTGTTGTTTTCGTAATTGGCAAAAAAATACTCTGGATCATGTGTTACCGAGCCCAATAAGTTTCCAATAGGGTACATGGGATGATCTTCGACTTGGCTGGCTGCACCAGAGGTATTACATATATTTTCAAATACTGTTTTATCATGCATTCGAAAAGTGCCTTCTATTGTAATGACGTACTTCTTGCATTCCTCTAGATATATTCCAAATGCATCTTTGGTTATTTGGTTATTGGTAGATGAAGACGTTTGATGAACATCTAAAAAGAACGGGTTCGTCTGAGAATAGCCGATTTGGTAGACTCCTAATAAGGCCAACCATACGAGCAGTATTTTTTTCATGGTTCGTATTTTTTAGTTAAACAGGTTGTAAAATTAGGAGGGGCAAAAACAGATCAGATCCCGGTTTTTATGGGCTGTATAGCATTCTTTGTAAGTTGTTGGAATGATTTTGCTATTTGTAAAGCACAGATTGATTTTAATCTGTGAAATCCACCTTTTCTAAGTTTGAAAACAGGATTTATTCATCGAACCAACCCATTTTTTGGTCCTTTTGGCGGAGAGTCTTTTAAGGCTTTTGCGCACTTGTAGGAGCGAAGCTTTAATCACACTCAGAACTGAAAAAGCCTTGTTGTAAAACCGTGGGGCTTTTGTTGGGTTGGGGGGAGGAATGAGGTAGGATCGTTTTAGGTCGTGTTTAGAAGGTTTGGGAAATGAAAAGTGAAATTATCAAACTAGCAAATCACAAAGAGTTTTCGCATGAAATTCTCAATTACCACCCCATCTTTAGTTGGCTTGAAAACCATAAGAATAATCCAAGCGATATTAAATCCGTAGATTACATAGTAGTTTAACCATGTTGGAGCAAGGTATTTCTTTACATTGAATGCAATGATTTTTCGTGGTTTTAATACGGCTTCGGAGGGCGTTTTGTCACTCAACGAGTTGCTATAGTATTTATGTATCTCATTGTCACTTTGAGCGATCGACTTTGCATCCTCCACGTAGACATGGTTCAATCTTCTTCCTGCTCTATTGAAGAACCACCAAATTATTGAAATGAATATACCACCTAGGCAAACAATCATTTTAAGTGAAAAATTATCAGGAGTTGGATCAGTGAGGAAAAAATGGTAGTAGGAGGCTCCTATCAGAGATGTGTTCATGAAAAAAAGAAAGTGATTTCTCTGCCAAAATAGTTGTGCTTCCGAATGTGCTCTTTCAATCAAAAATTTGATTATTTCATGTTTTTCTTCCATATAAAATCTTGTTTAGTTTAAAATGGTTGTCATTGATTTTGATGTTTTTAGCGAACAATTTAGAGTTTTGTAGCATCTGAACCAATAGGTAATTGTACGTGAATTAGTAGGTCCAGATACTTTATTCCATTGGTCTTTGATTCAACTCGCCGCGAGAAGCTATAGTCTGAAAGGATTTCGAACCACCTAAAATCCTTGGTAGTTAGGTGATCACTTATTTTGAAAGAATAAGGTCAGGATATTGCAGAAAAAAGCCTTGATTTTCAGGATTTCCCATCCTCGATGGAGTGAGGGGATTACTTCATGATACCCAGTTGGGGAAGAGAATAGACCTCATCCAACTGGATGAAAAGAAACCAACCCCTAGTTCCCATCTTTGGTTCAAACCTATGAAGGCCTGTGAATGTATTGATTCAGAGGAGCTTCTATTTTTTTACTCAACACCTTGAATGATGATCAAATCCACCTTATCGCTATTTGCTACCTTGTTGTGCCTTAATCTTTTTGCTCAACAGTGGCAGACGAACGGAAACCACATTTACAACACCAATTTCGGTAATGTCGGGATTGGACTTCAAAACCCATCCGCGTATACACACATTTATGGTTCGATTAACGACTACATGTCCATCGTTGAAACTGATTGTGGCGGCTCAACCGTACTCAAACTCGAATCTTTTAGTGGACTTGATCTTCCCGATCCAGAGCAGCCACCACTGACATCCTGTATTCCTAAGAACGTTTTTGAAACTTGGCATCAAGGTACTGGTGCAAGCAATTTAAGGGTTCGAATAGATGGCTATGGTCGCTTAGGAATTGGGAATAATATTGAGCCTACACAGGATGTAGATGTAGGTGGGTATATTCGAATGCGGGCAGGTGCCGGAGATGGAAAAATCATTGTTGGGTTGGCAGATGGAACCATGACCTGGCAAAGTCCTTCCATGTTTGGGGTAGGATTTTGGGAACCTATGACTGGCAGTTCACCAGGGTTTGGTCACATTCAAAATGTCGATAACGGTGAGGTTCACATTGGTAATCGACCATACAGTTTATTTCTGGATCCTTGGTTAGGTTCCACCGACTACACTTTCTTGGCTAATGAAGGGGACTTAGGAATCATTTTTGGCCCGACGGCTGAGGACGGCGATGGCTCTGAACCGGGACTGGTGATTGGACCCAGAAATCCCGGAAAACCTTGGGGAGGAATGCGTATCGATTGGGATGGAACAGTTGCGATCGGTAATAAAGACGAGACAAAATACACCTACGATCAAACCACTGGACAGAAGTATATGTTGGCCGTGGATGGTCACCTAATCGCCGAATTGGTTAGGGTTAAACTTCATGGTGATTGGCCGGATTTTGTTTTTGCCAAAGACTATGAAAGACTTAGTCTAAGTGAATTAGAAGACTATATTGAAACCAACCAGCATTTACCGGGTATACCCAATTCGGATTGCGTTGAAGAACAAGGAATCGACCTTGGTGAGATGAATCGCTTATTGCTTCAAAAGATTGAAGAATTAACTTTATACATGATTGAGCAAGAAAAGGAGATTGAAGAATTGAAACGTCGTTTTGAAAATCAATGAATAAATCGCTGATCATAGGATTGTTGATGTGCTTTCCTTTCACATTTATGGGTCAGGAAAAAACGGAAGGAAATGAGGTTTTATACAAGAACACCATATCGGTTTCAGTTGGCCTTAAATCGAACCCTTATTCCATAAACTATGAGCGTTTTTTTAGGCTAAAGAATGAAAATTTCTACTTTACAGGAAGTGTAGGTATTGGATACTATTACCACTTTTCTGTTCCTGTTTATGCCCATTTCGGATACGGTAAAAAAGTAGCCGTGGAAGCTTTTTTTGGAACTTCCATAATCATTGATCCTGAATACTCTTCTAAGGCCTTACGTGACGACTACCTGAACAATCCGGATTACAGTTTTGGAGCAGAACCAACTTTTCCAGTGGAGCCTCATTTGGTAGGAGGAGCTGGAGTTCGATTCAATCTCTCGCAAAGACTGTATTTGAAAACTGAGGCAGCCTTATCTTATTCTAGAACACCATCTTATAAGGAATTCCCCAAATGGAAGTATGAATATTCATTTCTATTTGGTGAGGTATCCTTTGGATACAGATTTTAAACCATGAAAAAACTAATACTGATACTTGCAGTATCAATTGGACTTTACAGTCATTCTCAGACTAATTTGGTGCCAAATCCCGGCTTTGAACTTTCGACTACGGGTAGCTCCTGTGAGCCGGCCCTTTTGCCTGCTTCGGATAACTACGAGGCTCAAAAAAACAGATGGAGTAAAGTGTCCTCTTGGGATATGTGCGATCGAAGGGGGTATTGCTCAATAACCTCTCCTGATCGGTATTGCGATGCGAATAATGCACATTCAGGTGCGGGATATTTGTATACCGCGGTGACTGAAAAAGGACAGAAAGAAATTGTTAACTGCATACTTACTTCAAACCTTATTTCCGGAAATGAATACCACTACGAATACTTTGTCAAAACGGGTGGTAGTACGATATCAGCGGCAAATAAAATGATCGGCTTTTTTCTATCCGATAAAAAAGCGCAGCAAACTCGAATTTCCTTTCCAGCATGTGGAACCGCACGATTTAAGACTTTGGTAGAGGGGCAGGGGAATTTTATAGGAGACAACATTACGCTGAATACTACTTGGCAGAAAATTGAAGGAAAGTTTATTGCAAACGAGAACTCACATTGGCTGATAGTTGGAATTTTCAGGGATACTGATAAAGCTGATGAATACAGTATACTTTGGGACGATTTTAAAATTGTTGATCTGGGAGAGCCTCAAGGCTCTTGCCCTCCAGTCAGACACGTACAAAACTTTCATATCGATCATTCAGGCCTTCATCAAGCTGATTCGTTGCTTCGATCAGGATATGCGGTAGGAGCTCCATTTCCAACAACTCCAGGAAATGTTCAAATAAACCCTTGGAACGATGTTACCTTTAAAGCTGGAAAGGAAGTTACCATGGAGCCTGGATTTACAACGCTCTGGGGTACTCGTTATTTGGCTTACATCGCACCATGCAGTGAAAACCCCTGTGTGGCCAATTCAGCAGCGTCAGAAAAGCATTTTGACTTTTGTGGAACCCAAGGAACTGAGGTGCAAATTTCTACTGATTTTCAGCAAAGTGAAAAGAACACCATCAAATGGTCCCCATCCACTGGTTTGAGTTCCACCTCAGTATCGACGGTTAATTTGACCTTACCTTCTACTGGATCTGGAGTATTGATTTACACTGTTGAGGTTACCAATAGCTGTGGAATTATGTCGCAACAGGAGGTAATTGTAAAGTATAATAACACGGGTGCCCCGGCGACAGTTAATCGCTCTAATACAGTGGTTTCTGAATACGAAGCTTCTTTTGATCTGACCTTCCCATCCATTTCTGAATGGGCTGAAATAAACGTTTATGAAAAAGCCAATTCTTCGTTGGTTTGGTCAACCAATAGGATGTATTACGAGGAAAATTATGGGAACACTTTGGCCATGAGTATTCCATTGCACCCGGAAACATCGGTTTGCAATGACTACTGGATTGAAATCAAAACCAAAAATTCATGCAATTCGCATATTGCTATTGATACGCTGGATTGGAATCGAAGTTCATTTTGTCAACCCGATAAACCTCAATTGCTCAATTTTCCAACCGTATTTACACCTGACGGAGATGGACATAATGATGAATACTGTATTGAGGTTTGTGGAGCAGAGACTTATGATTTTGATGTTATAAATCGATTTGGTAACACAGTTTTTGCAGTGACCGGTGTAAAAATAGATTCAAAAAAACCTTGCCTTTGGGATGGAGGGAACATGGTTGCTGGCACATATAATGTAATTTTAGAGATTCACGGCTGTGGCAATTCATTGGCTCCACAGGCGCAAACCATAACCTTAATACGATGATTAAATCAAGAGATATATTCCTGGTTGTTCTTTTCCTGCTGGCTATCAACCAGTCTGTTTTTGGTCAATGGAGAGAAATCAATCAAACTGGGCGGGCCAATTTTGGTTTAGAAATGTTCAGCGCGGACATTGGGTACCTGTCTACGAATTCGGGTCTGTTAAAAACAGAGGATGGCTGGCAGTCTTTCCAACTTTGTTCTAATCCATATGACGTTTGGGCATATGATTTTATTGATGATTTGAGTGGAGTCATTATTTACACCGATGTCGATAAGGTTCAGACTGGATATGGAAGTACTTCAAACAACTGTATATGGAATTATAAGGCGAAGTCAGCTGGTGGAGGTTATACCACGGTGTTTATTTCGGATTCTGGCACGGTGTATTTCAATATAGAAAGCAATCAATTCGTTGCAGGGTCCAATTGGCTATCTAAACTTGACACATTCCAATTGGACAGCACGAATGCCATTCTTGATATACTATTCTATTCCGACAAAGAAGGTATAGTGACTACAGTCTTGACTCATGGTCATGATAGGGGCATTTTAAGAACTAATGATGGAGGAAATTCTTGGTCGAAAGTTTTTCAAATTAATAACGGTCTCATTATGATTAAGAAGGTTGAAGATGTGACCTATATCTGTGGTGATAATGGATTGATTTTGAAATCAAGTGACCAAGGAAGGACTTGGAGCAATATGCCAACACCGTTTCAAGATCATCTGATAGGAATCCAGTTTACTTCGAAGGATACGGGCTTCGTGTATGGAGGTTCATTTGAAGTTGGGAATGAAAATGGGAAGATTTATAGCACTTATGATGCTGGAAGTACCTGGTCGGATATTACTCCAGCCGATGTTGTCCAACCCATTACAGGAGCATATTTTCTATCGGGTAATGAAGGTTATGTTGCCGAAAAAACGGGAAAGATCTACTATACAGAAACTGGAGGTGGTGATTTCCTCGGGACAAAACCTTACGAAGGTCAGGAAGAGTCAATTGCCATTCAAATTTATCCCAATCCAGCAAAAGATGAATTGAATATTGTTTTACCAATCGAAAATTTTGCATCCAATCAACAAGTAATCGTTAGAGATTTGGCAGGTAAAGTTTTAGAGATAAAAAGCTTTGATTCGCCTAAAGGTACTATTGAAACTACGGCTTTGGCTCCGGGTGTATATTTTATCCAGATTGGTTCTGAATACCTGAAGTTTCAGGTGTTGTGATGTTTATTATCATTCGATTAGATGACTCCTGGGCTGACAGGTGAGCTTTTAATCTGTTCGGGAGAGGATTACTTCATGATCCTCAATTGAGGAAGTGTAGACAACCGAAAAGCCTCACTCCTCGCTCCGCTCCTCATTCAGTACTTTTTCGTACAGCCGATACACGATCACTCTCGTGCTGGCTCCTCGCCTCTACGAAAAAGCCCCTCTGCCGAGGGCAGAAGGGCTTTTCGTTTGTCGGGATGAGAGGATTCGAACCTCCGATCTCTGGTCCCCCAGACCAGCACTTTAACCGGACTAAGCTACATCCCGAGTGGGGGGCAAAACTATAAATTCTCTTTCAAAAATTACTGTACTCGATCGAGCTTTTCATCGATATAGCGAATCACCTTGTCCATCAAATGGATACGGTCTTTGCCTCGTACGTTGTGTTTGTGTCCAGGGTAGATGAAGAAGTCTACTTGAACACCATTATCAACCGCACTCTTCAACAGTGCAAACGAGTGTTGAGGTACGACTACATCATCATCCATTCCGTGAATCAGAAGGAGATCGCCTTGTAGGTTTCCGATTTTGTCAATCAAAGAGGCACGAGCATAACCATCGATGTTGGCTTCCGGAATGTCCATGTAGCGCTCGGTATACATTACCTCATAGAAGCTCCAATCGATCACGGGACCGCCTGCTACACCTACTTTAAATATACCTGGAGCCTTAAGCATCAAGCTGGTAGTCATAAATCCACCGTAGCTCCAACCATGAACGGCCATTCGATCTGGATCAATCCAGGATTGTGATTTCAAGAAATCCACACCGCGCAGTTGATCGGCAACTTCCAATTCGCCCAACATACGGAAGGTTTGCTGCTCAAATTCACGACCACGATTTTCAGTTCCTCTTCCGTCAACCGTAAATACTACATAACCTTTTTCGGCCAGGTAGTTCATCCAAAGAGAGGCTCCAGCCCACCAGCGATTGGTTAGCAATTGCACTCCAGGACCGTTGTAAACGTAAACCAGAGAGCGGTATTTTTTGGAAGGGTCAAAGTTGCTTGGCTTAATTATACGGTAGTTCAAAACCGATCCGTCAGCAGCTTCGAGTGTTCCCAGTTCAGGTCTGGCCATGTTGTAATCAGCCATTAGATCTGGAGAGCTGGACAAGGTCTTCAAGGTTTTTCCTTTGGCGTTAATCAGGTTAACATCCATAGGTGTGCTCAAAGACGTAAAGTAGTCAATAAGGTAGGCTCCAGAAGTAGAAAACTTCGAAGTATGTACACCACTTTCTTCAGACAACAGGGTTACCGATCCTTTAAGACTGGCTCGTGCCGGTAATCTGTCCATTCCATTGTTTGCCGTACGGGTAAAAAGAACATTGCCCGATGCATCAAATCCGTGAACATCGGTTACCACCCATTCGCCTTTGGTGATTTGACGAAGCATTTTGCCATCTGTGTTGTACAAGTACAGGTGATTGTATCCATCGCGTTCGCTTTGCCAGATAAACTGCTCAGCGTTGCCAGGAATGAACTCAATGGGGTGTAGGGGCTGAACGTACTTTTCATGTCTTTCTTCAAAAACCGTTTTTTCAAACTCACCGGTGGCCGCATTGTAACGGTTCATTTTCAAGTGATTTTGATCCCGGTTGAGGACTCCGATATACAAGGATTTTCCATCAGGACTCCAGGCGATATTCGTCAAGTACTGTTGTAACGGTTGACCAGTTTTAATCAGTACCTCTCCTTTAGTTTCCCGGTTAAAAATGGAAACAGTAACCTCATGACTCGTTTGTCCGGCCATTGGGTATCTTACGCTGGCGTCTGTTGCAGGAACTTCGTTAATACTCATGAGCGGGTAGAGGGTTACCCGACTTTCGTCTTTGCGGTAAAAAGCCAATTGGCTGCCATCTGGTGACCAAAAGGTTCCTTTGTGAATCCCAAATTCCAAACGGTGCACAGCTTGCCCACAAACAATTCCTTCACCCTCATTGGTAATTTGGTAGGGTTTGTTGGCTTCGGTATAATACAAGTTATTATCCAAGGTGTACGCCAAAGCGGAATGATCTACATTCCAGTCCGCATTCTCTGCATTTTTAGGAATCGCTAAAAGAGACTTTACCGACTTATCGGCGAAGGTGTATTGCATGAGTTGTTGCTGATGAACAAACCAGATGGCCTCTTTAGTATGCTTCATAAGACGGGGGAATCTTTTCAACTCGGCCAATCCGTCCGCCTTTTTCAAATCGTCGAAAGAAAGCAGAGTACTTTCCTCTTTAGAGTTTGCTGCTGCCATTTTTAGCACAGTCACACTATCTTCCAGGGTGATCCAGGAATAATTATCGCTGCCCTCTATCCAATGAAGTTGTTTGGGAGTTTGGGCACGAAAAGTGGTCCATTGACCAATAATGGATTGGTCCAGTGTTAAATCCTTTTTCTGGGCAACAGAGGAAAGTACGCAGGCAAATAGAGCCAACGCCATAACGAAATGTCTCATGGTGTAAAAATTAGGAAGCCAAATGTAAGCGATCCTGCTATTTCTTTTGCAACAGGATGGACTCGATCTTCGAGTTGTTAAGAGGCTTAGGGATAAACTCAGAAACATGAGGATTGTTCCGAGCTCGCTCAGTATCTGTATGATTGATGCTGGAAGACAACATATAAACCTGAGGTTTTTCCTCCGTTTCCGTTTGTCTTTCGCTAAATTCATCCAAAAATGCCCAGCCATCCATGATGGGCATATTGATGTCTACCAATATATGAGAGGGCTGCTCTTCGTCCTCCATACCATTGAGGATTTCAAGAGCTTCCTGTCCGTTCTTAGCCACAACTACCTTGCTGAATTTGCCCGATAGTTCGAGGTTTTTAGACGCAATGAGAATATCAACCTCGTTGTCATCTATTATTAGTACCGTATCTTCCTTCATTCCCAAATCCGTTAAAACTGGTTGCATCGCAGTTATCAGATCTCCTAGGGTCAAACTTATTACCTATACTGTATTTATGGTGTTTAGGATTCAATAACTTATTTCCAACAAATTGTCAATAAGTGATTTGAATCCAAAAGATAACGGTTTTATTTCATCTAAAAGTCTGATAGATAGGGCGTATTGGGAATTTGGCATCAAACGGAGAAGGCTCAAAAAAAAGATGAAAAAAAATATTTTGTTAGCATCTCAAGGCCCTCAATTTCATCCAACCACGCTCAAATAACTACCTTTGTCGCCGGTTAGCCTATGGGAACGGTTTTATTGGGAAATCTTGAGTTTGAACCCTTCATTCCGAAGGAGGAAATTTTGGAAGCCATCACGCTTTTGGCCGAAAAAATTAACCGGGACTACCAGGGCCGTAAAATCTACTTTATAGGTGTGCTAAACGGATCGTTCATGTTCGCTTCGGATTTGCTCAAACAAATCGAAAGAACCTGTGAGATTTCTTTTGTAAAGGTGCGCTCCTATGAGGGGACTCAATCTACCGGAACGATTACGGAAGAATTGGGACTCCAGGAGAGTTTAGAGGGAAAAGATGTCATCGTAATTGAAGACATTGTAGATACTGGAAATACATTGGAATATCTGTATGGAAGGTTCTCTGAATTGCGTCCGGCCTCATTAGAAATAGCCAGTCTTTTCCTCAAACCCGATGCGTATCACAAATCCATTCCGGTAAAATATGTTGGGATGGAAATACCCAATGACTTTATTGTAGGGTATGGTTTGGACTACGAAGGAGAGGGAAGAAACCTGAAGGATCTTTACAAGTTAAAACAGTAATTAAAGTTAAACTATGCTGAATATTGTATTGTTTGGCCCTCCGGGAGCCGGTAAAGGAACACAGTCTGATAAGTTGAAAGAAAAATATGGACTGGTTCATATCTCTACCGGAGATGTTTTTAGAGGGTTGGACCCCAACTCAGATTTGGCAAAACTGGCTAAGAGCTATTCCGACAAAGGAAACTTGGTGCCAGATGAGATTACCATCGATATCCTCGAATCAGAAGTGCAAAAGCATGCGGATATCAAAGGAGTGATTTACGATGGGTTTCCTCGTACCACGGGACAAGCAGAAGCTTTGGATACTTTTCTAAGCAAGAAAGGAACGGAAGTTACGATGATGTTGTCTTTGGTTGTTCCTGAAGAAGAGCTTAAAACTCGTTTGATCAAGCGAGCTGAGATTTCTGGCCGTGCCGATGATGCCGATCCGGAAATCATCCAAAATCGTATTAATACTTATAACAATAGCACTGCTCCTGTTGCTGCTTTTTACGAAAAGCAAGGCAAGTTGCGTGAGATTGATGGCGTTGGTTCTATCGACGAAATCTTCGAGCGTTTGTGCAGTGCCCTTGAAGCCTAAGCCGTGTCATTTAACCGGAAAATCGCATCCTCGAATTTTGTCGACTACGTCAAAATTAACTGCAAATCCGGTAATGGAGGGGCAGGTTCGGCTCACCTGAGACGTGAAAAATACGTTCCCAAAGGTGGACCGGATGGTGGTGATGGTGGCCGTGGCGGTCATATCATTATTCGAGGCAACAAACAACTTTGGACCTTACTTCCCCTAAAGTACCGCAAGCATATTTCTGCTGGTCATGGAGACAATGGTCGCAAGCAACGGTCTACCGGAAAAGACGGCGATGACGTCTATGTTGATGTTCCCTTGGGTACGATAGTCAAGGATCCGGAAACGGAGGAGATTCTTTGCGAAATCACGGACGAAGGCGAAGAGTTTGTTATCGCTCAGGGTGGTCGTGGTGGTCTTGGAAACTGGCACTTTAAAAGTTCGGTCAACCAAACTCCGCGTTATGCGCAGGAAGGAGAAGATGGAGTAGAAGTTTGGCGTATTCTTGAGCTGAAGGTTCTTGCCGATGTAGGTCTTGTGGGTTTCCCCAATGCAGGAAAGTCTACTTTGTTATCCGTATTGAGTGCAGCTAAGCCCGAGATTGCTAATTACGCTTTTACAACCCTGGTGCCCAACTTGGGGATTGTTTCTTACCGCAATCATCGCTCATTCGTGATGGCCGACATTCCTGGAATTATCGAAGGAGCGGCGGAAGGAAAGGGATTAGGGGTTCGGTTTCTACGTCACATCGAACGAAATTCAGCACTTCTGTTTTTGGTGCCGGCCGATGCCGATGATATCAATGCCGAGTACGAAATATTGCTCAACGAACTTCGTAAATACAACCCCGAACTGCTGGATAAACAACGCTTTTTGGCCATCACCAAATCCGATATGCTGGACGACGAACTTCAGGCAGAAATGGCTAAAGAGATCGATGTCGATGCCGAATGGATGTTCATTTCTTCTGTAGCACAAACCGGCTTAGACACGCTGAAGGACAACCTTTGGGCGCTTTTGGATTCTGAAGATCATGATTGAGACCTTGGAACAATGGGATAGGGAGTTGATGCTGTTTTTAAACGGTCTTCACGCCCCCTTTCTTGATTTTCCAATGGAGTTGATATCGGGTGTGGCTACCTGGTTTCCACTTTATGCACTGTTGTTGTATGGGCTCGGGAAAAAGTACGGTTGGTCCAGATGGTGGCTTTGGGTTTTGGCCCCCGTTTTAACGGTAGCTATGACCGACTGGATTTCAGTCAATCTTTTCAAAGAAGTTTTTGAACGCTATCGTCCTTCTCATAATCTCGAGATTCAGGATTTGCTCCATTACGTGGGCGATTACCGCGGTGGCCAATTCGGATTCGTTAGTTCACATGCCACGACGTCTTTTGGAATTGCTACCATCATGACTTGGATGTACCGCAACCGAAAAATTGCTTTAGCCATGTATATCTGGGCGGCCATCGTATCCTACAGCCGTATCTATTTGGGTGTACACTATCCGGGCGACATTGCCGGAGGTATTTTGTTAGGCCTAACCATAGGCTGCTTTACCGGCTGGCTTTTCACCACCGTCCACCAAAAAAAATGGGGAAGCCTCCCAAGCTGGACATAATTACACTTTTCAAAATTGAGGATTCAAGATTGGAGATTGGAGATTGAAAAGTTCACTCCGCCCGACAGCGTTTCTTACACCCAATCAAAGCATCATTATCCGCTTTTGATAATTGAGCCATAGGACCAATTTTCTTTAGCATTGGACGAGCCTTATCGCATTCACCCCGTTCACAGTAGGAAACACCAAGCCGGTATAAATAGATGGGATTATCGGGATCCAAATCCAGGGCTTGTTCCATGTAATCAAACCACTTTTTTTGGTAGCCAGCAGCGGCATTCGGATTGTCCTGAATCATCATGTTCTGGCAATCGGCCAGGTAGGAATAGAGTGCGGGATCTTCTGTGTCATTTTTTAATGCTCGTTCAAAGTAACCAACCGCATGCGAAGCTTGTCCTCTTTGGTAATAGCTAAGCGCCATTTGTTTATAGGCTTCAGGTCGATCCCGGTCAATTTTTGCAGCTTCCTGAAGAACGTTCCAAGCCAGTCGATAAAGACTATCACTGCGGGTAGGATTGGATTCGTTTAAGGAGAGGTAGTCCAAAACTTCAGCCTTTACGCAACGAGCCAGATAGGGTTCCTCTTGGTTTGCAATCAATTGATCGCAACGTTTCAACGACAGGTTAGCATCACCTACATCTCGATAGAAATAGGCCGCCATCATGTCCAGGCTGTTTATCTCTTCCCGGGGCTGATGGAAGGGGTTTAAAACCTTGGTCAACACCTTAGAAAGCGTACCCGGCTCCAGAGCTTGAGCATCAGAAAATATGTCCTGGTGGGCCTGATCGGGTTTCTTTTGAAAAAGGACACTAATTGGATCGGCATAGATCATCGTCCAATTTTCGGATTGGTTCAGGTAGCCAATGAGTGTGACAAAATCTGTTCGTTTGAGGTAGGCATATTGAAAGTCATGGCGTTTGTCAAAGTCTTCAAAAAAACGTGGGTTTTGATTCGCGATCAATACATCCGCAAAGAATTGTTCAGGAAATACATCCAAGTCTCGTAAATCGATAAAGGATCGGTAATCCGGACTCAAAGCCCATAGCGGATAGGACGAGGTTAGGTAATCTGAAAAATGGGGCTTGGAGTAGTCTATTTTCTTGAGAGCTTCTGTCATGCCAACGGGGGCGTATTCTTTATACACCTCCAAACCATAACGATCTCGTGAATCCGTCATCCGATAAAAGGAGTCGGTAACCACCAATACGTACAAAGCCAAAACCACTAACGGAGTGGCCGTACTCATCAATCGGCTAAGCTTTTCTTTCTCCCAAAATGAATAGGACCCAGCTAAAGAGGCCAGGAGGGGAGTGGCTGCAAAAACGAAAAAAGGAACATTCCGTTGAGATGTGAATCCCAAATAGGCCAGTCCGGCCAGCAAAACCAAGTAACCGAGGGAATGGTGGCCGAGAAAGGAACGGAGTCCCTGTTTTTTCAGATCGAGCAGCAGCAGGATAACGGTTAGGCCAATCCAGGTGAGAAAGGCATAAGATTGCCAGGGTTCCCACCAGGTAGCTGCAGAAACGGAATGGAGCTCCGTAGTAAATTGATTGGCTCCAAGCTGACCATAAATCTCCAAAGGATGAATGAGCATATACCATCCACGTGGGTTAATCATCACAGCCAGCACAGCAGCGGCGGCGGCCATCAGCCATTTTTTGTCCCACGTTTTTTCTTGGCGCCTTCTGATATCCCAAAGTTCGCTGGCCGATAATAGTCCAATGATTACGAACCCGGTACCATAAGCTTCGTGCAAATTGACCCACAAAGCCATGAGCGGTGCCCAAAGGAAAATGACCCAATCTCTTTTTCGGCGGTAAGCCAGGTAGATAGCCACCATCAGTAAGGTGAATAAATGGCTGATGGTTTCCGGACGAGCGGTCATCCGGTAGGAGCAAATAAGCAGCGCAAATGCGGCAATGAGATAGATTAGTGGTGACTGCCTATGGTTAGACAGTTCTCGATAAATCCAAAGCAGGGAGCCAACAATTCCAACAGCAACCAGCGATTGAAAAACGCCGACAAATTCGGGCCCAGATACTTGGGAAAAGGCATAAAGAATCCACTCGTAAAGCCATTTTACGTTAATCCATTCTGTACCGGGAAACGTGAATGAAAACTCATCCACCGTTGGAGCCGACCCATTTTGATGAATCCATTCTCCGGTTCTCAGGTACCACCAAATATCCGGTTCCAAAAGCTTTTTAAATCCTAAGGCAACGGCCAGAATAAAAAGAAATATTGCACTGATTCGGTTCTTGGTAAATGATAGTTTGTTTGCCATAGCCAGGACCAAAAATAACCATTTGACCGGCACTATCATCACCCTTTGGTATTCACGAAAATGTGTTGAGTTTTTTGCGAAACAACTGGAATTGGAGACCTCAAATCCGCTAAATTGCCGGCAAAACTCTCCTATGCTTGCAACGGTTGACTGGATCATAATAGGCTTGTACCTGGCTTTTACCCTGTTCATTGGATTTCGATTTCGAAACCAAGCCGGACAGAGCCTTGCCGATTTCTTTCTCGGTGGCCGAAACATGCCTTGGTATGTGGCCGGTATTTCCATGGTAGCGACCACGTTTGCTGCCGATACGCCATTGTGGGTAAGCGAGAAAATTGCACAATATGGAATCAGCGGAAACTGGCTCTGGTGGAACGCTTTGATCGGTGGAATGCTCACCACTTTTTTCTTTTCCAAGCTTTGGAGAAGGGCAAATGTATTGACGGAGTTGGAATTCATCGAATTACGATATAGCGGTATTCCAGCCCAAATCCTGCGGGGTTTCAAATCGGTGTACATGGGGCTCTTTTTGAATGTGGTGATCATCGGCTGGGTCAACTTTGCTTTGATGACCATCCTGCATGTATTTTTCGATATACCGGCCTACGATTCCAGTATTCCCTTTTATGAAAATGAGCTGCTCTGGTACATTGGTGCGGCCATGCTTTTGGTGGCCATATACTCGTCTTTGTCCGGATTAATCGGTGTGGCAATTACGGATATGGTGCAGTTTTTCATTGCCATGGCCGGCTGTATTGCCTTGGCCTGGTTTGCCTTGGATACACCTCAGGTGGGGGAATTGCTGGATTAAAAGAGCAGTTGCCCGAATGGAGATTCAACTTTTTCCCGGATATTGGCTCGGCATCGGTAAGTGATCAATTGGGGGTATATAGCATCAGTATTGCGGCCTTTTTTACCTTTTTTCTGGTGCAATGGTGGGCTAGCTGGATGCCAGGAGCTGAACCGGGTGGTGGTGGTTATGTAGCCCAACGAATGATGAGTACCCGAAACGAAAAGGATGCTTTGAAAGCAACCCTCTTTTTTCAAGTGGCCCATTATTGCTTACGCCCTTGGCCTTGGATTATCACTGGATTGTGTGCCCTGGTCTTGTTTCCGGATTTAGCTCCTTCAGAGGCCGGAAAGGGATTTGTACTCATCATGAAACACTACTTACCAGCAGGAGTCAAAGGACTGCTTTTGGTGGCTTTTCTTTCGGCCTATATGAGTACCATTTCCACTCAATTGAACTGGGGAGCGAGCTTCTTAACGAATGACCTCTACCGCCGTTTTATTCGGCCGGAAGAATCCTTTGCGCAGTACGATGGTCTATCCGATGATTCTGAAAAAGCAGCGCAAAAGCACTATGTAAAGGTTGCTCGCTGGTTTACCCTGCTTATCATGGTGATCGCGTTTTTTACCACCACCATGATCAGTACCATCGATGAAGCGGTCCGATTCTTAATTGCCGCAGGTGCTGGATTGGGTATGGTTCTAATCCTGCGCTGGTTTTGGTGGCGCATCAATGCCTGGAGTGAAATTAGTGCTTCACTATTTCCATTGGTGGGGTACCTCATAGCCAAAAAGGTCCTTCTCCTTTCAGAGCCCATGGATTTTTTGTTTACCGTAGCGGTTACCTCCGTGGGATGGATTTTGGTAACCCTGCTTACACCTCCTGAAAAGGAAACAACTTTGGACCATTTTTGTGATCGGGTCAAGCCTGAAGGATTCTGGAATCAGCGCAAGGGTAGTAGAGGCTGGCAAGGAACCTGGCCTTTATTTACGGCCTGGATTATGGGTGTTCTCATGACCTATTCCATTCTTTTTGCCATTGGCTACTTATTGTTCGTAGAATGGTCCTTGTTCGCGATTTGGGCTGGTTTGGCCTTGGTGAGTGGAATTATTCTTTTCAGAATGTTGGGAAAAGTGACGACTAAAGGTACTTAAGCACCTTGTTGATGAGTTCGCTGTGATCAACCGGCTTTGGTAAGAAATCATTGATTCCCGATTCGCGATAATCCCGTTGCAGCATGTGTCCCGAAGTAGCACTAATGGCGATGATGGGCAGTTCCTGCTCAGAATACTTTAGCCGGATTTTTTCAGCCGTAGAATAACCGTCCAATTCGGGCATTTGCAGATCCATAAGAATCAAATCGTAGTAGTCCGGCTCGATTTTTTGCAAGGCTATAAGACCATTTTCCGCAAATTCTACCTCACAATTGATGCCTTGTAGGTACTTGGAAATAATTAATCGGTTAATTCGGTTGTCTTCTACCAATAGCACCCTTCCGGTCTTGAGTTTTCCATCGAGTTCTTTGGTTTCAGGTTTGATAATCTGGAGTTTTTCTGCCCCGCATTTCAGGTTCAACGTAAAGTAAAAAGTGGATCCTTTTTGCAATTCACTGTTCACTTCAATTTCTCCTCCGAGAAGGTTGATTAGCTTTTGAGTAATTCCCAGTCCAAGTCCGCTTCCGCCATAGAGTCTTGGGGTGTCTGTTGTGGCCTGAACAAATTGACTAAATATCGCTCCGATTTTACTCGGTTCAATCCCGATTCCTGTATCCATAACAGAAAACTTCACGGGCACCTTCTCCTCCTGAGGGCCAACCCGTTCAACGCGCAAAGTGATGCTTCCGGAATGAGTGAACTTAATTCCGTTCATGATCAGATTAAACAGAATTTGGCTTATTCGCGTAGGGTCGGTAATTACTTGATTGGGGATGGTATTGTCGTACTCCAGTTGCAGGCTTAGGTTCTTGGCATTCGCATTCGGCTCAAGCGATCCAATAATCTTAGTTAGGAGTTTCTTGAGGTTAAACTCCCGGTCCTCTAACACCAGTTTTCCTGCTTCAATTTTCCCGAAGTCCAGTACATCATTAATCAGGCTGAGTAAGCTTTCAGATGAAAACTTGAGCAGATCCAGGTTCTTGGCCTGTTGGTCCGTCGATTTTTCCGTGGTTATAATATTGGTCAAGCCAATGACGGCATTGAGCGGCGTCCTTATCTCATGGGAAAGCATGTTGAGAAAGGCAATTTTTGCACTTACGCTTCGCTCCATCTCGTAATGAGCCTCATTGAGTTTGATGTTGGTCTCATTCAAAATTCGGTTCTTGTTAAGATTCTGGACATAGAGGATGGAACTAAGTAAAGCAAAGAAACAGGCGATGATACTGAGTACTCCAACCAGAATCCATTGATCTTTCAGACTCAAAGTATCTTCATACAGCTTTTGGTTTTCTTGCTGAATGAGCTCATTGGTCAATTGATAAAATTTGGCGACTTCCCGCTTGGAGGTGTTGACATCCAGGTTTGAGAGAAACAGGGTGATTTTACCAAGTAATTGTGGAGGGATGCAGCGTTTACAAATGGGTTGCGCGAATTCCTGCTGCAACTGCTCTGTATCCATCACATCAATATGACTTATGTCCTGGCGAAGTAGATTTAACTCCTCATTTAGCTTGCCCAAGGAGCGGAGGGTCACTTGATGCTTTTCTACTCGCGACTGAATCGTGGAGGCCTTAAACACCGTGAGCAGTATACTGGCGATAAAAGCTAAGGCCAGCACCGGGAGTATCCAGTATTTTAGTTTGTCTCTTTTCATCGAATCGGTCGAGTCGGTACAAAGATGAGAATTTCAAAGATGGTTCTAAGGTTATTTTTTGGGGACCGATTCAAAAAAAATGACGGACCAAAGTCCGCCATCATAAAGGTCCGAAAGAATGTAAATCCGCTGCATTCAATACGTATCATCCGGACCTCGTCAGGATAAAATCTCTTTATACGATTGAGTGCAGAAGTTCCCCTGCAAAAATGGGGCCTTAAAATTTTTGTAGATGGTGGTAGAGGGCGTTCATCGGCAGACCCACCACATTGTAGTAAGTTCCCTCCATCATTTTTACGCCAGTAAGTCCTATCCACTCCTGAATTCCGTAAGAACCAGCCTTGTCAAATGGGGAATAGGTATCCACATAAAAGTCAATGTCTTCTTGGCTTAGCTTAGAAAAGGTAATGTAGGTGACTGCATGAAAAACCACTTGCTGTTCATCGGATTGAATACTCACTCCGGTGATTACCTCGTGAGTCTTGTCAGAAAGCATCGAAAGCATTCGCACCGCCTCATCACGATTGGCTGGTTTGTTCAAGATTTCGTCTTCAAAGGTGACCAGCGTATCTGCTGTAATCACAATGGCTTTTTCATCGACCAAATCCTCGTAAGCTTCCGCTTTTTTGCGAGCCAGGTACTCTGCTACTTGACGTGGATTAAGATGTTTAGGATAATCTTCTTCAACTGATCTAACCAATACCTCAAAATCGATACCTAACTGCTCCATGAGAGCTTTGCGTCTTGGAGAGCCAGAGGCCAATACAATTCGACGATTCGTTAAGTTGGATAGGGGCATGATCAGGCAGATAAATGATAATAGACGATAAGCATGTACAAGATGCCCACCACGGAGGCAATTTTGTTCATCTCAGCCGGAAAACGAAACTGCTTGGATTCCTTTCCGCTATAGGTGAGCCACATGATAAACAGAATCAAGGGCCCCAGGAATCCATAAAAATACAAGGCCGAGAGTCGGTCGTACACATAGTTTACATGGAGAAAAACCACTAAGCCAAGTACAATAAGATAGATGGTGATGAGTATCCAGGAGGTTTTCCGAATTCCAAAAACCACTGGCATGGTCTTGCAACCAAAGGCACTATCACCCTTCATGTCCACAATATCCTTGGTGATTTCCCGAGCAAAAGTCATGAGAAAGGCAAAGCCAGAAAAAGCCAACGTCCAGAAAAATAGAGTTTTGATGGTATGCATGAAAGGGCCGTAAGCCTGTGGATGTTCCTCCAAGAAGGGATGATACTCGTCTACCAATGCAGGAACTTCATATATGCTTACCATTAGCGGGACAATGGCCACACAAAGAGCAATTGCCAAGTTTCCCCAAACCAACCGGCGTTTAAAATCCGTGGAATAGAACCAAAGTGTCGCAATAAGAATAACATGGATAAGTGCCAACTGATAGGAACCTGCTTTGATGGCAACATAACCTGCCAGGGCCACCGCAATTCCATTCATGACTATGTGAGATGCCATGGCTACCCGGCGTTTAATGTGCCTTCCCACGATAATTCGGTCAGGCTTATTTACGCGGTCAATCTTAATGTCGAAGTAGTCGTTGATGATATTTCCGGCACCAGCAACCAAAATCACGGACAATACGAGCAGGAAGAAGTCGAGTTCACTGAACTGAAGCTCTAAACTTTGGAGCGCTAAATAAGGTTTGAAAACAGCCCATCTAAGCAAGTACATGATGAGCGCCATGATGGCGAGATTTTGCCATCGAACGGCTTTTATATAGGCAACTACTGGATTCATTACCACATAAAGTCTTTAAAGTTACGTTGAGATTCTTCTTCTTTAAACCAGGTTCCCTGGGCCATCATGACTCCTTGAATCAAATCACGAACACACCCTTCTCCGCCAGCATAGGGAGAAACATATTGGCTAATTCCCTGAATTTCGCGAGCAGCATCTTTAGGACAAGCAGCCAAACCAACTCGCTGCATCACCTGATAGTCGGGAATATCGTCTCCCATGTAAGAACATTGAGCAGGATCGATGGAATAACCGGTAATGTGATCTTCAAATACCTCGAGCTTGTCATGGCATTTTAGGTAAATGTGTTTAATCCCCAATTGTTCGAGCTGAGCCTTAACGGCGGCGGAATTTCCACCGGTAAAGACGGCTAAATGATAGCCCTTTTTTACCGCTAACTGAACCGCGTAACTGTCCCGAGCATTGAGGGTTCTCACCAGTTGGCCATTTTCCATAACCCTTACATGGCCGTTAGTAAACACACCATCTACATCGAAAAAAAACGATTTGATTTGGGTTAGTGTATGGGCGAGTCCTGCCTTCATGATGGATTACGAAGATAGCGAATTGGGGTCGCTTGATTGTCCTCGTTGAATACTTTCAGTAAAGGATTGATAGAGCCCCTGAAGATTAGGATCGTCAGCCAACATGGCCAAATGCTTTTCCACGGTTTGCGAATCCCCTCTACGTGCAGGGCCGGTTTGAGCCTTATCTGGCCCCATTTCAATGGCCTTCGACAGGGTTTCAAACAAAAGAGGATAAAGTACCGCCTTAGGCAATTGCTGACTTTCTAACCAATCCATGGATAATTGGAACAAATGATTGGTGAAATTGTTGGCAATAACTCCTGCCAGATGCAACTTTCGACGATTTTCAGAACTCACTTCATAAGGATTGGCTCCTAAAGAAAGAGCCAGCTGACTCAAAGGTTCCAAAAAATTGGCCTGCGATACTTCCAGAAAAATAGGCACCTGTTTTAAACCAATATCTCGCCCCTTGGTAAAGGATTGGAAAGGATAAAAAACAGCCTTGGGTCCGGCATAGCGAATCTCTTCCAATGACTTGGCACCGCTGCAATGAACGGCCATTGCGTTAGTTACCGGCAATTGTTCTGAAACCGGGCCAATTTGATCGTCGCTAACGGCTAAAAAAATCAAATCGCTGGAAGGAAGGTCCGATAATGAATCGATGACGGATGTGGAAAGAGTTTGTGCCAGTTCAGCTGAATGTGCTGAATTTCTGGAATACACGGCCTTTAGTTCAAGCCCAGCATTTACCAAGGCTTTGCCCAGGACGTGTGCCACATTTCCTGAGCCAATCAAAGTGGCCGTTTTAAAACTCATTGTGTTTTATTGAAACCGAATCCGGTTATAGATCGCTAAGATAGTACCCAAAAACATCAGAATACTGCCAATCCAAAGAATATTGATGTAAGGAAACACAATAGCCTGCATCACGATGAAGTCACGACTCATTCCCTTCTTCTCTTCAATGGCGATTTCAAAGTTGTTTTCCATCGGATTGATCTTCGTGAAGGTTACGCGCATACCAATCTGCTCCAATTCATCTGGAATCGGAATGACATAGCTTGAATCGCGAAGTACAAATACCGGTGAAAGGTGATGGTGATCCGTATTAAAATCCCAGACCGAAAGATGGGCAGCTACAGATAGGTCCGTAGGCTTTAGGCCCAAAGAGGTGTCTGTGTAGCGAGCTACACTATCCAGTACCACTATCGCGTTTCTGGCAAATGCGGTATCCCCAATTTGAAGGGTAACCATTTTAGGCTCTTCGTAGTCGCCTTCTATGGGATCTTCCAATCGAGCCCAGGTAACGTGGGTATAAATGTCTTTGTTCAGGAAATGGCGCGTATCCGGCTCAGGTACATTACCCATTCGAGGGTTGGTTTGCACCCGAGGTCTGAGTGTAAAGGCATAGGGACCTGGACGATTGTTTTCTCCTTTTTCAAAGTACTCTACTTCGAATAGGATGTTTACTCCATCTCGTTCTTTACCTCCATAGCGAACCCAATAGTCACCCATCATGAGGGTGTCGTTTTCCATCAATAAGATGTTCTCCCGGTTGTTAAATTCCTTGTCCAATTGGCTCACGTCATAGCGAGAAGTATTGGCCGAAATCTTATCTTGTTTACCCATGGAAATGACGATTCCGAGCATCATCAGCCCAAAGCCAATGTGTGAAATAGAAGCACCGGCGTGGCGAATTTTTCCTTTGAGAATACGAAGCCAGTAATCAGTATTTCCAACTACAGCAAACCAGGAGGCTACCACTAAGAGTAGATGGAAGGCATCTGATATTTCCAGCAAGAGTCCCGTGCCAATGCCCAGTAACAAACTAATGATACCTGCTACTGAGGTTCGGTTGAGGTATTTTTTGAAAGGCGTTTTTCGGTAATTGAGGTATTGCGAAAACCCGATCAAGATCAAAATGATCAAGATAAATGGCGTTTGCCATGCGTTGTAGTGATCGATGGCATCTACCGGAGGAGCCATGTTGGTTCCAAATACTTTGTTGATGACCGGCTTGGAGGTGCTAAAGGTGATCTGGAACGAAGAGATCAATAAAACCAAAGAACCCGTAAACATCCAGAATTCTCTCGACCAGAGGGCTTCATCCTGATTGACCCGCGGAAAGCGGCGGTAGTTGCGAATGATAAGTCCGGCGGATAGGAAAAAATAGAACAACAGGTAAACCAACAATTGACCTGACATTCCTAAGTCGGTAAAGGCATGAACAGAAGACTCTCCCAATACACCACTTCGGGTAAGGAAGGAAGAGTACAATACCAGCACAAAACTTAAGGTTGAAAGTAAGAATAGGGTTACCAAAACACCACCTTTCTTCTGCTGAATGAGCATGAGGTGTGCAGCACCTACTATGATAATCCAGGGAACGAGGGAAGCATTTTCTACTGGATCCCAAGCCCAAAACCCACCAAAACTTAGCGCTTCGTATGCCCAGGCTCCACCCATTAAAATACCCAGCCCCAAAATGAAAATACTAAATACGGTCCAGGGCAATGCAGGCTTTATCCAAGAGTTAAAATCTTGCTTCCACATACCTGCTATGGCATAAGCGAAGGGGACGATGGTAGAGGCAAATCCTAAGAAAAGAGTAGGGGGGTGAATCGTCATCCAATAGTTCTGAAGCAATGGATTGAGTCCCCGGCCATCGATCAAATCGGTGTAATTCGGATTTTGAAAGGCAGGCAAGAACATAAAGTCAGGATGCTCTCGTAGCAATACGGTAAATGGATTGGATCCCAGGCGGTATTCGAATAGGTAAACTCCAAGAATCATCGAGATCAAGAATGCTTGGGTAGAACTGATTACCGCCATTACAGGGGCTTCCCAAGTTTTGGAGGTTCGGGTTAAAATGACTCCCAACACCGCATGCCAAAAAGCCCAAAGCAAAAAGCTCCCTTCCTGACCTTCCCAGAAACAGGAGAAAATATAACGTAGCGGAAGTTCCGAGCTGGAGTGGTACCAAACATAATGGTACTCAAACATATCTTGGAACAACATGTAGAAGAGGGTGCCTACAATTCCAAAGATTCCTGCAGTATGCAGGTAAAAGGCCTTGCGACCAATCGCTTTCCAACCGGCATCCGATCGGGTAGTGGCAAAGAAATAACTAATGGTTGCGAGCAGTGCTGCGCAGAAACTTAGAATGACAAAAAAATTACCTACCTGTCCTGGTAAAAGGTGCTCTCCGGGATATTCCATCTACTTCAGGCCTCAGCCATTGTTGCGTTCGGATTCGTATTCTTCCGGTGTTTTGAATTCCGGATTTCCATCGTTGTATTTGGATGGGCATTTTAATAAAATCTGGCTGGCGTGAAAGTCTTCTCCTTGAGCTTCTCCGATGATCACGATCTGCTCGGCATGCTCAAAATCCTGAGGTTTGTTTTTATGCAAAACCACTTTGCGCTCCTGGCCTTGCTTATCAACCATGTAAAACACAAAGCGATCCGGATCTACTTCCGGATTGTATTCAGTTTCCCTTCCGGGGCTAAGTTCGCCAACCACGTGAAACTCCGTTCCAGGTTGACCAAAGGCTTCTCCAAAATCGGCATAAGTACCGGCATCACCGATGGATCCGAAAATCACACCAATGGCGACAGCAATAATGATGATACCGATGATATGGGTCTTTTTCATGAGTCCAAATGCTTTTCAAGTTTTTTTACCTTTCTGTCGAGGTAAAACAAGTAGATCGCTACGCCGAGAAAAACGATACTCATCACAGCTACTACCACATAGATTTTTCCCTCTGCCCGAAAAGTATCAGCCATTTCTACTTTGGGGTTCGCCAAAGCTGCCTGAATGGAGCCAATCCAAAGAAGGACAACCGCCAAAAAGGTTTTCAAGCCTCGGGAAATGTTTATTTTATTCATCATGGTTTCGATTTTGAACCATTCAACAACAAGTGTTTCTCAATTTGATTCAGTTTGACCCGAAGCTGGGTAATCCACCATCCGATCAAAATCCATCCGACCACGGCAGGATAAAAAACCATTCTCATGGTATTGTCCATATCGTATTGGCTAAACGCAGGGTTACCTCCGTTTCCAGGATGCAGTGAGTCAGTAAGTCGGGGAAGTACGTTGATGAACAAGATCATCAGCACAAAGGCAAAGATGTTGTAAACAGCGGCTACTTTGCCTCGCTTTTGCTCGTCATCTAAAGAACCTCGCAAGATGGTGTAAGCTAAATAGATTAACAAGGAAACAGCGGTTCCGTTCAGTTTAACATCGTTGGTCCAGAAACTATTCCAGGTAAATTGGGCCCATACCATTCCAGTAAGCAATCCAAGTGTACCCAACATCAATGATACCTGAACGCTTTCGTTGGCAAGACGATCATACTTTTCATCTTCCGTTCTCAGGTAACGAATACTATTTACAATGGAAACAGTCATGAGGGCCATCATGGAGAACCACATGGGAATATGGTAATACGTATTTCGGATGGTTTCGTTAAGAATACCCCGGGCAGGAACATCAATAAGAAGTCCGCCAATGATCGAGTAAAAAACCAGTAAAATACCGAGGATTTTCCACCAATTCGCTTGCAACATCAGCCCCTCAATTAATCGCGCCAAAGGTAGGGAAATAATAGATAGGAAAGTATGACGACGATCACATTGATGGCCGACAAAACAAGGACCAAACGGAGGTTGATATCGGCGTCAATTCCACCAATTGCATTGCGTGATAAGGCAATTAAAGTGATGAGAAATGGAAGGATAATAGGAAAGCTCAAAATGGCCATCAAGGTGGGATTGTTTCCTGACTTGGCTGCTATGGCCGAAACCAGGGTGAGGGTGGAAGAGAAACCCAGGCTACCAAGTACCAAACAGAGCAAAAACAAGGGCATATCCTGAATGAGGTTGCCCAGAAGCAGGGTATACACCACAAACGATAATAAGGCCAACACCAACAACAAAATGCCGTTGTAAATAATCTTGCTCAGAATTACTCCTTGCGGACTTACGACCGAATAGAAGTACAGCATCCGCTCATCGTTTTCACGGATAAAGCTGCGGGAGACCGTATTGACTGCCGCAAACAACATGAGCACCCAGAAAAGGGCGTTATACATATCTTCGTGAACAATCCTTTTAAAGGCCAGCGAGCACAAGAACAAACTGGATACAACATAAATCAAAATCCCGGAAAGGGAGTTCTTCTGTTTCCACTCTGAAAGGAATTCTTTCTTTGTAAGCGATATGACTTCGCGGTAAACCAAAAGCAGCGTTGTTTTGTACTTAAAGCCTGCAAAGGTAAGTGCTAATAAAAAAGGAAATGATGAAACTGGATATTTTAGCAATTGGCGCTCATCCCGATGATGTGGAATTGGGAGCATCAGGAACCATTCTAAAACAAATTGAGCAAGGCTCTTCTGTAGGAGTGGTGGATTTGACCTTGGGTGAATTGGGTACCCGAGGAAGTGCAGAGTTGCGCCTGAAAGAAGCGGCAGCTGCTGCAAAAGTTTTGGGATTGACGGAAAGGCACAACCTGGAAATGGCTGATGGGTTCTTCGAAGTTTCAGAGGATAACCTCAAAAAATTGATTCGTCATATCCGTTATTTTCAACCAGACATTGTTTTGTGCAACGCTCCCAGCGATCGCCATCCGGACCATGGACGTGGATCGGAGCTGGCTTCCAGGGCTTGTTTTCTTTCTGGGTTAAGAAAGATTGAAACCAAGTGGGAAGGAAAGGTTCAGGAGCATTGGCGTCCTAAGGCGGTTTATCACTACATCCAGGACCGTTATATCGAACCTGACTTTGTGGTTGATATTTCTCCTTATTGGGAAAAGAGAATGGAATCCATTATGGCTTATTCGTCGCAATTTTTTGATCCGGCTTCCAAAGAGCCAGAATCACCCATATCCGGGCAATCTTTTTTGGATCACCTAAAAGGACGTTCTCAAAATTTCGGTCGCTTGATCCATGCGGAATATGGAGAAGGTTTTGTAGTTGAAAGACCGGTTGGTGTAAGAGACTTAAAAGATTTGTTCTGATCCTTTGATCAGAATTTAGAGCAAAAAAAATCCCGGTCATCCATTTGGATCGACCGGGATTTTTATTTCATAAACTTTCGTTATTTAGTGAACCATCACTCTTTCAGTGAAGGATGCACCGTCTCCTGAAATGTTCAGGAAGTATACGCCGTTATCCAAACCGTTCAGTTGAATAGCTTCAACTTGGTTTCCAGAAACAGCTACAACGTTTTGGTAAACCAACTGACCCAAAGAGTTACGTACCTCAATAGTCATATCGTCGATTTCAATTCCGCTGAAGGCTACTTCGAAGTTACCGTTGTTAGGGTTAGGGTAAACATTCACAGAAGTGTTTGTTCCGAATACTTCAGATACACCAATATTTGACTTGAATGTCTCTTCGTTTGAATCTTCAGACTCACATCCGTTGTCTTCAACGATTGCCTTAACACGAGTGTTGTTGCTCAATCCAGCAGCATTACCGTCGTAAGTCTGAGCAGTTACACCTGAGTAAATCCAGCTGTTACCATCGTAGAAGTACCACTTAGCGTTAGCTGTGTTAGCAGTGAATACACCAGCGTTCTGGCTAATTACAGGAGCGTTTGGCAAAGCCTTAACAGTTACTGTAATGTCGTTAGAGATAGCCGAGTCGTTACATGCATTGTAAGAGTAGCAGTTGTAAGTAGCTACTTGAACAGAGTCAGTGTTGATAGAGATGCTTGAAGAAGTCGCTCCAGTGTTCCACTTGAAAGTAGCACCAGTTTGACCAACAGCAAGAAGACTCAATGCAGCCTCACCTTTACACAATACTACTGCACCACTGGCAGAGATAGTTGCACTTGGAGCAGGCTCTACGGCTACCGTAATAGAATCTTTTGCAGAGAAACTTCCCTGACAAGCAGTAACTGTGGCAACGTAAGTTCCTGTTTGAGTTACGTTCAACTGACGGTTGTTTCCAACAACGCTACCAGAAAGAGTCCAAGTATAAGTTCCGTCTGGGTTATCTGGCACTTCCAATACTCCAGTTTCACCTGGGCAAAGGAAAGGACGACCAGAAACAGTAGCATCAGCGCTGCTAACAGAACCAATAGTGATAGAAGAGCTGGAAATTCCACCAACACAGTTAGTCACTTTTACAGTTACCACACCAGGACCAGTAGTTACGAAAGAATCAACTTGAGTAGAGATACCGTTGTTGTTCCACTCGTAGAACCCTGAAGATCCGATTGAGCTGTGCTGTACTTTAACAACAGCTTGGCTTCCTGAAGGACAAAGCTCAGTTGCAGAAGTAGTCAAGTTAATTTTCGGACCAACACCAACAGCCGGAGTTTTAACGTCAATTGTTTCGGTTACAGATCCACATGGAGTAGTCATGGTACAAGTGTAAGTACCGATAGTTTTAACCCAGATGGAAGCAGAAGTCTCACCAGTACTCCAGCTGTAAGCAGAAGCACAAGCAGCAGTCAATTCTACAGAATCACCAGGGCAAATTTCAGTTTCACCAGAGATGAAAGTGATACAACGATCAGCAGTAGCAGGGATAGCTGAAGTAGCTTGCTCTACGTATACGATTTCGTTAGTTACATCACTGTGGTTACCGTTTTGACCTTCAGGTCCAACAGCAGTACCAGGAGTCAAATCTTCTTGGTAGATGAAGCGAACTTTGTTGTCAACGTCTTTAGCCATACAACCGTAAGCACACTCTTCAAATCCGTTACCAGCATCGGTAAGGTCCATAGGCTTACCCCAGGTACATCCGCCGTCTTCTGACTTCATTACGAATTGGTGACGGTAGTGCTTAACACCATCGTTGTATCCTTTTCCGGAAGGACCAGTAGAACCATCTTCCATGATACCCATGAAAAGAAGGTAAATGTGTCCGTTAGCGTCCATACCCACAGATGGGTAAGAGTTCAAAGATTTTGAACCGTAATCAGTAAGAGCGTCAAATCCGCTACCGATGTTTACGAAGTTGAAGTTTGTTGGGTCACCATCTTGATCAATCAAGCTAACCAATCTTTGGTGGTTATCTTCACCAAAATCTTCTCTCCAGTAGTTCAAACCGTTAGCCAACTGGAATACAGAGTAGCTCTGGTCAGAAGTATCATCGTCCATCCACTGCCAGCTTCCGAAGAAAACGTGCAATTGATCGTTCTTGTCGATCAAAACATCACAGTTGTTGTCTGAAGTGATGGTAGTGTCAACCAATCTGTCTCCCAAAGAGAAAGCATCGTATGGGAAGTCAATTACTTTGTAAGAAGTCCAGGTAGATCCGTTGTCCATAGACTTAGCTACTGTAAGGTCTCCAAAACGGTGAGCCAAAACAACAGCTACAACATCTCCTCTAGAAGTAATAGAGTAAGAGTCAGCGTTTACGTTTGCATAAACTGTAGAATCCATTCCAGGAAGTACAATGTGCTTTCTGTCCCAGGTATTTCCACCGTCAGTAGAGCGGTTGTAAACCAATGCTCCATCCAATCCTTGGTAAGGAAGAGAACCAGTAGAACCTTGAAGTGTTGATGGCTCAGTAAGAGCAATCATGTGCAAGGTGTTTCCATTGTTTCCACCCACAACCATACGTGGCCATAGAAGGTAACCAGTTCCGATGTTATCGGTTTTAGCTCCGGTAGGATCCTTTACAGCAGTCCAGGTTCCAGAACCTTTACCATTACGGTGAATTAAGTGAATTTCGTCATTGTCAGTAGAGTGAGAAAGAATAACCTCACGTCCGCTTTTGGTATAGCCTACTGATGGCCAACCGATACGCTCGCCTTCTTCTCTTGAAGTAGGATTTTGTACAGTCCAGGTAGAACCATCATAGTAAAGGTAACCTGTACCACGATCTGCATAAGGATCAGCCTGAGTAGAGAAGGTATATGCTGCCGTCATTGTACCGTCTGAGTGGCGCTTCACCCGGTTGTCGATACTGGCGTTTGATTGTAAGTCGTAAATAGAGGTTCCGAGTTTTGTACCATTACTGGCAGTGGCACGGACACCTGTGTTCAAATGAATCACTCCTGATGAGGATCCTGTAGGTTTGGAACCATTACGGTCCAGTCTAACTACCTCATCAATGGATGCAGGGTGGGACGTATTTACATCCACCTTCCCGTTTTGTTGGGCAGTGGCTGTAAGTGCTCCCGCAGCCATCATAATAAACAGAGATAATTTTCTATTCATAGCCTGTGTTTTAGTTAACGAAATGTTTATGAATTGTTAAAAGCCTTCAAAAATAATTATTCAACCCTTTAACGCAAAATAATTGTAGCGGTTGGTAGACCAGATTACCCAAATAGGGGAAATTTTTTCCGAAAAGTGGGCCGAATCGAAAAAAAAATGAATTGATATTTTGTGTAATTAGCTGTTATTGAAGTGTTTGGTTTGTTTTTTGGCGAGCAAGCAGAATTAGGAGATACCAAAACGATTACACCAAATTCCCAGGGTAATCCACTTAAATAAGCGGTAATTCTCCATTTCTGGACCTGGATTATCCACTGCTTGAGACCAATATCGCCTCAAATTCTGCTTATTTACCCAAGAATCGGGAATGTAGTCGAGGTATTCCAGGAGTGCTGTTTTTTCTTCCTTGAGCCATTGATTATGTGGAGTGGCAAAACCCAATTTATCCTTCCTCTGCAAGAAGGAAATAGGGAGGCACTTCTTTTTTTGCAACAGACTTCTAAGCAAGGGTTTGTTCTCACCCGGCCTCAACTTAAACCCGGAGGGCAAAGCGAAAGCCCATCGAGCTAATTCCAGGTCATCAGCAAAGGGAACCCGGGACTCGATGCTAAATCTCATACTGTTGCGATCCTCAGCTCTCAATAGCGTACTGAGAAATCCTTGGTAATAATCTGCATACAAGTGTTCGTTGACGGTCGAATAGGCTGGATCGCCTGAAGGCTGGGCAAAAGGAGCAAATTCCGTGGACAGTAATTCGGGTTCGGGCAAGGTTTTTTCCAAGAGAGCGCTTCTAACCCCATCGAGTTTTAAGTTGGTAATTCCAGGTTTTAACCTCGATTTCAAGGTAGCTAAATTGAAGCCGGATTTGCTGAAAGCTTTGGCATTCTTAAAGTCCAGACGTTGGGCAAAATTCCAACTGGCTGTTTCAAAGTACCGATCGTAACCACCTAACAGTTCGTCGGCACCCTGTCCGTTCAATAGTACTTTTACATTTTGTTCCTGAGCCTTTTTCATCACCCGGTATTGAGCAAAGGTGCTGCTGGATAGCAAGGGCAAGTCCTGAGCATAAACCAAATCCTCGAGGTCTTGAATCAATCCGGATGAGTCTGGGAATACGGGATGCCACTGCAGCTCATACCGTTCGGAAAACTCCCGAATGTATTTTTCTTCGTTGACAGGTGACCCAGGAAAGAGTGCCGAAAAAGCGGGGAAACCAGGTTGTTTAGCCGATAGAGCAACGAGGGTAGACGAATCCAATCCACCACTTAAGCAGCTGCCTACTGGAACGTCTGAACGCAGATGCTGAGCCACGGCTCGCTCCAGTAACTCTTCTAAACGATCTACCTGTTCATCCCAATCCTTTCGAGTTGGCATACTCCATTTCTCGGTATTGAGGTCGGCCTTAAAGTAACGGCGGATTTCCAGGTCGTTATTCTGGAGCTGGTAAACAAATTGATGGGCGGGTGGAAGTTCTTTAATTCCCGCAAAGGGCGTTTGGTCTTGCCAGGAGAACTGGTTGTAGACCAATATCGAATACAATGTGGAAAGATTGGCAGAATTCTTTTGGGGATTGGCTAAGGCCTTCATTTCAGAGCAGAATCTGAATGACGTCTCATCCAACTGATAGTATAAGGGCTTAACCCCAGTTCTGTCTCGAGCTCCAAACAAACATTTCTTTTTGGCATCGTAAATCACAAAAGACCACATTCCATTAAAACGGTCTAAGCAGTGCGTTCCCCATTCGCGGTAGGCCGCCAAAAGAACCTCGGTGTCGGTTTCGGTTTGAAACTCGTGGCCAAGATTCGCCAACTCTTTTCGGAGCTCTATGTAATTGTATAGTTCTCCGTTGTAGGTAATCCAATTCTCATTTTGGTCGCTCAAAGGTTGATGTCCTCTGGCCGATAAATCGAGAATGGAAAGGCGACGGTGACCAAAGACCACTTGCGGCTGTCCACCAAAGTCTTCGCAAGAGTGCTTGGGAGAATAGCTCCATTCCTGATGTTGGGAAGGTAAAATGGTATCCAGATCAAAAAGAGGAGTGGCATTGCCATTGGCTTCAATGGCTACAAGACCTTCATCATCTGGTCCGCGATGCCGAATGCGGGCCTGCATAAATCGGATCGATTCTAGCCAGTTATCCGCTTTGGACGGATTTCTAACTACCAGGCCACTTATTCCACACATCAGCGTTTCATGATTTCGCGAAGCGCCAACCAACCTTCTTTTAACTCCTCTTCATTGGGAATAAAGGCCAAGATGGATGCTCCTGAATGTTGAACAAATAAAACCAATTGAATGATCAATTGAACGAGGTATACGCCGGAAACAACCAGAGCGGCGCCGTGCATACCATAATGGGGGATGATTAAGAAACTGCCCAAAATGTTGAGGGCCATACCGGCAAAACTTACCCAGGTATTGAAGTAATGTTTTCCAAGTCCAGCGAAATAGTGACTAATGATGGTGGATAGCCCTAAGGCCAAAATTCCCGGGGCCAAATATTTAAACAGAGACTGCGCCTCGCCAAAATCAGGACCGAAAATCCAAATAATCCATTCGGAAGGAATGAGCAGCAGGATTAAAATAGGTAGTAAGGTGACCAGGCCACTCCATTGAAAAAATCGAATGCTGACCTTTCGGGCAAATTCGGAATCATGGGCATTTGAGATTTTGGAATATTGAACCATGGCCATGCTGTTAGCCGGGATCAATGCTTTTTCAGAAAGTTGATTTCCGATGGAAAAAACGCCCAGGACGGCGGGGCTGAAAATTCGTTCCAAAATGAAGTAGTTGGCACGGTAAGCTCCCAATTGAAACAAATTAGCCATTTGAACCACTACGCCATACTTAAACACCTCCTGAACGATTCCGTAAAACGACTGCTTGGGCCAGGAGAAGCGCTCTCTTCGATACAACATTAAGGAGGAATAAGCCAAAAGGATGATTTGAGAAAACAAATACCCCATGAAAAAGGTGCTTAGGCTTGCTTGATCCAACCAATAGTAAAATAAGGCTAAAAAGCCGGCCAGGAAGCTCACTTGAGTCAGAGTAATGAGGTTGTAACTTCCAATTTTCTCAGCACCTACCAAAAGATGGAGATGAGTATGATTCAGGCACTGAACCGTTACGGCCAATCCAAACAGCAGCATCAAATCTGAGGGAAGAGGAAATAGAATGTATTGAATGGTAAATCCGGGTAACAGAATTAAAAGCGTCCACAGATAGCAGGGTAGGGCCAATTCGGATAGAGAGTACCGCGGAAGTAGATAGACCAGGGCAGCTCCGCCGGCCAATTCACTAACTCCGGTATACACAGCCACCAATACAAGAAGTATACTTAGTTGCCCAAAGGTGTCTGCTCCCAGAAAATGGGTATTTAGTGAAAGTGTTCCCAAACCAATAAGTGTAATTACAAATCGGCTGGCAGCGGTACCAAATACGAGCCCTATCAATTTGTTTGCTGCCATACTTCCTGGTATGCGGAATTTATTTTTTGGGCCACCTCTTCAGCAGAAAACTGTCGCCGTACAAAGCGACTTAATTCTTCCGGAGAATATTGGCTGAATTGATTACTCATCTGTTTCAAGGCCTGATCGAGTTGATCATCGTTTTCAGGATCAATGAGAAGGCCAAGGTTCTCGTTAAAATAATGCTCGGGTCCACCACAACGGGTAAGGACCACCGGCTTGCCAGCAGCAAGAAATTCAAAGGTAACCACTGAAAAAGTCTCTGCTCTGGAGTTAATGATGCCAAAAGAAGCCTGATGAATAGACTCAAGTACTTCTTCATTGGGCAAGAGTCCTTTGAAGTCCACCGACTTCTCAATTTTCAGTTCTTGAGCCAAGTTTTTAAGTTCTTCCGTATCGGGTCCTCCACCTATCTGAACCAGTCTTGCAGCTGGAAAATGCTCGAGCAATCGAGCGAATCCTTTGAGCAACCCGCTAATATTTTTATCTCGATCGATGTGATCGGCAATATTGTAAATCACCAGATCTTCCGGATGATCGCTGGGTTCTAAATGCAAGAAGGGAATAATGTTGGGCACTTGTTTTACAGGTCCATCGTATCCTCTTTTCTTCAAAGCACCAGCCAACCAGGGCGATACCACCAGCATCATTTGGCATTGCCTGAAAATCTGCTTGGTGATTCGTTTGCGAATTCGTCCGGAATACTGATCATCAAATCCATATCCCGACCAATGTTCACTACAAACCAAGGGAAGGTTCTTTTTTCGGGCGTAAAGACCAGCCACCCAGCCAGCGGGAAAAACTACGTTGAGGTGAACCAGATCGAATGTTTCCTTATCTATTTCAGCAAACAATTTCTGATAGGCTCTTCGCCATCCCAAAAAACTAAGTACCGGTGGTGATTTGTAGGTGTATAGAATTTCCCGAAAATCCCCGTCTTCTTCAATAACCATTGAATCGGATTTGCCCCGCTGGGCATAAACCACAGTTATTCGGTGGAACTGAGTTAAAGCCTGAAATTGTTTTTTGATGAAAATACCTAACTGAGGGTCTCTCCAGGTTGGGTACCAGCTTGAAAATACGAGTATGTGGCGTCTGTCGTTCAAGTGAATTGAATCCAACACAAACGTAAGTAAAGCCGGAAAATTTGACGGAAAACAGAGAAATGAAAAAACGGCTTGCGTTAATTTGATTTTTAATTAAATTTGCCGCCCCTTCTTGAGGTGTTAACCTCGTCTGAAGGATGTTCTTTAAAATGGTGGCTATAGCTCAGTCGGTTAGAGCGCTAGATTGTGGTTCTAGAGGTCGCCGGTTCGATTCCGGTTAGCCACCCTTATTTGAGAAGCGAGTGTGAGAAGCGAGAACGAGGTTTTTGCTTATTCCACTCGCTTTTTTTATGCCCTTTATTTTCTGCGGTTTACCATAAAAAAGAGAGGGGCAATGCCCCTCAAAACTATAGAATGGATATACTATGAATCACCTATTCTATGGATATGTCCTTTTCATGGAGTGCCTTACACTCTTTTGTTCATTTAGTCTGAATTCTTGCCTCTAATGTATTTCCTGTCACCGGTTGGGTTATTGGACGATCACTTTAGCTGTCTTGGTGAAGTCTTTATTTCGAAGAAGTAAACAATAGCTGCCCGGAACTAATTTTTTCAACGAAAGGGTTTGATCACCTCCAGTTGCAAAGGATTGATGCTCCACAATTTGTCCCTGAAGATTAAGGATGAATACTTCAGAGTCCTCTTGTAGCTCAACATTTAAAATATCTCGTGTGGGATTGGGCCATATTTTCAAGGATTGATCTTCTATTAAATTTTCCGAAACGCGCATCGCATTGATCATTCCGTCAAACCGAGCGATGTAAGTGGTGAGGTTGCCTAAATGCGGAGATAGGGTGTCGAAAAAGCTATTGGTGTTTTGAAGTCGCAATAGTGGTATGGCGGTCTTATCAATATTACTGGACCCTGAAGTGTAGATTTTTTGGTTGATTGGTTCGTAGGAAATCCGCTGGTATTGATCGGCATCGTTTCCTCCGTAAAAGGTGCTCCATTGCAGCTGGTGGCTTGCGTTGTAAACCTGAATGAACGACTCCCAGCTACCCTTGGAGGCTACCTGCCCAGAATCTCTTTGTAGCCAAAGTTGCCCGCCATTGTCGGCCATTGGGAATTGATTGGCGGTGGGAGGTGATCCATAATTCTGAGGAGACTGCGGATCGTTGCACAGGGTACCTCCGGTGACTAAAATTCCCAGGTTGTCGGCCATTTTGATGTCGGTTACCAGGGATAATGAGGAGTCACAACCAATGAGGGTGCCCCAATCAATGCTCTTTCGATCGTTGATTCGAATAACAAAACCTTGCATAACACCTGAAGTGTTCGGAGTCCATTGAAATCCCGGAGCTTGGTTAGGGATCGGAAAACTGGAAGGCCCCTCTGTCATTCCACCGAGGTAGACCATAGAAGGTTGATCGGGGTCAATTGCCAAATGTGCATTTTCAAGTTCGCTTTTTTCTGAACCTATTAAGGTCGCCCATTTCAGTTCGTCCAAGGAGTTAAACATACATACAAAAAGATCGGAGCCCGGTCCGGTATTGGTATCCCGAAAAATGGAATCGCCCAAGGACTGGCATAATTCAATTGGGGGATAATGGGTGTCGTTGGAAGGAGAGCAACTTACGGTTTCTGTTTTTCGAGTTTCGGTATAGCCTGCTATGTAGTAGTTTCCCAGACCATCGGATTGTACAGCCGTAACGGCATCCTTGGATCCACCTCCGTATTGGGTATTATGGATAACTGCACCCTGAATGGTACTTAGCCTGCTTATAAATCCTTCCTGAACAAAGGATAGTCGCTGGTGAAAACTGTTACCTCCGCGATTTACAAAGGTTAACCTTGAATTGGTACCAACTGGGGTATAGGTATTTCCAACGATCACGAATTCTTGATTCCCTTGATAACTGAGATCAGCTATTTCTAATTGAGCCGAACCGCCGTAGAAATCCTCAAAGAGTATTTGACTTAGATCATTGTCCCATTTGGTTACAATTCCCGAACTTGTTTGATCCTGTGGAGTTTTATCGGGGTTCGTCTTGCCATTTACTACATGACTCATGGTATTACCCGCTATGAGAATGTCTCCATTGGGCAGTGCCTCACCACAGGTAAAGGCGTCGTCTTTTTTTCCTCCGTAAAACGTGCCTTTGTAGTTACGCCCCTGATCGGTGAATTCCACGATAAAGGCATCCGTTTCTCCGACATGAGCCGTTTTGTTTGCAACCAAGGGAAACTTGCTACTCTGAGTGGTTCCAATTAAATAGGTGTACCCACGCTTATCGTGAAAAAGGTCATTAACACCATCCTGTTTCTTTTCACCGATATAGGTACTCCATTCCAGGTTGCGAATTGAACCCATGGGAGAACTTGGAAGGGGAGGAGCAGGTGGTGCCACTTGGATGACTAAGGTTTTGGTGGTATCGTAGCTGTCGGTGTAAAATCCCAAGGTGCTGTCTGGATAATGCCGGTAATAGGGTTGCCAGGAGGTTGGAGTGACTTGATTGTTCGCATCAATTTCATAGGCAATGGCTTGCTCCAAGGCTATTTGAATTTGATCTTGGAAAATTTCTACTTCTACCGAGTCCACAAGCAACTGATCCTGCCCGTCGAATTGAATGCGTATTTCGTTCGGATCCCCGCCGGGTTGAATCACCCAGTAAAATTTAAATCCAGCTGCATTGCTGTATACATGGTGATCAATGTGCGGGTAAACGTTAGGATAGACCACCCGCTGGTAGCTTTTCACTCCCTGAATTCCGGGTTGACAATGAGCAAGAAAATAATTGTCTTCTCTCAAGAGTTGTTCAACTGCGATGGGGCTTGAGGTAGAAGGGGTTAAAATTTCTTCATCGACCATGTGTGTCATGTCCAGCCGGCTAATTGAATCGGGAATGCCAGGATAAGAAGAAAGGTAGTTAAACCCAAAAACAACCCGACTATTTTCAAGTAGAAACAATTCGATGGTGGAGGATTCGTGGTAAAATTTGACTTCGGGCCTTGGGTCATAATTCAGATCGACCAATTGCCCTTTGTTTTCCGTGAAGAAAAGTTGGGATGACGCACTTTCGCCACGTCCATCGGGAATTACATGATTTTGACCATAGAGGTGCGGGCCTACCAAAAAGGCAAGCATAAGAGGAACAGAAAATTTAAGGTGCATAACAATTTAGTTTAAGGGTATAAGGAACTAAGGGCAGGATTTGCCCCCAGTTAAGTTTACGAGGTCAACTTCGTCGATCAACGACAATATTCAGTAGGGGCGTGTCCGAATTGACTTACACCAAAGGGGAAAGAAAAGGATGAGAAAAGAAAGGAGGCGGACAGCCCTAATTCTTAATCAAACTCACTGCATGTCCGGTTTCATCAACCATTTGATAACTGCCAGGATCCAGGTGGTGCAGATCGATGGTCTCGGTTGGAGAGTCTAAGGCTCCCGACCATACCAATCGTCCCTGATGATCAAATAGAGAATACCATCCAGGAGTTTGGCTTTCCAAAGTAACTTCACCGGTAAATGGATTCGGGTAAGCCCGCAAAGGCTTTTGGGATTCCAGCTGTGGCTCAACTTGGGTAGTGTAATTCCCAACTCGATTTACTTCCGTTGCCTGACTTTGCAGAGGCTGAAATTTTCCAGCCCATTTGGCTTGGTAGGCCACTGATTGACCTGGACCGGAGGAACCAATTTGCTGAAACGAACCGGTAATTAAGAGTGAATCCTCATAAAACACAGCATCGGAGATCCATTGATCAATGGAATCTGAACTGAAGGTGTAGAAATGATCGTCTTTCCAAACCGCTATTTTGGAAGCAGACATCCCGTTAGCAGATTCGAATCCGCCAAACATAAACAAGGAGCCATTGTGAACCTCCAAGTCATAAACGGTGTTGTCGAGTCCATTACCGAGCTCATAAAAATATTGGCCGTCGTATTTTACAACGCGGTTAGCTATTCCTTTTCCGTCAGATTTGCTAAATCCACCGGCGATGTAAAGCTCATCTTTGTACACGACCATGTCGTTTACCCAGCCTGAAGATGTACCAACGGACCAGCCATCAATACTTTTCCAGGAAGTGCCATCAAAGACCTGCAAATCTCGATTGGTGGGAGAATCTCCGAAAAAACCTCCTGCATACAAAAGGCCTTTGTACTCAATCAGACTGGTAATCTCAGTCAGCCCATTTTCACTGGCTTCGAGCACGGGGAAATCAGAAAACTCCTGACCATTCCAAGCAGCAATACTTCTACAGGATAGATGGTCCAAGCTGTCGAATCGACCGGCTAGAAGAAGTTGTCCGTCGTATTCGGTCATCGTTTGAATGTTGTAATTCCTCTTTAAGGCTTGCGAGGTCTCTTTAAATCCTGTATCGCCTAACTTACAGAAGGACTTTTGAACGCTGTTGGTGTCACCCATGTAGGAAAACGACCCACATACATAGAGTTCATTTTGATAGCGAAGCATCGAAGTAGAATAGTTACTCCGATTCAAATAGGTTCTTGAGCTATCGAGTACTTGGAATTGTCCGTTAGTCCAACGAACCAATCCAACCCGAAGGCTGCTTCCGGATAAGGAATACTCACCGGTGTGGTAGAGACTATTCGTCTCAGGATCGACAAAGAACTTCCCCATTCCAATTGATCCAGGTATTAAAGTTTGTGATAAAGGTGTCCAGCTTTGGGAACTAAGTGTTAATGTAAACAGGAAAAAAGCTAGCAAGGTTGAAAAAAGCTTTTTTGCATGCCTAAACGTGCAAAAAATCATATTGTAGAGTTTAAGGTGATAACATCTAATTTGGGGTTAAATGTTTACGCTAAAATAGGAAAAAAGTTTAACCGCAATGTTCCGTCAGTCAGATAATTAGGATTTTATCGCTTGAACTTGGAGGAATTTTGAGGTGACCTTTTGGAGGATGGTTTGATTGGTATTGTATTGAATATCAGTCGTTAATGGTGGGGTGAAAATGGCGGTTTTTATCCATTTCTGCTCAACTGAGAAACCCTTATCTTAGTATCAGATAACCAATAAGTAAGTCATATGGCAGGTTTCGGAGCCATCCAGGGCATGATCAATTCCTATAAGTCCAACCGGAATATGGGAAAAAACAGCGGGTCTTTAAAGAAGAAAACGGATTCCCTACGCACCTATAAGACCAAAGAGGCGATTGGAGGAAAGAAGATGACTCCAGAGGAATTTGAACAATTTAGACTTGAAGTAGCAGAAAAGGAGAGACAGTATCGCCTCAAAAAACTCAAGATCTTTTTGGGATTTGCCGCTTTGGTTATCGGATTGATGTATTTGCTCCTATTCGTACTTTAAGACCTTAGGAAAGAAGTTGGGTAATCCGTTGGTACCCGAGAACGAGCTACTTGATCATTCTTTGATGATTTTCTGCACGAAAGGTCCGTTTTCTGTCCTAACCTCCACATAGTAAACTCCTGCAGATAAAAAGCTGATGTCAAGCGTTGCCCGAGAACCTGAGAAATCGGATGATGAAAATACAACCTTGCCTTGCACGGACTGGATAATGACTGAGTTTAAAGTCGTCCCTTCGGCATCTACCTGCAGCTGTCCATGGGTTGGGACAGGATGAATCTTGATCGTTTCTTCAAATCGGTTACTATTCAGATTTTCGGTTGAATTTGGCGTTTCCCGAGCGGCAGAAATGGCATCGGTAGTCTGGCTGGCACTGCCTACAATTGACCAGGTGATGCCTCCATCTACAGTTTGTTTGATATTTCCACTGGGAGCCGTAACATATCCAACTAATTCGCTGGCGAAGGACATGTCTTCAGTCGTTTGTTGGGCATCTCCCACAATCGACCAGGTTACACCGCCGTTTGACGTTTTCTTGATATCTCCACTTGGAGATACTACATAGCCAACTAATTCAGTTGGAAAAGACAGCGATCTGGTGGTTTGTTGAGCGTCACCCATAATGGACCAAGTGACACCACCATCCGTGGTTTGTTTGATGTCTCCACTTGGGGATACAACATATCCGGTTGTTTCCGTCGGAAAAGAAATATCTCGTATAGTCTGTTGGGCATCTCCCACGATGGACCAGGTAACTCCACCATTGGAGGTTCGTTTAATATCTCCGCTGGGAGATACAACATAACCTGTTGATGCAGTTGGGAATGAAATTTTTTCTGTGGTTTGCTGAGCATCTCCAACGATAGACCAAGTGGCACCACCATCGGTGGTTTGTTTGATATCTCCACTTGGAGACGCTACATATCCCGTTAATTCGGTTGGAAAGGACATGTCTTGGGTGGTCTGTTGGGCGTCACCCATAATGGACCAGGTTGCCCCGCCATTGGTAGTTTGCTTAATATCTCCGCTGGGGGAAACCACATAGGCGGTATTCTGAGAACTGAGGAATGAACTATAGCCGATTAGCAGGCAAAAGAGTAGGGATTTTCTGAACATGGTTTTGGTATTGTTTGGTCGAAGGTACAACACAAACTAAAATCTGACAGGTGCACCATGTGTTATTAGGAATGCCAGAATACAGGTTGAGGTGCAGTAGTATGTCGTTAGATTGAGTTTACGGCTCAATTGTTCTTGTGAGGAGACATCACCAGCTTGCCAGCCTTCATTTCACGGTACTTCACAGCCAGGTAGGCGAATAGATCGGAAATGGTCTTGATGCTCTTTGCCGTTTCTTCGCTAATCTGCTTTTGCTTCATTTTTAGTAGAAGTGTACCGTAAAGTCCATTGAGTCCAGCTTCAATCGGAGAGATGTTTTTCTTACCTGATTTTTCAATGAGCGTAAGCAAATTCTCGTGAGCTTCCTTTTCCAATCGTTGGTAAATCGTGTCGTTGTACAAGTGAAGCAGACTTTGGTGCAGAAAATTGAGTTCCGTGATCAACTCATTTAAATCTGGAAGGTGCCCGGATTCAAGGATGTCATTTTCCCGCATGTCTTTGATAAGTTGAACATACCAATCGCGGATTTCTTCTTTTTTCTTTTCATCCACATCGTATTGGGCAATAACCTTGTCCTCTACCATGCCCAGATCCAAATTGAAGGAACGTAACAAGTCCTCTACATTCCACATGTAAAGAACGTATTCAATAATGTTATCCTTCTTTTTTTGCTCGGCTATAATCATTACTTCTTATCTCCTTGAACTGGATTTTTTTCCTTGGCGTATTCTTCGTTTAGGCCGACCATCACCTTTTGGGTAATGTCCATGCGACTGTTAGCGTAGTGGATACCACCCAGGTTACTTCTACCAAAAACGATTTCATAACCCATTTCTTCCTTGTAGCGATCCAGGTAATCAGCAATGCGATCCTTTACTTCCTGCAGCTTTTCCATCTCCAGTTTTTGAGATTCCAGTGCCAGATCCTGTTCCATTTCCATTAGCTCATTTTGGCGTGCCATCAATTTTTGTTGAGCAGCCTCTCCCTGAGATTGAGTCATAAATGGTGCTTTTTCGCGAAGTTCCAGGTATTCGTTTTCCAATTTCTGAACTTCTCTTTTGTACTTATCCTCCAAGCGGCGATTGGCCAAAATCAGGTCTTGTTTGGAGTCCTGGTAGAAATCGTATCCATTCAGTAAGGTATCGTTATTTACAAAGGCTATTGGGCCTTCAAACTTGGGAAGCGTATCAGGGGTTACCTGGGCTACTGTGTCTTCTGTTGGGATTTCTGCCTCCTGGGGTTCTGGAGATGAACCTGAATTCATAGTCCAAAGAAGGAAACCGACCAACAAGGTCAAAACCACATTCCATACGATTAATATCTGCTTCAATTTACTGGGGTATTTGGGTGATACAATTTCTAGCTGTTCAGGCTGTCAAAGGGCCTGATTTCTGGGGCAAAAGTAGTTGAAAAGATGCTGACCCGGTAAGCTTCTTTCCAAAAGAGAAGTTAACGGATAACCCGCTTGAGGCGATCGGGGTAGTTGGTAATGATTCCATCGACTCCTTTTTTCTGCAACTGCCTCATTCTTATTGGATTGTTTACCGTCCAGCAGCAGATTTTTTTTCGATGCCTGTGAATTTTTCGAATCAACGGGGGAGTCACAAAGCGGTGATCCATATTGATGCTTTCGTAATACGGTGTCTTTAGAATGTTTTCCAGCATCACCGTTTTGTCAAATTGCAATCCGATCAAAGGAACTTTTAAAACAATCAACTTCTGCAAACGCAAATCGGGTCGGAGGCGATGAATGTTTCTCAATACACGAGTGTCGAATGATTGCAGAATTACCCACTCGTGAGCCTGGTAGTGATCAATTAATTCAAACAACCGTCTCAAAAAAGGAGCCTTGATCAATCGGCCTTCACTTTTTATTTCAATCAAGAGTTCGCATTGACCATTGAGCAACTCCAGCGTTTGATCCAAGGTTGGAATGGTTTCGCCAAAGTAATCGGGCCTGCCGAACCAATCGCTGGCATCAGTGCCTTGGAGTTCTGCCAGGTAGCGTCGTCTCACTCTTCCGCGAAGCGGGGTAGTGCGGTTGAGGTTTTTGTCATGAAACACCACAATACGCTGATCGCGGGTAGGGCGAACGTCGATCTCGATCGCATCTACTCCAATGTCCAATGCTTTTTGGAAGGCGGCTAACGTATTTTCCGGAGCCCAGCCAGAAGCTCCTCGGTGTGCAATGATCTTCAAATAACCTGCAATTTTCTACAAATTTCGGAAATTCCGGCGAAACCTATTTTTACCTTTGTTCTATGGAGAAGACCATGTTCAAATTAAGACTGCCAACAGACCCACGCTGGGTGAATATTGCAGAGGGAAATATTCAGGAAATTTTGACCGATCACGCCTTTTGTGAGCAAAAAGCTGCATCCACAGCGATCTCTCTTTTAGTTACTTATCCCGAGCTCGACGATTTGGTAGAGGCTATGTCGGATTTGGCTCGTGAAGAAATGGCCCATTTTCAAATGGTTCACAAGCGGTTGAGAGATCGTGGATTTTCTTTGGGCCGTGAACGGAAAGATCCTTACGTTAATCTCCTGGCCAAGTTCATCCCAAAAGGATTGAACCGAGATCAAGCCTTGGTATATCGGCTGCTTTTTGCAGCAATGATTGAAGCCCGGAGCTGTGAACGATTCCGTGTATTATCGGAAAACATCAAAGACAAGGAACTTTCCTCCTTCTATTTTAGCCTGATGAAAAGTGAAGCCAATCACTACACCATGTTCTTAGGATTTGCCAGAAAATACGGTAAGGACCTCTTAGATGTAGAAAAAATCTGGAGCGAATTCCTGGACTACGAAGCGGAAGTAATCAGTCAATTCGGAAAGAGCGAACAGGTGCATGGGTGATTGAATCTTGAATCTCGATGTTCAATTTTCAATCTACAGAACCGTAAGCTAACTTGAAAATTCTGAATTCCGAATTCTGAAACTGCCTTTCAGAGGTCGCTCTTTAGCTAGGAATTGAGTCTGATCCGATGGCTATCGGATTGAACTTGAAGATTGAAGATTGAGTTTGAAGATTGAGTTTGAAGATTGAGCCTGAAAATTGAGCCTGAAAATTGATCAGGCTTTATTACTTTTCTCAGCATCCAAGGCGCTATACTCTGAGTTGTTGCTTTTGAATTCCGGAACCATTTTTTTCATGGTGCCAACCAGTTTAAAGCGATCCTTTTGGGTCGCCCCTGCCAGCTTGATGAGTTCCTTGATTTGGTAATCTACCTTTTCAAGATCATACTTTCTCACAGAGCCAATGGTAATCTGAGGGTGGTGAGTCGGTTTGTTGTTCTCTTCGTCAGCCAGAAGCTCTTCGTAGAGCTTTTCACCCGGTCTTAGACCCGTAAATTTGATATCGATATCGCGGCCGAGTTCCAAGCCCGATAGTTTGATCATCTTTTTGGCCAGGTCGATAATCTTAACTGGCTCGCCCATGTCGAAGATGAAAATCTCGCCACCGTTACCCATGGTTCCTGCTTCCAATACCAATTGACACGCTTCAGGAATGGTCATGAAATAACGAATGATTTCCGGATGCGTAACCGTGATCGGACCGCCATTTTCAATTTGCTTTCTGAATACCGGTATAACTGAACCGTTAGATCCCAATACATTTCCAAATCGGGTAGTAATGAAGCGAGTCTTGGAATGATCACCTACACATTGCACGTAGATCTCAGCAATACGCTTGGAAGCACCCATCACGTTAGTCGGGTTTACGGCCTTATCCGTGGAGATCATAACGAAGGTTTTAACTCCATATTTCTCGGCCAAATCGGCGAGATTTTGGGTCCCCATCACATTGGTCAAAATGGCTTCCTCCGGATTCTGTTCCATTAAAGGAACATGTTTGTAGGCAGCAGCGTGATAAACTACTTCGGGCTGATACTTGCGCATAATATCATCCATTCGGGCCATTTGACGGATATCCGCCACTTCTATTTTTAGGATGTTGTCACCGTATACTTCACTAATCTCATTGGCAATATCAAATAGAGCAGATTCTGCCTGATCGACGAGAACAATTTTTGCCGGGAAATACTTGCAAGCCTGGCGTACAATCTCAGCTCCGATACTTCCTGCCGCTCCGGTAATTAAAAGTGTTTTGCCACTAATCTGCTGTTTGATTTCACTGGCATCCAGCTTTATCTCCGATCGACCGAGCAAATCTTCAATTCGCATTTCGCGAATCTGGTTATAGCTCAACTCACCATTAATCCAATCGCGAACAGGAGGAACCCGGTGAACTTCAACCCGATGGTTGAGCCCCAGCTCGGTGATTTCCTCTTTCTTCATCCGATCCAACTGCTGAATGGAAATAATGATCTTGTCAATTTCCTTTTTGTCTAACAGAGTAGGGAGGTAGCTTCCGGGGTAGATCCGAATTCCTTCTAATTGCTTGCCGTGCTTTCGTGGATTGTCATCAATAAATCCAAGAATCTTGTGATTGGTTTGTGTGTCGCGTTCCAGGGTTCTTTTGGTAATAATCCCTGAATCACCGGCTCCATATATAAGTAGGTTTTCCTTGTTTTTCTTTTGACTGATAATTTCGAAGTAGATCAGCTTGACGGAAATCCGCATCAATACCATTAAGAAGATTACCGCTAAGTAGTCAATAATGATGACCGAAATTGGAATCACGAAGGCTCCATCGAAGAAGAAAAACCGAATGTAGTTCAGGGCCATAAAGCCCAAACTTCCCAAGGTAATGGTGCTGAATATGCGTTGCGTATCCGTGGTGCTGGTATACCTTATAATACCCGAATAGGTCTTTCCTAAAAAGAAGGACAATCCTCTAACACCAAGAACAATGGGGAAAACAAGGGGAAAGGTCTCAATTTCATTCGCTGGTATCGAAAAATTGAAGCGCACCAAGTAGGCCAACAGCGTAGCGAACAAACATATCCCCAAGTCTATGGTCAAAACGATCCAACGGGGAGTACTATCTTTAGCGAGGAACCAGCTCATTTTACCTGCTGCAAAGGTAGTTTAATTCAAATTCTTAGTCATTTTAGGCAGTGGGATACGGTAATTTTTACTTTTGCCTCTTAATCGAATTTGCGCTATGAAAAACACAGCTCTCACGCACTTACATATTGAACTGGGTGCCAAAATGGTACCTTTTGCTGGATACAACATGCCTGTTTCTTATGCAGGGCTTAATGAAGAACACGTGACCGTTAGGAACGGAGTAGGTGTTTTTGATGTATCCCACATGGGTGAGTTTTTCGTGTCGGGACCTGGAGCCATGGATTTGGTACAACGGGTTACCTCTAATGATGTGAGCAAATTGGTTCCTGGTAAAATTCAGTACTCCTGCATGCCAAATGGCAAAGGGGTATTGTAGATGATTTGTTGGTTTATTGTTTGGGAGAGGATGATTACCTGTTGGTGGTTAACGCTTCTAACATGGATAAAGATTATGACTGGATTCAGTCGCACAACAAAGACCAGGTAAAGATTGATAACCGTTCTGATGAATACTCGTTATTGGCTGTTCAAGGTCCGAAAGCGGCAGAAGCTCTTCAGTCTTTAACCGAAATGGATTTGGCCGGAATGACCTATTACACGTTCGAAACCGGAACTTTTGCCGGACGAGAAAATGTATTGGTTTCTGCTACCGGATATACGGGTGCCGGAGGATTTGAGGTTTACATTAAAAACGATGATGCCGAGGCCGTTTGGAATGCCGTTTTCGAAGCGGGAAAAGATTTGGGTATCAAGCCGATCGGATTGGGAGCCAGAGATACTTTGAGATTGGAAATGGGTTTCTGCCTCTACGGAAATGATATTGACGATACTACTTCACCTCTTGAAGCGGGGTTAGGATGGATCACCAAGTTGAATAAAGGTGAATTCGTTGATCGTGAGTTTCTTCAAAATCAAAAGGAAGCTTGTTTAACGCGTCGTTTATGCGGATTTGAAATGATCGACCGCGGAATTCCAAGACAAGGGTATGCTATCGCTGACGCTGAAGGAAACGAAATCGGTGTAGTAACTTCGGGTACCATGTCACCCTCCTTAAAACAAGGAATCGGAATGGGGTACGTAAATGTACCTTTGAACAAAGCTGATTCTGAGATTTATATCCAAATTCGCAACAAGAGCCTAAAAGCTAAGGTTGTTAAATTGCCTTTTTATAAAGGATAATTATGCCACAGGTTGAAGTAAGTTTCTCGCCAGACCTTTACCCCTTTTATGAGAATGAAGAGGCCATTGTAGTGGTCATTGATATTTTTCGTGCCACCTCTGCGATGTGTGCCGCTTTCCAAAATGGGGTCAAAGAGATGATTCCCGTTCGACGCATCGAAGATGCTTTGGATTACAAAAAGAAGGGTTACGTTGTAGCTGCCGAGCGCAAAGGAGAAGTCGTAGAAGGATTTCAATTGGGAAATTCACCCTTTCACTACATGAATGATTGGGTTAAGGATAAAACCATTGTGATTACCACAACGAATGGAACCCGGGCCATTTCAATGGCTAAAAGGGCTCACGAAGTGGTTGTCGGTTCCTTTTTAAATGCCTCGGTATTGGCGGACTGGTTGTGCGAACAAAATCGCGATGTGGTATTGCTTTGTGCAGGATGGCGAGGAAGGTTCAATATGGAGGACTCCCTATTTGCCGGATGTATGGTTGAGAAATTGGCCGAGTCTGGAAACTTCGATGAGTTTTCTGATTCAGCTCATGTAGCTCGTCAGATGTTTGAAATGGGAAAAAGCGACATGAATAAGTATTTAATTGACTCTTCACACCGCAGAAGACTCAATGGCTTAAACCTGGAAGAAGACATAAAATATTGCCTTCAAATGGATGTTGCCCCAGTATTACCTGTTTTGCAAAATGGTCGCCTAATTGACCTTTTAAAGGAAGAATTACTCCCGTAATTAAATTTACAACTCATTTATTTTTAGCGTGTTACCTATCGTTGGGTTACCTTGGTTTGAGATATTAACAAAATCGAAAAACGGTTAATAACTTTGTTGACAAGTGTGAAAATCACTTAAAAAAAACCGGGAGGCAATCTTTATAGATTTGTGTGAAACGCAAAGAAAGGGTCTCGATGTTTTCATTTCTTACCAAAAGAAAAATATCCGAAAATAAGTTGGCAAACCTTTTCGTCACGGGTATTCTCCAATTGGTTGATCGGGGCTTCCCGGACGTGGCTGCATTGATCAATGAAGATTCGGAATTAGCCACCCATCCCAACATTCGTCCAGAAGACGCTGATCGTTTTCTGATGATTGTTATTGCGGGTAACCTGGCCTATATTCCTAAACACTTCAACGACTATCAAGACATTCGTCTTATTGATAAGATCCATGTAGAATTGGCTACGGTATTAAATGTTGATCTGGAGAAGCTCAAGCAACACATTAGCTCTTACCAGAGTTACATGAACCGGATTAATATGCCTTCTAAGAATGTTCTTTACGGCATGTCAAAAGCGGTATTCTTCAAATATGACTTGAACAAGCATCAAGAAGAGTATTTCCGTCACATGAACTCTCCCAATCCACTTTTCCTAAAGCGTCTGGACGAAATCATGTCCAACTTCATCTGGGACTGGGGCGAAATCAAAGACAAGTATAAGCTTACAGAGTAGGCGGGGAATAATTTTAAATGTTAAGGCTAAACTCTAAATCGTAAGGATGGATAGGGGGCTTTCATTCCAGGCAATTAAACATTTAATATTTCCCCTAAGAGTTTAAGATTCAATTGATGGTTCAATCTTAAGGCTAAACTCTAAACTTTAAAGATTGAAGAGCGCTGTTCGTCGCCAAACGATTGAAAATTGAAAGTTGAAAATTGATCCTGAAAATTGAACAACTCCTCTTTTCGGTTTTAAAGATCAAAATGATCCTTGGCCATTTTCACCACTTCGCTTCCAATGGCCAGGCTTGCTGTAGCGGCAGGAGAAGGAGCATTTAATACGTGAATGCTATTGTCCTTGTATTCGATTCGGAAATCGTCGCGAGTATCTCCATCCATGCTCAATAGCATCGCTCTTACACCAGATCGACCTGGTTTGAGATCGTCCATTTCCAAGGAAGGGATAAGTCGTTGAAGTGTTTTTAGGAAGAGCTTTTTTGAAAAGGCACGACGGTATTCGTTAATACCGAATTGCATGTTGTTGAAGAACAATTTCCAAGTGCCTGAATAAGACAAGGCGTCTATCGTATCATTCAGGTTAAAATCGGTTTTGCCGTATCCTTCTCTTTTGAATGTGAATACCGCGTTGGGGCCACACTCAATTTCTCCGTCAGTCATTCGGGTAAAATGCACCCCGAGGAATGGGAAGTCAGGATTGGGTACAGGATAAATTAGGTGTTTTACTTTGTCTTTCCCCTTTTCGGTAAGTTCATAGTAGTCTCCTCGGAAACCAACTACTTTTTCCTTGAGTTTCACACCATCTTTCCGGGCCAGGCGGTCTGCTTGAAGTCCGGCGCAGAATATCATTCTGCGAGAAAGGAACTGATCCGTACGGGTGATGACCTTGGTTAACTCACCTTCTTTTTCCAGGTCGATTACTTCTTGGTTGTTCAACGTTTTAGAATGCTCGTTGATTCCTTCAACCAATTCAGCCATTTTGTTAGTAGCTGCTTTAAAATCGATGATTCCCGTGCAGCCGACCCGAACACCCTTAATGCCTTCGCAATAGGGCTCAATCTCTTTGATCTGTTCAGCGGTAATGTACTCCACATCTTCCACCTGGTTTTGAATTCCATTTTGGTAGATGTGCTCCATAAATGGTAATTCGCTCTTGTCGGTAGCTACAATTAGCTTTCCGCAGATGTCATGTGGAATGTTGTAGTCTTTGGCAAACTTGACCAATTCGTGGCGACCTTGAACGCAATTTCGAGCTTTGTAAGATCCCGGTTTGTAGTAGATTCCGGAGTGAATTACTCCAGAGTTGTTACCGGTTTGGTGAGGCGCAAAGCGGCTCTCTTTTTCCAACACCAGAATTTTCTTATCCGGAAAGCTTTGTTGAAGTTTATAAGCAGTAGCCAGTCCAACAATTCCTCCGCCTACAATCGTAAAATCATAAATTTCAGCCACGGGTCTCAGTAATTTATAGTTCGAAAGTATAAAACGTCCAAATAAAAAAAGGCCGCTCCCATCGGGAAGCAGCCTTTTCATTAGACTATAATTGAGTCAAGATCTTATTTTTTTGGAATTGAGTCAGAAACGGTTAAACTCTTTCTTCCCTTCGCCCTGCGGCTAGCTAATACCTTCCGACCATTCTTAGTAGCCATGCGCTCTCTAAATCCGTGCTTGTTCTTCCTCTTTGTATTCGAGGGTTGAAAAGTTCTCTTCATGAGTTAAAGTTTTCTGTTCCGAAAAACGAGGCGCAAAAATAAAAACATTTTTCAAACAGGCGATCAATTTTTCAATTTTTCCTGTCAATCTTTTGCCAGCCCTTTTTCTAATCGATTTGCCGCGAAAATAAGGAAGAAAAAAGGGAAATCACTTTCTGCCATTTGCCCATTTACTAACCAAGGTCGCAACGACAACGGCCATGTAAAATTGACCGGCTATGGCCAACACCACACTCGAGCGCTGAGCAGCATGACTTAAGGGGGTAATGTCTCCATATCCTAAAGTGGTAACGGTGACAAAGCTGAAGTAGATCAGGTTTTCAGATTTTTCGCTGAAAGGAAAGTCAAAGGAGCCTGGAAGGAAGTTTTCCAGGGTTATAAAATAGATGCCTCCCACATAGCCCAGAAGGAAGAAGCAAGTAATCGAACCATAGATCACATCGGCGTTCACTTCCTTTTCCCGAATTACCTGGCTGAGCACATAATAAAAGAGAAAGGCAAAGTAGAAGAGAAAAGTGAAGAGTTGAAACTGAGCCGTACTGTTGGTGAACATTTGAAAGGAAGCCAACCAAGACAAGGCAATGGTTAGAACACCACCATATATGGATAGGCGATAAACAGGAGTTCCTTTGAGTGCATGAATACCGGCTAATACCATAGCGGAAAAGGTGACCACAAATAAGGTGTCGGCAAGTAGCTCCTTTCGAAAGAAAGTAGGGAGCACCAAGGAGGCTAAAGTGGCCAGAAAAAGTAAGAGAAAACGATTCTCTTTTTTAATCCATTTCTTAATCATCGAATCTACTTCAAGCGAAAATAGCAAATTGGCGGGCTTCGGTTTGCATTCTTTGCTTAGTTTTATCCATCAAATTCTATCTTGATTCTAATGATAAAACTTTGCAACTTTCAATGGGTTTTCCTGGTAGCTTTTATGCTTTTTCAAGGAAACGTTTTTGGTCAACAGATTTTAGGACATTACGCTGCCAGCCAGGTAGTTGAAAATAAATTACTCCATGAGGATATGGTGTTGGTTTACCCTGACCGTTCCACAGGAGTGACGAACTTGTGGATGCAGGTGGATTTGACAAAAAATGGTGCGTTTATCGAAATGAAGGATGACAACCGGAGAAAACTTTTGCAAATCCTTGAAGCCTACATGGAATTGCACGATGTAATTTCTACTCCCGAGTCGTTGCCAGCAAAACAGAATATTGGTCGATTTAGTACCCGTGCTGCATTCATTGCTAATTCAGGTGATATCTATATAGACTCGTTTCAGGATATCTTGCTTTTCATGAAGTTTGCCAAAAGTGGTAAGAAGACCTTGGGTATATATGTTGGAAAATTGGAAGCAGACAAAAAGAAAACAGAAACGTTCGAAGTTCCCAACTTGTGGTTGACGATGGATGAGGTAAAGGCGCTTTACTACGAGTTGTCTGATCAAAACATCAACCGTTTCTTAAGTAATAAAGGAGGAGCTGTAAATCCTGAAGTTTTGCGTATTCTGCAAGAAGATAAAGAGGAAAGCAAATAGACTCCTAACAAAGGTTAAATGATTCGAAGCCTGGTTCTTTTGAGATCCGGGCTTCTTTTTTTTGTGCCCGATCCTAGCCTAATTTTGCATCCTTATGGCAATGTTTGGTCGAAAGGAGAAGAAAGAAGAAAAGGTTAAAGTATCAAAGTCCTCGCTTAAGAAGGCGTTTAGGCTATACCGTTTTGTGGTTCCTTATATCTGGTATCTCATTGCCGGATTGGTGTTTCTCTTGCTCTCCAGCAGTGCCACCTTGATCTTCCCCTGGCTATTGGGGGATTTGCTCAATGCTGGTGGAGTAGAATCTATCAATAAGATTGGTTTGATCTTACTCGGTGTATTCTTTATGAATGCCATCTTTTCTTATTGTAGAATCATTCTTTTTGAAAATGTAGCTCAACGTTCCCTGGCTTTACTCAGGCAGACTACCTACGCGCATTTGATTCGGCTGCCAATGAATTTCTTTGCCACCAGAAGGGTAGGGGAACTTAATAGCCGGATTTCAGCTGATATATCCTTGCTTCAGTCCACTTTTACAACCACTACGGCCGAGTTTCTTCGTCAAGTGCTGACTATTGTGGCGGGAGTTGGTTTGCTTCTAACCATATCTCCAAAGCTTACCTTGTTTATGCTCGGCATTGTACCGGTTATTATGTTGGTGGCTGTGTTTTTTGGGCGCTATATTCGAAAGCTGTCCAAGGCTGCCCAGGATGAGGTGGCTGAGTCCAACACCATTGTGGAAGAAACACTTCAAGGGGTAAACAATGTAAAATCCTTTGCCAACGAGTTATTTGAGATTGAACGCTACAACAAGTCAACCAACAACGTGGTTAGCATTGCTATAAAGGCAGCCAAGTATCGGGGAGCCTTTGTTTCCTTCATCATTTTTGGGTTGTTTGGCTCCATTGCAGGGGTCATTTGGTACGGATCCATTCTGACTTACAACGGAGAAATTGACTTTGGGCGATTGGTGTCGTTTGTTCTTTACACTGTTTTTGTAGGAGCATCTATTGGTGGTATTGCCGATTTGTATGCTCAATTGCTGCGTGCAGTGGGTGCCACCGAGCATTTGATGGAGATTTTGGATGAAAGCACAGAAGACATAGCCAAAGAACGATTAACCTCTGGTGAGGCTGCTGAGGAAATTAAACTGGAAGGAGGGGTTCAATTTGATCAAGTTTCTTTTGAGTACCCATCTCGTCCCGATATTCCGGTACTCAAGAAGATTTCCTTCGAGGTAAAACCGGGTGAAGAAGTAGCCTTAGTTGGGCCAAGTGGAGCTGGTAAGTCTACCATTGTATCGCTGTTGTTGCGATTCTATGATCCGGTTTCGGGGCAAATTAAGATTGACGGAAAGGACATTCAATCCTATAATCTTACAGGATTACGAAATCAAATGGCCATCGTTCCACAGGAGGTATTGTTGTTTGGAGGAAGCATTCGGGAAAACATTGCTTACGGAAAGCCAGGGGCGAGTGATGAAGAAATCCGTCATGCTGCCGAACAGGCCAACGCGCTGGACTTTATCGAACAGTTTCCGGAAGGCTTAGACACCATCGTGGGTGAACGAGGAATTCAGCTTTCAGGTGGACAACGTCAGAGGATAGCCATAGCCAGAGCGGTCTTAAAAAATCCAAGTATTCTCATTCTTGATGAAGCTACATCATCGCTCGATTCTGAAAGTGAAAGATTGGTTCAGGAGGCTCTTGAAAGACTCATGAAGGGTAGAACTTCATTTGTAGTAGCCCACCGCTTGTCTACGATTAAGAAGGCCAATCAAATTCTCGTAATCGACGGGGGAGAAATCAAGGAAACCGGAACCCACGAGGAGTTGATTAAGCTTGAAAAAGGAATTTACGCCAACCTAAGTCAACTTCAATTCAATTTGAATAACGAGGAAGATTAATTGGTTTTAAAAACCCGGGCACCGGCAGAGTTGGCTTTGATCTGTTCTTTGGTCAAGGTGTCGGTAATGGGTACAAAATCCTCCACATAGGCTGAACTTGGATCAATAGGAAGATCGTAAAATTCGATGGTTCTGAGCTTCGAGTAGTCGATGGGAATAATGGCGATTTCATATCCCTGTTCTTCGATCACTTTTTCCAGGTAACCTGCTTGCCAGGGATCGGTGGCTAAGGCAATATTTTTCCAGCCCATTTTCTCCGCATACTTTACGCTGTAGAAGATGTTTTCCGTTGAATGCTCTGCATCTTCCTCGGTGTAGATAATGTTGGAATCCACATTCATACAAATCGCAGCCTCCCGCATAATTCGGGATTCAATCCAAGGGGTATATACCGCAGATCCCGAGTAAAGAATGTTTTCCGTCATTCCAATTTCCCAGATGTATTTGGACCAGGTAATTCGGGAGATGAGCAAGCCTTCGTATTCAGGAACATTGAACGGACATCCCGGCACAATGATGGCATCAAATGGCCCTTTCTTAAAGGATGCAATAATGTACTCCGAGGTTTGCAGGGACAAACAGGAAGAAAAGAAAACCGTCAATATCAAGCCAAGCAAAGTCTTTTTCATCGCAGTGATTTTCGTTTTTTACGAGCTTCTTTTTCCATTTCCCGGAAGGCACGATTGCGGGCTCTTTCTTTTTCCTTATTCTCTTTATACAAGCGGTGTTGTTCCTTTTTCTCTTCCTTGTATTCTTGCTTGATGCGCTTCTTTTCGGCTCGGGCCTCGGTGGTCAAATTCCAATTGACAAAAGGCAGTACTTTCAAACCATCCTTATTGGCCTTGTTGATGTTGATCAATCCTACCTGAACACAGTACTTGCTATGGGTTACATTAACCAATCCAAACTGAGTAGTAAACTGCTGATCGGTTTCATTTACAAGACCAAATTGGAAGAGAACGCTACGCTTTAGAATAAGCTTGTAGTTCATGTCATTTTCATCCACGTAATAGTCTTTCCCAATCTCTTGAAGTGCAAAATTGGCCAATCCCCATTGAACACCAGAAATACGCTGGCTGGCATTAAGAAAACCGATATTCACACCATGAGCAATCCGGGTCCAGTTGCAAAAGCTAATGGAAACCCCATCCAGGTAGCTGGCAGCCATAAGGAAACTCAGCCCCGTACCTCGAAAATCGAGCGTGTATTCGCGGTAGTTTTTATAGTCGCCGATAATGAAAGGAGCCGCAGAAAACCCACGAATTTTTTTGGACTTGATATAGACGAGTGAGCCGGATACCCCGTAAAGACCTTTGTCAAATGTTTTGAGTGCAAAAAGAGCTCCGGATACTCCTGATCTTAGATTTCCAGAATTGATGATTCCTCCACTAAACCCACGAACTTCATCTTGAAAGTCACCCATGGGATAGAAGGAAAAACCATAGGTATTGCCCCGCAATGCAACGAAGCCTATGTTGGCCCCAAAAACAATGTCCTTACCCGAGCGGGTATTGCTCATTTGGAGCGCACAAACGTTGATGCCACGAACTTCGTTGTAGTCCGTATTGATCAAATTGAGCTTAATGCCATTAATGATCTGGTCGGCCCCTCCGATAACGAGCCCGTTGTTTTCTAAAGCAATTCGAAATCCGAGGCCAGTGCTCTTTTGGGCTGATAACCCTCCGGCAAGTAGGATGAATATGGCAATTAAAAGACGACGCATGATGAAAGCGAGCTTATTCAATAATAATGAATAATGCTTTTGGTCTGGAAAAAATCTTCTTCAAAATAGCGTCCAATGGCAGTCTGAACAATACGATTTTGGAAGGCGGCCAGTTCTTGGTCCAGGTCTCCACCCTTGAGGTAAATAATACCATAAGGTTCACTCGGTGATGGAGCTTCCATGAGGTTTTTTCTTACCAGATTATAGAAAGCGCCAAAGTTGGTTACCGCTCGGGAAACAACATAATGGAATTGACCCTTTACCTGTTTTACATTGGCGTGCTGCGGAACGCAATTGTCTAAAACGAGGGCTTCTTTAACGGCACTAACCACCTTGATTTTTTTTCCGATAGAATCCACCAGGGTAAATTCGGTTTCTGGAAACAGAATGCAAAGCGGAATTCCTGGAAATCCACCACCAGTGCCTACATCGAGAACGCGTTCTCCGGGTTTGAAAGAATGGTATTGTGCAATCGCTAAGGAGTGGAGCACATGACGTTCATACAACTGGTCAATATCTTTTCTGGAAATGACATTAATCTTCTCGTTCCATTCGCGGTAGAGTGGTCCAAGTAGTTCCAGTCGACTATACGTTTCGTCGGAGAGTTCCGGAAAGTACTTCCGGATAATTCCATAATCCATGGGACTAAATCTTTCCCTTTTTATCTTTTAGAATCTCGTAAAGCAATTCCTTCGCTCTAAACAACTGGGCCTTTACGGTACCCAGAGGAATGTCCACCTCTTCGGAGATTTCCTGGTAGGAATACTCCTTGAAGTAGCGAAGCTCAATCAGATTTCGGTAGCGAGGCTTTAAGTAAGTCACTACCTGTCTCATCAATTCAATTTTTTGGTCTTTGATGGTTTTTTCTTCTGGGGTAAGGTTGCTCGAAGGAAGTTCTACTTTGTATCCACCGCCTTCGTCTGAGCCAAATTCTTGATCAATGCTCAGGGTTTGTCCGCGTTTTTTACGGATAAAATCAATGCAGTTGTTGGTTGCAATTTTATAGAGCCAGGTACTAAAAGCATGAGAAGGAGAGTACTGATGCAGTCGCTTAAAGGCCTTTCCAAATGCTTCGATGGTTAGATCTTCCGCATCAATTTCGTTGTTCACCATTTTAAGCAACATGTAATAGATGGGCTCACGGTATCGACTCATGATCTCAGCATAAGCCTTCTCGTCGCCATCTTCTACAGCACGCCTCACCAATTGATAGTCGTACTTGGCTTTATCGGATAGGTTTTCGTTTAGAAGTTTTTCCATGGACTGCCACTAATAAGGGTGTTCCAGATAAATGCAAAGGGATAAAACAATAAAGTAAACCACTCTGTTAACGGGGTCCAAAATAATAAATCCATGGAATCCGTCTTGCGCAATGCTGGGTAGCTTACTAAAATGATTACTCCTGTGTTTACAGTAATAGCAATAAGGCCTGGCCAAATAAAAGGTAAAATCATAAAAGATAAGCCTACTGCAGCGTAAAAACTATAATGAAGGAGAGAAATTAACAAAAGTGCGGCCTGTGAGCCTGCAGAATAACGAATGGAGGTGGTGAGATGTCTTCTTTTTTGATGGAGGTAGTCCGAGAATCGTTTTTCGGGAACGGATAAGGTGTAATGGTCTTTCCCAAAAGCGATGCTGGCGTTTTTTCGGGTGGCTACTTCATTGATAAACAAATCGTCGTCTCCAGAAATTACTTCCTGGTGAGAAGCGAAGCCCTTGTTGTCAAAAAACAATTCACTGCGGTAGGCAATGTTTCGGCCCACACCCATGTAGGGAAGTCCCAATCGAGCGAGCCCGAGGTATTGTTGTGCAATTAAAAAGGTTTCAGAACGGATGAGTTTGTTTAGCAATCCCGTTCCCTTGGAGTAAGCTCCGTAGCCCAGAATAACCCGGCGTTGACGGAGGAATCCACGAGACATCGCTTTTAACCATTGATTAGAAACCGGAACGCAATCGGCATCGGTGAGAACCAGATGCTCGTATTTAGCCGCCTTTATTCCCATGGTAAGGGCAAATTTTTTCCCTCCCCAATACAATTCCGTGTGCTTGACCAAACTCAAACGCAAATTTTCATGCCTCAATTCCAGGGCTTTGAGAATTTCCTGAGTTTCATCCACTGATCGGTCATTCACCACCACGACTTCAAACTCGGGGTAATCCTGATTCAAAATAGCAGGAAGGTATTCGATCAAATTTTCGGCTTCGTTGCGGGCGCTAATAACCACAGATACAGGTGGGTAGTTGATTTTGCCCTTCATTTCGGGTTCGCGGTAGTAAGAGATTTGACCTGAAACCACCAGGTAATACAGCCAGTGCAGCAGGCTTAAACCGCCTAATACAGCCAGAAAAATGATCTCTCCTTGCGAAAACATGGTATGCAAATTTTCTTTTTTTTCGCGGCTGGGAATAATCGCATTAATTAACTTTTCCACAAAATGTGCGGTTGTATCTTTGCGCGCTAATACCAGAAAATGAAATTTGAATTACTGGCACAAGATCAGCAGGGAAAGGCTCGGGCCGGACTGCTACAAACGGACCATGGAACCATTGAAACGCCCATCTTTATGCCGGTGGGTACAGCGGGTTCTGTAAAGGCTGTTCACCAAAGAGAATTGTCTCAGGACATTCAGGCTCAAATCATTCTGGGCAACACCTATCACCTGTATCTACGACCTGGGTTGGATAATCTGAAGGGAGCTGGAGGACTTCATCAGTTCATCAACTGGCAAGGCCCCATCCTTACCGATAGCGGAGGATACCAGGTTTATTCCTTATCCGGTACTCGAAAAATTCGGGAAGACGGTGTTCAATTTGCCTCCCATATTGATGGTTCACGTCACTTATTCACACCCGAGCGAGTGATGGATATTCAACGAACCATTGGTGCGGATATTATTATGGCCTTTGATGAGTGTACTCCTTATCCTTGCGATTATGAGTATGCCCGGAAGTCGCTCGATATTACCCACCGCTGGTTGGAACAGTGTTTTACCCGTTTTCGGGAAACTGAGCCACTTTATGGCTACCAGCAATCTTTGTTTCCCATTGTTCAGGGAAGTGTATACCCCGATTTACGGAAAAAATCAGCGGAGGTAATTGCTTCCTACGAAGCCGACGGAAATGCGATCGGCGGTCTTTCGGTAGGTGAACCGCATGAAGATATGTATGCCATGACCGAAGAGGTATGCGACATACTTCCCAGCGACAAACCCCGTTACCTGATGGGAGTGGGGACACCAGAAAATATTTTAGAATGCATCGATCTCGGAGTAGATATGTTTGACTGCGTTATGCCTACACGTAATGCGAGAAACGGTCAACTTTTTACGTCCGAAGGAATTATCAATATTCGGAATAAGAAATGGGAGAATGATTATTCTCCTGTTGATCCTATGGGACATACTTATGTGGACACGGCTTATTCCAAAGCTTATTTGAGACACCTGGTCACTTCCCGTGAAATGCTCGGCGCTCAAATTGCATCCATCCATAATTTAGGTTTTTACCTGTGGCTTGTTAAAGAAGCTCGTAAGCATATTATTGCAGGAGATTTCAAATCCTGGAAAACGGAGCAGGTGAAAAAATTAACCCGTAAAATTTAGTTTCGGCTTGAAAATCATTGACCGGTATATTCTCAAAAAGTTCCTGGTAACTTTTTTCTTCATGCTTGGGCTCATCATGCTCATTGCCTGTGTCTTTGATTTCTCCGAGAAGATGGATGACTTCATGGAGCGAAAGGCTCCATTCCTAGGCATTCTGACAGACTACTACCTCAATTTTGTTCTGTTCTACGGAAACCTGTTTAGCCCGCTGCTCATTTTTATCACGGTGATTTTCTTCACCTCTCAAATGGCCAGCCGAACCGAGATTGTCGCTATTCTGAGTAGTGGGGTGTCTTTCAAAAGAATGCTGCTGCCTTATCTCATCGCGTCCATCTTTCTCAGTTCAATGTCCTTGTACTTTAATCACTACCTGATTCCCTACGCCAACAAAAGGCGAATCATGTTTGAAGAGGCCTATTTTAAGCATGCCTTTAAGAATTTTGATAAGGATATTCACAAACAAATCGGGCCAGGAGAGTACACTTATTTTGATAAATACAACGCCCAAAACGATATTGGCTACAAGTTTACCCTCGAGAAATGGGAGGAAGGTGTTTTGGTCTTTAAACTTCAAAGCGACTACACCCAATGGGATTCTACCACTTCCAATTGGAAGGTTCATAACTACACCATTCGGGAGTTTGATGGGATAGAGGAAACCATGCGACGAGGTTCGGTAATGGATACAGCTATTAATATGCATCCTTCGGAGTTTGAGCAAAGGCTGGAATACACTACTCAGATGATGAGTACCCCTGAACTGAGCGCTTACATAGAAGAAGAGGTTGAAAGTGGATCTGAAAATGTGACCTTCCACCTCATTGAAAAGTACCAGCGAAGCTCCATTCCATTTGCCACCTTTGTATTGGTGTTAATTGGAGTATCAATCTCGAGCCGCAAAACTCGGGAGGAATTGGGATGCACCTGGCCTTAGGGCTGCTCTTAGCGGTGACCTATATTTTTATCATTAAGGTTACCGCCGTTTATGCCACCAATGCAGGGTTCTCGCCTTTTTGGGCATGTTGGGCCCCCAATGTACTGTACGGTCTCATTGCTGTATACATGTTCCGGGTAGCGCCCAAATAGGACTTAGGCAAGCGTTCCACCCCAATGTTTGTATTCCGCTAACTTTCCTTCAAGAACAACAGGCTTGTCAAAAAAAGCGTACACAGAACTTCCTGTACCCGTCATGGACGCGTACCAGGCACCCGCCTCATATAGCGATTGTTTGATCCGCTCGATTTCAGGAAATAAGGGGAAAATGGTATGTTCGAAATCGTTCTTAACCCGATCTTTCCATTGCTCTTTGGGGAGTTGATTTAACTCATCCAGATTAAAATCCGGTTGGGTTGGTTTAATTCCGCCAAAAGCTTGGGCGGTGGAAACATGAATTCCAGGGTGAATAATCACGCAAAAGCAAGAATTTAAATCCAGGGAATAAGGACGCAAAATTTCACCACGGCCAGAAACCCGACAGAGCTGATTTTTAACAAAGAAAGGACAGTCACTTCCCAATTCCGCGGCCCGATCTTCTAACGCTTCCTCAGTCAAGCCAAGGTTAAAGTACTTGTTTAGCAATACCAAAGATGCTGTTCCGTTGGAAGATCCGCCTCCCAATCCGCCACCAGTTGGTAGTTGCTTCAAGAGCTGAAAATGAACCGGTGGTAGAGGGAACTCCCGCTTTAGAATTTCATAAGCCTTCCAAACCAGATTTTGTCGGTAGTCTTCAGCCCAGGGCATTCCATAAACCTGAACGCCCATTTGCTCTTCGCTTTCAACCGTCTCAATTTCCAAGGCATCGTGCCAGGGGATAGGGGCGAAGATGCTCTCGAGATTGTGAAATCCATCAGGCCTCTTTTCAGTGACGAAAAGACCAATATTAATTTTACATCCGGGAAAGGTGACCATGGTCTTGAAATTCGTCGCAAACATAGCCAATTCAGTCTTCGATTCACTTTGGTATTTAGGAATAGATTCGATGAAACCCAGGTTATCGCTCTGGTTAAAAGGCAGATCAACATTATTTAAAGAGGTGTGACCCCTGTTTTTCGTTTTCATTAATTTTGTCGGCTAATTTTGATTGATATGCCCACATTTCTGGATTTCGAAGAACCGATAGCTGATCTGTACGAGCAGCTGGAAAAAGCAAACCAAATCAAAGCCAAGGGAAAGGTTGATGTAACCGAAACCTTGAAAGACATTGAGAACAAAATCGTAGAGACGAGAAAAGAGATTTACGAAAACCTGACTCCTTGGGAAAAGGTTCAAACTTCTCGTCACCCTGAGCGTCCGTATGCGTTGAGTTATATCAAGGCTATGACTGGGGAAGATTTCGTTGAGCTTCACGGAGATCGCAATGTGAAGGATGACAAGGCAATGATTGGTGGCTTCGGAAGCTTGGATGGGCAAACTGTCATGTTTATTGGTCAGCAAAAGGGAGAGAATACCAAGATGCGCCAATACCGCAACTTTGGAATGCCAAACCCTGAAGGATACCGCAAGGCTCTTCGGTTGATGAAATTGGCCGAAAAGTTTAATAAACCTGTCGTTACCTTAATTGACACTCCGGGAGCTTTTCCTGGTTTGGAAGCTGAGGAAAGAGGGCAGGGTGAAGCTATTGCCCGAAATCTTTTTGAAATGGCCCAGCTTAAAGTTCCTGTGATCTGCATCATTATTGGTGAAGGTGCCTCTGGTGGAGCTTTGGGTATCGGCGTAGGTGATCGTGTACTTATGCTCGAGAATACCTGGTATTCGGTTATTTCGCCTGAATCTTGTTCTTCCATCTTATGGAGGAGCTGGGAGCACAAGGAAAAAGCGGCCAATGCTTTGAAATTAACTGCCAAGATGATGCATGGCAATCACCTGATTGATGGAATTATCAATGAACCTGTAGGTGGTGCACATTCTAATCGCGAAGAAATGTTTGTGAACGTGAAAAAAGAGATTCTTAAGCAGTTAAAAGAATTGAACAGCATGGACGTAGATGAGCGAATCAATCAGCGAATTGAGAAGTTCTGCTCCATGGGTGTAGTTTCTGAGTAATTCAGAAGTTCCAAACTCTTTTCCAAGTATTTCCTGGTGGAAGGTTTCCCTTCCGAAATCAAACTCTAATCCAATTCGATTGGATAGACTCTAATCGTTGCGTTTGAAGGATTGTTACGGGTTAGGTATACTGACTTGGTAGCAATGTTCATGGTGACCACTCTATCCGCATAAACGATGGTAGAGAATCCTGATTTGGCATTAACCTTTATCCCATAAGAATAGGAAAAGGAATTGTTTTCAGCGTAATAAGGTACCAATCCACCGCCTTCTGAAAATGCATATACCTGACCTGACTGCATACCAATAAAGCATCGGTTATCATACTGGTAGGCGTAAGACTGCTCATAACTCTCATTGCTTATTCTTGAGATGTACTCATAATTTCCCGTTTGGGAGGAGAACTTAAAGTAGTCGTTAAAATAGAAGAAGTACAAGTTATTTTCATTTCCAGCCCCAAACATATAGTGGCAGTAGTCATTCAAACGGGTGTTGCGAATGAGTTGATTGGAAGAAACCTGATAAGCAGCAATCCAATTGTAACCGCCCATGTTGTAATAGATGTAAAGCACATCCTCAATTTGGTACATGTTTAGGATCGAATTGGCGCCATTTAACTGGGCTGAAAACTGCTGGGCTCCCGACTCATCAAATCCATAGATATACTCGTTTCGCTCCGATAGGTAAACTCGATTGGCAGCACTGTATATCCGAGGATTGTGGAAAGACGCATTACTACTCCAAATGGGGCTAATGTTTTGCGTTTTTAGATCCACCATATATAAAGTAGGTGTGCCAAAGTCAGCGCAGACAAAGAGTTTACTTCGTGTAAATCCAGAGGAGAGTAGGTCGTCGTTAATGGTTAATCGGTTTAGATCCGTTCCATTGAGATCGTAAGCATCGATATAGGTTGAGTTGTTGTCCGTATTTACAGATACCGTCAATTTACTGTCGGCACCCGGATGTTCTTTGTAAGTCAATGGATAGGTCTCGGTAATTTCTCCATTGCTACCAATAACCCGTACACGGATGGTATAGTTTCCTTTGGGCATGAGCGAAGCATTGAAATAGTGAGAAACGTCCACTTTATACTCCGATTCAAAGGGATATTTAAAGAACAGTTTAACCACCGTGTCACCCGCTTGGTTTTCCACAACACCGTCTGCATATAGCACCTGGCTTTCATCCGATACTGTACCGTTCAGGATGATTGGATCTCCAGGAAATACAGAAGAGGAGATGGTAGACCATTCCATTTTCGGTATGGGATCCGATTTCTTACAGCCAGATACCGATAGAAGTACAAGGCCAATAACAAATAGAGAGGTAAATCTTAAGTTGGTAAAAGAAAACGTCATAACTGATTTCATGATTGCTTTATTCATTCACAAAAATAGCAGATAATGAATAGGATGCCACATTGATCCATGGGCGGTGGAGTTAAGGAGGACCTTTAGCTAAGGAATAGTGACGATTTGTGCATCGCTATTTTGTCCGCCAATCTCCAGGGTAAAGACCTTAGTGAGTCCATTACCTTCATAAACCTTCAGGCTGCTTCCATCTACAATTCCGAGGTATTGATTGCCATCGTATCGAATGGCTTTAACGTCGGAAAAAGCTCCTGGCGGGAATACTTCGCTAATCACTTCGGAGGAGGAAAAACCAAGAATGCCTCCCGCCGGAGTTGCGAATAGAGCTCTGTTATTAATCACGGCAGCTTCTTCCTCCAACTCCAGAATGGGTTGAGAAAACTTGAAGGGTAAAATTGAGGTACTGTTCAATACATCATTAACCCGAACAATAGTGGCCTTGTTGTTTTCATTAAAGATGTAATAGGCCTTGTGAGCCTCATTTTCAAACGAACAGATGCCATGCACGAGGGTTGACTGGCCGATGAAACCGGTCAGTTTTCCTGCGGTTCCAGCGTGATAAACTTGCATCTCGGGCTGAATGCCAAATTTGGTTCGGGAATAGACGAATAGCTTTTCGCTATTTTCCGTGAGCAACAGTGGAGTTTTATTCATGTTTACCGTAAATACTTGACCGGTTTGGTCAAACCCCAAAATGGTCTGTTGTTTGAATGCGATGTATATTTTTTGCTTTCCGGATGCATGAGAACGAATTCCACCGAGACTCCCACCTTGCCAAATCTCTTCAATTCTTTTATTCTTAAGATCGATTTTTTTGACCCGGATGTATGGATTATCGAATACGGAAACAAACAAGAATTCATTCAGCGTGGCCGATCCTAAGTATTCGCCCTCAAAACTCCATTGCTTCACCATGTCTCCCGTGGTGCTTAAATGATTGACGTAGGTTGTGTGTTTCGATTGCTGAAATACACTGTTTAGGGTTACAATCGCTGTGCCTGCATAAGGATCTTGATCACCCAATTGAATTTTCCGGGTGTACGTCGCTTCCTCCGATGATCCTACCAAATGAGCCGAAAGAGTATACCTTCCTTCAACCAGGGAATGGTTGTCAAAGTCTAATCTATGGCTAAACTGGTATTCCTTTGCTGACGGAGCAGCGCGGTCAATGACTCTTGCAGTAGCTCCTTGCTCATCAAGAAGACGGAGTTCAAAAGACTTTAATTGCTCCTCATCTCGGGCAACCCCTCGAATGATGATATCCTCACCGAAATCAAATACCTGATTTTTTTCAGGGGATTCGTAGCTAATACTCGGAGGACCAGCTGGATCTTTTTTACAACTGCCCAAAAAAGTGAGCACTAAGAGAAGGGCTAAAGCGTTTCTTATCAATGAAAAGTGATTTATAGCAAAGGTGATCATTCTTCTTGCTCCTGGTTAAAAAGGCTTATTAAACGGTTTTTCCACAAAATCATTTTTCAAATGCGGAATATTGGGCTTAATTTTTGTAATTTAAAGCCTCCGTTGTCAATCAACTTTGGCCGATGTGATTTAGGTTAAGTATCGTTTTACACGATGCACTATGGAAAACCAACGTGAATCAATAAAAATAATTTGCCAGAAGTTTGGTTTATTTGACGGACATAATTATTTATTAATGAAATGTTAGTAATTTTATTGAATCTGCATTTGTGCATTCAATAATCTGAAAATACTTTTGTAGAGCAAATTTACAGCGATGAAAAAAATAGTTTGGATACTCGGAATTGTCTTTGTTTTAGCGGTAATTTCTTCCTCTTGTAAGAGCCACGAACGTTGTCCTGCGTACAGCAAAACGGCCCCTACTACCCAGCAGGCTTAGAGTCCGGTTGACGAAACACAAGATAGTTGGAGGTTTCACTTCTCAAAATGTAGGAGTGAAACCTTTTTTATTGTTCTTTTGTAGCCCTTATGACGGCGTACAAGAACGATTTAATTCTCCGGGCTGCCCGGGGAGAAGAGGTAGATAGAACTCCGGTATGGCTAATGAGGCAAGCAGGCAGGATATTGCCTGAGTACCGAGCAGTGAGAGCGAGCCTTTCAGGGTTCAAGGAATTAGTAGAAACTCCTGATTTGGCTGCGGAAGTAACCATTCAACCAGTCGATATCCTCGACGTTGACGCCGCCATTATCTTTTCCGACATTTTAGTGATTCCCGATGCTATGGGGTTGCCGTACCAAATGAAACCAGGTATTGGACCTTGGTTTGATCAGGTGGTGCAAGACCAATCGGATATTGAAAAACTTAAAGTGGCCGATCCGGCAGACTTAAGTTATGTAACCGATGCCATCAAAATTACTAAAGAGCGATTGGATGGTAGAGTTCCTTTGATTGGATTTGCAGGAGCTCCTTGGACCATTTTAACTTATATGGTGGAAGGAAAAGGAACCAAAACCTTTTCTCAAGCTCGTAAAATGCTCTACTCCCGCCCGGATTTAGCTCATCAATTACTTCAAAAAATTACAGATTCTACCATCGATTACCTCAAATCGCAGATTGCTGCGGGTGCAGATATCATTCAGCTATTTGATAGCTGGGCTGGTATTTTACCTCTTAATCAGTACCGCGAATTTGGAATTCGATACCTGGCTCAAATTTGTGATGCGATCAACGAAGTTCCCATCACTGTATTCGCCAAGGGCGCTTGGTTTGCGCTTGAAGAATTAGGTGAGTTAGACTGCCAAACCATCGGCCTTGATTGGCACATGGAACCAAAAGTGGCAAGGAGATTGGTAGGAGAAGATAAAACCTTACAAGGAAATTTGGATCCTTGTTTGTTGTATGCATCGGATGATCAGTTGGTTGAGGGAACCAAAAAGATGTTGTCCGATTTTGGTGGTAAACGACATATTGCTAATTTAGGCCACGGAGTCTACCCCGATACTTCACCCGAAAAAGTGAAGCTATTTATCCAAACCATTAAGGAAAATTCAAGTAGAACCCAAAAATAGTTGACATGAAGAGGAATGCACTTAAAATAACCTTTGCCTTAAGCGCTGTGCTGTTGGTTACTGCTGTTCAGGCCCAGGTAAACAAGGTTCCAAACCCGAATTTCGAAGAAATTGAAAAGAAGATTAAAGGCCCAGGTCAAATTGAGGCTGTATTAGAATGGTACTCACCTGAAGGCATGGAGCCAGCAGATGTTTTCTGCACGGATGCGAAAAAAGAAGAAGTACAAGTTCCGATGAACATCAGAGGACGTGCTGAAACCGTGGAAGGAAAGAATATGGTAGGAATTTTGGCTTACAGTGAAAGAGAAGCTAAGCCAAGAACTTACATTCAAACCAAAATGGCCAAGAAATTGGTAGCTGGAAAGAAATACTGCATCAAAATGCACATTTCTTTGAGCGACCTGTCTAAGTATGCTGTTGACAACGTAGGTATGCTCCTTTCTGGAAAGGCATTGCGTCAAAAAGACTTGGAAGCCTACGATCAAACACCCCAGTTGACTTATGTTGGCTTGGAAGGAAATAACATTGTTGACGATCAGTATGACTGGGTAGAGCTTTGCCGCGAATATGAAGCTGACGGAACTGAGCGCTACGTAACTATCGGAAACTTTGCTCCTCAATCGGCTGTGAAGTCTAAGAAAATGAGACGTCCAAGAGAGTTTAAAACGCCTCAAACACGCGATGCTTACTACTATGTAGATGCCGTATCCGTAATTGCCTTGGGACACTTAGAAGGTCCATGTGACTGTACGGTTAAGCCAAGCGGTCCTGTATTGGATGTAAAATATACCCACAACGTATCTGAAGGAATGGAAGGATCGGCTGCTGAAAGAATTGAGCACGCCATTGTTCATTTTGATTTGAAATCAGATGCTTTGAATGATGAGGACAAAGAAAAATTGAATTCGATTGCGACTTTGATGAAAGAAGACGCTGCTGTAAAAATCAACGTGGTAGGCCACACGGCTGCTAATGAAGATGAAATGGTAGCCAGCAAACGTGCAACCGCTGTTAAGGCTTACCTGGCAGAACAAGGTGTCGACGGTGGTCGTATCACTGTGGAAGGCCGCGGATACACTGAGCCTAAAGTTGAAGGCGAAGATGCACGTGCGAATGCAGAAAACAGAAGGGTTCAATTTGAAATAAAGTAATCCGCTGAGACCACATCAAGGAGTTGCTCTTCTCGGGGCGCTTCTTCTACATACTTATTTAATGACTCAAAACCTGGTTCCTAATCCGGGTTTTGAGCTTTATGGGCAATGCCCAAGCCGCTATGGCGAGCTGACCAAAGCCGATGGCTGGTATTCGGGCAATACCGGAACCCCTGAGTATTTTAGGCTGGATTGCCGCTATGAGCAAGGACCGGCTCATTCAGGGCAAGGGTATGCCGGGCTCATCCTGTTTGGAGACTACGACAAGGCCATTGAATATCTGGTTGTGGAGTTAGACACCCCTTTGAGGGCTAATCAGTTGTATTGCGGGGGATTTTACCTGCGTGCTGAGGAATCATTCATGTACATCGATCGGGTGGGAATGTTGCTTAGCCAGGAAGATCAAAAAAAAGGGGAGTGGGTGCCCATTGTGAGACATGCTCAGATTACCAGTCCCGAAGGGATGCCCATGGTACCTGAATTGGGATGGAATCTCGTAGAACAGCAATTCGTTGCTCAGGGTGGAGAGCGATACCTGACCATGGGAAACTTTTATCCACCCGAACAACACCTCATTCATCTTAACGAATTTGCAGCCTCCTTTGAGCCGGGATGGAATTCCTATTATTATGTGGACGATGTATTTCTCTATGCTTTGGGCACAGGGGAAACTTGTCAGTCCGTTCGTCAAAAGAGCCTGGTCAAAATAACTCATGAAGAACCTGAAATAGCCCCCATCGATACGCTCCAAGTACGTGATACCGTATGGTTTGACTTTGATCAATGGAGGTTGACGGAGCATGCTGAAAAGTCGCTTGATGAGTTTTGGTCCATAGCAGAAGGGCAAGAATGGGTTACGATTTATTTAAATGGTCATACCGATACGGTGGGTACACCCGGGTATAATCTATATTTGTCTGAAAGGCGCTTAGAGGAGGTTAGTCAATATTTCAGTCAGAAAGGGATTCAAAGGGAACAAATGCAATTGAATCCTCAGGGAGAAAATCAAACCCTCATTCTGGATGATAAACCCGCATCGAATCGACTCAATCGCCGAGTTACAATAACCCTTCGTTATGCTCGAAAAAGGAAATAAAAAGATTATCCGTGCCTGGACCTTTTACGATTGGGCCAACTCCGTTTACCCGCTTGTGGTTACCACGGCCATTTTCCCCCCGTTTTATGAAGCGATTACCAGTTCAGAGGAAACCGACATGGTTTCTTTTTTTGGTTTAGACCTTCACAATTCAGCGCTTTATGCGTACGTAGTTTCAGCATCATTCTTAGTGGTAGCCATTCTGTCTCCACTTCTTTCAGGGGTTGCTGATTATTGGGGAAACAAAAAATTCTTTTTGAAGGTCTTCTGTTATTTAGGGGCAGGTGCCGTAGGAAGTATGTACTTCTTTGGTAACTTCTTCGATGCAGGGTTATTGGAATTGGGGATGCTTTCTCTGTTTCTTGCAAGCATTGGCTTTTGGGGGAGCTTAGTCTATTACAACGCTTTCTTACCAGAGATTGCCGAACCTGAAGATCATGATAGTATTAGTGCAAGGGGATATTCCCTCGGCTATTTCGGAAGCTCTATTCTACTGATTATTATTTTGGCGATTTACCTTGGAAAGTTCATACCAGGTCCACCCAATTGGAGTTTTCCGATCGTTATGATTTGGTGGATTGGATTTGCGCAATACACCTTCTTTCGCCTTCCCAAATTTGCCTATCACCACAACAAAGCGGGTAAAGGAATTTTATACAAAGGATTCCACGAATTACAAAAAGTATGGCAAGAGCTTAAAACGCTAAAGGTGATTAAGCGTTACCTCACCGCCTACTTCTTCTACAGCATGGGAGTGCAAACGGTGATGCTCATGGCTGTGATCTTTGCGGCTAAGGAAGTGCAATGGGAAGATGATGGTAAAACCGGTCTTATCATATCCGTTCTGATCATTCAGTTTATTGCCATTCCAGGAGCTTTCGCCTTTAGTAAAGGTTCGGCCATTTGGGGAAATATTTCCGTACTTAAAGTGGCGGTTTTCTTCTGGATTGTAGTTTGTACCTGGGCTTATTTTATTCATTTGCCCTGGCAGTTTTACCTCACTGCGGTTGGAGTTGGATTTGTAATGGGGGGAATTCAATCCCTCTCCCGATCCACCTATTCCAAGATGCTGCCGGAGACGGAAGACCACGCCTCCTATTTCAGTTTTTATGACATGTTGGAGAAGTTGGGAATCATGATCGGAACCTTGGTTTTTGCATCCATTGAAACCTACACCGACAACATTCGTGACTCCATTTTTGGAATTATCATCTCCTTTGTTATCGGGTTGATCTTGTTGTTCCGTGTACCCAAAGAAAAGCGGGTAAATCCGAACGGATAGATTGCTGGAATCCGCACCAGTGCGCTATTTCCGCATCAATAGATAGGGTTAAATTCATTCGGGAAACTGATTCTGGCAGTTGGGAAAGAAAGCTCAGTTTATCTTTTTATTGGCTTTCTGACATCGTATCTTAGGGTTTCAATTACGTAAACCTTAGACTGTCATGAGTATGATCAAAGCGGTTGTCCGTTTGAGAAAAATGGACAGCTTAATTCGGCGGGAAGCAACTGGGTCACCAGAAGAATTCGCTCGAAAAATGGAGGTATCTCTCAGAAGGCTCTACGAACTCATAGAAGAAGTCAAATCCATGGGAGTTCCCATTACCTATTCCCGATGTAAAAAATCTTATCGTTATTCAGAGGCTGGTAAAATTCGAATGTTTTTTGAAAATTCGCACCTGCAGGAGGAACAGCCCTTAGAACCGATAAGTAGAAAAACTTTGGGCTGAACCTCGCTGGTGCGGGTCGGGTGATGCTTGATTGTCACAAGTTTCAGCCTGCATACTAGTATTCGGTAAATTATTCCATTGGAATTTGGCCAGTGGTAACGGGTGAGAGGGACAGGAGGCCAGAAAATTCCAGTATTCGAAGAGCTCGAATTTAGTTTGCGTCATAGATGGAACGGTTTGTCCAAAATTGGATGCTAAGCTGTTTTAAGAATTAACCGTTCAGCTTTTTTAGAGGTTGGGTGTTTTTCACAAAATTCAAATCAAAGGTTCATTTCCAGGCTTAGAGGTGATTCATTCTACACCAGTTACTTGGAATCGCTACTCGAGGTTTTGGGTATAGCGAAACTGCCTTTTTCGAAGCCTACTGGCTCCATTCGTTCATCAATCAACTTGGCCACCTTTACAAAGGAGATTTGATGGCCACCCTCAAATTCGGTGATGGGATGTTCCCCATGCAATCGGGCGCAAAGTCGTTGCAAGGGTTTTAGAGGAATCAGCTGATCGCGGATACCAACAAAAAATTGAATGTTTACCTCATGCTTGGCCAAATCATTGACCAATTTATCCTGATCGGGAATCAATCGACGGTAGGTGAGCCAGGTATTGTAAATAAGGGTGCTGTGATCGTGGTCTTTCAGCATGTCGTAGGCAAACTGCGTCAGGTTTTTCGGTACGATTTTAAAACCCATCACTATTTGATATAGCCCGTCAATGACGGTATGGTTTTGAATAGACCAATGATGAAGACGTTGACCAAGAGCTGTCCGGCTCGAAAAATAGTACCAGGGGTTTATTCCTACTCCGTCGGGAGCAATGAGAAAAACGTGATCAATTTGCTCCGGTACCATCTCGGCCAAGGTGAGTACAAGTTTTCCTCCAAGGCTGTAGCCCAGCAACGAAAAGCGATCGAAACCTTCATCCTTTTTTAGCACATGAAGCAGTTCCATTAAGTCGCTGCGTTCAAAAGCAATGGGACGATTGGGAACTTCATCCGGAATGCTTTCCCCGTGAAAGAGTAGATGAACCGATACAAACCGAAATCGCTGTCCCAAGGTTGGAACCATAGCTTCAAAATCGCGAAAGTGCTTTCCAAAACCATGGAAAGACAACAAAACTTCAGGGCCCTCCCCGAAGGTACAGTACTCAATTTTCCAGTTTCCGAACCGGATTATTTTTGAATTGTTCATATTCATGGAAAACTTATTCTTTCCAGGCATATTCCGGGCCAACTAATTGCCTTAAATTCGCAGCCCGATAGTTGCGTTCAAAAGTCTGAATTTTTATCACTGCATCACAGTTCATATTGCAAAATTCAGGACTTGCATCCGGAAACTTAGGGACAACTCCCGGATGTCAAGAAAAATCTCTAATTCACCCCACTTATTATGCCAAAGGATACAAGCATTAAGCACGCTTTGATTATTGGAAGCGGCCCCATCGTTATTGGTCAGGCCTGCGAATTTGATTATTCGGGATCTCAGGCCGCAAGGTCTTTAAAGGAGGAAGGAATCGAGGTTACCTTGATCAATTCCAACCCGGCAACGATTATGACAGACCGGGTAATCGCGGATAACATTTATCTACTCCCATTGGAGCTGGAGAGTATTGAAAAGATTCTTCAGGAACATGATGACATTGATGTGGTGCTACCTACCATGGGTGGGCAAACGGCACTTAACCTCTGTATCGAGTGTGACAATGTTGGAATCTGGGAAGAATATGGTGTTCGCATCATCGGGGTGAACATCGATGCCATTGAAATTACGGAAAATAGACAACGTTTCCGTGAGTTGATGGATGACATCGGCGTGCCAATGGCTCCTCAGAGTACGGCAAAATCCTTCCTGGAAGGTAAGGAAATTGCTCAGGAATTTGGTTTCCCACTTTGTATTCGTCCGTCCTACACATTAGGTGGATCGGGAGCTTCTTTTGTACATGAGCAAGAAGATTTTGAGAAACTTCTCAACCGGGGACTGCACAGTTCTCCGATCCATGAGGTAATGATTGATAAAGCCCTTTTGGGGTGGAAGGAATTTGAGCTTGAATTGCTCCGTGATTCCAACGACAATGTGATCATTATCTGTTCCATTGAAAACTTTGATCCAATGGGTATTCACACCGGAGACAGTATCACTGTGGCTCCGGCGATGACCCTTTCAGATAGAACGTACCAGAAAATGCGTGACATGGCCATCAAGATGATGCGCTCAATCGGTGACTTTGCCGGTGGATGTAACGTACAGTTTGCAGTAAGTCCGGATGAGAAGGAAGACATTATCACCATTGAGATTAACCCTCGGGTTTCTCGTTCTTCGGCATTGGCTTCTAAAGCTACCGGATACCCGATTGCGAAGATTGCCGCTAAGTTGGCTATCGGATATACCTTGGATGAATTGGATAACCAAATCACCAAAACCACATCCGCCTTCTTCGAGCCTACTTTGGATTACGTAATCGTAAAAATCCCTCGTTGGAACTTTGACAAATTCAAGGGATCTGATCGCGAATTGGGTCTTCAGATGAAGTCTGTAGGTGAGGTAATGGGTATTGGACGTTCCTTCCAGGAAGCTCTTCAAAAAGCCTGTCAGTCTCTCGAAATTCGTCGAAACGGATTGGGTGCTGACGGTAAAGAGTTAACCAACCAAGATGAAATTTTGAAATCATTGGCGAGACCAAGTTGGAATCGCCTTTTCCATATTTACGACGCGATTAAACTCGGAATTCCTTTTGCAACTATTCATGAGAAAACCAAGATTGACTTTTGGTTCTTGAAGCAAATCGAAGAGTTGATCTCGATTGAAGCAGCTATTGAGAAGCATACCTTGGATTCCATTCCACGTGAATTGCTTTTTGAAGCCAAGCAAAAAGGTTACGCCGATCGTCAAATTGCACACTTGTTACGTTGTTTGGAAAGTAAGGTATACGAGAAGCGCCACGAAATGGACATTAAGCGGGTTTACAAACTGGTAGATACCTGTGCCGCCGAATTCCCTGCGCAAACGCCTTATTACTACTCGTCTTTTGATGGAGAGAATGAGTCAGACAATACCTCAGATAAGCCTAAAGTAGTAGTTCTGGGTTCTGGACCAAACCGTATTGGACAAGGAATTGAATTTGACTATTGCTGTGTGCATGGGGTTTTAGCTGCGAAAGAGTGTGGTTATGAAACCATCATGATCAATTGTAACCCAGAAACCGTATCCACCGATTTTGATACGGCCGACAAGCTTTACTTCGAGCCTGTGTTCTGGGAGCATATTTTCGACATTATCCGCCACGAGAACCCAATAGGCGTAATCGTTCAGTTAGGTGGCCAAACGGCGCTTAAATTGGCTGAGAAGCTTCAACGATATGGCATTAAGATTTTAGGTACTTCCTTCGAATCTCTGGATTTGGCAGAAGACCGCGGTCGTTTTTCCACGTTGCTCAAAAAATGCAACATCCCTTACCCTAAGTTTGGAGTAGTGGATTCTGCTGAGCAAGCCTTGGAACTTTCCGATGAGTTAGGTTTCCCACTTTTGGTTCGTCCAAGTTATGTATTGGGTGGTCAGAAAATGAAAATTGTGATCAACCGGGAAGAACTGGAACATCACGTGGTAGATATCCTTCGCGATATGCCTGAAAACCAAATTCTTCTGGATCACTTTCTCGATGGAGCCATTGAAGCCGAAGCAGATGCCATTTGCGATGGTGAAAATGTTCACATCCTGGGAATTATGCAACACATTGAGCCAGCGGGTATCCATTCCGGTGATAGTTACGCGGTGCTGCCTCCTTACAACTTAGGAGACTTTGTGATGCAGCAGATCGAAGACCACATGAATAAGTTGGCGGTAGAATTGAATACCGTTGGACTGATCAATATTCAGTTTGCCATCAAAGACGATAAGGTATATGTAATTGAAGCAAATCCAAGAGCTTCGAGAACCGTTCCATTTATCGCCAAAGCTTATCAGGAACCTTACGTGAACTACGCGACCAAGGTGATGCTGGGTGAGAAAAAGGTAACCGATTTTGATTTCAATCCGCACAAGAAAGGATACGCCATTAAGATTCCAGTATTTAGCTTCAACAAATTCCCGAACGTAAACAAAGAGTTAGGGCCAGAGATGAAGTCAACCGGAGAGGCAATCTACTTCGTGGATAACCTAAAAGATCCTTATTTCCGAAAAATTTATTCCGAACGGAACCTGTACTTGAGTAAGTAATGCTACTGGCCGTAACAAATGCGATAACGACCATATTAATCCTGCTTCTGACCTTTTACGGATTCAGGTTTTTGTTTCGCTATTTGACGCCAATCGTTTTGCGAATGGTGGCCAAACGGGTAGAGAAAAAGATGCGCGAACAGGCCCAAAATGGGCCTTCGCCATCCAACAGGGGTGAGCGGGTGAACAATACCCGTGATGAGGTGTACGTCAAGCGTCCGGCAGATAAGAAGAAAAAGTCGGGAGATGACTTTCCAGGTGGTGAGTACATCGACTTTGAAGAAGTAGAGTAGAAGAGGCCGGATTACCGGAGGATCTTATCTTTATTTTACTACGTTTGTAAACCTTAAATCAAGTACCTATGGCATTCTCCCTGGACTATAAAAAGCTATTGCCTCATGTGCTCGCAATAGTGGTTTTTTATGGGGTTATTTTCGCTTATTTCACCCCGGCCTTTCAAGGATATCAGTTAAAGCAAAGTGATATCTCCAAGTTTAAAGGTATGGTGAAAGAGATCAAAGATCACCGCGAAACCTACGAGGATGAACCCTTGTGGACCAATTCCTTGTTCAGTGGTATGCCTACCTTTCAAACTTCGGTATCCTATCCGTCCAATTTACTGCGCTTTTTAGACAGTGTTTTTACCGGATTTTTATATCGACCTATAGGCTCCTTGTTCCTTTGTTTTCTGGCCTTTTACTTTCTGCTGGTATCGCTCAGGGTCAACCCCTATCTGGCCATAGCCGGGGCACTTGCCTTTGGGCTAACCACGCATTTTGTCATATTGATCGAAGCGGGGCACAACACAAAACTTCGGGCCATTGGCTATCTGCCGGCCTTGCTGGCGGGAATCCTCATGATACTGGAAGGGAAGAGGTGGCTCTGGGGGCTACTCGTCTGTACGCTTTTTGCGTCCTTAGAAATCTTCGCTGGACACATTCAGGTGACCTACTATTTTACCCTGTTTATCATTGTATTGGTTATTGCTTACGGCGTGAAGGCGCTCAAAGAGAAGGTCCTCCCCGATTTTGCCCGAAAAATGGGATTGTTGGTGGTTGCTGCAGTTTTTGGAGTCCTTACCAATGCAGCCGTTCTTTATTGCTCGTATGAGTATTCCAAAGCCACCATGCGCGGTGGAAGCGAATTGACTTTACTCCCCAATGGTCAGGTTAATGAAAACAGGACCGAGGGTGGATTGGATGTAGACTACATTACCATGTGGAGTTTAGGTATTGATGAAACCTGGTCTTTGCTGGTTCCAAATGCCAAAGGTGGTGGATCCAAAAGCGTAGAAGTGAGACCTGGATTTCCTATTTACTCCTATTTCGGTGATCAGCCATTTACATCAGGGCCTACCTATTTAGGGGCTTTTGTATGCCTTCTCTTTTTCCTGGGATTAATTCTTGTAGAAGGCGAACTGAAATGGGCTGCGGCCATAAGTGTTCTGCTCTTCATCATGATCGCCTGGGGGAAGAACTTCCTGGCCTTTACCGAGCTTTTGATCAACATTCTTCCGATGTACTCCAAGTTTAGAGCTCCTACCATTGCGCTCATGGGAGTTAACCTTTTGGTGCCCTTAATTGGCTTCCTGGGATTGGATCGTTTATTGAAAAATCCAGAATTGCTGACCACCAAAAAGACCCGCGATGCTTTAGTAAGCGTGGTTGGTGGTGTGACTGTAGTTCTTCTCATTTTTACGTCTACACCTTCTACTTTGGTAGACCTGTTTAGTCAGGCCGAAATCAGCCAATACGATGGGCTGGTAGCGCAAGGAAAGGCCAGTGATGCCCAAGTGGCCAAGATGCAAGAGGAGATTGAAGATTTCCGTACCGATATGGTGTCTTCTTCAGCTACTCGAACCTTGATCATTGTCTTGATTGGAGCTGGATTAACTTTCGTTCTCGTTCGCCGAAAACAAACGATACCGCTCGCCATTGCAGTCGGTTTGCTGTGTACGGTGGACTTGTGGACGGTAGACAAGGAATACTTCAACAACGAAAAGAGTAGAGGTAAGTACGAAAACTGGGAAAAGAAACGAGACTACATGTACGCCGAATTGCCGGATGCAGCAGACCTTTCAGTGATGAATGCCGAATCTCGTGACAATAACCAATTGGCGGCTCAGATTCAAATGGCCGGAGAAGATGCTCGCAAGAATTTGGATAAGGATACTCGTGCTTTTGAGAAGTATGCAGTAGCTAACGAGCAGTTCCGTGTATTGGAGCAGAATACCAATTTCCGGGTGTTCAATTTAGGAGGCTCATTCGAAGATTCAAGAACTTCTTTCTTCCACAAATCCATTGGCGGTTATTCTCCGGTGAAGATGGGGCGCTACCAGGACTTGATTGACTTTTACCTAAGATCAGAAGGAAATCAGATCATCACTTCCTTGCGTGGAGGTGGTCAGGATATTATGCAGGTATTGGAGCGCTTAAAGGTGTTGAACATGCTGAACATGAAGTATGTGAAATACAATCCAGAAGCAGCTGTTATTCCAAACCCTTATGGCTATGGGAATGCCTGGTTCGTTCAAAGCGTGGTGACCGCAGAAAACCCGGATGAAGAGATTCAGAAACTGGGGCAAATTGATCCACGAAACACAGCTGTGGTTGATCAGAAGTTTGCCGGAAAATTGACTTCTCAGGATTTTGCCAGCAGCCAGGGTAAGATTGACATGCTTTCCTTCCGTTCCAATCAGATGAGGTATCAATCCAACAGTCCGTCTGGCGGGTTAGCGGTATTCTCTGAAATCTATTACGGTCAAGGGTGGAACATGTACATCGATGGAGCTCCGCAACCCCACATTCGAGTGAACTACTTGCTTCGTGCGGCTGAGATTCCTGCTGGAGAGCATGAGATTGAATTCCGATTTGAGCCTAAGAGCTATGCTGTAACCAATGCAGTGGGATATGCATCCTCAGGAATTGTATACCTGCTCTTTATTGGATTATTGGCCAAGGGTTTTATGAATTCCAAAAAGCCAGAAGAAGAAAACGCATAAGAGGAACTAAGTTCTTATTTGGCTTCTTCCCCTTCTTCTTGATGACGAGCTCGGCGAATGGAAACATTGAGCTCATATCCCACCAAAAGGGCTATACAATTGAAATAGATCCACAGCATGGTGACCATAACGGCTCCGATGGATCCGTAAATCTTATTGTAGGTCCCAAACCGATTCACGTAGGAGCCGAAGGCCAGGGAAACCAGAATCACCAGTATCGTGGTTAAGCTTGATCCTGCCGAGAAAAATTTCCAGCGACTCTTCTTATTAGGAGCAAAAAAGAAAAAGAAGGATACCGAAAAATAGATGAAGGCCAGGGTAATGACCCAATTGGTCACATTGAGTAAAAAGGCGCCTAAAGAACCCGTTACTCCCCAATCCACCATCAGTCGAATAAACTCCTGGCCAAACAGAATTCCGGCCATACTGATCAGGATAAGCGTTCCTAAAACGAGTACCAGAAAGAGTGCGATTAAGCGTTGACTTAACCAACTCCGTGGGGTGATTACATGAATAGAGTTGTTGAAATTGTCGATGGTGGTATTTACCCCGTTGGATGCAAAAAAGATACTCGCAATAAAACCAAAGGATAGCAAATCGAAACGGGAAATGTTGACCAGCTCTTCGATCGTATTCTGCACCAGAAAGTAAGCTGTTCCCGGCATCACCATCTGAATTTGAGCCAAGAGGTTGGCCTTAAAATCCGGAGCTGGAATGTAGGGAATGAGTGAAAAAATGAAGATGATCGCGGGAAACAAGGCCAGGAAGAAGCTAAAGGCCATACTCCCAGCCCGATTGATCAAATCGCCGTCAATCATACTTTTGAAAAAGAAGCGAAGGACATAGAACAAAGGAACCCTGTCGAAGCCTGGAAAGGAGAAGCGTTTGCTGTACGCCATCAACCTAAGCAGGAAATACTTGGCTTTTTGTTTTACCCTTTTTATGGTCATAATTTAATCGGCGATCAAACTTAAATCGAGGGCTTTTATTTGATGGGTTAGTGCGCCAACCGAAATAAAGTCAACGCCACATTCAGCATATCCTTTTACGGTATTTAGATTGATGCCACCAGAAGATTCGATTTCCATTCTGCCAGCCACCAATTCAACTCCTTTTCTGGTGTCTTCGTAATTGAAGTTATCGAACATCACCCGATCCGCCTTTCCGTTTTTTAAGATGGCAGCTACCTCCTCCAAATCCCGAGCTTCTACCTCTACTTTCAGGTTTAGTCCCTTTGCATTGAGGTAAGACTCGGTGGCATCCATAGCTTCATCAATTCCACCAGCAAAGTCGATGTGATTGTCCTTGAGCATAACCATATCGTATAAACCCATCCGGTGGTTTTCACCACCTCCAATTTTAACCGCTGCTTTTTCAAACAAACGCATTCCAGGAGTGGTTTTACGCGTATCCAAAATTTTGGCTTTGGTACCCTTTACCAATTCCACATAGGAATGGGTATGCGTGGCAATTCCGCTCATCCTTTGTAGGTAATTCAAGGCCAGTCTTTCTCCTTTAAGAATGGATCGGGCTGAACCCTTTACCGTAAATACCCGGTCTTTTAAATTTAGGGTATCTCCGTCCTCCATCAATGCCTCGAATTTTAGCTCGGAATCTACCTGTTTAAAAACTTCGCGGGCCACTTCCACGCCGGCGAGAATCCCTTCCTGTTTAGCGATTAGCACCGCAGCAGATTGAGCATCTTGAGGTATACAAGAGGCACTGGAATGATCCTCTTCTCGAATGTCTTCTCTGAGGGCCAGATTTATGTGTTCAGTAAGTGTCATGATAATCATTTCTAATAGGCAGCCAGGGCAAATGTATTGTTTTACATTTGGACAATCGCTCATGAAGATCAGAGTAATTTCAGTAGGAAAAACCCAGGAGAAGTACCTCTTAACCGGGATGCAGGAGTACCAAAAAAGGCTATCCCGATTTACCCGAATGGAATGGGTTGAAATTCCAGCACTTAGAAAGGGAAAATCCTTGTCTGAAAAAGAAACCAAAGACCAGGAAGGAAAGCTTATCCTCTCCGAAATAGGACCCTCGGATTTTGTAGTCCTATTGGATGAGAAGGGAAAGGAATACAGTTCTGAAAAATGGGCTCGCCAAATGGACAAATGGATGCAAGGAACCCACAAATCCCTGGTATTTGTAATTGGCGGAGCCTATGGATTTTCAGAGGATGTGTATCAGCGATCTCAAGACAAGCTCGCCTTATCCCAAATGACTTTTTCCCACCAGATGATTCGCTTGTTCTTTATCGAACAAATCTATCGTGGATTTACCATCCTCAAAGGGATGCCCTACCACCATTCTTAAGAAAGCGACGAGCTCTACCTTACCTTGAGCAACTTCTCAATACCCTTGTCCAGTGTGATAAGAGGGCGGTTTAGAAGCTTTTTCATTTTGGTGATATCTGGCTGTCTTCGAGCCATATCACCTTCAGGAAGAGGGGGTAAGTGCTTGAGCTCTGACTTCGAACCCGATTTCTCGATGATCAATTGAGCCAACTCAAGGATGGTTACCTGATGATCATTACCCATATTAACCACATCATTCACATAATGGTCACCTTCCATACAAGCTAATGTTGCCTGGATGTTGTCTTCAATGTAGCAGAAAGTTCGGGTTTGTGATCCGTTACCATAAATAGTGATAGGATCGTTTTTCTGAGCAGCCGAGAGAAATTTGGACATTACAAAATCTGTACTCTGTAATGGGCCGTAGGTATTGAAGAAGCGAAAAATGGTATAATCCAAATCGTACTCCTGCTTGTAAGCCTTGCAAAAAGCTTCTCCCGCATTCTTTACAATGGCATAAGGCAATCGACTGTTTAGAGGTGTGGTTTCCTCGTGTTGAGGAAGTTCTACAGGTTCTCCATATACTTCTGAAGAAGAGGAGTAGAAGACCCGTTTTACCCCGGTGTTTTTAGACAGGGTTAGAATGTTTTTGATTCCTTCCAAATCGTTCAATACCATGGCTGGGTTGGCCAGGGTTCTTTTTACACCCACCACAGCAGCGTAGTGAAAAACGTAATCAAAACTGTGTGAAGTCATGACCGGAGCTATATCCTCGAAATCATTTACATCACATTTGATAAACCGCACGTTTTCCGCCTTCGGAATGTTCCTCTTTTTTCCAGTTAGAAAATTGTCCACCAAAACCACAAAGTTGTTTGGGTTTTCAGCCAGCTTTGCTCCCAATGATCCAGGGATAAAACCGGCACCTCCGGTGATCAAGATTTTTGCCATCGAATTATTTTTCCTTATTAAGTTGTTGTTGCCAGGCCCATGCACTGGTCATCATTTCATCTATCGAATGTTGGGCTTCCCATCCCAACTCTTGGTGGGCTTTGGAACTATCGCTATAAATAGCAATAGTATCGCCCGAACGGCGAGGCCCAATTTTGTAATCCAGCTTCATTCCAGCATTGCGTTCAAAAGCTGAAATGGCTTCAAGTACGCTTACGCCTTCACCCGAGCCAAGGTTATAAAAATCTATGAACTCTTTGTTCGGGTCTTTGGCTAATTTTTCCAATGCCTGAATGTGTGCTCTGGCTATATCACAAACATGGATGTAGTCTCTGATGCAAGATCCGTCTCGTGTTGGATAGTCCAGACCATGAACAAACATTTCGTCGATCCAGCCACTGGCACGTTGTGTAATTACTGGAAACAGATTAGATGGTTTTTGGATGGGATATTCTCCAATCTTTCCACTTGGGTGAGCTCCAACCGGATTGAAATACCGTAAAGATATGGTTTGGGTAGAGCGTTTTTTGGCGAAATCCCGAAGTATCTGTTCACCTACAAGTTTGGTGTAAGCGTAGGGAGATTCTGTCGGAGAAAAAGGTGTTTCTTCATTGACCGGCAACGTGGTTACCGACCCATAAATAGAACAGGATGAAGAAAATATAAAAGACGGAATATCAAATTCTTCGCAACATTTGAGAATATGAATCAGTCCATTGAGATTATTGTCGTAATAAAGCAAAGGTTTTTCTACCGATTCTCCCACCGCTTTGAGGGCCGCGAAATGAATGATTCCATCAATGTCTTTTTCAGTTTTGAAAAAGCTTCGAAGAGCCTCAAAATCTCTCAGGTCAATAGGATGATTTATCACGGGTTTACCCGTCACGTCTTCAATCCGTTGCGCAAAATCGGGAAGAGAATTAAGGTGGTTGTCTATGGATAAAACCTCCCAATCGGTGGTTTGCTGAATCTCTGCAATGGTGTGGGAGCCTATGTAACCAAGGCCTCCGGTGACGACAATTTTCATCCAATCGGGTTAACTCCTACAAATATAAATCAAAGATATTAGCAAACTATTTCTTAATTTGTGAGTCTTACCTCTAGAATAGGGGCGTCGCAAAGCCATTTGCAACTAACTATCTATGAACCTTTTAATGGAGGGCGTATGATCAAACTTTTACCAGCAATAACTCTAATACTATCACTATTTATTACACCTGTTTTTGCCCAACAAGTCGATTGGGTAAAGAACGGTGGAGGAGATGCCCAAGACGTCTCATTCGAAGTGGTAGCCGATCAAGTAGGAAACAACTACGTTACCGGAGCCGTTACCGCAGGACCTAATTACAAACCGACATGGGGTAAGGATACCATTACCGGAAATGTGGCCGAAATATTTTTGGTTAAGCACGACGTTCGGGGTAACCAAAAATGGGTTTTGAGTGGTGGCGGATCCAACGCAGATGTAGGAACAGGATTGGCCTTGAACAAAAATTCAGATGAACTGGTTATGGTGGGCTACTACAAGAGTAGTAACGCCAAAATTGACACCTTCAATCTCCCTTCTGCTACCGCATCAAACGGACGTTTGTTTGTAGCCAAATTGGATACTACCGGAAAGATTTTATGGGTTAAAACCGCCGAAGTAGGAAACGTTTGGGTTTATGCCTATTCCTATTGGTGGGCGGCTTACCCAAGAGTGACCATAGATACTGCTGACAATATCTACGTAACCGGCGGTTTTCGTGGCACAGCGAAGTTTGATACAACCACCCTAAATGCGACGACCTTCAATCAATACGAAAGTTTTATTACCAAACTCGATAAAAACGGAAACTTCAAATGGGCCAAAGCGGTAACCGGTCCGGGTTACACCAACGTGAATGACATTACGATCGACAAGGCTCAAAACTTATACATGACCGGACGGTTTTATCAAAGTATGAACTTTGCTGGATCGAGCCTTTCTGTGCCTGCCAATTACTACAGCGCATTCATCGCCAAAATGGACGGAAACGGTAAGGTAATATGGGTCAAAGATGAAGGCGGTACTGGTTTTGATGACGGAGCCGGAATTGCAGTAGACAAACATAACCTGGTATACATGAGTGGCTCCTTTCAGAATACGGCCACTTTTGGAACCAAGAGCGTGACCTCCAAAGGAGGTTACGATATTTTTGTCGTTCGCTATGATACCTCAGGTGCCGCGCAATGGGTGTCCAGTGCCGGTGGTGTGAGTTATGACTATGCCTACAGCATGGATGTAGACAACCGAACCAATTGCGGAATCACTGGGCGATTTTTTAATAGTGCAGATTTTGGCTCTACCACCCTAAGTTCGATAGGGTATTATGGAATTTACTTCTCCCTGGTAGATTCTGCTGGGAAGTTTATTTGGGCCCAGCAGGCCGGAGGGAGTTCCTTTGATCAGGGAAACGCAATTAGCCTGGATTCCAACAAAAATATTTATGCATGCGGAGAGTTTAATGGTATTGCCGCATTTGGTGATAAGGTAGCCATCAGCAACAAACAAAGGGATGCTTTTATCGTGAAGGTGTCCGACTGTATCGATGCGGATACGGCGATTATCAAAGCTCCTCTTGGAACCGAAGTGTGTAACGGAGATTCCGTCCGATTGACCTCAAACAACAAGGCCTCATTAGATTACCAATGGATGTATAACGGCATCCCAATCGTGGCTGCTACCGACACTGTTTACAAAGCCCATATTTCCGGTAATTACAGCCTGGTGGTGTGGGACGATGGTTGTTATGATACCTCCCAAACCATTAAGGTTACGGTTAACCCTATTCCTAACGTAACCCTTTCCAATTTTCCCAATACCTGTATTGGTGATGCTGATTTTACTTTGACTCAGGGCTCTCCATCTGGAGGTATTTACAAGGGAATTGGAATCAAGAAAGACACCGTGTTTAGCCCATCAACCGCTGGGCTTGGGTCCTTTAATCTCAACTACATTTACACCGATTCCAACGGCTGTTCGGATTCAGCGAACAAGAATATTAGTGTTGGTGGACAATCAGCCGTGCTGTTCCCCTTCTCCGATGTGTGTGAAAATGCACCTGCTTTTAGCCTGTTTGGTGGGGCTCCATTAGGGGGTGTATACCAAGGACCAGGAGTAAGTAGCAACAAGTTTGACCCTTCAGTAGCAGGTGTAGGAACTCATACCATTTTGTACATCTACACGTCATTAGGGTGTCCGGATACGGCGAGCACTACCATTACTGTTAAAGCGGCTCCTAATGCTACGGTGAGTGCCATTCCCGATCAGTGCGAGTCGACCAATTTTATGGTTCTGTCCACCTATGGAACGCCGGCTGGAGGATACTTTATCGGAACAGGGGTCAATTTTGTATTGTTTTATCCTGGTACTGCAGGAGCAGGAACCCATAATATTTCTTACATCGTTAGTTCCAATGGTTGTAATGATACAGCCACTACCACCGTTGATGTGGATTCAGTTCCCAAAGCCACCCTGGCCAACCTAGCAGATAAGTGTATTTATGATGCCGCCTTTGCACTCAGCGGAGGCAGTCCAGCGGGTGGTTCTTATCGTATCAATGGAACGGCGACCAACACCTTTGACCCCAATGCCCTGGGTGTAGGAACGCATGCCGTTCAATACTTGTTTACCAATACTTGTGGAACCGATACGGCGAGTCAAACCGTTAAAGTAAACGCAAAGCCCGTTGTCACCTTTGCCGCTCTGGCGGATGTATGTGCCGGAAGTGCCGATGTTACTCTTTCTGGTGGATTGCCGGCTGGGGTACTTATTTTGGAAGCCATGTCTCCTCCGGGAAGTTTAGCCCTATATCTGCCGGAGTTGGAACGCATATAGTCTATTATACATACTCGGATGGAGCCGGATGTAGTGATACAGCTTCACAAACCATAGAAGTTCTTCCTAGTCCAACTGTGACCTTGGCCAACATCAATGCGGTATGTATCGATGCTGCGGCTTTTGCTTTAAGCGGTGGCAGTCCAGCTGGCGGAACCTATAAAGGAACGGGAGTAAGTGGAGGACAGTTTAATCCTGCCACGGCTGGAGCTGGAACTCATACGATCACCTATGTCTACACCAATGCGAACAACTGTACCGACAGTGCAAGCACGACAGTAACGGTAAATCCATTGCCAACGGTTACCTTCTCAGCCTTGAGTCCTACTTGTGTGGGAACAGCAGCCTTTGCCTTAAGCGGCGGAAGTCCAGCAGGTGGAACCTATTCGGGAACCGGAGTAAGCGGAGGACAGTTTAATCCCGCCACAGCAGGAGTAGGAACGCATACGATCACCTACACCTATACCGATGGAAATAGCTGTACCAACAGTGCCACTCAAACGATTACAGTAAATCCACAACCCACAGTTACCTTAAATCCATTCGCAGCAGTTTGTGCAGGTGATGCCGCTTTTGCTTTGAGCGGAGGAAGTCCAGCTGGAGGAACTTATTCCGGAACAGGAGTAAGCGGAGGACAGTTTAATCCAACCACGGCAGGTGCGGGTACACATACCATCACCTACAACTACACCGATGGCAATAACTGTAGCTCCAGTGCGACCCAATCGATCACTGTTCACGCTCAACCGAATGTGACTCTGGCCAATATCAATGCGGTATGTATTGATGCAGCCGCTTTTGCTCTGAGTGGCGGAAGCCCAGTCGGCGGAACCTACAAAGGAACGGGAGTAAGTGGAGGACAGTTTAACCCTGCTACGGCAGGAGCCGGAACTCATACGATTACTTATGTCTACACCAATGCGAACAACTGTACCGACAGTGCAAGCACAACCGTTACAGTAAATCCATTGCCAACCGTGACCTTCTCAGCCTTAACTCCTACTTGTGTGGGAACAGCAGCCTTTGCTTTAAGCGGGGGGAGTCCAGTGGGTGGAACCTATTCTGGAACCGGAGTAAGTGGAGGACAATTTAACCCAGCCACAGCAGGAGTAGGAACGCATACGATCACCTACACCTATACCGATGGAAATAGCTGTGCCAACAGTGCCACGCAAACGATTACAGTAAATCCACAACCCACCGTTACCTTAAATCCATTCGCAGCAGTATGTGCTGGTGATGCCGCTTTTGCATTGAGTGGCGGAAGTCCAGCCGGTGGAACTTATTCCGGAGCCGGGGTAAGCGGAGGACAATTTAATCCGACTACAGCCGGTGCGGGTACACATACCATCACCTACAACTACACCGATGGCAATAACTGTAGCTCAAGTGCGACCCAATCGATCACTGTTCACGCTCAACCGAATGTGACTCTGGCCAACATCAATGCGGTTTGTATTGATGCAGCAGCTTTTGCGCTGAGTGGCGGAAGTCCAGCCGGCGGAACCTACAAAGGAACGGGAGTAAGTGGAGGACAGTTTAATCCTGCCACGGCCGGAGCTGGAACTCATACGATTACTTATGTCTACACCAATGCCAACAACTGTACCGACAGTGCAAGCACAACGGTAACGGTAAATCCATTGCCAACGGTTACTTTCTCAGCGCTGAGTCCGACCTGTGTGGGAACAGCAGCCTTTGCGCTAAGCGGGGGAAGCCCAGCGGGTGGAACCTATTCTGGAACCGGAGTAAGCGGAGGACAGTTTAATCCCGCCACAGCAGGAGTAGGAACGCATACGATCACCTACACCTTTACCGATGGAAACAGTTGTGCCAATAGCGCTACGCAAACGATTACAGTAAACCCACAGCCTACCGTTACCTTAAATCCATTCGCAGCAGTTTGTGCAGGTGATGCCGCTTTTGCCTTGAGTGGCGGAAGTCCCGCCGGTGGAACTTATTCCGGAACAGGAGTAAGTGGAGGACAATTTAATCCGACTACAGCCGGTGCGGGTACACATACCATCACCTACAACTATACCGATGGCAATAACTGTAGCTCCAGTGCGACCCAATCGATCACTGTTCACGCTCAACCGAATGTGACTCTGGCCAATATCAATGCGGTATGTATTGATGCAGCAGCTTTTGCGCTGAGTGGCGGAAGCCCAGCCGGCGGAACCTATAAAGGAACGGGAGTAAGTGGAGGACAGTTTAACCCTGCTACGGCAGGAGCCGGAACTCATACGATTACTTATGTCTACACCAATGCGAATAACTGTACCGACAGTGCAAGCACAACCGTTACGGTAAATCCATTGCCAACCGTGACCTTCTCAGCCTTAACACCAACTTGTGTCGGAACAGCAGCCTTTGCCTTAAGCGGGGGAAGCCCAGCTGGAGGAACCTATTCTGGAACCGGAGTAAGTGGAGGACAATTTAATCCGGCCACAGCAGGAGTAGGAACGCATACGATCACCTACACCTATACCGATGGAAATAGCTGTACCAATAGCACTACGCAAACGATTACAGTAAACCCACAGCCTACCGTTACCTTAAATCCATTTGCAGCAGTATGTGCTGGTGACGCCGCCTTTGCCTTGAGCGGCGGAAGTCCAGCTGGAGGAACTTATTCCGGAGCCGGGGTAAGCGGAGGACAGTTTAATCCGACCACGGCAGGTGCGGGTACACATACCATCACCTACATCTATACCGATGGCAATAACTGTAGCTCAAGTGCTACCCAATCCATCACTGTTCATGCTCAACCGAATGTGACTCTGGCCAACATCAATGCGGTATGTATTGATGCAGCAGCTTTTGTTCTGAGTGGCGGAAGTCCAGCCGGCGGAACCTACAAAGGAACGGGAGTAAGTGGAGGACAGTTTAATCCTGCCACGGCCGGAGCTGGAACTCATACGATCACCTATGTCTACACCAATGCGAACAACTGTACCGACAGTGCAAGCACAACAGTAACGGTAAATCCATTGCCAACCGTGACCTTCTCAGCCTTAAGTTCTACCTGTGTAGGAACACCAGCCTTTGCCTTAAGCGGCGGAAGTCCAGCGGGTGGAACCTATTCTGGAACAGGAGTAAGCGGAGGACAATTTAATCCGGCCACAGCAGGAGTAGGAACGCATACGATCACCTACACCTATACCGATGGAAATAGCTGTACCAATAGCGCTACGCAAACGATTACAGTAAACCCACAACCCACCGTTACCTTAAATCCATTTGCAGCAGTATGTGCTGGTGACGCCGCCTTTGCCTTGAGCGGCGGAAGTCCAGCGGGTGGAACTTATTCCGGAACAGGAGTAAGTGGAGGACAATTTAATCCGACCACAGCAGGTGCGGGTACACATACCATCACCTATAGCTATACCGATAGAAACAATTGCAGCTCCAGTACAACCCAAACGATTACTGTTCATGGTCAGCCTACAGTTACCATTCCCACATTTGCTAATCGATGTGAGAATGGAACTATACTTACCTTGACCGGAGCAACTCCAGTTGGAGGAACCTATAAAGGAACGGGAGTAAGTGCTGGCCAATTTGACCCCAATGTAGCTAAGGCCGGTACCCATACCATTACTTACGTCTATACGGATGCTAATTCCTGTACAGATTCGGCTTCCTCTAATTTGAAAGTGGATACGGTACCGGTTATTAATTACCCAGCGCTTGCTGATATTTGTAGTTCCAGTCCGGCGGTAAACATTAATACTGCCACACCTCCTGGAGGAACCTACAAAGGCAATGGCGTAATTCTGAATAGTCAGTTTGATCCTCAAATAACAGGAATCGGAACCTTCACAATTTGGTACGTCTTTACCGATGGAAATTCCTGTACGGATTCAGCCTCACAAACGATTAAAGTGGATGTTTCTCCAAGTGTCAACTTCCAGTTGGTTGATTCTCTTTGTGTAAATGGAAGTCCGTTAACACTTTCAGCAACTCCGGCCGGAGGAACATTCAGCGGTTCAGGTGTTTCGGGTAATCAATTTGACCCTCAGGTAGCGGGCGTCGGAAAACAATACATTACCTACAGCTATACCCTAAGCAACGGTTGCTCTAATTCTTTAACCGATTCCATTCGCATCGACTCGTTAACGGCGATGACTTTTGCTCTGGCTGATTCCATTTGTCAAAATGCGAGTCCAATAACCTTAAGCGCATCTCCAATTGGAGTGAGTTATTTGGGTAATGGAGTAACCGGAAACCAATTTAATCCATCGGGATTAACACCAGGAGTAAACACCGTTTCTTGTACTTATACCAATTCCTTTGGTTGTAAGGATACGCTGGATGAAACGATTCGGATAGATTCAGTTCCCGTCATTCAACTTCCGGGTTGGGCAGCTTTGTGTAGCCGTGATACCCTGATTTTAACCGGCGGACTTCCTGCAGGAGGAAATTATTCCGGTCCTCAGGTTACCGGTTCAGTATTTTATGGGCCGGCTGCTCCGGGCAAATACCCGGTATCCTATCTGTTCACCAATTCTTTTGGATGTTCGGATAGTTTGATGGATTCCATTGAGGTCAAATCGTTGCCTTCCATAAGTTTAGGAACCGTTTCTATTCTTTGTGAAAATACCCCTGATTTCGTTATCAAAACAGGCTCTCCTGCCGGAGGAAGTTACCTGGGAGCTGGGGTTGTGAAAGATTCGATTTTTAGCGCAACTCTTGTGGGCTCTGGTTCCACTACCCTAGGTTATCGCTACACGGATACCAGTGGTTGTACCGATACGGTTTATACCACCTGGAACGTGGATACTTTACCGAATGTCACTTTTGGACCCATTCCTGATCTCTGTGAAAATGGAGGTCGCTATACTTTGATTGAGGGAATGCCAACAGGAGGAAATTATATGGGAACTGGTGTTGCAGGAGGAACTCAATTTGATCCTTCCCTTGGTTTCGGTGATTATAACCTGAAATATGCCTTTGTGGACGGCAATGGATGTACCGATACGACAGGCCAACAAGTACATGTGGATACCGTAGAAAGGGTTCAGTCTTTCACTCCCCAAGATTTGTGTTTCGGTTCGGCGCCAGTAATCCTCACTTCGGGATTGCCGACAGGAGGTGTTTATCATGGTCAGGGAGTTATTCAGGACACGGTATTTGTTCCCGCCGGACGACCTGCAGGTACCCAGACTATTTTCTACAGTGTTTCCAGCAGATGCGGCAGCGATACTTTAGCGGCTCAATTTGAATTGCACCAATTACCTCAAGCGAGCATTGATTCCCTGCCGCTAAAATGCCAGGGTGATCCAGAATTGAAACTGGCTCCTTATGGTCATCCAGCAGGAGGAAGCTTTTATGTGGATGGAATTAAGAGAACTACTTTGGTAAGTGGCGAATTGGCCTCAAGTTTTGACGTGGCTTATGAAATAACGGATACCCTAGGATGTACCAACAGTGCCTTGCGTCGGGTGGATTTGCTTCCCTTCCCAGATGCCACCATAGAGGGGAATATCGATTGGTGTAGTTCAGATACCGTTCGCCTGATAGTGGCGGATACCAGTCATGCTTACTACATCTGGAACAACGATACCCTGGGGGCAACCTTCGAAAAGCTGGCTTCAGCATTTGAACTGGGCAATCATTCTATCGACTTAAAGGTAGTGGACGAGCATGGTTGCTACCAAGAGAATTCCGCTCTGATCAGAATTGACAATTGCTCGGACGACTTGTCTTTGTTCCCGAATCCGAATAACGGTAAATTTCAGGTTGCTGTGGAACTTGATGCTGGTATGAATATCACCCTGAGCGTGGTCAATAGTGTGGGACAAGAGATTCTCAAAGAAGATACCTACGCACATGCCGGGCGTAACCTTTACGACATCGAATTGATGGATGGATCCGGTGGAACCTACGTTTTGAGAATTCGTTTAGAAGATGGAACCCTGTACATGCAAAAACTGGTGGTTCAAGAATAAGAGGTTTTTCAATTAGCCTTTTACCTTTGCGGCAAACTGCAAAGCTTTGAACAAGGTTGTATTTATGGGAGGAAAGAGAATTGGGCATATATGCCTGAAAATTCTCTTGGAACGTGCCGAAGAATTGAATGCTGAGGTAATTGCGGTTTTCGAAAACCGTTCTAAACTCAGTGCTCCGGAAGATTCCCTGGAGTCCGTGGCTAAGGCTCAATCCATTCCTGTTTACTACGATATGGAAGGCCTGTTTGAATTGGAGCCTTTCGATACCCTGATTTCTGTTCAATACCACGAGATTCTTTTACCTCGCCATATCGAACTGGCACGTCAGTTGGCCATAAATCTGCACATGGCTCCCTTACCGGAGTACCGGGGATGCAATCAGTTTTCCTTTGCCTTGATTGACGGTGCCGAGGAATTTGGAACTTCCATTCATCGCCTTACACCGAAAATAGATGGAGGGCCTTTGCTGTTTGAATCTCGGTTCCCCATTCCCGAAAATTGTTTCGTAAAAGACCTTTACAACCAAACGGTGGAGGCATCAATCCGGTTATTTGAGCAAAGCATTGCCTCTATTTTGAAAGGAGAAGTAACCGAAGTGCCTCAAGAAAAACTGGACCCCAATAGAAACCGGGGCTTCCACTTGAGAAAGGAAATGGCCGATCTCAAGGAAATTAATGCCAATTGGCCCCTGGAAAAACAAAAGAGGTACTTTCGGGCCACGTGGTTTCCACCTTTTGATCCACCCCAGGTAAAAAATGGAGACCAAATTAGTAATGCCGACATGGCTTGGTATAATTCGCTCGATTGAAAAAAATTGCCCTAACCGTTACCACCGATTTGGTTTATGACCAGCGGATGCGTCGAATCTGCACCTCTTTGCATGAGGCCGGATACGAGGTTACCCTCATTGGTCGGGTGAAGAAATCATCACCTAAACTGAGGAAACAGCCTTTTAAACAGGTTCGGTTGAGTTGTTTTTTCGAAAAGGGAAAGCTCTTTTACATCGAATACAACCTGAGGTTGTTGTTGTACCTGATGATTATCCGCATGGATATTATCTGTGGAATCGATTTGGATACTTTGGTGCCGGCTTTTATGACTGCTCGTTTGCGAGGTAAGCCTTTGGTTTATGATGCCCATGAATATTTCTCGGAAATGGAGGAGGTGGTCAATCGTCCGTCTATTCGAAAAGCTTGGAAATCCGTAGAACGGTGGATTGTACCTCAGGTTAAATATGCGTATACGGTATCGAAAGGATATGCTGAACTTTTCCGCAAAGAATATGGGGTAGAATTTGAGATTGTGCGCAATGCTACGGTACTCCGGGAATTGAAAACTGTGCCCAAGGACGAACCCTACATTTTGTACCAGGGTGCGGTCAATTACGGCCGTGGACTCGAACCCATGATTGAAGCCATGCACAAAATCGATTGTCAATTGATCGTTTGTGGGAAAGGCGATATTTACGAGAAATTGATGCATCGGGTAGAAGAGGAGCATTTAGAAGACAAAGTCAGTTTTAAAGGGTATGTGGAGCCGGATGAACTGGTGCACTACACGCTGGGCGCAACTTTAGGACTTACCCTGTTTGATGCCAAAGGATTAAGCAACAAATACTCCATGGCCAACCGTTTTTACGACTACATGCATTCTGGTGTTCCTCAAATCGCGATGAACTACCCGGATTACAAAATGTTTAACGAGGAGTTTGAGGTTGCTACCTTGGTGGATGATTTACAGCCCTTTACCCTGGCCAGCGCGATCAATCATTTATTGAAGGACAAAAAACGCTACGACCGGCTACACGAAAACACGCTTGAAGCCAGGAAGCATTACAACTGGCAACAAGAAGAAAAGAGATTGCTGGGCGTTTACGAATCGGTGGTTCGAGAAAACTTCTGATCCAATCGGATTAGGTGATACATTTTCCAGAGATCGAAATAAATCAGATTGGGGTTCATTCCGGTGAGGTTCTTTTCCATGGTTGAAAGGAAAAGTCCGAGAATGGAACGACTGATTCCGGCCAGGCCCCATTTCTTGAGGTTGAGGTAGTAATTTAAAATCCGCAATTCACGACCCGCAAGTCCTGCTCGGAAAAGACGGGTAAGGTTTTCCACTCCGGACAAGGACTTGATCAGGAAATCTTCCGAAGTATCCAGGCCGGCGTGTTCTACGGCATTGTCAATGTGGTGAAGGGGAATGTGCAATTCTTTTAGGCGGATTCCAATGGCCGTGTCTTCGTGTCCATATCCGAAGATTTTGCCTTTCGGCTGGGTGTTCAAAAACACCTTCTTTTCAATCAACAAATTGGAGGCGACGAAATGACTGTAGCGAATTTTCATCCGTTCTGCAGCTGATTTTTGCTCCCGGTGAATTCCATATTTCCAACGGAGAATAAGTCGTTCGTCAGCCGGTGCTTGGTCTTGGTAGAAGATTCCTCCGATAACTACCGGGTACTCCAGACAAGCCAGGTAATTCTTGAGAAAGTTGCGATTGTGAATCAGTACATCGCAATCCAGAAAGAGTAGGTGATCGTATCGAGCAGACTCGGCCAATAACAATCGAATGGCTGAACGACCGATGTTTTCAGTTAAATCACGGTAAGTTACCTCTGGCCACTCGGCTACCTGTTGGTTTGTTTTTCGAATTTCATCCGATGATCCATCATCGATGCAAAGGATTTCAATGGGCTTATCCACATACTGGCATTGATCGACCAGGGTTTTGATCAGATCAACGACTTCAAAATTGTATACTGGAATAAGTACGCTAAGCATGGAAATTAGGCCGCAGAATCATGAAGGATTCCGTCCTCACATTTTAGGGTACGTTGATGAAAGCGTTGCATTAAAGAATAGTCGTGGGTAGCCATAAGAACGGCATTCCCTTTTTGACTGATTCGGATTAACAGGTCGAGAATTTTTAGGGAGGTTTCCGGATCGAGGTTTCCGGTAGGCTCATCGGCAAGGATCAAGTCAGGGTCGTTTAGCAATGCCCGGGCAATAGCTACTCGCTGCTGCTCACCACCCGACAATTGATGGGGCATTTTGTAACCCTTGGTCGAAAGATCCACTTGGTCTAAAACCGTCTCAATTTGAGTCTTAATTTCTTTTTTGTTTTTCCAGCCGGTAGCCTTTAAAACAAAGGCCAGGTTTTCTTCCACCGACCTATCAGAAAGCAATTGAAAATCCTGAAACACGATACCCAATCGCCTTCTTAGAAAAGGGATTTTTGACCGCTTCAATTTGTTGAGTGAGAACTCACCCACACGGGCTTCGCCGCTTTTTAGAGGGAGTTCGCCATAAAACGTTTTGAGCAAGCTACTCTTACCGCTTCCGGTTTTTCCAATCAGGTAAACGAATTCCCCTTTTCGGATATTAAAACTTACGTCGCTCAGCACCAGGTTGTCGCCCTGGTAGATTTTTGAGTCTTTAATTTCCAGGATGCTTTCGTTGTTCATATTGACCTATTTTCTGCGGTAAAAATACAGGGATTTTCTTCCTAAACAAAGATGTAAAACCTCTTGACAAGTAGCCGGTTGACGGCTTGTTCATGTCAACAGAAAAGCGTTGAAAACTTCGGTATTGGCGGAATCTCTCCGGGAGAAACCTACTTACTTTTATGAGGTGAAAAAATGAATTTCGAAATCTGATTTTTCGATTTGCAGGTGAGCTATGGATTTAACCAAAACCCCTGGTAATGAGCTCAGAATTCAAAATTCAGCATTCAATATTCAAAATTAGTAGACGTTAGCTTGTCAAAGGAGATTGTATTGAAAAAAGCAATGGTTAGCATTCGGTGGTTTATCCTCGTGGTAATGGTATGCGGTATTCAGCTGAAGGGAATGGGGCAAAAGACCGAATTGTACCGCAATCCGATAAAACATTATAACCTGGGGCTGGAGTACTTTGAAAAAGAAAAGTACAGTGCCGCCCAAAAGGAATTTGAAAAAGTAGCCCAGTACTACGATTCGCGTACAGATGAAATCGCCATCAATAGCGAATACCTATCCGCCCTCTGTGCCATCCAATTGTTTCATCGCGATGCCTCTCTTTTGCTTCGTGAATTTATCCGCAATCACCCTGAAAGCCCCAAAGTAAAAAATGCCCGCTACCAATTGGGGATTTACCATTTCCGCAAACGGGAGTGGGACAAGGTCATCGATTGGTTGGAGCAAGTGGACCCTTATGACTTAAACGAAGAGGATAACTACAACTACCACTTCAAGTTGGGTTATGCCTACATGCGGAAGAAGCAAATGGAAAAAGCTTCTCGCTTATTCTACGAAATCAAAGACGTAAACAATCCCTACACCAGTCCAGCGCGGTATTATTTTGCCCACATCGCTTACCTGGATGGGAAGTACGAAACAGCACTTCAAGATTTTAAGAAGCTGGAACAGCACCCCAAGTTTGGTCCCCTGGTGCCTTATTACCTGACTCAAATCCTGTATAACCAGAAGAAATACGACGAATTGATCGAGTATGCAGAGCCCAAACTGGACTCCGTCATCGAAAAGCGTAAACCTGAAGTGGCTCGATTGATCGGGGAGGCTTATTACTACAAAAGAGATTACGAGCAAGCTCTTCCTTACTTGGAAATGTATGCCAAGGAATCACGGATGTTGAATAATGACGACCGTTATCAGCTTGCCTTCACTTACTACAAAACCGAGAACTACGAAGAAGCCTCCAAGCTATTTAATCGATTGATTGGCCTGGACAATGAAATGGCTCAACTGGCAGCCTATCATTTGGCGGATTGTTTTTTGAAATTGGATCAAAAAGCGTTTAGTCGTGGAGCATTCCGTAAAGCCTATGATTTAGGATTTGATGATGATATCAACGAAGATGCTTTGTTCAACTATGCCCGATTGAGCTACGAAGTTTCACTCGATCCAACAGGGAAGTCGGTTGAGGCCTTCAAAGAGTACATTGAGAAGTATCCTAAAAGCCGTCGATTGGATGAAGCCTATCGTTATTTGATCGCTGTGTACCTGACCACCCGTAACTACGACGCAGCGCTTCACTCCATAGAACAAGTAAAGAACAAGACACCTAACCTGAAGGAAGCTTACCAAAAGATAGCCTACAACAAGGCCATCATGCTGTATCAGGATAAGGAATACAAGGAGTCCATTTCCTATTTTGATCGTTCCCACCGCTACCGTTCTGATGGCAAGCTGAGCGCCTTAGGCTTTTACTGGAAAGGAGAAGCTCGGTTTCGGATGAAGGAATACGAAAACGCCATTGAAAATTACCAGACCTTCATTTTTCAACCGGCCGCCATTCTTACTGGGAAATTCAACGAAGCGAATTACAACATTGGTTATAGCCATTTCAAAAAAGAACAATTTGGCGAGGCCATTACCTGGTTTAGAAAGTTCATTTACGACAAAAACGAAACCGATAGCCTGAAGATTAATGATGCCTACCTCAGAATTGGGGATTGCTACTTTATGACCCGGGATTATTCCTTTGCCATCGACTTTTACCGTCAGGCAGCAGATATTGGACGATTTGATGCAGACTACGCCTTGTTTCAAACTTCGATTTGCCAGGGACTGCAGAAAGATCTAAAAGGAAAAGTGGCTACCCTTGAGCGTCTGGTAGCACATCATGAAGGATCCACACATTTAGATGCAGCCTATTACGAGATGGGCCGGGCTTACAACATTTTGGGTAATAACGATAAGGCCCTGGAAAGCTTTAATACCGTTATTGAAACCAGCATCAACGACAACGTATACCGCAAACGAGCCCTGAAGAGTTCAGCGTTGATCTACTTCAACCAAAACCAAGCCGATCAGGCAGTAACGGCCAGTTTAAAAATTATTGAAGACTATCCCACCTTTGAGGATACCCGGGAAGCACTATCGATTCTTGAGAGTATTTACATTGAGCGCGGACAGATTGCTGAATACCGAAAGCTATTGGCTGAACTTCCCTTTATGGACGTAGCTGAGGCTACTTTAGATTCCACGGTATTTGCTGCTGCTGAAATGAAATACGGGGAGCAGAAGTACGATGCTGCCGTTGTAGCTTTAAAACAATACCTCAATCAGTTTTCTCCGGCTATTTACATGCTGAAGGCAAACTACTATTTAGCGGATAGTTACTTCCGTTCTGAGGATTACGATTCGTCCATTACCTACTACGAAGCCATTGCGGCATTCCCACCCAATGGGTATTCCGAAGAGGCCGTTTCCAAATCAGCGGATTATTGGTTCTTGAAAAAGGACTACGAAAAAGCCCTGCCTTACTACACCCAATTGGAGAAAGTGGCCACCAATGCGCCAAACATCCGAAAGTCAGTTGAAGGGCAATTGGATTGTAGCTACAAACTCAACCAGAGAGAGCGTGCCGTTAAAGCGGCTCACAATTACCTCGAATACGAGTTTGAAGAATTGCATTACTACACCTTGGCCCATTTGATTACCGGTAGGGACTACATGCGAAGAGGAATTTCCGATTCAGCGCTGTATTCCTTCCAATTGGTTTCGGATACGGTGCTCAATGAAATTGGAGCGGAGGCCAAATACAACCTGGCTCGCATTCACTACGACCGCGATAGTTTGAAGCTGGCGGAGAAGGAGATTTTCGAATTGATCAACCAAACGCCGTCTTACAAAAATTGGTTGGCCCAGTCCTTCTTATTGCTGGCGGATATTTACGAAGAGCGTGACGACTTCTTCCAGGCCAAAGCCGTACTTAATTCCATGATTGAAAACTACGCTGATGATCCTGCACTTTTAGCACAGGCCAAGGAGCGATTGGAAAATCTGGAGACCAAGGAAAAACAACAGCAAGAGGAAGAAGAACAAGAGACTCCTGAAGTAGAACTCGACTTTGACGATGTGGAAATATCGGATGATGAGATTGATGAGCTTTTTGGAGATGATGAAGAAGTGGAAGATATCGTGATTCCAGAAACTGAAAAGGAGGACACCGATGGAAATTAAGCAAGAAATGATCAGAACGCTTGGGATTGCAGGTATCGTCTTGTTTGCAAATGTGTCTGCATGGAGCCAGAGCGATGACGGAAGTTTGGGCAACGAGGTAGTAAAAACTACCACCACCTATGTACCCGTTGTAACCGAGGCTTTCAAACTCAGCGATAATCCACAGATTGTAGATACTGTCATAGAAGTTAAGCAAACAGCAGAATACAAAATCAAAGAAAAAAGAGCAGAAACCACTTTTGAGGCTAAGCCGATTAAGCCGGCCAAAATGAAAGGGGAGCGCCTGAACAAACTTTACCGCAGTTACCTGCTCTTGGGAATGGGTAATAACCTGACCACCCGTGGCGAATTGGTGATCAATTCCATCCGATCCAAAAAATGGGATTATGGATTAACCGCCTGGCACCATGGATCAAATGGAAATGTGAAAGATCGAGGCGATGCTGGATTTTCGGATAACTATTTCAATGCCTATGCCCGCAAATTTTTCTACAACTCGATTGTTTCAGGAAACATCCGCTACAACTTAAACACCTTGCACAAGTATGGTTTCAATCCTTCCGATTACTCAGAGACCATTCAAAACGATAGCCTAAATAAGGACATCACCGCTCAGCGTTTTCAGACTATTGAGCCTACGCTCAAGTTCAAGTCCTATTACAAGGATTCCAATAAGATCAACTACGAGGGGATGCTGAAGTACTACCACTACCGGGATCGCTTTTCCAGTGCGGAAGACAATGTTCAAGCCGAATTCGTTCTTGATCGCTTCGTTAATCAGGAGTTTGTAAAGGTGAAGGCCTGGATGGATTTTAACCAATTTAAGATGCATCCCGAATCATTGCCAACGCGCACCACTACCAATACCATGTTGGGATTGATGCCAGTGCTTGAAACCACTCGTGGTGATTTTAAACTTCGGGCTGGTGCTCAATTGGTATTTGGATTTGGAAACCGCAACGATGTATTCGTTATTCCCGATTTGTATGTGAAATACGATTTGGTGAAAGATATCCTGATTCCCTACGCCGGTTTGAATGGGGGAGTATCGCGTAACAACTTCCGCTCGCTTACAGAAACCAACCCCTACCTCGTAAGCGATCCAACTACGAATCTGGAACATGTAAAGTACCGGGTTTATGGAGGTATTCGTGGAGCCTTTAGTTCCAAAGCCTCTTTCAATGCTCGTGTTTCGCATCAGGACATGGATAATTTGGCTCTTTTTGTCAATCCGGTAGATTCCCTTGGTGGAGTAGCTATTAACAACGAATTCAACGTTATTTACGACAATGGTAGCATCACTTCCGTTTACGGTGAGTTTGGTTGGCAGAATGTGGGTAAGTTCAATTTTGTCCTAAGTGGTGAGTACTTCCGCTATAACCTGAAAAACCAAAAAGCCGCCTGGAATATGCCCGACTTTAAGGCCAATTTGAATACGACTTACAACCTGGCTAGGAAGATCAGTTTAAAAGCCGATATCTTCTTCATTTCGGAAAGAAAGGCCCGTACCACTGGTGGAGTAGGGCATGAAAATCTGGGCGGAGGTGTTTACGCAGAAACCCTCGATGCTCTAATCGATGTGAACCTATCAGCGGAGTACTTTTTTACCCGTCGTTTAACCGCATTTGTTCGCCTGTACAACCTGGCCAATTCCAATTACAACGTTTGGCGCAATTACGATCAGCAGGGTTTGACGGTGGTAGCCGGGGTTAGTTATAGTTTCTGGGGCACGCGGAAATAGTTGTGAATTTTCAATTTTCAGGGACAACTCCGAGCTCAAAGAGCGCTCACCGAAGGTAATTTTCAATGTTGATTTGGAGTCGGAATTGAGTTGGATAAAATTGAAAATTGATCATTGAACCTTACCATTTAAAATTCCTCCACCAAATGTTAATTAGATGTTGAAAAAATAGTGCTTTTCAACCCCCTCAAAAGGCCCGTAGGACAAGCAATAGGCTATTTTTGTTAGATACGTGAGATAACCGTTTTTTCGACGGTTTTTTCTTTTTATAAAAACGGATTGAAAAGCAGATTTTCATGAGCGAAGAAAAAAAGGATTACGGCGCCGGGAATATTCAGGTCCTCGAAGGACTGGAAGCCGTACGGAAACGTCCTGCGATGTACATCGGGGATGTGGGATTCAGAGGGTTGCACCACCTGGTTTATGAGGTAGTTGACAACTCCATCGATGAGGCATTGGCCGGCTACTGTTCCAACATTGATGTGTTTATCAACGAAGACAACTCGATTACCGTAAAAGATGACGGTCGGGGTATCCCAGTTGATTTCCACGAAAAAGAGCAAAAATCGGCCCTGGAAGTAGTAATGACTGTACTACACGCCGGGGGTAAATTTGATAAGGATACATATAAGGTTTCTGGTGGTCTCCACGGGGTAGGGGTTTCTTGTGTTAACGCACTGTCTACCCACTTGAGAGCTGAAGTTCACCGTAACGGGAAGGTCTATGAGCAAGAGTACTCCATTGGGGTACCGAGCTATGATGTTCGCGAAATTGGTGAAACGGAAATTACCGGTACTTATGTGACCTTTACACCTGACGATAGCATTTTTGAGACCACGGAGTACAACTTCGATACACTGGCTCATCGTATGCGTGAGTTGGCTTACCTGAACAAGGGGATTGTGATCACCTTGACCGACAAAAGAGCCACAGATGAAAAAGGTGAGCACGTTTCTGAGCGTTACTACTCAGAAGGGGGATTGAAAGAATTTGTCACCTTCCTGGATGGAAACCGCAACCAGATCATCAATGATGTGATCTACATGGAAGGTGAGAAGAGTGGAATACCTGTGGAAGTAGCCATGGTGTACAACGATTCTTATTCTGAGAATGTCCATTCCTATGTAAACAACATTAATACCCACGAAGGAGGAACACACTTGGCTGGTTTCCGTCGTGGATTAACCAATACCCTAAAGAAATTTGCTGACGATTCAGGAATGCTTCAGAAACTCAAGTTCGAGATTTCTGGTGATGACTTCCGTGAAGGTCTTACAGCTGTGGTATCGGTAAAGGTGGCTGAACCTCAGTTTGAAGGTCAGACCAAAACCAAATTGGGTAACCGGGAAGTTACTGCTCCGGTTTCGCAGTCGGTATCTGAAATGTTGCAGAATTACCTGGAAGAAAACCCCAAGGATGCCCGAATCATTGTTCAGAAGGTGATCCTGGCAGCTCAAGCTCGTAACGCCGCTAAAAAGGCCCGTGAGATGGTTCAGCGTAAAACCGTTTTGGGGGGAAATAGTCTTCCTGGAAAACTGGCTGACTGTTCTGAAAAAGATCCTGGTGTTTGCGAGATCTACCTGGTGGAGGGAGATTCAGCAGGTGGTACGGCTAAGCAAGGTCGCGACCGGGTATTCCAGGCGATTATGCCTTTGCGTGGTAAGATCCTGAACGTGGAAAAAGCCATGCAGCACAAGATTTTTGAAAACGAAGAAATCAAGAATATTTACACCGCCCTTGGGGTAAAGGTAGGAACCGAGGAAGATGAGCGAGCGCTCAACTTGACCGGACTTCGTTACCACAAAATCATCATCATGTGTGATGCCGATGTGGATGGGTCCCACATTTCTACTTTGATTTTGACATTCTTCTTCCGTTACATGATGCCGTTGATCGAAAACGGATATGTGTACATCGCTACTCCACCGCTTTACTTGGTGAAAAAAGGAGCCAAGGAACAGTACTGCTGGAATGACGACGATCGTGATCGTACTATCCAACAGTTCAAAGGAGCTGGAAACGAATCTTCTGTGAAGGTACAGCGATACAAAGGTCTGGGAGAGATGAACGCGGAGCAATTGTGGGAAACTACCATGAACCCAGAGCACCGCACACTACGTCAGGTTACTATCGACTCTGCTGCTGAAGCAGATCGTATCTTCTCCATGTTGATGGGAGATGAAGTACCACCACGTAGAGAGTTTATTGAAAAGAACGCGAAATACGCTAAGATCGACGCGTAAACGTTTAATAGATACTTAAGTAAGGGGAGCACTAAACCGATCGTTCGGAAATAGGCTCCCTTTTTTTATGCATTTTCCTCAGGCGATATCATCCCAGGTGAGGGCGTAGCCAAATCCGTAAATGGTTTCCAGATTGAGTCCGGGAAACCCCGAATGATCTTTCGAATGCGGGTGAGGTATACATCCAAACTTTTGGAAACGAAGAAGTCGCTTTTGCCCCAGACTTGTTTCATTAAATCTTCCCTCGACACCGGATTTTGATTGGCCTGCATCAGCAATTCAAAAAGGCCACACTCGGTAGTGCTCAGTTTAACCCGTTCATGCGGCGTTTGCAATACCCGACGCGATACCTCCAGGCAAAAAGGACCAAGTCTGGGCTGTTCCTGGGCAGGGCTGGGACGGTAGCAGCGTTTCATAATCGCGTGGATTTTGGAAAGCAATACGTCCGCATCGAAAGGCTTGGTAACATAATCTTCAGCTCCTACTTCATAACCCAAAAGCATGTCGCTTTTTAGGTTGCGTGCCGTAAGGAAGATAAAGGGAATCTTAGGATTGTTTTTACGAATGGATTTGGCGATGGAGATTCCATCCATATCGGGTAGAACCACATCAAGGATGCAAAGATCAAAGGGTTCACTTTCTATTCGGTTGAGGGCCTTTTCTCCGCTGGGACATACGGCCGTGTTGAAATCATTCTCCGTAAGGTGCTCATCGAGCAAATAGGCGAGGTTGACGTCATCTTCTACCAGAAGTATTCTATTGTGCTTCATCAGGTGGGTAATTCGATCGAAAAGGCACTGCCTTTTCTGACCTGGGTTTCTAATTCTATGCTCCCCCCATGCATGTTTACTATCATTCGCGAATAATAAAGTCCGAGTCCGTAGCCGTTTTTGGACCCCTTATTTCCGTGGCTTGCGAACTTTTCAAATATCTTGTTTCGATCGTCATCTGCGATCCCTTTGCCGTTGTCGTAAATTCGGATGGAAAGGCCTTCTGAGTCCTTTTCCACATCAATTTCCAGTTGATTGGCACCACTGTGTTTAATGGCGTTGTTGATCAGACTTTGAAATACATTCTCCAGGTGGAATGCATCTCCTCGGGTCAAAATAGATTCTTGCGATAGACTCAGAGTTAAGTTAATGCCCGATTCCAGAAGCGTATCGCGGTTGCGTTCGGCCAGCTCTTGAAGTAGATTGCCCAAGTCTACATCGCGGAAATCGAGCAGCAATTCATCTTTCTCAATCAGGGCCGTTGTGAGAACCAGATTTATACCGGCCTGCAATTTTCTCCCCTCGTGTTGCAGAATGCTACCCGCTTTTTTGACCTTTTCATCATCCGTTTTAAGCAGCTTTTGGGCCACCAGATTAATGTTCGATATCGGCGTGTTGAATTCATGGGTGATTCCATGGACAAAGTCTTTTTGGATGCGGAGTAGCCGTTTTTGTTGGACTTGTAATCGAATCAGGTAAAACAGGATGGTCATGGAAATTAAGACCAACAAGGCCCCGCTTAAATAGACATTCCAAATCTGCTTCGCGAACAGGTCAGTCTTATTGGTTACCTGAACAAACAAGGCCAATTCAGGCACCAATTGATCCTCAGAATACATTCTTCCCGTGACATCCCAATCGGCAAGAGGCGAGGCTATATTTCCTTTAGAGAAGACTACATCTTCGCTTTCGGTCAGTTGAATTTGGTAGGCTAAATCAGCCTCTGGTTGGTATTGTTGTACCGCATGATGCACCAGCGAATCGAAAATGAGGGTATCCAACAGTCGAATTCCTTGCTTGTCGGTGATATAGCGCTTATACGTCTCCCTAACATAACGTTCAAATCCACTAAGTGATGAATCTGCCTTAAAAGCCGGAATATCATCAAACTCAAATTGCATCAACACATGTAAATGGGCAGGACCTACCAAGGGCATTTGTTCGAAAGAGCGAACATCACCTTCAGAAGTAGTTACCCGAAGCGGAATTTTGTCCGGAGCGTTTTCATCGGCAATGGCCGGGTGTTTCAGAAAGAAAGAATCTAATTTGGGTAGGGATAGATCCGCGTGGAGATTAAAACAGTAATACCGGGCTTCGTATTCCTGCAGAACCCGCTGAACCGCAAAGTTGGCCTTGTCCAAAAACAGGTCTTGCCTTAGCTCAATAGAACGCTGGCCCCAATAGATGAGCAGAAGCAACAAGCCCAGGAGGGCGGCTACCAGCGAGCTAACAAATACCAATAATTTCCGGTCCAAAGGTGCAAGCTTTAATGGCCATACAAACAAAAAGCCGCAGGCCATAACGCGAATGACCTGCAGGCTTCATAAGTGGAACCGCCAAGGGAATTAACGGGCTATAAAAAAGCGCTGTTTAACCCAATCTTGGCCTGTTCGGATGGAGAGGATGTACTGGCCGTTTGGCAATGACGAAACGTCCAATTGCACATCCCCTGGACTTACCTCGCCCAACTGTCTTTCGCGACCATAAATATCGGTGATTGAATAAGTTGTGCCTTGTTCCAATTTGTAATCGAGGTTCAAAACTTCCTGAGCGGGTTGTGGGAATACATGAAGGGTGGAAGACCGCGGATTGTCCTCTAGTCCCAGCGAGGCTCCAATCAACAGGTCATAGTCTTCCACTTCTCCATGTTGACCAAGGGCATGGGTAGGATGATTTAAGTAACCACACGGTTCTGGATCAATATGCCCCATGGTAGATGGCATGTCGCAGTATATCCGCATACGTATCGTTCCGGTTTTAGCGGTGGTTGGCACATCTATAGTTAGGTTGTGGGTTCCGGTGTTTGGCATGTAATACACACGTTCAGAAGCATCATCAAACTCCTCATCGCCATTCCAGTCTATCCAGATGACTCCGTGCATGCCTTGCCCGAGATTATCGGCCAATTCAACATTAAGCTGGTATCTCGAACCAGGGGTAAGCTCGGGCTTGGGAAGTTCGTCCCAATGCCGGTAGCCGATGTCTTTTCCTTGTCCGGTAGGGAGGTTGGTGGAATTGTTGAGGTTTTCGATTTGAACGTTGGCAATGTGTGTGAAGGGCTCGCCTACGCCTCCCATACTTAGAAATCCTGGAGGAGTACAGTACTGGGCCAGCAGCAAGCTCGGGGCCCAGACTAAGAGCAAAAAACTCAGGTAAAAAGGAGTATTCGTTTTCATAGGAATTAGCGTTTGTGTTTGCCTAAATGACGGCGCCGTTTCCCATTGGGTTTATTAACAGGATCGTAAAAGAACCTAACAAAACCTTAAAAGTTCGAAGGGGTTATTGGAGAATGTATACCCGACAATTTCCGAACTTTTCGTATCTTTAATAGATTACTAACCAAAGGAGTACCCTCTCCTTCATTTTAATACCAATCATTATGGGCGGACCAGGCGCAGGGATGATCTTTCACATGATCACTACCCTCAAAAACAACCGAGCCCTTCTCAAAAAGAAGAGGGCCTTCAAAAACAATGTACTTTACCTAAAGCATGAACGGGAAGGAATTCGTTCCATCCCAATTAGCGATAAACAGCTTCAGAAAATTCAGGCAGAATTGCTGGAAGAACAAAAGGAAAGAGCAAGGAAACGATGGTTATTGTTAGCACTGTCGGCCTGCCTCACCGCAGGGCTGTTTTACTTAATATCCGAATACCTCATGGATTTCTGGAATTGGGGACAGCCCATGTAGTTATGGATGTTTGGGTCTCTTAGGTGGATGGGGAGGACCTGACATCATTCTACCCATGATTTTTCCTATCTCCTGATCAAAAATCTTTTTTTGTTCATCGGAGAGCAATCTTCTCAATTCCGAAAAGTGCTGGTAGGTTTGACGCTCAATTTGGGTTTGAAGCTGTCCAATTTCTGAGGCCAAAGAATCAGCCTTTTGTTCCTGTTCTTGCGTTTCTCCAAATTGATTGAAGAACTCATCGTGCAACTGTTTGGATTGCTGCTGAAAGGCCTTCATCTGCAATCGATGCGATTGGATTAGCGCTTGGTAGTTCACCCATTGATCTTCCGTGAGATTCAATTTATCCTTCAATACCTTATCCGGTCTGGGATGAGGAGGATGGTGAGGTTGAAACATAAAAAAGCTGAGTACACCCACGTTGAGAACCACCAGGATCACCACCAATATCAATACTATGCGAGATCGATTTTGCATGCTCATTCGTAGAGATAAAAGGTGTTGTTGCTGGATGGGGTCGGGGACGTTTCCTGCCTGCTTCCTGAGATAACGATGGTGTTAACCAACAGCAACAAGACGCACAATCCACTCAATGAAAAGGTTATTATTTCCTGACGTGACCAAGCCCTTAGTTGAGGTTGTTGGATACGTTGAATGATGCGTTCTTCCCAAAATGGAGAAGCTTCTGCACGCTTCATTCCTTCCAGGCTATTTAGCACTTCTTCGACTCTCTCTTCCTTCTTCATTTGTTATTTGGACGTTTGTTTTTTCGATTTCCTTCGGAGAAATGAAAATGATTTGACACTATTTTTTTGAGACCCGCCTTCGATCGACTCAAGAGTGATTCAACTGATGAAACGGAAGTTTCCAGGATCTCCGCAATCTCTGGTTGGCTTCTGCCTTCAATGTGCCGCAGGACATAGGCTGCTTTTTGACGTTCAGGAAGTTGATTAAGGGCGGCGTAAAAAAGTGCTGCGTTTTCCTTTTGTTCCAGTAAAACTCCCGGATGATCGAAATGAGCTGGTTCCAACCCTCGTTCTTCCTGGAGAAAACTCAAGCTAAAAATGGACGCCAATCTCTTTTTGCGTTTTTTCTTTCGAAGATGATCCAGGGATTTGTTTACCGCGATGCGATATACCCAGGTATAGAGGCTTGATCCGTCCCGAAATTTGGAAATGGATTGAAATACTTCAAGAAATACATCCGAGTAAAGTTCCTCAGCGTCTTCTTTGTTTTGAACCAGGTTTAACACCACATTATACACCCTATCCGAATAGTCCTGGATAAGTTGTCGCAAGGCTATTTCACTCTTTGCTCTGAGGGCTTCTATTAACTCCGATTCCGTCAATGCGGTTACGCTTTCAAGGCCAAAAGTATAACGGGCACGCCCAGTCACCATGGGATATTCTGTCCAAGTTCTAAATCCCTATATTTGAGTGGGTTGTTCGATTTCTCTGAGCGAACTCTTCAGCCTTCGATAACTTAAACTTACAACTATGAAAAGACTAATCTTTATTTCTTTATTTACTTTTTTCGCTTTTGCACTGTCGGCCCAGCACAACCAAGTGTGGGTTCAAAACAACAGCGGATTTGACTTCTGTGTTGGTGCTATCTCTTATGCAGGATGTCCAAATGGCACTCCCGTAATGAGTTCCCCTGTAACTCATATTCCACCGGGAAGCGGAGCCATGTTTCAAGGTGATCCAGCTCACCCCTTTACCACTTGGTTGCGCATTCTTTGGGATGATACCGGGGGAGTTGCATGAGCCTTTGTGGCGGAGCGGGTTGGACTCAAATAGGTCCGGCATTTGGAGTTTGGTCAACTACTTTTAATAATCCATGCATGGGAGCATCTGTTCAAATTGATTGGAACAGCGGTGGCCCTTGTATAGATGCCGTAGTAGAAATTAATTAACCATTTGAAAACGAAATCCGGTGGCTCAGAGGCCGGGTTTCTCTTTGAATCATTCAACCTTTCAACGCTACCTAACCACTGTCCAGCCTTTACCCTCCAATTTCTCTCAATACGTGCTCATTCTGAGGTAGATATCGGTCACTTCAATTTGATATCCTTTCCACTGGGAAACGAAAATTACAAGGTGGGAGAGTAACCTTACCTATGAGCGTTTTGTTAGGTCTAATTATCTATATTTGAGTGGGTTGTTCGATTTCTCTGAGCGAACTCATCGACCTTTTTGAACACTTAAACTTAAAACTATGAAAAAGCTATACCTTATTTCTCTGTTTACATTATTCGCTTTTGCCCTATCTGCTCAACACAATCAGGTTTGGGTACAAAACAACAGCGGATTCGATTTCTGCGTTGTTGCTGCATCCTATGCAGGTTGTGTTAATGGAATGCCCATGATCACTTCACCTTTAACCCATATTCCACCCGGAACAGGGATGATGTTTCAAGGAGATCCAGCTCACCCATTTACCACTTATATGCGTCTCGTTTGGGATGATACCGGAGGAGGTTGTACCAGTTTATGTTCACCCGCTGTGTGGTGGCATATTGGGCCAGCTATTGGGCTTACAACAACAACGATGACGAACCCCTGTGCCGGGGCTACCGTAACCCTAAATTGGGGCAGTGGTGCACCGTGTTTCGATGCGGTAGTTACCATCAATTAATCGCTTCAGTTTCCGGTGGCTCAGAGACCGGATTAGACATTTTGAACTGCTCGCATTTGCGGGCAGTTTTTTTTGTCAATTATTACATTTGGCTTCGAACAAAACATTGAGCCATGTACACAACCAAAAATAACCGCGCTAAACTGACCAGAAACTTCTTCCTTGGGGGACTTCTTCTTTTTGTTGGCTTGGTTCAAATGGCTATTGCTGCTACCCGTGGTCAGGGGCTTTTTCAAAATTGGGGGGATATTCTGAATCATGGCTTTTTTGTTCTGTTCGGTATCTATGTGATCGTTCATGCTAACCAAAGAATAAAGAAGCTCCGTAGTTATGATTTTGAAATCGACGATTCCTTTATTCGAGGTCATCAGGATGGCGAAGCTTTTAGTATCGATCGGGAGAAAGAATTGGCATCCTATGAGCGAAAATTTGACAAGCTCAAACTTCATCTGGATGGCGCTGATCAGGTATTTATCGATTTGGAATTATACAAGTTTTCAGAGGAGGAGATTGCTGAAGTTGATCAGAAATTAGAACAAGGTAAATTTTGTAAAAAATAAGCCTTACCTTCTTCGCTTTGATAGAACGAATGGAGAAGAAGAACATCGAGGCCAATTACATAATTAGTGCCCGAAAACAATTTGAATACTACCAAGCTCTGGGGAGCAAAACTTTTGACCAACTATCCGATGAGGACCTTTTTAAAAAAGATCATTCCGATGGAAATTCGATTGCCATAGTGGTCAATCATATGTGGGGTAATATGCGCTCACGCTGGACCGATTTTTTAACCGCCGATGGAGAAAAAGAGTGGCGTCAGAGAGATCAGGAATTTGAAGACTTGATTCAATCCCGGGAGGAGCTTCTTACCAAATGGGAGGAAGGCTGGAATTGTCTCTATTCTGCTCTGGACTCGGTGAATGAGGACAATTTTTCCACTCCCGTCTACATCAGGAATCAGGCGCACACCATTGTTGATGCCGTTAACCGTCAGTTGTGTCACTATGCCTATCATGTGGGCCAAATTGTTCTGATGGGAAAACAATATCAAGGATCCGATTGGCAGAGTCTTTCCATTCCCAAAGGGCAATCCAAGGCCTTTAATGCGGAGAAGTTTTCACGGGGAAAACATGGCGGTCATTTTACCGATGACATCAAATAGCCATTAGTTTAGCAGCATGAAAACGTTAGGAGATAAAATACCCGAGCCCAAAGAAGGAATGACTCCTCAGGAATTGGCCAAACAACTGCGTCAACCCGAAGGTGATTTGGGAAAGAAGGTAGCCGAGGTAATGAATCAGGGTAACGAACACATTACCCGAAATGCCTATCAATTGCTTAAGGCCCAAGACGGAGAACAGATTTTGGAAATTGGGATGGGTAATGGATTCTATATCCCCGAACTTTTAAGCCAGTCGGAAAACCTGAGTTATACGGGTGCCGATTTTTCTGCAACCATGGTAGAAGAGGCTCAACGACTCAATAATACCCTTGTCGACCAGCAACGGGTGCGATTTGTGGAAGCGTCTATTGAAAAGCTTCCATTTGCCGAGCATTCTTTTGACGTCATTGTGAGTACAAATACCCTGTATTTCTGGCCTCAGCCTCTGGATAACGCAAAAGAGCTTTTGAGAGTTCTGAAACCTGGTGGAAGAATCGTAAATGGCTACCGCGATCGAGATTGCCTGGAGCAAATGGAAGCCACGAACTACGGCTTTAGCAAGTACGATAGGAGTGAAGTGGAAAAGCTCTTTCGCGATGCCGGATTTCGAGAAGTAAGTACTGAAATTATAGACGAGCCCGATCGCGAATTTGCAGGAGAAGTGATGCACCTGACGGGATTTTATACCCTAGGATTAAAGTAGAGTTCGGTCGGCACTTTTTTGGCGGAATTTTTGCTTGATGCTTAAATAAAAGAGCTACCATGAAAACCTACCACTGGATCATCCTGTTGTTTCTCGGGATGATGGCATCAGCCTGGATTACGCACACCGTCAGTCAGCCAGAAATAGATCGTGAACCCTATTGGCATCCCTTTGAACTCAATCCGAATTTAAACCTCAAGGCCCTGGTCGATGATGGGTATCGATGCGTGTCTATGCCCTGTGGCCAACCTCAATTCGTTAAGACGATAGGGGATACTTCCATTCAATATGATGTTAGTTCGCTGACCTGTTCAAACCAATATTATGATTTAGTTGAAAGACTGTTGGAGCAGGAAAGGGAAGAATTCAATTCAGAATTCCTATCTGATTTTGTGGAAATTGATCCGGCCCAAGACACCGTGGAATCTATTGATACAAATAAGGTCGATCCCGAAAATCCATTTGCACAGGAAATCAGTAAAAATCCCTATTTCCCCTATATCTATGATGATATTAAGGATTGCGAATACGATATTCATTGGCGGGTTTTTAGTTTTAAAATGGATTCTTTAGATAGTTTAGGAGTCGCAGATTATATTAGAAGTAAGGGCGGATATCCATTTCGTGCAAATCCTTGGTCTCCTGATGAGGGAGGTATATTTTGGGCTCATTTTGCCAAAACCGGAATTTATTTCCGCTGTCACGTCGTTCCAGAATATAATTATGAAATGGACTCTATCCTGGGCTACGAGTTTCAAATAATTAGGGAAATTCCTCTTTTGGATAGAAATAGATTGGTAGCGAAAGAGAAAAGAGGTGAGTTGACAAGGTATGTTGATCTAAATGAGTAGATTAAATGTCTTGACTCTTGTTACGATGCAACTTAAAACGTAGTCTTACCATCATCATCGTTAGTAAACACAGAATCCTCTGGTTCCCATAATTCAATCTTTACGCCATCCGGATCCAGAATGTGTACGAACTTACCATATTCAAATGCCTCAATGTCATCCAACACGGTGATGCCTGAAGCCTTCAATTCCTGAACCAACTCCTCGATGTTTTCCACCCGAAAATTGATCATAAACTCCTTTTTGGAAGGATCCATGTAGGTGGTGTCCCTATCCATTGGACTCCATTGAAGGTATCCTTTGTGGTCAGGATTGTCACTCAATCTAAATTCGAAGAGGGCGCCATAGTCGTTGGTGGTTAATCCCAAATGATCACGGTACCAATCTCTCGAAGCTGCGGGGTCGGCAGATTTAAAGAATACGCCGCCAATGCCAGTTACTTTCTTTTTCATTCTACCAAGGTAGGGAAATCAGTTTTCAATCTCGAATCTCGAATCTCGAATCTCGCTTCTCACTTCTTCTGCCTTGATCCGAGCGTCCTTCTCCAATTCTGGTTTCAAGATTCGAGATTGAAAATTCAAAAATTTCTCATTCACTCCTCCATTTCCCCGGTTCGTCGGAAATGACTGGGTCGCCCGCTTGAGGGCCGGTAGATTTGGTCTCAAATTACTAAGTCATGAAAACAAAACTTCTCACTCTACTCGTCCTTGTCCTTTTTTCTTTTACCTCCAAAGCTCAAATGAGCGCCTACCTGGCCGACACCTTGGATGCTCTGTTTCACCAACGCGCTGATTTACTTAAAATGAAAGGAATTGGAGCTTCGGTAGTTTTTCCGGATGGAAGTGTTTGGACTGCCACTCATGGCAACAAAGGAACTGACTCGCTAACTCCTGATCTCTTGTTTGAAATAGGTAGCAATACCAAATCCATGACCGCTGCGGCTGTGTTGTTGTTGGTTGAAGAAGGTAAGTTGTCTTTAGAAGATAGTATTGGAATGTATCTGCCACCCATCAAGAATATGCCTGGCAATGCCACCATTCGCCAAGTTCTGGCCCATACAAGTGGCATGGCGACTTTTGAATTGCACCCCGATTTTTACCCCTTTGTTAACCAAAACTGGACTTCTCGAATTGATCCTGACAGTGTGTTATACAAATACCTTGACGTTCCGAATTTTAAGCCAGGGGCCAAGTGGGCTTACTCCAACTCCGGGTATACTGCAGCTGGGTTGATTATTGAAAAAGTAAGTGGAATGAGCTATCAGCAGTTCCTACGAGAAAAGCTCTTTGATCGCTTAGGTCTGGGTGACACTTATTTATCTTTTTATGAGCGCTACGCTACAGAGAATCATGTGGGTGTTTGGTGGCCTGACGGTACTTACGATTCCATTCCGTCCACTTCATTTTTGACTGCGGCTTGGGCTGCAGGAGGTGTAATTGCCACGCCGGCTGATTTTGGAAGATGGTGTCAATCCTTGTTTGGCGGTCAGCTTTTAAAGTCTTCTTCCTTACAGGAAATGACTGATACTAAGCCCACAGGAACGGGTTGGAATTATGGTCTGGGTGTGATGAAACGCAGCTACAAGGGCCGTGATTATTACAGCCATGGTGGAACTACTCTTCAGCATAGTGCCATGGAGTATAGTATTGAAAGTGATTTTAGTGTAGCTGTTATCGGAATAGAAACAGATAAGGCCGGTCAACCTGTACAAATGGCCAACTTTCTGATTGATTTGATGGAAAGTGAATTGCCGAATGTTCCGGTAACCTTTTTGGGTGAAGACGAGCTTACCGATTCTCAACTGACCCTAAATGTGTATCCGAATCCAGCTGTTGATCAAGTTACGATTGAAACTTCTCAAGAAAGAGCTGCTCAGATCAGCGTTTATTCTACTTCTGGTGAATTGATTTACGAAACATACTCAGACTTTGGACGAGCTGTGTTGTTAAGAGAAGAATTGGGTTCAGGAATGTTCATTGCTCGGGTTATTAACCCTGAAAATGGGCAGGTTTTTCATAATCGATTTTTGTTTAAATAAAGTGCCGAATAAGCAATAGGACAATTTAGTTTCCCCTTTCTTTTCGACTTCCAATTCTGGGTGACTTACCAGGGTTGGAAGTCTTTTTGTTTAATAGCTTGATAGTCTCCTAATATCAAACCCGAAGATGTGAATAGAACCAATGCAGATGGGCATTTCTGAGCATTTTTGATTCACGCCGTTAAATTCCCGGTTCGTCGGAAATGCCTTCTCATTCGGCGTAGCCTCCCGTAAGTTTGATCTCAAATTACTACACAATGAAAACGAAATTATTCTCTCTATTAATTCTGATCCTTTGTACTGTTTCATCCAAGGCTCAGATGAGTGCCTACCTGGCAGATACTTTAAGCGCATTGTTTCACCAACGGGCCAGCTCTCTACAAATGAAAGGAATTGGAGCCGCCATCGTATTTCCCGATGGAAGCATTTGGACTGATTCTCATGGCAAACAGGGAACCAAAGACCTAACTCCTGATTTGCTTTATGACATTGGAAGCAACACAAAGTCTATGACAGCCGCAGCCATGTTGTTGCTAGTAGAAGACGGAAAGGTTACTTTGGATGATACCATTGGTCAGTATTTACCGGCCATCAATCACGTCCGGGGAGACATTACCATTCGCCAACTATTGGAGCATACCAGTGGAATGTACAGCTACACCGAACATCCCAATTTTGTACCTTGGCTCAATGCCAACTGGGCGAATCCGCTTCCTTCAGATAGCATTCTGCCTCGGTTTTTGCAGCAACCGGATTTCGCACCAGGTACCGATTGGTCCTACTCGAACTCAGGCTATGTTGCTGCTGCCATGATTATTGAGAAAGCAAGTGGTAAGTCCTACCATCAATTTTTGAGAGAGCGCATTTTTGATCCACTCGGTCTTGAGGATACCTATTTGGCGCATTATGAGAATTATACAAAAGACTATTCCGGTGTTTGGTTTCCTGACGGATCCTTTGATGATAAGGTTCCTGTAGCGATGTTGACCTCAGCCTGGTCGGCCGGTGGAGTAATAGCTACTCCAGCCGATTTTGCCAAGTGGTGCCACCAATTGTTTGGAGGACAACTATTAAGTCAGAAGTCCTTCGATCAACTAACCGATACCAAAGTACGCCCCAACGGATGGAATTATGGATTGGGGATTATAAAAAGTAGAATTCTGGGAAGGGAATACTACGGACATGGGGGAACAACCCTTCAACACAGTGCTATGCAGTACAGTGTAGAAAGTGATTTCAGCGTGGCGACCATCGGCCTGGAAGCAGATAAAAGCAATCAACCTGTGATAATGGCCAGCATTTTGATTGGTTTGATGGAAAGCGAATTGCCCAATGTTCCAAGAACCTTCTTAAGTACCGATGGTGCCGAAAAAGAAAGGGAGTTTGAAGCTCGTATTTATCCGATGCCCGCTACCGAGCAGGTCTTTATCGAAACTGCTGCACCTGCCCATATTGAAGTGAGCGTGTATTCTACCAGTGGAGCACTTGTTCTTGAGGCGGAATCGGAATCAGGAACCCTACAATTACTTCAATCAGAAATAGGGTCAGGGCTTTTTATTGCCGAAATCCAGAATAAGGAGACCGGAGAAATCCTGCATCAACGTATCCTTTTTAAGTAAACTTGTGGCTAAGTAGTTTAAGCAATGAACAGAATTTCCAGATGGCAGCAAAAAACTTCCAATCCGTGGCTCAAGGCCATGATTGGAGGTTTGCCCGTCTTGATGTGGGTGAATTTAGTGAGGCTGGCATTTGCCATTCTGATTATCATTCTCAATGAGACCTTGGCAAGTGGGAGCACCGGCGCATTCGTTTATGAAGCATTTGCCCTCACAGAATGGAACATAGTCATACTCGTTGTGATCAATACCATTTTTCTGGCGGAGTATTTTTTACACCGGTCAGGTTTTTTGAAAAAAGGGACGGTGAAGATATTGGGAACCATTTTCGGTTTCTTTCTGGCCGGCATGTTCATTGATTTTTGCTACCAGATTATTGGACCCTATTTTGATATTGAATACGACATAAGTCTAAATTATTTTGAAATCGAATTGCCCGCTTATATGACCAATACTGTAAACTATACGCTTCTGGGTATTGTGGCCTCCGTACCGGTTCTCATGCAGCATCAGCGCACCGAGAAACACCGGCTGGAGCTTAAGGTTAAGGAACTCGAAATGTTTCGCTTGGAACAATTGAAGGACAAGGCCAAGCTGGAATCGCTTCATGCTCGGATCAATCCTCACTTTCTCTACAATTCCTTAAACTCGATTGTGTCTCTCGTGCACCTTGATGCCGATAAAGCCGAAGAAATGATTTTGGCCTTGTCAGAATTGTTTCGGTACAGCCTTCACTCGTCAAAAGGAAACTATGCAACCGTTGAAGAAGAGTTGAAAATGGCTCGAATTTATCTCGACATAGAAAAGATTCGATTTGGAGATCAGTTGAAATTTGTTTTGATTTCCGACACGGCTGCTCGTAAGTTCTTAATTCCAAAATTCATCATTCAGCCCTTGGTGGAAAATGCCATCAAGCATGGGACATCCCATGTAGAGAAAGGAGAAATTACTTTGGAAGTGAAGCTCGATGATGATAAACTCTATCTAACGATTACCGATAATGGTCCTGATTTTAAACCTCAGTTTGCTACCGGATATGGACTATTGAGCGTACAAGAAAAACTGGATCTCCTGTTTCCTGGCTCAGCCAAAATCGAAATCGTGCCTGCCGACCCCAAAAAAATTACCCTTACTTTTTCTCAATTAGTTACTGATGAATCTGCCCTATAAAGCTCTGATTATTGACGACGAAAAACTCGCTCGACATCGATTGCGGGAAATGTTGAAGCCTTACCAGGAGTGGGTGGAGGTAATTGGTGAAGCTGAAAATGGCAAAAAGGGATTAGAGCAGATCGAAGAACTTCAACCCGACCTCCTGTTTCTTGACATTCAAATGCCGGTTATGTCTGGTTTTGAGATGCTGCAACACCTGAAGCAATCCCCCAAGATCATTTTTGTAACAGCCTTTGAAGAATATGCGCTAAAGGCTTTTGAGCAAAATTCCATCGACTATTTGTTAAAGCCCATAGTCAAGTCCCGTTTGGCGATAACCATGGAAAAACTGAAAGAGCAATCCCGTTATGGTCAGTGGTCGGCAAATACCATTATGGAACTGGTAGAGGCAAATCGGCCGGCTCAAAAACTTCAATCCCTATCGGTGATGGTAGGGGACCGCTTGGTTATCCTAAAATTGAATGAGTTGGTCTACTTCAAAGCTGAGGACAAATACGTCACAGTCTATTTGAAAAATGGAAAAACTCATTTGCTCAATAAGTCCCTAACGCGATTGGAGAAGGAACTGCCAGCCGACTTTTTACGGATACATCGCACCTACATGATCAACCGTAATTATGCGCTGGAAATGCGCCGTGGCTTCAACTATAAATGGTCCGTGGTGATGGATCATGAAGAGGGCGTTTCTCTGCCCTGTGGCAACAGCTATGTGAATGACCTAAAGGAAAGTTTCGGAAGTTCCTAAGTACCCGTTGGCCGAATATAGGCCTTGCCATTCCCCCTTCTTTTTACCCGTTTAACACATGTCAGGAAGTTCGGATACAATTTGATTTCTGAAATGGATTTGTTTAGTTAGCTTTGCAACCGTTAATACATTAACTGTTGTAACAACACTTTATGGATCCTACTAATTTAAATTCCAATCTGGGTTACCTGATTACCTCGACGGCGGCGGCTATGCATTCGTTGATGCAGTCCAGGCTTACCGAGGCAGGCATTGATATACCTTTTGAGCAACTGAGGACCCTGGCCTTTTTGTGTAAAAATCCGGGAATAAACCAGCAGGAGATGGCCGATTGCTTGAACAAAACAAAGCCAGGAATCTCCCGATTGGTTGATCAATTGGAAAAGAAAGACCTGATCCGCCGCGAAGAAGATGGTGAGGATCGACGCAACAAAATCATTTTTGTAACCGACAAGGGTGTTGAAGCCCGCGACCAATTCATTCCTTACGCCAAAAAGGAACTCCTACTTATCGATGACAAGCTGGGTGGAGAAGAAGCCCAGGTTCTCAAAGATTCCCTGATCAAATTAAAATCCATTCTACACGAAATCAAATAACATGAGAAACAGAATTGTAACCATAAGCATTGGAATTATCGTGGTGTTATTGGGCCTATATCTTTCCGGATTTTTGGCCAGTCAGAAGGAACGTCCAGAAAGGAATGATGCAGGGAGTAAGGCTCCTGTGGTTCTGGTACGAAAAATTCAAAACGATTCCATCCCCAATCGCATTGACGTAAGCGGTAAGTTGGTGGCCCGTAAGCGGGTTGAGTTGTTTTCTGAAGTTCAGGGTATTCTGCTTTCTTCCTCGCGGGAATTTAAGGAAGGAGCCACTTTTACCCAAGGTGAAGAAGTGCTCAAAATTGACAGTTCGGAGTATTATTTGAATCTAATGGCGGCTAAATCGAGCTACCTGAATTTGTTGGTGCAGCTTGGCCCCGATATCAAATATGATTTTCCAGATGCTTACGAAAGCTGGCAGGCCTATGTAGGTTCGATTGACCTGAATAAGCCGTTGCCGCCACTTCCGGAAACCGAAGATGCTAAGCGTCGCAACTTTTTGACATCCCGGGATGTGTACAATCGTTACTACACCATCAAAAGTCAGGAAGAGCATTTGTCGAAGTACAGCATCTATGCACCTTTCAATGGAATGCTGAGTGAAGGAAACCTCGAACCGGGTGCTATGATTCGTGTTGGACAGCGTCTCGGAACTTTGATTCAACCGGGTGAATATGAGTTGGAGGCAGCTGTAAACGCCAACGATGCTTCATTGATCCATTTGGGTGATCAGGTGGTCCTGCATTCAGAAGATCTCCCAGGCGAATGGATAGGAACGGTAAAACGTAAGAGTGCCAGTATTGATCAAACCACGCAGACCTTGAAGGTTTTTGTTCAGCTGAAGGGTGAAAATCTGAGAGAAGGTATGTACCTCACAGGAAGTGTGATAACCGACGATTTTCCGAATGCCGTGGAAGTGCCAAGAGAGCTGATGGTAGATCTTAATAAAATGTACCTCGTGCAAGATTCTTTGTTGATTCTATCCGAAGTCAATTTGATCAAGATTGGCAAAAATCGGGTGGTGATCTCCGGATTAAAAGATGGTGATGTCATCCTAAATCAGGTGTACAGCGCCGCCTACAATGGAATGAAGGTTTCACCCAAACAAATAGCTAAGTAATCGTGAGAAGCCTGATAGCCTATTTCATACGTTACCCGATAACCGGGAACGTATTGATGTTTCTGATTCTAATTTTCGGTGGATTTGGTTTGCTTTCTTGGAAAAAAACCTTCTTTCCTGTATCAGAGAGTAGAATCATTTTGGTGGAAGCCACCTATCCTGGATCATCTCCGGAAGAGATTGAAAAGGGAATTGTTTTAAAAATTGAGGACAAGCTACGCGGGGTAACCGGTGTAGAGAGAATATCTTCCGTTTCCCAGGAGAATCGGGGTGTGATCACCGTGGAAGTTCTTAAGGAGTACGACACCGATCTGGTGCTGCAGGATGTTAAGAATGCGGTTAATAGTATTCCCTCCTTTCCCGATGAGATGGAACCTCCGGTCATGTACAAACGAGAGGCTCTGAGTTTTGCCATCTCCTTTTCGCTAAGTGGGGAAGTAGACTTACGCACCTTGAAGCAGTTCGCTCAAAAGGCCGAAAGTGATCTGCTCGGCATCGATGGAATTTCGAAAGTCGAGCTATCTGGTTTTCCCGATGAGGAAATTGAGATTGCCCTTAGGGAGCAAGATCTGCAGGCCTACAACTTAACATTCACTCAAGTAAGTGATGCCGTAAGAAGGGCGAATCTTGAAACAACAGGAGGAAAGCTTAAAGGAAGTCGGGAAGAGCTGAATATCCGGGCCGTAGCCAAAGGTTACTACGCCGATGATCTTCGTGACATTGTGGTAAAAACACAACGTGATGGTCGTATCGTTCGCCTGGGTGACGTGGCCAACGTACAAGACATTTGGGCTGATAACCCCAACCGAAACTTTTTGAATAGAGAACCTTCGGTAGTGGTGACCGTCCGGAATACCATTGAGGAAGACATTCTTCAAATTGCCGATGATGTAAAAGTTTACGTCGACGATTTCAACGAAAAGAATGATGTGGTCAAAGCTACCGTGGTTAGGGATGGTTCTGTCACCTTGAATGAGCGTATCGACCTGCTGGCCAAAAACGGATTAATCGGGTTTATCCTCGTATTGATTTTCCTGGCTTGTTTCCTTCATATTCGATTGGCTTTTTGGGTGGCTCTGAGTATTCCCATCAGTTTTATGGGAATGTTCCTTATTGGAGCCTTCAGCGCGGTGACGATCAATGTTATTTCTCTTTTCGGAATGATTCTCGTTGTGGGTATCCTGGTGGATGATGGTATCGTAATCGGAGAAAATATCTACAAACAATATGAACGTGGAAAGCCGGCTCTTCAGGCGGCTATTGATGGAACCATGCAAGTATTGCCGGCAGTATTTTCCGCTATTTTAACGACTGCAGTGGCCTTTTCTACCTTCTTCTTTATGGATGGTCGTCTGGGTGAATTTGCTCCCGATATGGCCTTTGTAGTGATTTCAACGTTGGCCTTTTCTCTGGTAGAAGGTGCATTGATTCTTCCGGCACATATTGCTCACTCCAGAGCCCTTAGCCCTAAGGCTACAAAAAATGCTCTGGAAAAGGTCTTTGACCGGACGATGAATTATTTGCGGGACAAGATTTATGCTCCCATTCTTGAGTTCTCACTGCACAATTGGGTTTTGGCCCTCTCTATTCCAACAGCGTTATTTTTCATAACCATTGGTGCCATGAATGGTGGAATAATTCGTCGGACCATTTTTCCTTCAATTGAGCAGGATTTTATTACCGTAACCCTGGAAATGCCTTCCGGTACACGTGAATATATTACCGAAGGATCCCTTCGCAAAATTGAAGCTGCGGCCTGGGCAGTAAGCGACTCGATTAGTAAGACCCGGGAAGACTCCGGTCAGGTTATCGAAAATGTTTTGGTGAAATTAGGCCCTGGCGCCAATGCGGGTGAAGTTAGCATTCGATTGATGACCACCGAGCAGCGGAACATGAAGAGTTTTACCATTTCCAATTTGATTAGTCGCCAGGTAGGTCCGATGTATGAGGCAGAAAAGTTATCATTTGGAATCCAAACTCCTTTTGGAAAGCCAGTTTCAGTTTCTCTTTTGGGGAATAACCTCGAAGAACTGAGTCAGGCGAAAAACGAACTCAAATCCGAGTTAAAGAAACTCACCTCGTTGAAAGATGTGATTGATACCGACAAAGAAGGACCTCGGGAAATCCGAATCAAATTGAAAGAAAAGGCCTATTTGCTTGGGTTACGTCTTCAGGATGTAGTGACTCAGGTTCGGCAGGGTTATTTTGGTCAGGAAGTGCAACGTTTGCAACGTGGATTGGATGAGGTAAAAGTATGGGTAAGATTCGATTTGCGCGACCGGGCTTCCCTCGATCGATTGGAAAACATGCGTATCCGTACAGCTGACGGCATGGAAATTCCTTTCCGGGAGATTGCCGAATATGAGTTAGAAAAAGGAATTGTGGCCATCAATCACCTGGATGGAAGAAGAGAGGTTCGTATCGAAGCCGATATCGCCGATCCCGATGTTTCTGCGTCCGATATGATCGCTGAAATCAAGGATAATATTTTGCCGGATCTTCTTCAGAAGTACCCCAGTATTTCAGTGTCGTACGAAGGCCAGAGTAAGGAACAGCAAAAAATGGGACGCTCAGCAGTCAAGGTGATACCGATTATCTTGATTTTGATGGCAGCTATCATCATCTTAACCTTCCGCTCCTTCTTGCAAACCTTAGCCGTTTTTCTCACCATTCCCTTTGGCTTTATTGGAGTAGGTTGGGGACACTGGTTCCACGATCAGGCGATTAGTATGCTATCTATGTTTGGAGTGATCGCCCTCATTGGAGTCATGGTGAATGATAGCTTGGTGTTTGTGAGTAGAACCAACGAACTGATCAAGGAAACCGGAGATGTGATGAAAGCCATTTTCGAAGCTGGTCGCTCTCGATTCCGGCCGATTATTCTAACCTCCGTTACCACGGTAGCTGGATTGGCTCCTTTGATTTTGGAAACATCCTTTCAAGCTCAATTTCTTATTCCTATGGCCATTTCAGTCGCCTACGGTTTGATGATTGCCACCTATACCACCTTAATCGTTCTTCCCGTATTGCTGGTCATGATCAATCGATTTAGGATGTTTGGTTTCTGGAGCTGGAATGGAATTTGGCCCAGTCGCGAACAGGTAGAGCCGGCGCATAAAGAATTGAAAAATGAAAACGAAAAACTTTCCTAAGATGAAACAGAGTTTGATAGTAGGATTATTAAGTCTGCTTGTGTTTTCGGGCCAGGCGCAAATAGTGGGATTAGACCAAGTCATGCAATTGGCCTTGGAGCATAACCACAACATTCGTGTTTTTCAAAACAATGTACTCATTGCTGAGAACAATGCTGATCGGGGAAATGCCGGACAATTACCAACCGTTAATCTTCAAGGTGGAGCGAACTATTCGAACAACAACACCAAGCTGGAGCTTTTGGGTGTTCCCGAACCTATTGAGGTTAATGGGGCGGAGTCCTTCAACTACAACGGATCTGTAGGTGTGAACTGGACCATTTTTGATGGAATGGCCATGTTTAAGAACTACAAGAAATTGGTGTTGATGTATGATTTGGAAAACGTGAAGACCCGGGCATCCGTAGAGGCTACTTTGATTCAAGTGGTCAATACGTATTACCTGGCTGCCAATGCCGCCAACAATGTAGAAGTGGCTCGTCAGTCCGTTCAGATATCCCAGGATAGAACCAATCGGGCAGAGGCCAAATTTGAGTCAGGCGGAAGCAGCAGTATCGATTACTTGAGTGCCAAAGTGGACTTAAATAGTGATAGCGTTACATTGGCCAATGCCGAAGCTCAGTTGCTGCAGTTTAGCGAGCAGCTCAATATGCTTACCGGTTACAAGCTTCCCTCCAAATTTGAAATTGACATGGACGTGGATATCGTAGAAACCATGTCTTTGGAAGAGCTGGAAAAGAATGCCTTTGAAAACAACGCTCAGTTGCTGAATGCCGAATACAACAAATTGGTTGCCGAGAAAGACCTGGAATTGGCCAACAGTACCTATATGCCGGTTATTGCTTTAAACGGAAGCTATGGGATAAACGGAGCCAACAACGAGGTGGGTAACCTACTTGAGAGTCGGAATACTGGGCTTACCGGAGGGGTAACATTGGTGTACCCCATCTTTCAGGCTAATCAGCGGAAAATTCGGGCCAATAATGCCAGGGTTCAGTACGAGAGCTTTCAGGAGCTACAACTTTTGGCCAAGGATCAGTTGACCATGGATTTAAGAAATGCCTGGGTAGAATATGAAAAGGACAAGACCGTGCTCAAAATGGAAGAAAGTAACCTGCGAAATGCAGAGGCAAATTTCTCCCGAACACGTGAGTTGTACCAAATCGGTAAAGTGACGAATACCCAGTTTAGGGATGCTCAGCTGAATTACCTAAGAGCACAAGTAAGAATTGTAAGCAGCAAATACGAGGTAAGAACCAGTGAGTTTGAACTTTTGAGGCTTTCAGGGCTTTTGATACAGAAGAAGTAGTTCTGTGGATTTTTTGCCGATTCAATTAAGATTCATTAGTACTATTGGAGTAGAATTTTTTCGTTGCATCCGTCAGGATCTAATTGAACAATTATAGATTTTTCAATTACCGAAATTACTGACTGACCTTCATGTCTCCGTTGGATAACCTCAGCAACAATTTTGTTGGATTCCATTGAGTAGGATAGAAATGCATAGCTTTTAGAATCACAACCATTTTGAACCTTAGTTTCCGAACCTTCGGTGTTTTGGGTGTATAGTCCGACATTGGATCTTGAAAAGACGAATTCAGAGCTATTTTTCCATTTGGCATCCAATATTTGGCCCTTTCCTTCAAGGGGTGAATCCAGTTTTTTCCAATCGTCAATATTAAAATTACCCCATTGCAAGTATTCAAAGCTAGGGTATGATTCGAGGCCAATAATTTGATTCGATTCGTCCCAATCTGCGAAAAATAGATTTTTACCCAATAGTGTATCAATGTGATTCCCTGCTGAATCCAGTATGATTGAAAGCGCTTCGGACGTCGGTTTATTCGCCGGAGCGAAATTGCCCAAAATCTTGGTTCCGTCATGATTCCATGTGGCATGTTGGTAGCCCGAAACGGAATCTAATCTTTGAAGATTAAGCCCATTTTCTCTGATTTTCCAGAGTGAATAGTCATCTGACACAAATAGAATCCATCCATTACTTCCCCAATCGGGTTGTCCAATTATACCTTGGTTTGATACAATAAGTCTCTGTGATCGGGAGGATATTTCAAATACTTTTAAGCTTTTTTGTCCATTCGAATGGTCAATGTCAATGAATGCAAACTCATTGGAATTCTTTGGGTTAAAGCAAGGAGCCTTCTTTTGCACAGAATCCTTGACAAAAGTTACAATCACTGGATTCTCGTAAAGCTTTTGAATGAAGTTTTCGCACCCATCTATTAAACATGGATTTTCAACATTGGAGTCAGTATCGCAATCAATAACAGGTTCGTCTTTTTTACAAGCACTAAAAAGGATCAAACAGGCCAATAAAACTCTCGATATTTTATGCATTATGAAGAAATAATTAGTTTTTGTATCCATTGACCATTAGGTGACTTAGATTGAAGGAAATATAGCCCAGGAATCAATCCTTCAGTTTCAATTTTGATCTGAGTACTTCCTTTTTGAATTACATGATGACCGAATTTACGAATTGTTTTTCCGCTCATATCAATCAAAACCAGATCCAAGTCCATATCTGTGCTAGTGTTGAAGGATGCCGTTATTGGGGTTCCGGATGCAACAGGATTAGGCATCACCATCATAACATCATTGTTTTTATCTAACTCTTGCTGACTTAAGGCGTTTTCGTTATAAAGTAGAAGAGTATAAGCAAATGTTCCGATAGTGGAATTATTTACTGGAGTCCATTTTCGCACTATTTCCGGAGTGAATTCGGCCCATATTTCATAGAACCCACCAGAAAGAGTAGCTTGATTTTGATTGTATGATTCTAATTTGATTTCTGATGGTTGGTGATAAGATAGTTCGGCTAAATCTGGATTAAAAAATGTTGAGGAGGTATTTCTTACCCAGGCATCTATTGCAATCCATCCAGATGGAATATTGTGATGGATGGTTTGAGTGAGCTTATATACGTTTACTTGGGTTAGGTAAGGATTTGGGATCCTAAGATCCTCGTAGCTTTCTGGTAAGTTAAGAGAAGTCGTAGTGCGATATAATGAAGCCGACGATGTATTAACGTTTACTTCCACATGGTAAATTCGATATTGATTCTTTTTCATATGCTGCATAGTGGATCCAATTTGAATCAACCCCCATCCGGTTTCATTGTCATAATTCACAGCAGATTTGTCGACTGAATATTTTTGTAACATATGTTCAACATCCTCGGGATCCAAATTGTTGAAGGTTGCTGTTTTAGAATTGTGATAGCTTAACATTAGTCCGGCGGATCCAGTAACATGCGGTGCAGATAGAGATGTACCATTTGCAGGTAAATTTGGATTATTAGATAGATAATTACCGTATCCTGATGCAATAGTCCCATGTAGAACCTCATAAGAGGCAATAGTCCCTGGAGCAAGAAAATCTAACCCATATCCATAGGTGCTAAAGCCTGCCCTGTTTCCACTGCTATTGGACGCGCCAACTTTAAGAATCCAGTCATCGTTGAAACTTGCGGGGTAAAGTCTTTGATTTATTCCTGAATTTCCTGAAGCACAAACATTAATTACACCACATCTTGCTGCGATTTTAAATGCTCCTTTTAAAATGAGGCTGTATTTACTAGTGGCCCAACTGTGATTAGCAATATGAAAGCCATATCCATAATTTGTTCCCAAAATGGAAACTGAGCCATCAAAAATGGCTGAAGCAATTACATCATCTGTAGCAAATGAATTCCCCTTGTCATTTATTATTTTCATTGAGTATAATTGGCAACCGTAATCTTCATTATTTGAAGAATTTCCACCAGCAATACCGCTGATTCCTTTATTGTTATTTCTCAACGCTGCTGCTATACCGGAGACCGCAGTTCCATGACCCACAGGGTCAGGATAAAATCGGTTGATTGCAGTTTTATTTTCGGCAAAATCCCACCCACCAAATATTTTGGTTTTCCCATTTAATTTGAAATCTTCATGCTTCCAATTGATTCCTGAGTCATAAATTCCAATTTTTATATGTTTTTTGCCTGTTTCAAGGTCCCAGGCATTTTCCGCGTCGATGCTAGGAGTCATTGAGGCTATTCCAGTCCATGGAATTAATCCACTTTGAGAAACTCCATATAGAGGGTCATTAGGAGTATTCAACAATTCATAGGCAAAATTTGGGTGAACATATTCAATATATGGTGATTGATGGAGGGCCAGACTCAGGGTATCTTCATCCAATGATTCTTGAAAAATTAGGACATAAGTGGCCCAAACTGGTGGAAGATTAATTGTATCGCCTGATCTATCTAATGACAGGCTATCGGAAGGAAGTAACTCTTTATGAACTTTAAGGGCAATTACAGAATCTGTATTTATCCATTCTTGTAGGTCAATTGTTAAACTATCAAAGGCTATCGAATCAAGAATTTCAGGTAAGAAGCCAAATGTGCAATTTGGATTATTTGCTACTTGACTGCGAATTGCATTTGGATTGAATTGAATAATAATTTCCCCGTCACAATAATTTGGGTGACCATTTGAGTCTATCAAGTATTCCTTGATGCGGTTGTATGTTGTGATGGAGTAAAGTTTATTTTGGCTTGATCCTCCGCTCGACGTGCTGCTCAGAGTAGTCTGAACCCAAATTTCATTGTTAGCAGGTATATGTAAACCGTCAATTTCTTCAATTATATTTTCTTCTCGTTTATTCAACGTAAATGGTCCCCATTCAATATTTCCATTTAGGTCGAATGAAGTCAGATATGTTCTTGTAAGGTTATTCGAATCTTTTTGGTTTCCAGAAACTACTACTCGTTTAGATGTATCCGAGTTTAGAATTGTAATTCTAAAAGCTGATGATTCTATGTTGTTTTCTTTAATATCAATTTTTTTCCATTGTTGATTTCCATGTTCATCATATTTGGCAAGAAATGCTAATTTCTCATCAAAACTTGAAAGGATTGATCCACAGACATATAGGTTGAAACTTGAATCCTTTGTCACTGAATTTATTATTTCATTTCCATCAGGTTCATCAAATCGTGAGGACCAAATTTCCTGAAGGTTTGAATCCAACCGAACGATTTTACCTGATAGACTGTCCTGACCTACTATTACGAACCCTTTGTCTTTAAAGGAAATGAGATCTGTTGGAAAGCTAAGTGAAGCACCGTTACTTGATAAATGCAAGCCTTGCTCAATACCATCATTAGAATATAAAATGGAAATAATTTTTCCTGTGACCTTGGAGGACGAAGATCCGCCGGTAATTAATATTTGGCTCCCATTGAATTCACATTTTAGAGGTGAGTTTTCTTCATTCTGGTAATCCCGCTGTGCAGTCCAAACAATGGATCCCAAAGAATCCAATTTTACAGTATAAAAATCTCTTTTATTTAATGAATCGGTCACAAACCCTGTTACAATGATTTCATCAGACGAGTTAATAGCGATATCTATGGGAATATCTTCGAGTCCGACGTAGTCAACTTCAAACTTCCATAATTGGCTCCCATTTGGTGAGTAACAAATAATAACCCAATCAACGTTATTCAGAGAGCTATTCTGTGCTCCGGCAGCAATGATTTTACCATCACTTAACTGGGCTATAGCAGTACCATAAGCTGATTTGTTAAAAGGATGATTATATAAGGATTCCCATACGACGTTACCCTCGGTATTAATTAATCGAGTCACCATATCAACCGACTGCAGATTGGGTTTATTAGATACCTGAATCAATTGACTTGGCCCATATAATTCAGAAGCGGTATGGTCAATACTTATGGATGCTCCCAAAGTAGTGGACCATGAGGATTTAACGTATCGTTGGCCGTTGACATTAAGGCATATAAATATGAATAGAAATAAGTAATAATGAGTTGGTTTCATAGTTTAATGGTTTGAAATTTAGTGCATTAAGGTGTTGATGAATATTATGGTTCAAGGTACAACATTTTCGGCATTTAAGGATATTGGTGAATAATAACCTTAGCCTTAATTGTTGTAAATTGCATTGGTATAATTGTCTTTATTAACGCCAATTGTTGTCATTAAACCAAACTCCATCATAATGAAAACCCTGTTAACCGGCCTGCTGGCCTTACTGTTTTCGACCGCCCTTACTGCCCAAAATGTAGAACTTCTTTATGCCGATGATCAATACGATTCCATTACGCGGATTGAATTTGATGAAAAGGCTTTGACTGGTAAGGAGATGTATGTCATCGGGAAAGCCTATTACATGACCGAAAGGGAAGAGGTGGCACTCAAATGGTATGACAAAGCTGAAGCCAAGGGTTTTGATCACCCGGATCTGGATTTCTTTCGAGGTTCTGCCTATCGGTTTTTGGGTAAGCCCAAGGAAGCGTCAAAATACTACTACAGAGCCATTGCCAAAAATCCGGAAAGTCAGAAGTACCGCAGTGACATGGCCCTCATGTACTACTTTGCAGATGAACTTGACTCGGCCTACGCAATCGCCAGTAAAGCGGTTGGATTGTCCTATCAAAACGGAGCGGCCCATTTCATCGTGGCCAACGTATTGGATCAGCAGAAAAAGGATGCCGAAGCCCTGGTGAAATATTACGAGGCTTTAGAGGTGATTGATCCCTACGATCGTTATTATAAATACTGCCAGGAGTTTGCCGGAAACCTCGAAATCCATGTCAACAAGGATACGACCAAGGCCATTGAAAACTACCGTAAGCTGCTGTTCTATCATCCCAAGGAATACAAAACCATTGAGCGGCTTATCCTATGTTATACCGGTAGGGGACAAATTGAGAAAAGCGATAGCCTATTTGATGTGATGCGAGCGGGATACGAGGAGGAAGCTTTACCCTCAAAAATGATGGAATATGCCATGTGCCGGTTCGATGAATTTGAAATCGGAGATCAATACGTTTCCGTTTATCAGCTGTTTAAAATACCAGAGGAAATGTTGGAACAGCAATACATTTTCTACGTGTACAATGCAGAAGGAGAATTGGATATTCGAATTCAAACCGAAAAAACCATCAAGTTTTCAGACGACGGACCCAGCCATTTACTCTGTGCCTGGAAAGGGGATACCCATCTGAATTATGGTTTCGGCTGGCCCGAAGAAAACATTCCCTACGCTAAGGCCAAAGCTGGCGTGATTGAAGTGCTAAGTAAAGAGCGGTCACCGGCAGCGAGTTCTACCTCCAATACGAAGTCAGGGAAGTCCAAAAAGAAGAAAAAGAAGAAGGGAAAGAAGAAAGAGTGAGGATGCGATTGCAGACCTCATTATTACCCCAACATTCATCTGAGATTTAGTCCCGTTTTTCTCGATTTATTAAGCTTCTTAAAATAAAAGTTAAACTAAGTACGTCACCACTATGAAGGGTACCGGAAACGGATTATTTTTGCCGGTCAAATTCAATAACAATGGCGAAAGACTTTACCAAACGATCTGAAGACTATTCCAAATGGTATAACGAGTTGGTCATCAAGGCTGACTTGGCTGAATCTTCAGACGTTAGAGGGTGTATGGTTATCAAACCCTACGGATATGCAATTTGGGAAAAAATGCAGGCCGAATTGGATCGTATGTTCAAGGCGACCGGTCACGTAAATGCGTACTTCCCGCTTTTCATCCCGAAGTCTTATCTAAGTAAAGAGGCCGATCACGTTGAAGGATTTGCCAAAGAATGCGCTGTTGTAACCCACTACCGGTTGAAAAACGATCCGGAAGGAAATGGGGTAGTAGTAGATCCTGCTGCTAAATTGGAAGAAGAATTGGTGGTTCGTCCTACTTCGGAAACCATCATCTGGAATACGTACAAAAACTGGATTCAGTCTTACCGCGACCTACCTATTTTGGTCAACCAATGGGCCAATGTGGTGCGCTGGGAAATGAGAACCCGTTTGTTTTTAAGAACTGCGGAATTCCTTTGGCAAGAAGGTCACACGGCCCATGCCACTAAAGATGAAGCCATCGCTGAGGCAGAACAAATGCTTCGTGTTTATGCTGAATTTGCAGAAGAGTGGATGGCCATGCCTGTCATTCAGGGATTAAAAACTGAAAACGAACGTTTTGCAGGTGCCTTGGAAACTTATTGTATCGAAGCATTGATGCAAGACGGAAAGGCGCTGCAGGCTGGGACTTCTCACTTTTTGGGACAAAACTTCGCTCGTGCTTTTGATGTGAAGTTTACCTCGAAAGAAGGAAAAGAGGAACTCGTTTGGGCTACATCCTGGGGTGTTTCTACCCGATTGATGGGAGGTTTGATTATGACCCATTCCGATGACAACGGATTGGTGCTTCCTCCTAAATTGGCTCCTATTCAGGTGGCCATTATTCCAATCTACCGGAAAGAAGAGCAACTGGCTGCGGTAAGCGAAAAGATTCTTCCCATCAAAAAAGAACTGGAAGCTGCGGGAATTAGCGTGAAGTATGATGACCGAGATACACACAAGCCAGGTTGGAAATTCAACGAATACGAATTCAAAGGAGTTCCTGTAAGGTTGGCTGTGGGGCCACGTGATTTGGAAAACGGCACCGTAGAAGTAGCTCGGAGAGACACCCTGGAGAAGCAAGTGGTATCCATGGAAAACCTGGTACAGTATGTCCAGGATCTGTTAGAGGATATTCAGAAAAATCTGTATAAAAAAGCGGCTGATTACCGCAAAGAACACACTACTCAGGTTAACACCTGGGAGGAATTCAAAGACGTTCTCGATTCTAAGGGCGGATTTGTTTTGGCCCATTGGGACGGAACATCGGAAACCGAGGACAAAATCAAAGAGGAAACGAAAGCTACCATTCGCTGTATTCCATTGGATGCAGAAGAGGAGGGTGGTACGTGTATTTACAGTGGAAAACCCTCCACGAAAAGAGTCATTTTTGCCCGTGCTTATTAAATCTTTATCGCCTGCTAAACTTGTTATAGTATTTGTTTTTTTGCTGGGTCTGGCCCTTGAAGGTCAAGCCCAGGACGCCATTCGTAAAGGGCGTGTATTCTTCTATTGGGGGTACAATCGCAGTTGGTATACCAAAAGTGATATCCACCTTCAGGGGAAAAATTATGACGTAACCATTCACGATGCGAAAGGCCAAGACAAACCTGAGCCAGTGGACTTGAGTGTTTATTGTCATCCTGAGCGATTCACCGTTCCGCAATACAATTACGCCTTAGGTTACCACCTCAGTGAAAAGTGGAGTATTGCTGGAGGCTTCGACCACATGAAGTACTTCTTCGTGGCCGATCAGTCCTACAAGATTACAGGGTATGCTCAAACGGAAGAACATCCTGAAGTGAATGGAGAATACCAAGAGGATTTGGTGTTTATCCCATCCGAAGATTTCGAATACGAGCATTCCGATGGATTGAACTACGTGTTTCTGGAAGGAACCTATCACCAGTCCGTTTGGATGAGCCCATCTCAACGCTTCTACCTGGATGTCAATGGAGGATTAGGGGCAGGATTACTCATTCCCAAAACTCGCTTCAGAGCTTTCGATCATGAATCGGATAATCGATTTCATGTGGCCGGTGGTGGATTTAATGGGAAGCTTGAAATGCGATTTACCTTCTACCGCAATTTCTTTCTGCAAACTGCGGCTAAAGGAGGATATCTGTGGATGGGAAATATTCTAACCACTTCAGACCCGGCTGAAAAGGCAGATCAGCGTTTTGGCTTTCTGGAATATTTTGTCTCCCTGGGTTTTAGTGTACCTTTGAATAAGCAATGAAGACAAAACTTCCCTCATTAAATCAACTCACTTTGGCTCTTGTAGTAGCTGTGTTTTCTTTTTCAGGAATCAGTTGCCAGGATAAGAAGTGTAAGGATTTTAAGACCGGTACCTTTCAGGCTGCCGACGAAAAGATTAGCGATATCAAAATCGTTCGAAACGACTCGATTCAAATTGAAACCAGTGAGGCTCGTGGCTTTGAGAATATTTATAAAGTCATCTGGATCAACGATTGTGAATACAAACTCGTCTTGATGTCTTCCAACGAAAGTTACAAGACGCTTTTGAGTCAGTATGACACATTGAATGTAACCATCACCGCTATTGAAGGTGATGCCTATCAATACACCGCATTTTTAAAAGGAAAACAGTTTATTGGCGACCTCGTTCAGGTAGCCGAGTAATACCAAGAAATCATGGCAGAGTATTATCAACAAAACACCGAATTCGATTTTAGAAAGCTCCTTCCCGTAGTGGTTATCGGAGCCATTATTCTAATTCTAATCCTATTTTCATCCAGTATTTTCTACACCATTCAGCCCAATGAAAGAGCAGTGCTCTTCTTGCGGTTTAGCGGTGGGTTAGACAAGGAGAATATCATTCGTCCAGGGTTTCATGTAAAAGCTCCCTGGAACGACTTGATTCGCTACGATGTGTCTGAGAACAAAGCGGAAGAAAGTATGGACGTATTGGATAAAAACGGTCTTTCCATCAAAGTAGAGATTTCCGTTCGTTTCCACCCGAAATATGATCGCATTGGAGACATCCACGAAACCTTCACCAAGGATTATGTGAATCGTTTGGTTATTCCTGAAGTACGTTCAACGGTTCGTCAGGTAATGGGGCGTTACACGGCAGAGGAAATTTACTCAACCAAGCGTCCGGAGGTGGAAAGTGCCATCATTCGCGAAACAGCTGAGGTGTTGAGTAACGATAACAACAACATCGAAATGAAGGCCCTGTTGATTCGTTCCATCATTCTTCCGGCAGAAATCAAGCAGGCGATCGAAAGCAAGCTGAAACAAGAGCAGGAAGCATTGGCCTACAAATTCCGTTTGGAAAAAGAAAAGAGTGAGGCCGAAAGAAAGCGAATTGCCGCTCAAGGGGAAGCCAAAGCAAATGATATCATCAACAGCAGTTTGACCGGAAATCTACTTCGGATGAGAGGTATCGAGGCTACTTTGAAATTGGCCGAATCTGAAAACTCTAAAGTGGTTGTGATTGGATCTGGCGGCGATGGAATGCCGTTGATTCTAAACTCTGATCGCTAAGCTTGTTTTGAATTCTGAATTCTGAATTTCGATGGATTTTGTCCTATTGGATGGACCTCAAAATTCAGAATTCAAGATTCAAGTTTGAAACATCCTTATCTGCTAAAAGTAAGGCCCTGATGCATGCCTTTAATGAGGCCATCGGCAAGTCCCATCTTAGGTACCTGAACTTCGTTTATAGCAGCCCATTTCATCACCTTTAAGAAGATTTTACCGGCAGGTACAATTACGTCGGCACGATCTGGGTGTAGGTGGAAGTTCATAATCCGTTGATCCACATTCATGTCGGAAAGCTCGTCAATCAGAGACTTGATTTCGTTGTAGTATAGGGATTCCCAATTGCTTTTTTGGTGAAGCTTATAGATCTTATTGATGTTTCCACCCGATCCAATAACGACCAAATCCTTGTGTCCTTGGGTGACGTCTTTGACCCATTTTTTCATGTCATCCCAGCGCTCTTCCTTCACTTTGTTTTTTAGTACTCGAATTGTACCAATATCAAAACTGCGTGATTCTTTAGGAACGGTGCCTTCAAACAAACTGATTTCCGTACTACCACCACCTACATCTACGTAGAGGAAGTTCTGGTGATCTTTGATTCGTTCTTCAATATGGGTAGAGTAAATGATCTGCGCTTCTTCGTAACCAGGAATGATATCAATTTTAATTCCTGTTCTTTCAAAGATACCGTCAGCCAGCTCCTGTCCGTTTTTCGCTTCACGCATGGCGGAGGTGGCACACGCTCGGTAACTATCCACTTTGTGAACATGCATTAGGTGATTGTAGGCAATCATGGTGCGTTCCAGATCTTCCGCCTTTTTGGCCGAAATCTGTTGATCTACAAATACATCTTCTCCTAAACGAAGGGGAACCCTAACCAGGGATACTTTTTTATAACTCGTTTGCCCCTTATCTTCAAACACATTCATCAGCAACAGTCGAACGGCGTTCGTACCTATATCGATTGCTGCGTACTTCTTTCTCTTCAATTTCGTTGCATTTTTTTGTAGTAGGTATACAAAACCTGCTGCGAGTCGATCTTCTGCCTTGTGTTTTGAGGAACGTAGGTGTTTGATATTTTGTCATCCAACAGCCTGGCTTTCTGATTGTCCTTCCACTGCAGGTCAAAAATATCCCGAATTTGCTGTTGCAAATGCGGATCGTAAATGGGGCAAGTAACCTCTACACGACGGTCGAGATTCCGTTCCATAAAGTCCGCGGAACCGATGTAGTACTTCGGGCTATTTTCGTTGCAAAATATAAAAATTCGGCTGTGTTCAAGGTATTGTCCGAGAATACTGATGGCTTCAATGTTATCGCTCAATCCACGAACCTGAGGTTTAAGACTACAGATTCCGCGAATGTTGAGTCGAACTTCCACTCCTGCCTTGCTGGCTTGGTAGAGTTTGTCGATCAAATCCGGGTCTACCAAGCTGTTGAGCTTGAGGTGAATATAAGCGGGTTTGCCCTCTCGGGCATTGCGAATCTCTTGGTTGATCATCCTTACCATTCGGTTTCGGGTGCTCAGCGGAGATACGATCAAATGCTTGTAGTAATAAGGCGTGAAATTTCCTTCCAGCAATTCAAATACCCGGCGAACTTCTCCGGTTAAGTTCGGATCCGCCGTCAATAAGCCCAGGTCGCTGTAGATTTTGGCAGTTCCTTCATGGAAGTTTCCGGTGCCTACATAAACATATTCCGTTGTTTTGCGATCCGATTTTCTGCGGATGTAGCAAATCTTGGAGTGCACCTTGAGTCCTTTAAAACCGAACAACACATTCACGCCTTCGTCCTGAAGAACCTTGGACCATTTGATATTAGCTTGCTCATCAAATCGAGCCTGAAGTTCCACCAATACAGTTACATTCTTACCGTTTTTGGCGGCGTTGATTAGTGCGTTGATGATGTGCGAATTGCTCGCTACCCGATAAAGCGAAACCTTAATTTCCTTCACCTTCGAATCAATCGCGGCTTCGCGGAGCAAATCGATAATGTGGTTAAAGGTCTGGTAAGGGTAATGGAGTAAAATGTCTTTTTCCTGAATGGAAGCCAATACACTTTTGAAAGGCTCCAGATTGGGATGTCTTAGAGGCTGCTTTTTGGAAAATTGAAGTTGCTTCTTTCCAACCGTAGGGAAGCCGATAAAGTCCTTAAAGTTGTGGTAGCGACCACTGGCAATCAGGTTGTCATTTTTGAGGGAAAGCCCCAATTTACGAATCAGGTATTGGAGCATGTGATCCGAAATCTCGTTGTCGTAGATAAAGCGGACCGGTTCTCCTTTTTTGCGTCGATTTAAACTCTTCTGCATCGTTTCCAGAAAACTCTTGGAAACATCAGCATCCAGGTCCAATTCCGCGTCGCGCGTCATTTTTATGTTGTGCGCTTCGATGCGTTCGTAGCCAAAGGAACCAAATACATCTCCCAGGCAATAACGAATTACGTCGTCGAGTAGAATGATGAACTTTTTGTTGCCAATGGAAGGCAAAACAAGAAAACGTCCCAATTTCGATGGGATCTCAATCAATACGTATTTCGGGTTCTTTTTCCCGCCTTGGTAAAGGGAGACAGCGAGGTAGGTAGACTTGTCTTTGATCCGTGGAAACTGATCCGCATTTTGCAATACGATTGGAATGAGAGCAGGATAGACCTTTTCGGTAAAGTATTCTTTGATGAACTTTCCTTGCTCTTCGGTCACCTCTTTTTCGTTGACCAGGTAAATGTCTTCCGTTTCCAGTTCTTTGACAATTTCCGCATAGATGCGGTAAAAGTCCTTCTGCTGCTTGAGAATCCTTTTTTGAATTTCATCCAAAAGCACCTGAGCATCTCCTTCGATCAGGTTCTCGGATTTTTTTTCCAATTGGATCCGACGACGCACAGTAGCCACTCGCACCCGAAAAAATTCATCCCGGTTGTTGGAGTAAATTCCTAAAAAACGAAGTCTTTCTATGAGTGGGTTTGAACGGTCTGCCGCTTCTTGCAGCACTCGGGCATTAAAGCCCAGCCAACTAATTTCTCGATTGATGTAGCGATTAATAGTTCTGTTTGGCATATTTCAGTTCTCGGGTTTCTTCACGTTTAAAGTACACGATACGTATTGGATTGGCCTGACGAATATGAGTCCATTTATCAGTCTCCAAGTCCAGTTGAATAATACCTGAGGTTTGCAACTTTTCAAGAGGTACAGCCATGTATTCGTTCACAAAATGGGTGAGCGTAGGATCATGACCGGTAATCATAATGGAATTATAGTCTTCATTGACCTGCTTCACAAGCTCATAAATTCCTTCCTTCCCTTTGTTGTAGAGAGAAGGGCGAATTTCCACGCGATTTTCTGGAAATTCCAGCGTACGCGCATAGATGATAGCCGTGTGCATAGCCCGAATCGCAGGACTGGAATAAATAGCATCCAAGTTCACTTCAGCTTCGATCAATCTTTTGGCCACTTTATAAGCCATCATTACACCACTCGATTTGAGCGGGCGATCGATATCAATCAAGCTCGTATTTCTCCAGCTGGACTTAGCGTGTCGTGCGATATAGAGTGTTTTCATTCGGGGTTACTGTTTTGCGCAAAAGAAGCACACGGCCCAAACTATAAAGTTAAGGTAAGATTAAGAATAAAAGAAGAAGAAAGCCAGCTATTTACAGGCGGTTATTACATTCTTCGGTACAAGTCTTTTATGTAGTCCATGTCTACCTTTTCCTTCCAGTTTTCACCGAAGGCATGGTGCCACATATGCTCCAATCGAATAGCGATTTCGGCCATGGCGGTAATCTCTTCTTCTGTCCAGCCAGCGGCCAAATTTTGAGGAAGATCAATGCCAAATCGATCCAACATTACGTGGAAATCATCTACAGCGTCACCGTAAACATCTTTCAAGTGGTTAAATGCTAAGCAGTTTGCATAACCATGACGGGTTCCGAAAACAAAACTTAATCCGTAGGAAAGGGCGTGACAAACACCCACTTCTGAATAGGTCAAACTCAATCCACCAAACAAGGAGGCCAGCATAAGCTTTTCATCGTTCTCTGGAGTTTGTCCGGCGTTTTCACCCAGGAAAACTTCTTTACAAAGCTCGATGGACTGATCGCCATAAGCCTTAGAGAAAGTATTGTACTTAATACCCGTAGCACTTTCGATGCAATGGATGAACGTGTCCATACCGGTGTAGAACCACTGATCAGTAGGCACTGTTGCCGTTAAATCCGGGTCCAAAACAACTTGGTTGAAAACCGTCCACTCACACTTCAATCCCAATTTTTTCTCAGGTCCACTCAAAACAGCCGTCATCGAACATTCAGCACCCGTACCTGAAATAGTAGGAACACCACAGTGGTAGATACCCGGCTTTTTAATCAGGTTCAATCCCTGATAAAGGGTAGAAGAACCTTCATTGGTCACCATCAAGGACAGGGCTTTGGCAATGTCCATAATGCTACCACCACCAATACCAACGATTCCGGAAGGCAAGCCTTGCTTTTCCAAAATCTCATCTCGCATTTCATCAATTTGAGAAGTCTTGGGTTCATCATGACTTGCATCGATAAAGTAGACCATATCCCTGGATTCCACAGGAAGACGATCCGCCAGTTCTTTACCCTCGAAGTAATCGTCTACACAGAAAACCATGTAGCCTTGGTTATCCGAACGGCGAGGTTCTAAGATTTCTCCGAGTTGATTGAAGCTACCTTTTCCGTAGCAGATCTTACCGATGTTGTTGAAATTAATGTGCTGCATGGTAGGGGAATTACAAGCTTTCACGTACAGCCGCTGCAACCGCATTGGCTAATTCAGTCATTTCTTCTTCGCTCTTAGCACAGCTAATGCCGAAGGAAATCAATCGTCCAACCACTTCCTGAGATTTAGGTAGCTCCAGGTTGTTGTAGTCCTGAGGCAAGTCCATCACATTGATAGGAAGTTTAGAAACCGTGCTCAAATTTTTGAGGTGATCCCATTGATTGATGAAGTGGTACATATTCGTATACCAGTAATTGGCTCCTGGAATTCCTTTTTCGGCCAAAGTGGCTACTACCTTTTGAGAAAGCTCAGCCGTTGGCATAAAGAAGGAAAGGAAAGTACCTGAATCTCCATCCGGATCAGGAATATGACGGAAGCTTACTTCTGGAATAGCAGCAAGCGTGTCTTTTAAAATCTTTTTGTTTCGTTTTTGAGCCTCGATGATTTGAGGTACTCGTCTCATTTGAGCCAAACCTACGGCAGCGTTCAATTCACCCAAGCGGTAATTTACACCCAAGTAGGGGTGAGGCTCCATTCCACGGTTACTTCCCTGGTGGTTGTGTCCATGATCGGAGTAGGTGTCCGCTTTGTGATAAGTATCTGCATCGTTGGTGATCATTACACCACCTTCACCACAGGTAGCAATTTTGAAGAAGTCAAAAGAGAATGCTCCGGCAGCTCCAAACAGACCTACGTGCTTTCCTTTATAAGAAGCACCCAAAGCCTGACCAGCGTCTTCTACCAAAATCAGGTTGTGTTTCTCACACACCGCCATGATTTCATCCATACGGGCCATGGCGCCACACATGTGAACCAAACAAACAGCCCTGGTATTAGGAGTAATAGCCGCTTCAATTCCTTCCGGAGACAAACAAAGTGTTTCATCTACTTCAGCAAATACCGGAATACCTCCTAAGAAGACTACAGCTTCGTTCGTAGCCATAAAGGTGAAAGGCGTGCAAATCACTTCGTCACCATGTCCAATTCCTGCTGCAGCAAGAGCGGTGATAATCGCTGCTGTTCCACTGCTTACGGCATGAGCGTGAGCAGCTCCGGTGAAGGAGGCAACTTCCTGTTCAAAATCACGAGTTTTCCAATGACCATTGCGCTGGGCATCGTGTCCGTAGCGAAATAGAATGCCTGTTTCCAGTACATCATTTACTTCTTTTCTCTCTTCGGCTCCAAATAACTCTGTTCCTGGCATAGTGACGTTTTGATTTAAGCTGTTAAAGGGCACAAAAGTAGGATAAAGTTTGCTCTATATTTGTGCCAAATTCCAAGGAATGAAGAAAGCCGTAGCCATTATTCCCGCTCGATATGGATCCACTCGCCTGGAGGGAAAACCATTGGTTGATATTTTGGGTAAAACGATGATCCAACGGGTCTACGAACAAACGCGTCAAGCTATTGATACTGTATTCGTTGCAACGGATGATGAGCGGATCAAAATGGCGGTGGTTGAATTTGGTGGAAACGTAATTATGACCTCACCGGATCATGAGAATGGTACTACCCGATGCTTAGAGGCCTATGAGCGTATCATGGAATTGACCGGGGAATCCTTTGATATTATAGTCAACGTACAAGGCGACGAGCCTATGCTCGACCCTCAACAACTTAGGGATTTGCTGAGCTGTTTTGAGCAACCCAATACGCAATTGGCCACTTTGGTATTGCCCGTGAGCTCTCAGGAAGATCTGTTTAATGAGAGCGAAGTCTTTGTGGTATTCAACCGAAGAAAGGAAGCGCTTTATTTCAGTCGGGCGGTAATTCCCCACATCAGAGGAGTACATAAAACCCGCTGGATGGAGTTCAATACTTTCTACAAGCACATCGGGCTGTACGGCTATTCCTATGAAGCCTTGAAAGAATTTGCCGGGCTACCCATGTCCAATTTAGAAAAGATGGAATCACTCGAGCAAAATCGCTGGATTGAAAACGGAAATTCCATCCGTATCGAAATCACCGATCACGACTCCATTCCAGTTGACACCATCGACGATCTGGAAAAGGTTCGGTACCTCCTGAAAAGTAGGGAAGAAGGAGAACGGTAAGCCGTAGATTTGGAGGCCGTTTGCAGGTTAAATCCTCGATTCCTGACCCAATTGCGATCAGATTGAAAATTGAGCGTTGAAAATTCAACATTCAAATTTCGAATTAGTCTATTTTTGCCGCTGAAATTTAAACCGGTAGTATGTCCGAAAAAATAATTCAGGTAGGAGATATCTCCTGCGGTTCCGATGAGCTCTTTCTCATTTCAGGACCTTGTGTGATTGAAGATGAGCAGGTGATGTTAAAGACCGCCGAGAAGCTAAAAGAGGTTTCTGAGCGGATGAACCTGAAAATCATTTACAAATCTTCCTTTACCAAAGACAACCGTTCTTCCCTTAAGTATTACCAGGGACCGGGATTGGATGAAGGCCTGAAAATGCTTCAGCGCATCAAAGACGATTTTGGTTTTACCCTGTTGAGTGACATTCACAATCCTTCTCAAGCAGCACCAGCTGGCGAAGTGTTGGATGTAATTCAGATTCCTGCCTACTTGTGTATGCAATCGGAGTTGCTTGTTGAGTCTGCTAAAACCGGTAAGGTAGTTAACCTGAAACATGGACAATTCCTGGCTCCTGAAAACATGATTAAGCCGGTTCAAAAACTGGAAGAATCAGGAAACAGTCAAGTGATATTGACCGAAAGAGGGTACACCTTCGGATACAACGACTTGATTGTTGATCCCAGAAGTTTCTACCATTTGCGTCAATCCGGTTACCCGGTGGTATTCGACATTACGCACTCCATTCGTAAGTATGGAATTCCAAGTGCGGATCCTAAAGGTGGAAACCGTGAGTTCTTGCCTACCATTGCTCGTGCAGGTGTAGCTGCCGGAGTGGATGGTGTATTTATTGAAACGCATCCCGAACCGGAAAAAGCTTTGTGCGATGCTGCCAGTCAACTTTGCGTATACGACCTGGAAGAGTTTATTAAACCGTTAATTGACATACATAATTTAGAAGTGAATTACCGAGAGAAAGTTGTGAATTCTTAATATTGCCTCTCGGAACTCCTATATTCCCATTCACGTAACAACAAAACAACATGGAATTATACCTCGATTCTGCCGATATCAATGAAATTGAAGGAGCCTTTAAATTAGGTTTCCTTACCGGATTGACTACTACTCCTACCTTCATGCACCGTGAAGGAGTGACCGATCTGGATGAAATGATTCTCAAACTGGCTGACATGGTGCCTATCCTTCAGATTGAAGCCCTGGGTTCTACAGCTGAGGAAATCGTAGCAGAAGCCGATCGTCAGCTCGACATGGGCTTGAGCAAGGAAAAAACAGTGTTCAAAATTCCCGTTTCTCTGGAAGGGGTGAGAGCTTGTAAAATGCTTGCCGATCGCGATATCATGGTAAACGTTCACTTGGTGTACACCCTCCAGCAAGCTTATATGGCCATGGAAGCGGGTGCTACCTACGTATGTCCATTGGTTGGACGTCTTCAGGATCAAGGTCACGATGCCTTGGGCTTGATTGAGCAATGTGTGAATGCGGTTAACTACTACCACTACGATTCTAAAATCATGTTCTCCTCGGTACGTCACGCTGAGCACGTTCGCAATGCGATCAACGCCGGTGTACACGTTTGTACGGTACCTTGGAAAGTGATGAAGCAATTGACCGACAACAACTTTACCCGCGTTGGAACGGATCAATTCTTTGAGCACACCCGTTTGATTACAAACACGGTTAAGTCTGCGATTAGCAATGTGAATCCTACTGTTGCCATCAACACGCCACTTCCTGAAGCGGTGATCAAGATGACTGAATATGGATTTGGCTGCATCGTGGTAATGAATGCTGATGGTTCTATGGCTGGTATCTTTACAGATGGCGATCTTCGTCGTTTGATGGGTACTGCTGGTGGAAACATCATGAACATGACCTTGGCCGATGTGGATTACGGTACGCCTGTTTCTATCGAATCTTCAGCTCTATTGGAAGAAGCCAACGGAGTATTCAAGAAGACTCACGTAGACAACTTGTTGGTGCTGGAAAACGGTCAGCCTATCGGTGTGCTGGATATCCAGGACTTGGCGGGTTAATAAAACCCAGAAATTATGGACGACATAGCAACCCTTTTCCTCGAAAGGGGAGGGAAGTTTCACATTTCTGTCAACGAGCTGGTCGAACGATACAGCCAGGTGAAAGCCTTTTTGTTTGATTGGGATGGTGTGTTCAACTCCGGATGGAAAGGGGGAAATGCTTCCAGCGGGTTCTCCGAAATTGATTCCATGGGCACCAATTTGATGCGCTTTGGAAAGTATCTGGAGTCCAACGGGCAAGTTCCCATTACCGCTATTTTGACGGGAGCCGATAATCAAGCGGCTTACGATTTAGCCGGACGTGAGCATTTCAATCAAGTCTATTTTAAGGTTCCTAATAAGACCTTGGCCTGGAAGCATTTTCTGGAGCTCAATTCCTTGAAAGCAGAAGAAGTAGCCTTTTTCTACGATGATGTGCTCGATATTCCTGTGGCTCGAGAAGCGGGGGTTAAAATCTTCATTCATTCTTCGTCCAAAATTTTGTTTGCGGAATACGTTCGAAGCAAACACCTGGCTCATTACGAAACCGGGGGTAGTGGAGAAGAACATGGTGTAAGAGAATCCTGTGAATTGTTGATGGGGCTTTCAGGTCGCCACCAGGAAATATTTGATAACCGTATCGCTTTTAGCGATTCTTATGCAAACTATCTTGGTCAGCGAAATAGCCAGTTAACCACGCTCTACTCCATGAATAAAGAAGGGGCGGTGGCTGAGCATCATGTAATTTGATTTCTCAAAATCGATAACGATAAAATAGAAAGAGGACGACCTATATAGGATCGTCCTCTTTTTTTTACCCATTTCGCTGGTTGTCTATTCCTTAATAAACGATTGGGTTATCGGGTTCCCAAGGTCCGGTATAACTTTAAGAAGATAACTGCCCGGAGAAAGGGTGTGGGTACTAACCTTAATCTCTTCTGAGTCATAAAGTTGTTCCTGTCGGCTTAATACCTGGCCATCTACCGTCAAAATTTCCAGGACAAGGGTTTGCGCCTGATCCGATTGAAATTGAACGTGCAAGTCTCCGTCAGTGGGATTCGGATAAACCTGAAGTTCACCGTGAGTGGATGAACTATTGCCATTTGGTGCCTGCGGTGTATTGTGGTGGCAATTGTTAATCGTAATGGTGATGCACTTCGTGATATGATCTATGCAATTTGGATTTGAGGTGGATTGCACAAAGTAGGTCGCACACACCGTATAAACGCCGTTTGAACTGTAGTTGTGAACTGGGCTCACGTTGTAAGGAAGAGTAACAACCCCACCATCGCCAAAGTCCCAGATAATGTTGGTCGGTTGGCAATCGGAGGAACTGATTACAGGACTGATCGCTGAAAAGGCGGCCGTACAGCCATTTATGTTCGGGTTCAATAGGGTGAAATCACTGATGTCACAGTCGCAAGGTTGGCAATTGGTCACATGGGCAATGACGCATCTGGTCAACGTGTCAAAACATCCTTGATCGAGGGTGGACTGAACTACTGCCGTAGCACAAACCAGGTAATCACCACTGCCCGAATAGGTGTGAACGGGACTTGTACCTGGAGCCAGTGTGGTTGTGTTTCCATCACCAAAATCCCAGTTAATATGCGAGATGTAACAATTGGTGTCTGTAAAACTGAATCCACCAACCGAAAATGAAACTTCACATCGGTTGATCCAATCGATAGCCAGGTTAAAATAATTGAGCTCGCAATGGCAGGTGTCGCATTCGATAAGAATGGAATCAACGGCGGAGCACTCTTCGGTATCTGTAACGGTAACCGAAACCGGGGTATTGACAAAACCGGAGGTAAAGTGTGTGGTGGCTCCATCATCCCACAAGAAGGTATAAGGAGGGGAGGTAAGCGCTTCACCGGTCACCGCGTCAATTACGTAGAGTGTAACTGGAATTTCCGGATTTTCACAAGGGTCGTAACAAGTGTCTCCAGCAAAGGTGATGACGGGAACAAAGTCGCAGCAATCGAAACTTACATCGTTTTCAATTCCCGGTTGTGTATGTATGTCTGTTTCGGTGTGAGTACCACCGGTTAATCCAAATTCTATGGCTACTTCAAAGTCGTATGAACCTGATGGAAAAGGGAAATCGGCTTCGGTAAGGGTAAAACAGAAGGTTTGATCCACCATATTAATCACAGGGGTAACGGTTACTGGGTAAGATGTGGCTCCTTGAATCACGTTAAGCGTGATGCTATTCACCGTTGCTGAAGTACAGGCAACCACCGCCATTTCGAACGAACCGCAAACGGTGTAAGTGCTATCAGTAAAGCAGGTGTCCGATGGATTTAGATCGATGCTTCCGGTAAAGTTGCAGGAGTCGGCGATACAAGGTTCGCAGATGTCATCTACATAGGCGTATCCAAAGTGAGCACCGGCGGCACAGTCAACGGCGTAAAATTCCAGAGTAATTACATCTCCAGGAGATCCACTAACTTCAAGCTCGTCGCAGGTCCAGTCCGAATAGACCACTTGAGATATGGAGCATCCCCCATAAGTTGTGAAGGGAACATTGCCGAAGAAGGGGCTACTTGGATCCGAAACCCGACAGACTCTATCCAGCTCGTTGCCGGAAGCATCCAGAGCACGTGCCAAAAAGAAAGGATTTCCATTGACATGGTTAGGATATTCAAGAACCAGGGCATAATAAAAGCCAATTTCTTCAATCTCTGATGAGGTAAGGGTTACGGTTCGTGACAAACGATTTACACCTTGGTAGGGGCGACAAGGACCTAATGGCCCCAAAGGATTAGCAAGAGGTTTTCCTCCATTGATTCTGGCAGCATAGTTTCCACCTAATCCCGGTGCCGGGTTGATCTGCTGAATGGGAGCGTAGGGATCAGTTCCAACGCCAACAATGTCCAAATTATCCGTATTGATAAGTGGGGTCTCAGGAGTCAGTGACCCAAAGGTGGTAGTAGGAACAAAGCTGCATTCCCCTCCGCTGTAGCCGTTACCCGCTTCCGAATTGCCCGAAGCCAAAGAATATCCGGTAAAATTGCCGAGTTCAAAATCTCCGTTGTTGCAATTGGCCACAGCTTTGGCTTCAAAAACACCATAGGCATCCGGGTTTTCAATAAAATATTGAACTCTCCAATACTGCTTTTTTAGTGTTTCCAGGTGGGCTTCCTTTTGGGCCTCATCAAAATGAAACGATCCGTGATGTTCGTCCTCGTGTTCATAATGGTGGTAAAATTGATCCAAATGTGACTCGGGAATTGGATCATTTAGATGCTCTTGAATAAAGAGTTTGATCTTGCCTTCTTCCTGGTGCATTCTTTCCAGGCGCTTTTCATAATCAGTTTGAGCCTGCAGACCAAATGCAAAGGCAAGCAGCAGTCCAAGGCTTATGAGTATTCTATTCGATTTCATTTTAGTTTCTATTTATTAGGAATTGGGAAGTATTAAAGGAGGTTGGTTGACCGATTTTCGTCGGAATCTGTTTTAAGTTGGGTAGTTAGATAAATGTGAATTTTAAAGGAATGGTGAGATCGTGGACGCTGCGTTCCAGTTAGGTTGAATGATTTCATAATTAGTGAATTAAGGTTTACCCAACAAAGGTCTTTGGCTCGTCTGTTTTGCTTGTCACCATATGTTTTTTATCCGTCAGCTTATGGTTTTTTCTTGGCTAAAGCTTTATTCTTTTGATCTTTCGAACCTTAACGATGCTTGTTTATATTTGACCTGTTCATACTTGACTTGACTATGGCATCATATGACCCACACAGTTGGTTTGCACTAATTTTTAATAATTACAGCAAAGCGATTTACAAACAATTGGCTCCGGCCATGATTCTACTTGCCGTTTATACCACGGCCATTGTTTTGATAATGGAGCACTATTGGACCTTTGAGTACAAGGGAGCTACCACCATTCATAATATTCTGGGTATTGTACTCGGTTTGTTCCTGGTGTTTCGAACCAACACGGCCTACGATCGCTGGTGGGAAGGTCGAAAACAATGGGGAGCTTTGGTAAACTGCTGTCGTAACCTGGCTCTTAAGATCGATGGATTGGTTGGTCCTGAGCATCAAAAGGACCGCGTAGCCTTTGCACGGCTGATCAGCAACTTCGTGTTTGCCATGAAAGAGCACCTGAGAGAAGGAGTGAACATGGATGAAATTCAAGAGCTGGAAGAAGGTGGGTTGAAAGAGGCTATGATGAAAAAAGGCCACAAGCCCATGTACATGGTAGATCTCATCTACAAGCGCTTGAATCGCCTGTTGAAAGATGGAGATATTACTGGTGAGCAAATGATTGTTATCGATCAGGATGCGCAAAAACTCATGAACATTATCGGTGCTTGTGAGCGAATTAGAAACACTCCGATTCCAAGATCTTACAACATGTTCATCAAGAAATTTATCTTCATCTATTCGGTTTCCTTACCCTTTGGATTGATCACGTTGACTCAATATTGGACCATTCCAATTGTGTTGATCATCTTTTACCTGTTGGTAAGCACTGAGTTAATCGCTGAAGAAATTGAAGATCCATTTGGCCGTGACGACAATGACTTGCCGACGGACGAATTGAGTGTTAAAATTCGCGGTAACGTAGAAGAAGCCTTACTTCCCGGAAAGTAGTCCCCTTTTTTTCTGAGTTTTTTTGAACATCATGGAACCTTATTTCCAAGGATGCGTATTCCTATGCGTAAGTGTTAAAATGGTATAATACCTAACACATTGCGATTAAAAATATCAACGTTGATAGTATTACTATTATATTTGAACGGAATTGTATTAGGATTGTCTTGGTAGAGTAAGTTAGGAAACGCCCATGAAAACCAGTTATGTCTTGAGAGTATTATTCATTTTGCTTTGCGCACTTTATGTAGCCAATGATTTACAGGCTGTTTTGGTGTGTGAGGTTGAGACTGAGCAATTCTCAAACGATGGCGAATCCAGTAAAGATTCTACCGAAAAAGAAAAGGAAGAGAAAGAGCTGAACGAAAACTCAGCTTGGTCCTTAAGTATAATGACCAAAGACTATTTCCACTGCTACTCCTTTATGGCAGTCAACTCCCACAATTACTCAGAAATTGTGACTCCCCCTCCCGAACATTCTTGATTTCTTACTGAGTACCGTTTGCCCCATTCCATTGGTTTAGGGCCATTTGTTATAGGCCGTATTGGTCATTAACCTAATATTACAATGAATCAAGAAAACACCTTATCTCCCACCCAACGTCTTTGGCGACTGTTAAACCCGGATCGAAGGGAGATTACCAATATTTATGTCTACTCCATTTTTAATGGATTGGTCAACTTATCGCTGCCCTTGGGTATCCAAGCCATTATTAACCTGATCCAGGGTGGTCGGGTGAGTACTTCTTGGGTAGTCCTCGTAGTCATGGTAGTGTTGGGAGTTGCCGTAACTGGAATACTCCAAATTTTTCAGCTGAGGATTACAGAAAATCTGCAGCAAAAAATCTTTACCCGATCGGCATTTGAGTTTGCCTACCGAATTCCTCGAATTCGAATGGAAGCTCTTTATCGCCACTATGCACCGGAATTGATGAACCGATTTTTTGATACCATTTCGGTTCAAAAAGGATTGTCTAAAATTCTGATCGACTTTTCAGCGGCTGCCCTTCAGGTAATTTTTGGCTTGGTTCTGCTTTCCCTTTACCACCCCTTCTTCATCATCTTTAGTTTTATTCTGGTGGTGATGGTTTATGCCATTTTCAGGCTTACCGGAGCTCGGGGATTGCGCACCAGTTTGGCAGAATCGAAGCATAAATACGAAGTGGCTCACTGGTTAGAAGAGTTGGCCCGAACGAATACCACCTTCAAGCTTGCCGGTAAAACGAACCTTCCTCTGGCTCGAACAGACAAGCAGGTGGATCATTACCTCACAGCACGTGACGGGCACTTTAGAGTATTGGTTCAGCAATATTCTCTTATGGTCATCTTCAAAGTGTTAGTGGCTACTGGGCTTCTTGCCATTGGAGGGATATTGGTGATGCAACAGCAAATGAACATTGGACAGTTTGTGGCCGCCGAAATCATCATTCTATTGGTTATGACTTCAGTGGAAAAGTTTGTACTCAGTCTGGAAACCATTTACGACGTACTTACCTCCCTGGAAAAAATTGGTCAGGTTACCGATTTGGAGTTAGAATCGGACGAAGGATTGGATTTGAATGAGCAATGTCGTGAACCAGGAGTTGCGGTAGAATTGGATCGCGTGGGCTTTACCTACCCGGGTAACAGACAACCTACCTTAAATGACCTTTCCTTAAAGATTGCTCCGGGTGAAAAGGTATTGGTGACTGGTGAAAATGGTTCCGGGAAAAGCACCCTACTTCAGATCATAGCAGGATTGTATCAGGTGCAAGAAGGCGTATTGACTTTTAATGGCTTTCCCAAAGGAAATCTTCATCCGACTTCATTAAGGGCGGTTATTGGTGACTCCCTTTCTCAAGAGCAATTGTTTGAAGGAACGGTACTCGAAAATATTACCATGGGTCGGGAAGCGGCCACTTTTGAAAATGTAAAATGGGCCGTAGAGCATTTAGGACTTTCCCATTTCATTAATCGGATGCCCATGGGCTACAACACCGTATTGGACCCTGAAGGGAAAAGGTTACCCAAGAGTGTGGTGCAGAAAATGCTTCTGGCTCGAAGCATTGCCGACCGTCCAAAATTGCTTTTGCTGGAGGATACATTTGAATTGGTCGAAGTATCTGAACGTCGCCGGATTATTGACTTTTTGACCAATCCAGAAAATGGATGGACCCTGGTAGCCGTATCCACCGACCCCTATTTGGCTCGTCGATTTGATACAGCCGTGTTGCTGGAAAAAGGAAGAGTGACTTCTATTGACATTCCCAATATCCATCAATTTTAAAGCATCGAACCATGTTAAATATTTCTCAAAAGAGTGTGACTCCCTACATTGACAGGGAAAAATACCCAGCATTGAATGGGATTGAGAGCCGGAAATCCAATCGGGTTGTATTGAGTTTACTGGGTATGGTATTTCTGATCGCTTTCATTTTGTTGTTGTTGCCCTGGACCCAGAACATTCGTTCTCAAGGGCAGGTTACCACCCTGAAGCCCGGGCAACGTCCACAAACGATTCATTCCGTTATTGCCGGTAGAATTGAGCGTTGGTATGTACAGGAAGGTGATTATGTGCAACAAGGAGACACCATTATGTATATCTCCGAAGTCAAGGACGAGTACTTCGATCCTCAACTGTTGGGCCGTACCGAATCTCAAATGCAGGCCAAAGAGCAATCGGTTTCCTCATACCGTGAAAAGGTGAAGGCCCTGGATGCTCAAATTGAAGCCTTGGAGAACATGCAAACCCTGAAAAGAACCCAGGCGACCAATAAGGTAGAACAGGCTCGATTGAAAATGGTTAGCGATAGCATCGATTTCGAAGCCGCCCGGATCAACGAGTCCATTGCATTGAAACAGTACGATCGAATCCGTCAGTTGGAAGAACAGGGACTTAAGTCAAAGACCGAACTTGAAAACAGAAAACTGCGCCTTCAAAAGGCTCAGGCTGGGGCTGTGGCTGCTGAAAACAAATGGCTGACCAGTAGCAACGAATGGGTGAATAGCCAGGTAGAGCTTAATGCGGTAAATACTCAATACCAGAAGGATATAGCCAAGGCTCAGTCTGACAAGTATACAGCCATGTCCAATCAATTTGATGCAGAAGCCAGTGTGACCAAATTGCAGAATCAGTATGCTAATTACTCCGTTCGAACTGGACTGTATTACATCACAGCTCCTCAAGATGGATATGTTACCCAAACGATTCAATCCGGAATCGGGGAGACTCTGAAAGAAGGCGAAGCCATTTTGAGCATTATGCCAGCTAAATATGACCTTTCCGTTGCCATGTACATCGATCCTATTGATCTCCCACTCTTGGATAAAGGACAGGAAGTGAGAATTCAATTTGACGGTTGGCCTGCGATTGTGTTTTCCGGTTGGCCCAATACCAGCTATGGAACCTACGGAGGTGAGGTCTTTGCCATTGACAATTTCATCAGTGATAACGGTAAATACCGAATATTGGTTAAACCTGATCCCAAGGATCACCCCTGGCCAGATGCGTTGCGTGTTGGTTCTGGAACCACCAATATGGTATTGCTAAAAGATGTGCCGATCTGGTACGAGCTGTGGCGAAACATTAATGGGTTCCCACCTGATTATTACAAACAGAATCCGTCTAAAGACGCGGTACATATTACGGGAAAATGATCCGATACTGTGCGTTGTTTTTGACCTTGTTTGGGTTAGTTACTCAGGCAACCGGTCAACAGGATAGTACCGTTTTGAGCTTCGATCGATTTTTGAATCAAGTTCAGCAACATCATCCTGTCGCTATTCAAGCTTCTTTGCAAGAGCAGTATGGTAAAGCCAGTCTCCTGAATGCACGAGGTGGGTTCGATCCAAAGGTGTTTGCCGATGTCCGCCAAAAGTATTTTGATGGGACCCAATATTATGCCCTGGGTGGCGGAGGACTTTCGGTTCCAACCTGGTTTGGTTTGGAATTTAAGGGAGGTTATGAGCAGAATCAAGGAGTATATCTAAATCCGGAACAGACGACACCTCGGGCCGGACTCTGGTATTTGGGCCTATCCGTTCCATTGGGTCAGGGATTGCTCATGGACGATCGAAGAGCGCAATTGAAGCAGGCTAAAACCTTTGGGCAAATAACCCTGGCCGAACAGCAGCTCATGTTAAACAAGTTGCAACTCGAAGCAGGTAAAGTTTACTGGGATTGGTTTGTTAGCTTTCATACGCTTAAAGTTTATCGGGAAGCCCTTCAATTGGCTCAATTGCGATTTGATGCCGTTCGTGAAGGAGCTCTCTTAGGTGATCGTCCTTCCATCGATACCGTTGAGGCAGGAATCCAGGTTCAAAATCGCCAGTTGGTTTACCAACAAGCCTTGCTTATGTGGAGCAATTCCTCAGCCTTGCTCGAATCATTTTTGTGGGGCGATGGAGTCATTCCTTTGGAACTGGATTCCACCACTATCCCGAACCCTTCCAAGGATCTGTTCAAGGGGTAGAAGAACCATCCGAATTAAATGCTTTGGATAGCCTTATGGTTAATCATCCGGCCTTGAGAAAGTCCCAACTTCGGATCGATCAAATGGAAGTGGAGCAAAAGCTAAAAAAGGAACAGCTCAAACCCGACCTCCGGTTGAAGTACAATCCTATAGCCGAGGCCAGTAGTGCCGGAATCGCAGAAACCTATTCTCTGGCCAATTATACCTGGGGCGTGTCATTCAGTATGCCTGTGTTTTTGAGAAAGGAGCGGGGAGATGTGCAATTGATGCAACTAAAAATTCAAGAAGCCGAACTCAAATTGAGTAACCAAAATGCCCAATTGAATTATGCGGTAAACGCTTCCTTCAATGAATGGAATACAACACGGCTTCAGGCCGAAATCTACGGGCAAAACGTAGAGGATTACCGAGCGCTTTTAGAAGGGGAGAAGAGACTGTTCAATTCTGGAGAAAGCTCTCTGTTCATGGTAAACGCTCGGGAAGTAGGCTACATTGGTGCACAGATTAAATGGATTGAGGTTTTGGGCAAAGGCAGGAAAGCCGCCCTGAAGACCGCATTTGCTCTGGGCACGTTTGAATTTTGAATTCTGAAATCCCAATTCTGAATTTCGATTCTCGTCTATCAAATCTCGCTTCTCGTTTCTCGAATCTCGTTTCTGTACTTGAAAATTCAGAATTCAAGATTCAGAATTCACAGAATCCCTATTATTGTATTCGCCCAAAAAATTCACAACGATGATTACGAAAGTTCCTACCGATTTAGAGATTGCACAGGATGCGTCCATGCAACATATTAATACTATCGCTGAGAAACTCGGAATTCCTGCCGATGATCTGGAGCACTATGGAAAATACAAGGCGAAACTTCCCTTGGATTTGATTGATGAAAGTAAGTACCAAAACAACAAGTTGATTCTGGTTACCGCTTTGACTCCGACTCCTGCTGGCGAAGGAAAAACCACAGTTTCCATTGGGTTGACCGAAGGGTTAAACAAAATTGGTAAGCAGGCTACCGTTGTGTTGCGGGAACCTTCATTAGGACCCGTTTTTGGAATTAAAGGTGGAGCCGCCGGTGGTGGTTACTCTCAGGTAGTACCAATGGAGGATATCAACCTTCATTTTACCGGAGACTTTTCGGCCGTTGAAAAAGCGAACAATCTCCTTTCCGCTTTGATCGACAACAACCTTCAGAGCAAAACCAAGAATTTGAATTTGGATCCACGCCTGATCTACTGGAAACGGGTGATGGACATGAACGATAGGGCCTTAAGAAACATTACTATCGGATTGGGTGGAGTGACCAATGGCGTTCCTCGTCAAGACGGCTTTAACATTACTCCAGCATCAGAGGTAATGGCCATTCTTTGTATGTCGAACGACATGGAAGATTTGAAGCGTCGTTTAGGTAATATTTTCGTTGGTTTTACCCGTGATCGCAAACCGGTTTACGCCCGTGATTTGAAAGCGGAATCGGCCATGGCTATTTTGTTGAAAGATGCGATTAAACCAAACTTGGTTCAGACCCTGGAAGGCAACCCAGCAATTATCCACGGTGGACCATTTGCTAACATTGCTCAGGGAACCAATACCATTATTGCTACTAAAATGGGGCTATCCCTTAGCGATTATGTAGTTACCGAAGCCGGTTTTGGATCAGATCTGGGTGCTGAGAAATTCCTGGATATTAAGTGTGGATACGCTGGATTGAAACCGAAAACCATCGTATTGGTTGCTACTATTAGAGCATTGCGTCACCATGGTGGAGCCACCAAGGATGAGTACGGAGATATTTCTTTGGAAAGAGTACAGGCCGGTTTTGCAAACCTCGAGAAGCACATTGAAAATGCCCAGCAGTTTGGAATTACACCAGTGGTTGCTATTAACCACAGAACAGGTGACGGCGAAGATGAAATTGCTTTCGTGCAGCAGGCGTGTGAGGCCATGGGCGTAAAAGCCGTGGTAAGTAAAGGTTGGGCAGAAGGAGGAAACGGAACAGCCGCTTTGGCTGAAGCTGTTGTAGACAACATTGAAAATGCCGGTAACGACTTTGCTCCACTTTACGATTGGAACCTATCCGTAGAAGAAAAGGTAGAAATTATTGCCAAGAAAGTTTACGGTGCCGATGGAGTCGATTTCCAGGGAAAAGCAAAAACAGATTTGAAGCGCATTTACAACTTAGGATTGGATAAGCTTCCTATTTGTATGGCTAAAACCCAAAAGTCTTTCTCCGATAACGACAAGCTCATTGGCCGTCCTACTGGATTTACCCTGACCGTAAGGGAATTTGAAATCGCTGCCGGAGCCGGATTTGTGATTCCAATTACCGGAGCCATGATGCGTATGCCAGGATTGCCAGCAACTCCTGCATCCGAAGGCATGGATATCGATGCCAATGGGGTGATTTCAGGGCTGTCTTAAATCAAAAAACACAATATAGAATTGGAAGAGGCGTACTACGGTACGCCTTTTTTGCGTTAAATCAATCTCTGAATTACGTACTTTTGCCCAGTCATGTCGCTCGCTTCTTACAAATCATCTCGTATCCTTTGGATCGCCCTTTTGGGGGTGATGGTACTTTCGTTTGAGGCCTGTAAAAAGGAAGAAGAGTTTGAAATTGTTGAAGAAGAAACTCCCGTAGATACGACTCAGTACTGGGTGTTCGCTGAACAATTTACTTCCAACAGCGATTGGGAGCTTAGCGTGAATGATAGCCTGGTACCCACTTCGGCAGTAGGAAATGGCAATTTGCATTTATCCTCCTCCCAAGGCACGGGTTGCGTGCGTAAACGATTGAAGCGTCCGATTACTATTCCCAGTGAATTTCGTTCAGGGTTCTGGAGCAAGCGGGTAGAAATTGAAATTGATCTGGTGAACTATGATCAAAATGCGATGGGCTACGCCCACGGTTATTTAGATCTGGGAGGTAAACGAATTACCATCAGTTTTACCAAAACCAATACTCCCGTTAAGGCCAAGGCGATCGTCGAAAATGATACCATCGTTATCGAAACCGATTTGGATGAAAAGGACCAAAGCTATCCCGGGGTTTATTTCATAATCGAAGAACCGAAAGAAACCGGCGATCAAATTCAATTCCTGGCCAGTGCCTGTGGTGCCGACCTTTATGCTGCGGCCAGCATTCATATCCAGCATCTTAGAATCCGTCGCTTTTTGTAATTCGACGGTTCCCATTACCTCCATCAACGTTTTTCAACAAAAGGCCTAATCAACGGCCAATAATATTTACATTTGCCGGCTTAAATCGGATTAAAAATTGTTCCTATGAGCACATATGCCCGGATACAAGAATTATTAGGAGATAAAGCGAGTTACTTACTCGACCACACAAGCCAGACGATTGCCAAAGAGGACATCGCTCAACCCAACCCGGATTTTGTTTCCGGTGAATTCATTCAGTCAAACCGAAGCAACCAGGTATTGAACAGCCTGGCCAGATTGTACAATCATGGACGCTTAGGTGGTTCTGGATACTTGTCTATCCTTCCGGTTGACCAGGGAATTGAGCACTCGGCTGCGGCTTCTTTTGCTCCAAACCCTCGTTATTTTAACCCCGATAATATCGTTGAGCTGGCTATCGAAGCTGGATGTAACGGAGTTGCTTCCACGTTTGGTGTTTTGGCTAAATGCTCTCGTAAATATGCCCACAAGATTCCTTTCATTGTAAAGATTAATCACAATGAATTGATGACTTATCCCAATACCTTTAATCAGATTTCTTTCGGTTCCGTTGAGGATGCCTGGAACATGGGTGCTACCGCTGTTGGTGCAACTATCTACTTTGGATCTGATCAGGCCGAGCGCCAAATTGTGGAAATTGCTGAGGCATTTGAGCGTGCTCACGAATTGGGAATGGCTACCATTCTATGGTGCTACTTGCGTAACTCCGGATTCAAGAAAGACGGTGTAGACTACCACACTGCAGCTGACTTGACTGGACAAGCAAACCACATCGGTGTAACTATCCAAGCCGATATCATTAAGCAAAAGATGGCTACCAACAACGGCGGATTCAACGCTGTTGGCTTTGGTAAGACCCACGATAAAGTATACAGCGAATTGTCCTCTGATCACCCCATTGACTTGGTACGCTACCAAGTGGCAAACTGCTACATGGGTAAAATCGGATTGATCAACTCAGGTGGTGCTTCTGCAGGAGACTCTGACTTGCAAGAAGCCGTAATGACAGCTGTAGTAAACAAACGTGCTGGTGGTCAAGGATTGATCATGGGACGTAAAGCCTTCCAAAAACCGGTCGCAGAAGGAGTTAATCTAATTCAAGCGGTTCAAGACGTATACTTGGAGTCTCAGGTAACGCTCGCTTGATTTTCTTTAATTTTATCCGGTTAATGAAGGACGCGTATGAGTTGGTTTAAAAGGATGAAGCAAGGGGTGAACACCCCAACCAAAGACAAAAAGGAAACTCCTGAAGGACTTTGGTACAAATGTCGTCAGTGTAAGCATGTAACCCCATCAGAAGATCACGCCACCAATGTGTGGGTATGTGAAAGCTGTGGGTATCACGAACGTATTGGATCCATTGAATATTTCCGTATCCTGTTTGACGAGAATAAGTTCGATGAATTGAATCGTAACCTTTCTTCAGGCGATCCCCTGGAGTTTGAGGATACTAAGAAATACACGGACCGTTTGAATTCGTCCAAGAAGAAAACAGGATTGGTAGACGCTATTCGTACGGCTACGGGTAAGCTGAAAGGCCATGAAGTGGTAATCGGCTGTATGGACTTCAATTTTATTGGAGGTTCCATGGGTTCAGTTGTGGGTGAGAAAATTGCCCGGGCTGTTGATTACTGCATTGAGCACAATCTTCCCTTCATTATGATTTCTAAATCAGGTGGAGCTCGGATGATGGAGGCTGCCTTCTCGCTGATGCAAATGGCGAAAACTTCGGCAAAATTGACCTTGTTGGCTAAAGCAGGTCTTCCTTATATTTCCTTGTTGACTGATCCTACTACCGGAGGTGTAACCGCATCTTACGCTATGTTGGGTGATATCAACATTGCAGAACCTGGCGCATTGATCGGTTTTGCAGGACCTCGTGTCGTTAAAGAAACCATTGGAAAAGAACTTCCTGAAGGATTTCAAACCTCTGAGTTTCTGGTGGAACACGGGTTCTTAGATTACATTGTAGAAAGAAAAGATTTAAAGACGAATCTGGCTCAAATGATTCGTCTATTTAAAAATTAAAATTATTTTCCGACAGACTCAAAATAAATGGCTACATTTGCACCCTTAATTTTGAGACGGATAATTTGTTGATAGATATGTATTTAACAGCAGAGAAGAAAAAAGAGTTTTACAAGCAGTTTGGAGGTTCAGAAACCAACACGGGTAATGCCGAGGCACAAATTGCCCAATTTACCTTTAAAATTGCTCACTTGACCGAGCACCTAAAAAAGAACCGAAAAGACTTTAATACTCAGCGCTCGCTGATTAAGATGGTAGGAAAGCGGAGAAGTCTGTTAGACTACCTGAAGCACCGAGATATTGAAAGATATCGTAAGGTGATCAAAGACCTGGGATTAAGAAAATAATCGTACGCTATACGAAACAGAAAAGGCAATTGAAAAATTGCCTTTTTTGGTATATTGACCTTTCGTTTCCCACTAAACAAGAGAATAAATTAAAATAGATGAATAAAATAGGAACAACCCACACATTTGAAGTCGACGGGCAGGAGATTACCCTCGAAACGGGAAAGTTGGCCAAGCAGGCAAACGGATCCGTAGTTGTGAAATGTGGTGGAACAATGTTACTGGCTACGGCAGTTGCCGCAACGGAAGCCAGAGAAGGGGTAAACTTTATGCCTCTTACGGTAGATTACCGTGAAAAATTTGCAGCCGGAGGACGATTCCCTGGTGGATTTATCAAAAGAGAAGCTCGTCCTTCTGACGTTGAAGTATTGACCTCTCGTTTGATTGACCGTGCTCTTAGACCTATGTTCCCTGAAGATTTCCATGCGGAAACTCAGGTGTTGGTTTATCTGATTTCAACAGATGGCCAAACCATGCCAGACTCATTGGCCTGTTTAGGTGCCTCTGCAGCTATTGCTGTTTCAGACATTCCTTTTCAGGAGCCTATCTCCGAAGTACGCGTTGCTCGGATCGATGGACAGTTTGTGATCAACCCGACTAAAGATGCTTTGGAAAGCGAAGGAACCGATATCGATATCATGGTTGCTGCTACCAAGGATAGCATCGTAATGGTGGAAGGTGAGATGAAAGAAATCTCTGAAGAGGAAATGCTCGAAGCGATCGAAAAAGCTCATGATGCCATTAAGATTCAGTGTGAGGCGCAATTGAAATTGGCCGAAATGTTTGGCGCTCCTAAAGAGAAGCGTGAATATTCACACGAAACTCACAACGAAGAACTTCGTCAGCAAGTACACGCTGCTTGTTACGATAAAGTATATGAGTTAGCCAAAAAAGGTACTTCTAAAAAAGAACGTGGCGAAGGTTTTGCTGCGATCCGTGAAGAGTTCAAAGAAACTCTTAGCGAAGAAGTATTGGACGAATGGGGCGGCTTGGTAAATGAATACTACCACGATGTAGAAAAAGAAGCCATGCGTAACATGATCTTGAATGATCGCGTTCGTTTGGATGGTCGTGGAACTGAAGATATTCGTGCCATTTGGTCAGAAGTTGATTACTTGCCTTATACACACGGTTCTGCAGTATTTACCCGTGGAGAAACTCAGTCTTTGACTACCGTTACTTTGGGTAGCAAAACGGATCAGCAAGACATCGACGGTGTTATGCACCAAGGTTCTGAGAAGTTTATGTTGCACTACAACTTCCCTCCATTCTCAGTAGGAGAAGCCAGAATGATTCGCGGTGTATCTCGTCGTGAAGTAGGTCATGGTAACTTGGCTTACCGTGCATTGAAGCCAATGATTCCAGACGGAGCAGATAACCCATACACAGTACGTGTTGTATCTGATATCCTGGAGTCTAATGGTTCCAGTTCGATGGCTACTGTTTGTGCCGGTTCTTTGGCCTTGATGGATGCTGGTATCAAAATTCCTAAGGGAGTTTCTGGTATCGCCATGGGATTGATTTTGGATAAATCAGGTAACTACGCTGTATTGTCTGACATCTTGGGTGATGAAGATCACTTGGGAGATATGGACTTTAAAGTGGCAGGTACCAAAGACGGTTTGACAGCTTGTCAAATGGATATCAAAGTAGGTGGTTTGACTTACGAGATTATGAAAAACGCCTTGGCTCAGTCCAAAAACGGTCGTTTGCACATTCTCAATGAGATGAACAAAACCCTTGAAGTTCACAACCCAGATTACAAACCACACGCTCCAAGAATCGAGGAAATGACTATTCCAAAAGATTTGATTGGTGCTGTGATTGGCCCTGGTGGAAAAGTGATTCAGGAAATCCAAGCCGAAACCAATACCACTATCGCTATTGAAGAGGTAGACGGTAAAGGAATCGTTCAGATTGCTGCTGTTGGCGCTGAAGATATGGATCAGGCATTGATGCGTATCAAAATGATCGTAGCTGTACCAGAAGTAGGTGAAACTTACCAAGGTAAAGTGAAGTCGATCCAGGCTTACGGAGCATTTGTTGAAGTGTTGCCAGGTAAAGACGGTTTGTTGCACATCTCTGAAATTGACCACAAGCGGGTTAAAGATGTGAACGAATACCTGAAAGAAGGTGACGAAGTGGAAGTGAAAATTATCGGCATCGATGAGAAGTCAGGTAAAATGAAGCTTTCTCGCAAAGTATTGATTCCAAAACCGGCTCAGCAAGATTAAGCAAGAACTGGTTGATTGATATAAAGAAAAGCCCTTCGAATTCCGAAGGGCTTTTTTATTACCCATACTCATCCGGATTTGCAATCCGGATGTCTGAGCCTCGGATTTGTAATCCGAGAAGTCATAGCAGATTACATACTGAGTTTGCGACCTCATGAACGAAGGGAGCAATCCGCATCTTTAGCTATCGGATAACATATCCGAAAGAATTGAGCACTTGTTGGCTATTGAATAATTATTATCCAGCCCCTTTTTTACCTAACAAATTTTACTTTTGAAGCATGAATAAACCGGTGATTGCTCCGTCACTATTGGCGGCTGATTTTGGGAATTTACAACGCGATGTAGAAATGATTCAACGCTCCGAAGCCGAGTGGCTTCACATGGATGTGATGGATGGAGTTTTCGTACCCAACATTTCTTATGGTCCTTCTATTATCAAGAAAATGGCCAGCTACACCGACAAGTACATCGATACGCATTTGATGATCGTTGACCCAGATCGCTACATTGAAGATTTTCGCCAAGCCGGAACTCACAACCTCACCGTACACTATGAAGCTTGTACGCATTTGCATCGCACCGTAGCGGCTATCAAAGATGCCGGAATGCAAGCTGGCGTTTCTCTAAATCCACATACCCCGGTTCATCTGCTTAACGACATCATTGGTGACCTGGACTTGGTTTTGTTGATGTCAGTTAACCCGGGATTTGGGGGGCAAAAATTCATCGAAAATACCTACTCCAAAATCACCGATCTTAAGAATTTGATTGAGCAAAAGAACGCTTCAGCCAAGATTGAAATTGATGGTGGGGTAAACAGTGGAAATGCTGGAAAACTTGTAGAACACGGTGCCGACGTGCTGGTTGCCGGAAGTTTTGTCTTTCGATCGGAGAATCCTGAACAGACCATCACAGATTTAAGAAATTGCGTCGCCTAAAATTGAATGTCATGAGAAAGCTTTTTTGGATTGTATTTGCCATCACCTTTGTTGCTTGTAATTCTGTGCCCATTACGGGACGTAAGCAGCTCAAATTGGTTAACAACAGTGAACTTCTGCCCATGAGTTTTGGCCAGTACAAAGAAGTGTTGGCTGAGAGTCAGCTGTCCAACAATTCGGAGCAGGTTCAAATGATTAAAAGAGTAGGAACTCGTATCCAACAAGCTGCCGAAAAGTACTACGCCGATCACGGAATTTCTTCGAAACTCGATGGCTATGCCTGGGAGTTTAATCTAATTGAATCCGAGCAGGTAAATGCCTGGTGTATGCCCGGTGGAAAGGTGGCTTTTTACACTGGAATTCTACCCGTTTGTAAAGATGAAACTGGAGTGGCAGTTGTTATGGGGCACGAAGTGGCCCACGCCTTGGCGAATCACGGAAACGAAAGAATGAGCCAGGCTATGGTTGCCAATATGGGTATCGGAAGTTTGTCTGCCGCCATGGGCGAGAACCCAACGATGACCAAGCAGATCTTCATGCAATCGGTAGGAATGGGAACCCAAGTAGGTATGCTTAAGTTTTCTCGTAACAATGAATCTGAAGCCGATCACATAGGATTGATCTTGATGGCTATGGCGGGTTATGATCCCAATCAGGCCGTTGAATTCTGGCAACGTATGGATGCGATGGCTGGCGGTGGACAGCCTATGGAGTTTATGTCGACTCACCCTTCACACGACACCCGTGTTTCTGATCTCAAGGCTTTGATGCCTGAGGCCATGAAATACTACAAGCCCTAATTACTGAAGGTTAGCGCCTGTTTATATCCTCTATTTTAAAGGAATCCACTTCGAATGTTTTAGCCTTGCCGTTTTCGGTGAGGTAGAGAATGACCTTTTCCTCTGACGAGTCGCAACTTCTTTCTGAGGCAATCTGCTCTTTTCGCATAGATGCCTCGATTAAATAGGTCCCTTCGGAATCCATTTTCTGGAGTTGCATGGAGCTACCCGATTTGACCAGAGAAAAACCCACATTATAGCAGGTTTGCCCGTCTCTCACAATCACACTATCTATTTGAGCGAGCTGTGCGCTTTTGCGTAGTATTTCGATGGAGTATTGACGATAGGCCGGAGCAGAAGGGACTCCAGGGCGTATGTTTTGTTTGGACGCCTGTGTGATTTGAGAGCTATTACAGCCCCAGATCAGAACAACGATTAATGGAATTAGAAGCTTTTTCATCCTACTCAATAACCAATCTATGGGTCGTGATTTTGCCCCCTTGTTTTAATCCAACCAGATAAATACCTGAGGGAGGATTTCCAAGGTTCACCTGATTTTCCATTCCTCTTAGGGTGCTGTGATGAAGTACACCACCAATCAAGTTGTAAACCACTACCTCAAATTCAGATTCTTGATCCTGTTTAATATGGAAAGACCCTTGATTCACTGTCGGATAAACCTGGAACCCATTATCTCCTTGATCCGTATGATCCAATCCGAGAGTAGAGTGGTTTTCTAAAGGAGATTTCCAAACTCCGCGACCGTAGGTGGCTGCAAATAGCGTTTGACTCGCATAGTTGATTTCCAATTCATAGACTTGAGTATAGGGTAAGTTTGCCTGAAAAGGAACCCAATTGGAAGAACCGTTTGTATTCAGGTATACACCCAGGTCCGTAGCGACATAAATATCGTCGTTGGTTCCTGTCGCATAAGCAATGTGATGCACCGCGATGTTGGGTAGATCATGAGAGATATTACTGAACGTTTGTCCTCCATCCGTCGTACGATAAACCTTCTCGCCGGCCGAAAACCCGGAAATAGAAACATAAAAGATGTCTGGATTAGTCCCGTGAATAGAAATCCCTGAAATCCGATGGTTTTGAGGGGCCGGTGAAGAGAGCTTCGTCCAGTTTTGTCCACCATTGGTAGTTCGTTGTATTTCGCCATCGCTATCTGCCACCACAATTACATCGCCATTGGATGGGGCAATATCCATTTCAGCCAGCGAGCTGAAGTTACCCGCCAGCTGCAAAATAGACGTCCAGTTATCGCCGTTATCCGTGCTTTTCATTAAGTGATTACCTCCCACAAAAACAATGGCAGGATTAGTCGGGTGCATCGCCATAGGAACTTCCCAGGCAGAGCCAAAGTTGTTGGGAGTTACCTCATTCGAAGTAGCCCAGGCATCCTCCGTTTTGTGAATGGCACCACCTGTTATCGAGATTAAGCCAATATCTGGGTTGGAGTAGTTGATTAGTCCATCGAAACCGTCGCTTCCCGGGATCAATCCAATAGCGCTATTGCCAGACATAAAGACACCGTCATTATCCTGAGCGCCCCCAATAATTTTACTCGCATCCGATCGCAAAACACCGATGCCATAGTACTGAGTAGTGTACAGTCCTTCGGTAATGTCCGTAAAAGAAGAGTCCTTGGACAGATCACCATAAAAAAGGCCACCGTCATTGGCATCATAAAGAATATTTGTTCCCGGCTTAAAGGCTGCATCATGGTGGTCAGAGTGCACATAAAAATAGGGTTCACCCTGTTCCCAGTAACCATCCAGGTATTTCTCCCAGGAAGTTCCTCCATCAGACGAACGCCAGCCTTCTATACCTCCAATGAGGATGAGATTGGTATCCAATGGCGAAACGGCCAAGGTCATATTGTAGCCTTGTTGAGAATCGTAATTTCTTATTCGGGTAGCGGTAGTCCAAGTGGCACCAGCATCATTGGACTTTAGGGTAGTTCCTTGCATGTCGATAGCAAAAAGGAAATTTGAATCCAGATCACTTACAGCCAATTCTACTCGGGCAAATAAAGAAGTTCCTTGCGGAGAAATATCCGTCCAGTTGCTTCCACCATCCGTTGATTTTAGAATTTCTCCGCCTCGAGTTCCCACGTAAAAGGTGGTAGAGCTTCCAGGTTTTTTGACCAAAGCAGAACCTCCCTTTTTGGAATCAACGACCGTCCAGTTACTTCCACCATCCGTGGACCGTTGAATGCCTGAGCTGGTGGTCGCCAGGATCGTGTTGGCCGGACTTTCGGGCATAGCCAAGCGCCGAATGAAAAGCTTATCGCTTAAATCCCGGGGTAATCCAACAATACTCCAGGTTTCCCCACCATCTGTCGATTTGTAAATTCCAGTGGAGTAAACAGCCCTGTTTCCATCGGCATCTCCTGTGGCCGCGTATATGATGTTGTGGTCATTGGGATCGAAAACAATATCGCTGATGCCAATACTGGGTAGATGTTCCGTTTTTGATGTCCAGGTTTTTCCATTATCCGTCGATTTCCAAATGCCACTGCTCGCACCACCAGCGAGTAGGATTTGGTGATTAACCGGATGGATGGCAATTGCGTTAATTCGACCTAATCCAGGATAATATTCCACCGATGAGGTAACCATTTTTTTTGGCCCCACGTAGCTCCAATTAGCCGCATTATCGGTTTTGTTTCGGGCAAGATACTCAGCTTGTTCCCAAGCCGTGTAGATGAGTGAACTCGAAGCAAAGTCCCCATTTGACGTTAATCGATGTTTCCAGAAAAATTGCCAACGCTTAAATTGTTTGTAAGCCCGCGAATAATTGGGGGTGCCTTTGATGACCGAGCGGCCTTCAAAACGAGTTTCCATGATCCTGGAGATCTCCTCAAATTTTTTCCCCTGGCTCATTAGCTCCTCCACCGATTGACCAAAAGAGCTGGCAACCAGAATGATGGCTGATAGAGTAAGCACAAAACTTCTCATGATTAAATGCAGATTAGATATAAAACACGAATGCCTCGAATATAGGGCTACATTTTTGAATGAAGCTTAGGGATATCCCCTAATTCAGGGATGGGTCATATGCTCTACTTTTCCAGCAAACCAACCTTAAAAAATGGATTTCGTTTAAGGGTAAGGCGAGCAGATTCATGTGGAGATTTAATTTCTGCGATACTATGTATCTTCACCCGAGGTTATTCTGAATAAGTAAAACCTAAACAACATGCCCCTTAAACTGTACATATCCTTTATCCTTTCCATATTGAGCTTGGGTTCAGTACAAGCCCAGCATTGGGAAGCACTTTCACCAAGATTAGAGTCGCAGTTTGTGGGAAGCTTTTACCACGATACCGTAACCGATCACCTTTATCATACTGGTCAATACTTGGTCAACGGTTCACCTGGTGGACTCTTTCGCTGGGATTCCCTGGGCAATTTTGAAAAACTGGACAGTACTGTAAGTCAAACTCCACATAGTAACTACTCCAAATCGGTCCTCCGGCACAACAATGAATTGTTTGTTGGGGGAGTCTACAAATACATGGGTGACACCAATAACCCGATTAATTGCTTATCCATTCTCGATAATGACTCCTTTTATCCAACTTCGGTACGATTGGATACTTGGAATCCGAGCATCAATACATTGTATAGTTATAAGGGGAATTTACTTATAGGTGGGGCCTTTGATTCAATTAATGGCTTATTTGCTCCGGGAATGGTTCTGTGGGATGGGGTAGAATTTAGAACGATGCCGGTAATTCAATCCAGAAACTACTTGGCGGTGGATGTTCATGTCTTTGCCGAGTATAAGGACAACCTGTATGTCGGGGGATTGTTTAGTAAATCCAAGCAAGAAAGGAATTTGCAGGTTTTGGCTAATGACCGGTGGCAAAAAGTAAACGGCTGGCAAGTTTTGGGTCTATTTGGAGAAGTTTTTACCATGAAGGTCTATAAAGGGGAGCTTTATATTGGCGGTACTTTTAGCAAACAACATGGAGGAATTGCCAATTACATTGTGAAATACGACGGAGAGCACTTTTACGAGTTAGGTGAGGGTTTTGATTTTTATGTGTATGATTTTGAGGTATACAATGACTACCTCTATGTGTTTGGACTATTTGAAGAAGTTGATGGCCTGCCATGTCCCAGTAAGGTAGCCAGATGGGATGGAGAGCGATGGTGTCGCTTTTCTTCGGATTCTATAGAAACGTATCGTGGAATTTCAGATGGTATTTTTTACCACGATTCCTTGTATGTGACAGGTAGGTTTGATTCAATTTCGAATGATAAGAGCATAGTGAATACGGCCAAATGGACAGGAGATTTGGAAACCACCATCTGCCACCCAGATAAAGCCAATATCCAAAAGGTGGGTGTTTATGATGTAGGAGTCTCAGAGCTCGAAGGAGAACAAGAAACATTTTCATTCTACCCGAACCCAACGTCAGGTTTGGTGACCATCCAGAGCGAGAAATGGATGGATATCGGGGTAGTGGATTTAAGTGGTCGGGTGCTTTTGCGGCAAAGTATTCATCCGGGAGGTCAGAGCATGGATCTTAGTAATCTTTCTTCCGGAGCGTATTACCTGATTAGTATTGACCCAAAAGAATTGCCTGCCCGAAATGGTCATTCGGGTTTGCTTATTAAATACTGATGCTAATTTGAATATGGCGTTGAATTATAATGCGTTAAGAAGGTTGAGTGCCTATTGGATTGAAATTTTAAATGGTACTATGTATCTTCACCCAAGGTTTTACCTGAATGAGTAAAACTAAAACATCATGAGCCTTAAACTGTACATATCCTTTATCCTTTCCGTATTGAGCGTGGGATCAGTTCAGGCCCAGCATTGGGAGGCGCTATCGCCAAAAATGAAGTTAGGGGCCGTGGGTAGTTACTACCATGATACCGTTACAGATCATCTTTATCATACTGGAGAGTACTTGGTGAGCGGAAATTGGGGGGCACTTTTTAGATGGGATTCTATAGGGAATTTTGAAATGCTCGATAGCTCCAGAAGTAACACTCCGCACGGTAATTCCACCTCCTCCTTAGTCAGAGTTGATAATGAATTGTATGTAGGTGGAAATTATAAGTACCTCGGAGATACCAATAATCCATTAAATTTTCTTTCCGTTCTTGAGAATGATACATTCTGGCCTACTTCCCAACATATAGACGATACCGGATGGAATACGAGTATAAGAACTCTGAAAAACTACAAAGGGGATCTGCTAATTGGTGGAATATTTGACAGTATTAACGACATGCTTGCCCCGGGCATGGTTTTATGGGACGGATTCCAATTTAAGCCCATGCCTTTGATTCGATCTAGAAACTACTTTGCGGTCGGAGTGGAAACCTTTGCGGAGTATAAAGACAAACTTTATGTTGGAGGATTGTTTCGCGAAACGGTGTACGATCGAAATTTGCAAGTGCTTGAAGGGGATGAATGGCAGGCGGTAAATGGTTGGCAGGTTCTGGGTTTGTTAGGTGATGTACTAACCATGAAAGTCTATAAAGGGGAGCTTTACATCGGAGGCGGATTTCAGAAAAAATATGGTGGGATTGCCAATTGCATTGTTAAATACGATGGAAAACATTTCTACGAATTGGGTGAAGGCTTTGATTATGCGGTGTATGACTTAGAAGTTCACAATGGTTATTTGTATGTCTTTGGGCATTTTACATCGGTTGATGGTGAGCCATGCAAGAGTAATGTGGCACGTTGGGATGGTGAACGATGGTGCCAATTTTCATCGGATTCCATGGATAATAGCATAGATGACGGGATCTTCTACCATGATACGATGTACATCACAGGAGGATTTCAACACATTTCCGGGAATTCATCTATCGCCTATCAAGCCAAATGGACAGGAGATTTGGAAACCACCATCTGCCACCCAGATAAAGCCAATATTCAAAAGGTGGGGGTTTATGATGTAGGAGTTTCAGAGCTCGAAAGAGAACAAGAAACATTTACATTCTTCCCGAATCCAACTTCAGGTTTGGTGACCATCCGGAGCGAGGAATGGATGGATATCAGGGTAGTGGATTTAAGTGGTCGGGTCCTTTTGCAACGAAGCATTCATCCGGGAGGTCAGAGCATGGATCTTAGCGATCTTTCTTCCGGAGCGTATTACCTTATTGGAGTTGACCCAAAAGATTTGCCGGCCCGAAATGGTCATTCGGGTTTGCTTATTAAATACTGATTGTAGCAGTGAACAAGACTAAAATCCTAGGAAGGAATTCTGGAACTGTTGCTTGACCATTGAATTATAAACCGGCCTGTGCATTCCGGTTATTACACAGCTTATTTTACCGGCTCAGGTCCCTTAAACTTGACAGTAATGTGTTATTTCAAACCCCTGGGATTGTCCTTACTCGGATGTATCCTTACTTTTTCTATTTATTCTCAAACCTATCAACTTCCGGATGGGAAAGGGGAACCACCTTCTGATCGTTTGTATTTCCGAGAAAACCTTGGGCAGGTATGTGATCCCAATTTTGACTCAGTTCCTCGAGTGAAGTTTGCTTGTACGGGAACTCCGTTGGATCTTTATTTATTGGATAGTACCCGAATTTCCTGGGTTCATCTTGTTCCGGCCCTTGATTCCTTGGCTCCAGATAGCCTAAGGCGATTGGATATGTTTCATGTAAACAACGATGAGATAACCTCTCAGGTTTTTTCCAGTCCGGTAGGATGGGATTCTCTACCGGGAGAGGATAATTTCTGGTTACCGCAATGTCCCCAAGGAGTAACGGGTGTTAGGTCCTTTAACCGGGTGGTCTATCCAGACATATACCCTCAAATTGACGAACATATCTACAGCAATGCGGGAGGCTATAAACTCTATTGGGTAATTCATCCGGGTGGAGATCCGGCCGATATTCGGGTCAAATTTGAGGGGTATGATTTAATGAATGTAACACCTCAGCAGATCACTCTTTTTCAAAATCAATTACAAATTGCCCTGGAGCAGGCCATCGCCTACCAAGTGGACGCTAATGGTCAGGTCCTTTCTCTAAACTGGCAACCCGGGTATACCCAATTTCCTGATCATACGGTAGGTATAACAATTGGAGCTTTCGATCCAGCTAAAATGTTGGTGATTCAAGCTGGGCCACCTATACCTCTGAGCACTCCTTCCATATCTGGTAATCCAGATGGGTTGGAGTGGAGTACCTATGTGAGTACTAGTCTAAATGATGAACCGCTTGGCCTGTTTCAAAGCAATCAAGGATTCACCTATATGGTAGGACATACAGGAAGTTCAGCGTTTCCAATTTTTTTAAATACCCCCCAGAGGTTTCAAGGAAATCAAGATGCCTTTATAGGATCATTTACCGATTTAGGGGAGAAATTTTATGGTAATTATTATGGTGGGAGGTTGGAAGACCGGTTTACATGTGGTGAGGTTCTTCCGAATGGTGAAATTTTGGTAGCTGGTCATACTAAAAGTGATTCTCTAAGAAATTTAGGAAAGAATCCTTCCTTGGATAGCAACGATTATACAGGTGTACTGGTTCGATTTAATGCCCAATTGGACCAGCCAATAATAGAAACCTACATAGGCGGCGAAGAAAACGACGAAATCTATGACCTGGATTATGCCGGAAACAACGAAGTCATTATCGTGGGTAAAACCAATACACCCCAAGGAAAGTTTCCTCTTGCCCGTCAAACCAGCAACAGTAGCTATTACCAGATCATGCAATCGGATGACGAGGGGTTTATTGGACGGTACAATGTCAATAATTTTAACCTTTCCTATGGATCTTATTTTGGTGGTGGATACGATGATGCAGTTACTGCGGTAGAACATGATGGCGAAGGGAATTATTACATCGCCGGGTATACCAAGACCAAGGATGGCTTAACGGGAAGTTGTGTGTGGCCGCATAGCAATTTAAACCTCCATCGCCACCTCTTTCCCGTATGTGACAAATCGGGTAACTCCTACATCCAAGCCAATGGAAAAGGCAATTGGGGACACGACTACTTCATTGCCGCCTTAAATGACCAGGATGAAATGCAGTGGTCTACCTTTTTAGGTAGTGACTGGGAAGAAATCACCGATCCCAGTTTGGCGATCGATCCAAACGATTCTTCTCAGGTTTATTTAGGTGGAACTACCAAGGACCCTTCTACCTTCCCAGGGGCAACCACAAGCAACGGTTATCAATGGGTGCCCACCGTATCCAACCCAGGTCAGGGAGTGATTGTCCGTTTCAAAGACCGCCAACAAATTGAGTGGCGCACCTTCGTGGGCTGTAACGATGCGAATTCCTTTTCTTCGGTGGAGGATTTGGAATTTGTTCCGGGCGTAGGCCTCTATGTAACTGGTAGTACTACCTGCAATCAACCTCAGTCACGAGCCAATTATGGAACACCTCCTACAGGTTCGACCTTTGTTTTAACAGACAATGATCAGGAACTCTGGCTTCAGGAAGACACCAACGGAAATGCCTGGCAAAAGGGTTCTCAGGATTCTTACATTCAAGCCTACAGCCGTACTGATCGATTGGCCTGGAGCAGTTGGTATGGAGGCGGAGCTGGAGAGCAAAAGCAGTTGATTTCCTATAACTCGGGAACGGACCGGGTGTTTATTTCAGGAGGAATCAATCCGGACCCATCCAATACCATTCCGCTTAAGAAACCGAATCCGAGCAGTTACCTTCAGTCTAATGTGACTGGGCATGGTGGACAGACGGGAGGTTACCTGGCTCGCTTTGAAAGTGGATTTACTCCGGTTTCGGTGGCTGAGCTTACTAGCGAATTTGCCCGTTTTACTGTTTGGCCAAATCCGAGCTCAACTCTGGTTCATGTGGAACTTGAGGAAGAGGCAGAATTCGAAGTTTACTCCCTAACAGGGCAACGGGTTTTAAGCGGTAGATTAACGGCTTCTGTTAATGCCATTCATGTGGAAGCTCTTGCTCAAGGAAGCTATGTGGTAAGGGTTCGATCTCAAACCAAAAGCGGCTCATTCAAATTGATTAAAGAATAGCCTTTTACTTGAATTCAGATGGCTGTTCCTTGAGGACACCTAAAGAATGAAGGACATTTAAAACTCCCATTCCAGTCAAAGAAGTTTTACCGGATTGGGAGTTTTTGTTTTCCGCCTTTCAACAGATGGATTTGTACTTGGGTACACTCTTCAAACTCACCCTTACGCTCAATAAAACCAAACCGCCTCTTGGTAGATTGAAGGCGTTTTTTTGACCAACGACTTAATTTAGAGCTTGTTTCGATCATTGGATAAGTAGAATTTGTAAATGACCAAACCAATATTTCGGGTGATTACTCGCTTCCTGTTCCTGTTGGGATCTCTGGGGATGCCCTGGCTTTCCGCTGCGCAAACCCCGGATACCGAAGTATACACCTATTACAGTGATCACTACAACCAATACAGACACAGTCAGACCGATTCCTCTCGACTTTACCTGGATTCCATGAATCGATCGGTGGTGGCTATTTCGGATTCGGTTTACCATGCCTACAACGACCTGGCCAATGGCGCCTGGTATTGGATTGCAGGAGATTTGGATTCAGCATTGTTCTACTATTTCCGATCACTCAAACTCTCTCAGACTCATCAATACGATCACCTTACCGTTAGAGCTTGCAACGGTCTGGGCATCCTATACATTGATTTAGGCGAATGGGAATGGGCAGAGAAATACCAGCGCCAATCCCTTGAACTTGGCAAGCAACGCAAGGATCGGTATGCTCAAATGCTGAATTTAATCAACCTCGGAGTAATCTATCAAAAGCAGCAAAGGAGTCAGGAAAGCCTGGAGCATTTGAACCAAGCTTTGCATTTGGCAGATAGCCTGTCTGATTCAGCCTGCCTCGCATTGAGCTACCAAAACAAGGCCTTGGTCTTTTCGGATTTGGGTGAAGGGGATTCTGCGGTTTTCTATGGGCGTAGGGGGCTTTACTGTGCGCAACAATCGGGTGATAGGAAAGCGGAGGTGCACTGCTGGATTAATGCCAGTAAGGGCTACCTCATACAAGGATTTCCAGATTCGGCGCGATGGGCTGCGGATAAGGCCTTGAAGTATGCGGACGAACTCGAATTCACAGAAGGGCAAAAAGATGCCCACCGGCTTTGGAAAGATTTGGAGCAACAAGCAGGTAATCATAAAGCAGCTCTCTTTCATGCTGAACAGGCTAAGATCTATGAGGATTCATTGTACAGCCTTCGAAAAATGAGCAATATTAAGGCCCTCGAGAAAAAGCAGGTGACCGAAGAAGCTCAGCGGGATTTGGCGTCCACCCAAAACTTTTGGAAAAGGCAATTGAATAAAAGGCAAAAACTACTGACTTGGTTGGCCATCGCTCTCCTTGTAATCCTGGTTTTGGCTATGGTCTACATGGTGTTGTATCGAAAAAGCCGCTTGAAGGGTAAGCAGAAAGAAGTTTTATGGGATGCCGAGAGAAAATCCAGGTCCGCTCATATTGAGCAACTGGAGTCGGATGCGGAACAACTTCATTTGAAATTGGAAGAAAAAGAAAAGCACCTGCTTACCTACACCCTCGAACTGGAGCGCAAACAGAAGATCATTCGCCAGGTGGAAGAAAAGCTGGCTACAGGAAATCCAGGTAGGGAGGAGGCGATCGAGCTGAGAACCTATTTGAAGAGTACTCAATTGAACGAGCAGGAGTGGAAGGAATTCAACCTGCGATTTGAAGCGGTTCATCAATCCTTTTTTCAGAAACTAACCCAGCTTTATCCCGGATTGTCTTCTACGGATTTAAAACTCTGTGCATTTCTGCGCATGAATTTATCCTCCAAACAGATGGCATCCTTGCTCAATATTGCCCCCCAAAGTGTGGATATGGCCCGTTACCGATTGCGTAAAAAACTGGGGTTGTCTTCCAAAGATGGGCTTTCAGAAGTCATACATTCAATTTGACTAAATTGATTTATAGGTAGTTATCGGTTTTGTATAGATAATGTAGAGACCCGATTTGCCAACGATCAGGCTACCCCCTCGTCTGTCAGGCTAAGTCTCATTTAATTATCTACTTATGAAAACCATTATTTATCTCTTTTCCATTTGTTTTTTGATCGGCACCCAACTTTCCGCTCAAACCTACACTACCTTACTAACAGATCAATCTGGCGATGGGAGTAATGCCATGCTCCTTGACGGTACGGAATTGGCCGTTTCCTACGAGCCTGCATCCGACAGCCTCTGGTTTCGAATAGCCGTGAATAACCTCTCAGGAATAAATCTGAATCAGCTTGGAGTAAACCTCATGATCAATATTCCTGGCGGAGGAGCCACCTTCAACTTTTGGGGGCAAACCAATACAGCACCTTACCACAAGCTACTCACTTTTTGGGTAACCGGAACGGCTCCGTCCAACTACATTGGAACCATAGGGATATCCAATGCTGCCGGAGTAAACGGGTCCAATTACCGAAACCTTCACTCCAACAATTTATCGGCACGGGTAAGTGCTGCAGAAGGGTATATATACCTGGGTATGAAAAGGACAGATTTGATTACTGATGCCGAGATGGGAGGAGACAAGATAACCCTGAAAGTTGCGGCAGCCGTAGGTTCCAATACCGTGTGGAACGACGATTTATATGACCCTTCAAAGAATTGGGAGCTTGATAAAAGCTCTTCGCCCAACGTCACGGGAATTAATGTGGTAGAAGAAGCTAAGGTGAGTGTTTATCCCAACCCGGTTAGTGATGTGCTAACTATTCGTTATACCGGGGTTGAGGTAGGTACAAAGCTTACCCTTAGATCACCAGCTGGTAGGAAAATCCGGGAATCCCGAATTGGGACTGAGGAAAACTGGGATTTGTCGGATTTTCCCGCTGGGATTTACCTTCTTGAAGTTCATCAAGAGGGCCAACTCTTAGAATATCATCGCATTGTAGTTTTTTAATTTAGGTCGAGTATCCTGAATTAGCGCTGGTGCAGCTCATCTTTATTTGAGGTGGGCTGCATTTCTTTTATCCATTCTACGCTTTGATGATGGCGTAGCGCAATTCATCGTAAAATTGGTCTCCTTTGAATACGGCCATTCGGGCTATTCCTTCCTTTTCAAAGCCGCATTTCTCCAAAACCCGTGCCGAGGCTTGGTTGTAATCAAAGATGCCGGCGTGAATTCGTTTGAGATTCAAGGTTTCAAATCCAAATTCCACCATCTGTTTTACAGCTGCGCTCGCTATGCCTTGATTCCAAAAAGGTTCTCCAATGAAATAGCCGATTTCGGCGCTCTTTCGATAAACATCTTCGGCTTTGTGCAGGCCTATGTTTCCAACGTAAGTTCCATCGGCCTCGATGGCGAATATTGTGACAGGATCCATCGAGTTGGCCATGCCAATAAATTCCAATGCATTTTCGCGGGTATAGGGATGCGGGAAGGCGTTGCGCATATTTTGGCTAATCGAAGCATTGTTAGCCAATTCCGCCATTCTCGGCGCATCTTCTCGGGTAAATGGTCGTAAGGTGATTTGTTGGTTCATAAGTCTTTGTGGCTAAAACTGGGGAGCTTCCGGATCGAGGTCCGCATTTAGGATTTTCATGGAAAACACCGTCTTAGAATCGTCGATGAAAGATTGCTTAATACAGGCCTGGAGGGCTCGCATTACTAAATCGTATTCGCCAAATATTTGGGTGCTCATGGTATTGGTTTCCACCTTTATGTCCGGATAGGTGTGAAGCTGGTCAATAAAATTTTGAATAGGTTCCAGGTAATCCTTGGTGAGGGGATACTTACTGATTTCGACAGAAACTTTCATCTAATAGCAATTACAATCGTAGGAGAAGTGCATTTTAGCGGATGGAAGCCAGTCCTGCATTTCTACTTGTACTTCTTCCTTAACCGCGTTGACACGCATATCTAATTCCTTCAAATTTTTGAGTTCCTTAATGGTATTGGGCAGTCCAATAAGATCGTTACTCCAAATATCCCAGTATTCGAGAGAAGCCAATTTACCAACCGCTGGATCCACATAAACCAGCATATTTTCTCCGATGTGAAAACGTTTTAGTTCGGTGAGCTCACCGATTACTTCCGGGATTTCCCGAATCACGTTTTTGTTGAGCTTGAGCACTTGCAGGTGCTTTAGTTGCCCCAATTCAGGAGGAAGCGTGTCAATCTTATTTTTTTCCAGGTTCAGGCTTTGCAGGTTGGTTAAGGTAAAGACAGCCTTGGGGATCGAGTCCAGTTTTTTCTTTCGCAAGTTGAGTTTGATAACGTCCTCAGGATTTTTGAGCGCTTCGTCTAAAGAAGTGTAGGTATAGACCGTGTCAAGTTGTTCGAGGGAGTAATGTTGGCCCTGAACCGTAAAGGTCATCAGCCCAAGAATAAAGGTGGCCAAGGCATTAGCCCAATATGGAAAGACTTTTTTCACGATCAGCATGCAATTGTTTCTGGAGTGCCTCTATACCTTCAAATTTAACTTCATTCCGGATACGGTCAACCAATTCCACTTGAATCGATTCTCCATAAATGCTTTGGTCAAAATCAAAAATGTGCACCTCAAGGGTTAACTGGTTCCCAGTATTAACTGTTGGGCGTATCCCAATATTGAGCATACCCTTGAAAAAATTTCCTAAACAACGCACCCGAACGGCATAAGCACCCGGTGCCGGAATAAGTTTGTGGGCAAAGTCCAGGGCAATATTGGCAGTGGGGAATCCAATTTTCCGGCCCAGTTTTTCTCCTTCGACTACGGTTCCGGAAAGGAGGTAGTTCGAGCTGAGGTATGCATTAGCCTTTGCCGCATCTCCAGCATTCAAAGCCTTGCGAATCTTGGTGGAACTTACGTCGATTTCGCCAAAATTTTGAGCCTGCACTTCTTCCACTTCAAAACCGTAGAGATCACTGAGCTCCACCAATTCCTCAAAAGATCCTTCCCGATTGCGACCAAATTGATGATCATAACCAATCACCAATTTCTTCACGTGCAATTGGTGGATGAGGATATCCCGGACAAACTCAATGGAGGTGTGCCTTGAAAACTCACGGGTAAAAGGGTGAATAACCAAATGGTCCAATCCGGTTTCGCGAAGAAGTTCAATTTTTTCTTCTTGAGAGCACAACAATCGCAGGTCATTATTCTCGGGAAACAGCACCATCCTTGGGTGAGGGTAGAAGGTGAGAAGGAGCGTTTCTCCTTCCATTTCGCGAGCCGATTCCGACATGCGTTTTAAAATTTGTCTATGACCGAGATGAACACCGTCAAAGGTTCCTGTTGTTCCGACAATGGGGAGAGTGGTGGAAAACTCCGAAATGCTGTTGTAAATTTTCAACTTCTTAGCGGGTGTGTAAGGTTCAGGAAATCAATGATTTACAAAAATAATTTTGAGGCTTCTGATTTCGCTCAAAAGTAGCTAATTTAAATTATCAACAAACGCATTTTTCTTAACTCAAAAAGACCTACTTTTGCGCTCAAATTTAGAGTTAGCTATTATACTAAAATAATCAGACGAAAAATGTCCGCACAAGTAGGTAAAATTTCTCAGATCATCGGCCCGGTTCTCGATATCACTTTCGAGACACGCGGAGTTGAGCTTCCCAATATTTATGACGCCCTTGAGGTGACCCGTGAAGACGGTTCTAAAGTAGTGCTTGAATGTCAGCAGCACATTGGTGAAGATACCATTCGTACCATTGCAATGGATGCCACAGATGGTTTGCAAAGAGGTATGGAAGCGGTGGCTCAGGGAGCTCCAATCCGTATGCCGATTGGTGACGATGTAAACGGCCGACTGTTTAACGTAGTGGGAGATACCATCGACGGTATCGGTACCATTGATAAAACTGGGGGACGCGCTATCCACAATGCCGCTCCTAAATTTGAAGACTTGTCAACTTCTTCTGAAGTACTTTTTACCGGTATTAAGGTAATCGACTTGATCGAGCCTTACGCTAAAGGGGGAAAAATTGGATTGTTTGGTGGTGCCGGTGTAGGTAAAACCGTATTGATCCAGGAGTTGATTAACAATATTGCAAAAGGATACGACGGTTTGTCTGTATTCGCCGGTGTAGGTGAACGTACTCGTGAAGGAAATGACCTTCTTCGTGAGATGATCGAATCCGGAATTATCAAGTACGGTGAAGCGTTTAACGAGTCCATGGAAAATGGCGGTTGGGACCTTACCAAGGTTGATAAAAACACATTGAAAGAATCTAAAGCGGCATTCGTATTCGGTCAGATGAATGAGCCTCCAGGAGCACGTGCTCGTGTGGCTTTGTCAGGATTGACCTTGGCTGAGTACTACCGCGACGGTGATGGAACTGGATCTGGAAAAGATATCCTGTTCTTTATCGATAACATTTTCCGTTTTACCCAGGCAGGTTCTGAGGTATCAGCCCTTTTGGGTCGTATGCCATCTGCAGTAGGTTACCAGCCTACCCTGTCTTCAGAAATGGGTGTAATGCAGGAACGAATTACTTCTACTAAGAATGGTTCGATTACTTCGGTTCAGGCGGTTTACGTACCAGCGGATGACTTGACTGACCCTGCTCCTGCAACAACCTTTGCTCACTTGGATGCAACTACGGTACTTTCTCGTAAGATTGCTGAGTTGGGTATCTACCCAGCGGTAGATCCATTGGATTCTACTTCTCGTATTCTTACTCCAGAGATCGTAGGTGAAGCACACTACAAATGTGCTCAGCGTGTAAAAGAAACCCTTCAACGATACAAAGAACTTCAGGATATCATCGCCATTTTGGGTATGGATGAATTGAGTGAAGAAGATAAGTTGATCGTACACCGCGCTCGTCGTGTTCAGCGTTTCTTGTCTCAACCTTTCCACGTAGCTGAGCAGTTTACAGGTATCCCAGGAGTTATGGTGCCGATCGAGGAAACGATCAAAGGGTTTAACATGATTATGGATGGTGAAGTAGACCAATATCCGGAAGCCGCTTTCAACTTGAAAGGAAGTATTGAAGAGGCTATCGAGACCGGTGAGTCTATGTTGGCCATGGCCTAATAAAGGAAAACATGACGGTTGAGATTTTAACTGCAGACAAAAACATATACCAGGGTGATGCCGAATTGGTAACCTTCCCTGGAAAAGACGGATCATTCGGTGTGATGAATAATCATGCACCGATGATCGCTTCCCTACGCCAGGGTGAGATCGTGGTAAAAAACGGTCAAAACGAAGAAAGTTTCCAGGTTAATGGAGGCGTAGTTGAAGTGTTAAACAACAACGTTGTAGTACTAGCGGAGTAATTTGTTTTTAGTTAATAGTTCTAATTCCGCAAAGGGAGCTTACTGACATAGCTCCCTTTTTTTTGCTCCATACTCTTGTAACCACCAATCCAGCCCGGCCGTTCATTCGCCCGGTCTACCGATTTGTCATTCAAGCTCCTAAAGCTCGGGATAATGGCTATATTTGGAACCATCGAACTGGTGGTTCATGACTGTTTTTCTGGGAATAAGATTTAAACTCATAATTGCACTTTGGGTAGCGACCGCATTTTCTATGGTCTCTCATGCCCAATACACGGTAACCGGAACGGCTGCTGTATTGGGTAATGGGTGCTTTCGAATTACCCAGGCTCTCAACAGTCAACGCGGTGCGGTTTACAACAATACCCGGGTCAACTTTAAGCACGATTTTGAATACACCTTCGATGCTTACCTTGGAAGTAATAATGGGGGAGCGGATGGAATGGCTTTTCTATTTCGACCTTCGCGAAGTCCTTCGAATGGTACTGGGGAGGAGGTATGGGCTACCAAGGTCTTGATAGCTCGGTGGTCATTGAGTTTGATACCTGGCAAAATGGAAACCTCTCGGATCCCTGGTACGATCACCTCGCCATCCTGGCCAAAGGGAATAATAATCATTCCGGCGTCAACAACTTAGCTGGACCGATCCAGATTTCACCCACCACAACCAATGTGGAAGATGGGCAATGGCACCACGTAAAAATTTCATGGGATGCGGATTCCACCCGCTTATCGGTTTGGTTCGATTGCGATTTCAGAACCTCTTACCAGGGCAACTTAATTGACTCTGTTTTTAAAGATTCTTTGGTTTATTGGGGAATCGTTGCTTCCACAGGTGGGGCGAGCAACCTGCAGCAGTTTTGTGTTTACCAGAATATTCTGAATAGCTACACCAGCATTTTAAAAGACACCACCATTTGTGGAGGAGATAGTGCTGCCTTAGATGTAGGTGGAACGGGCTACAGCTATAAGTGGGGGCCTTCCAACGGTCTCAGTAGTGATACGGTGGCCAATCCCAAGGCATCACCAGCCGCCACAACAAAGTATTACGTCACGGTCACGGCGGGTTGTGATTCCATATTGGACTCGGTCACGGTCAATATAGACCCATCATCCTTCGATGCTACCATAACAACCACCAAAAGAATTTACTGCAAAAGTGATCCTCCTTTTACGCTGACCACCGCAGATCCAGGTGGAACATGGCAGGGAGGCTCGGGACTGAATACAAGCAATGGCCAGTTTTCACCAGGGCAAGCCCTCTTCGATACCAATTGGGTTACCTATTCTTCCGGTGGACTTTGTGGAGATACACAAACCATTTTCCTCATCGTGGATACCTTTCCAACGGTTCAAACCTTTGTGCCCGATACCATTTGTACAGGACCACCTAACGTCACCTTTACCGCTAACCCTTCTACCGGAACCTGGAGCGGAAATCCTTTTCTTTCTCAACAAGGAACTTTCTTGCTCAATTTTCAACCTCCCTTTGGAAACAATGCCACCGTTTATACCGTGGGAAATCATTGTAAAACCACCATTCGAGATACCTTTTGGTTAGCTCAGGGAAATGATGCCAGCTTTAATGGTCCTACGGTGAAGTGCTTTAATGATGCTCCATCTATGCTTGTACCCGTTCAAACGGGCGGAACCTGGAGTGGCAATGGAGTAAACGGTACCGGCCAGTTCAATCCCCGAATTGTACTTCCTGGAACCCATCAAATAGTCTATTCCTTTACCGGTGGTTGTCCGGATAGTGATACCCTAAATATTCTGGTTTCTAAGCCGGATGATCCAACCTTTAATTTGAAAACGGCCCTTTGCACCAATTCACCAAACGATACGGCACTTACCCTCACTTCCAACGGTAGCTTCCTAGGGAATGGCCTTTCTGATTTTAAACTGGGTGTCTTTAATCCAAGAAATGTTCCGGCTGGTAATTATCCAATTAGCCACATCACGCTCGATACGAATGGATGCCGAGATACAGCTGCTGTTAATGTAGTAGTTACCCAGGCTGCTGATGCGACCTTATTGACCAATGGCCCGTTTTGTGAAAACCACAACGATACTGTTCTTAGATCCCGAAACCCTGGAGGAACTTGGTTTGGACGGGGGATCACGCATCAAATTGTTGGGCGGTTTAGCCCTTCTACGGCTGGTCCCGGGTTACACAATATTCGTTATGAAATTGCTGGGGCTTGTGGTGATACGGGACACCAGCAAATTCGAATTCATGCGAAACCGGATGCTGAATTTACCGCACCTGATTTTGCCTGTAATTCGGATCAAATTATCCAGTTGACCCCAAATACTCCGGGAGGTGAATTTTCGGGCAAAGGAGTTGTAGATTCTGCGCAGGGTTGGTTTAATCCTGATGGACTTAATGTGGGTAATCATGCCATAAGGTACGTGGTTTCTGATTCCAACGGTTGTCGCTTCCGGGAGACTAAATTCATCTTTGTGCATGAGTACAAGGACCCTACCATTCTCAACCAGACTCATTATTGTTTGTCGGTGGAAAGTGTACGTTTAGAAAGTCGTGCAAACGGCGGTACATGGACCATTGATGGGGTAATTAATACCACGGGCAGATTTAGGCCCAGAGATAGTGGCGAAGGGGTTTATCAGGTCATTCATTCATACGATGGTAAATGTGCCATTTCTGATACGCTCGATATCAATGTGGTGGGAGATCCGGAAATTACCTTTGACCCTGACCTGGATTTTACCTGGTGTAATTTGAACTATTTCCTCGGGCCTGAAGATGATTTTGCAGTATACTATTGGAGCAATGGGAGCAGGCGAAAAGAGATTCTTATTCAAAAAGAAGGGCGCTATACTCTGGAAGTATTGGATGAGCACGGCTGTATGGATACGGCGATTATCAATATAGAAAAGCTCTGCGATAGTATCACCCTTTGGATTCCGAATTCGTTTTCACCGAATGGAGATGAAATCAATGATGAATTCAGAATTTACGGTCAGAACGTACTTGAATTTCACATGTTCATTTACGATCGATGGGGGCAACTCGTTTTTACCGGTCATGAACTCGAAGCGGCCTGGGATGGAAATCATCCGAATGGAACCAAGTGTCCGGCAGGAGTCTATACTTATGTGATTCAATATGCCGGCCTTAAAGACAACTTTGGATACGAGCAATCCGAAACCGGAATCATCTATTTAATAGAAGGCCAATAATTCCTTATACAATGTCAGAAACCAACTCCCGCAATAGATGTAGCTGGTGCGGAACAGATCCTTTGTATGTCCAATACCACGATGAAGAATGGGGAACTCCTTTATACGATGAGGATCGCTTGTTTGAGTTTTTGATTTTGGAAACCTTTCAGGCTGGCTTAAGCTGGATAACCGTGTTGCGGAAAAGAGAGAATTTTCGAAGGGCTTTTGACCAATTCGATTACCGCAAGATTGCCCAATACGATGATGCCAAGGTCAAAGAATTGCTACAGGATGCCGGGATAATTCGAAATCGATTGAAGATTTTGGCCACCATTTCTAATGCACAGGCCTATATAAAGGTGCAAGAAGAGGAAGGGTCCTTCAGTTCTTATATCTGGAATTTTGTGGGTGGAAAACCACAGGTGAATCAGTTTAAGGAGATGGGAGAAGTACCTGCCAAAACAGAACTATCGGATAAGATTAGCAAGGATTTGAAAAAACGGGGATTCAAATTTGTTGGATCCACTGTTATCTACGCCCATATGCAGGCTACAGGAATGGTGAATGACCACATGCAGGATTGCTTTCGCTATCAGGAACTTACTTCCTAATTTCTTGGGTATCTATTTAAAGTGCTGATAGCCAATAGTGTTTTAGACTCTTAGATCCAGGGGAATCCCCTAGTGCTCAGAACATTTTTTTTTGCGTTTAACAGGAAATGAATATTTTTAGCCCCTGACCAGGGGAAAATATTCTACATGGTTGAAATTTTAAGAAGGGCAGATATCATTTCCCGAAAGGGAAAGTGGACAGGATTGCTATTGTTGGCATTGATGGCTATGTTTCAATCTTGTAAAGAATCGGGGTGTGCTGATCCCAATGCGGACAACTACAACGCAAATGCACAACCTGAGGGATGCAGTTGCTCCTACCTTCCGGGAACCATCTCATTTTGCACCAATACTGAAAAAGGAGGAGCCATAAATGTTGAGCTCAAAAAGGTAGAATGCTACGATGGAGGAAGTATGGGATCTGGTACATTCAATTTTCACCCTATTGAAGAAGATGCCTGTATAGGTGGAGAAGGTCAGCTAACCTTTACTCGCTTTGTTCCTCAAGCCTATAATTACCGGGCTACCGATCAGGCGGGTAATGAATGGGAGGGAAGTGTGGATTTGATTCCTGAGGCTTGCCAGAAAGTGATGCTTACACGGGAAGCTTTTTCCGAAACGCAGGTAGTTTTCTATTCTTCCCAACCTTTAAATTCTACCTGGACCCTGCGCGTAGATGATGATTATGTGGTTGAGATCAACTCTTCCGATTATGATGTTGATCCCGTTCCATGTGACACCCGTTCACCTTTGGATCCGGGAAAGAGCCTGCGACTAACTCAGGGTAAGCATATTTTGGAATTACACACTTCACCTGGTACCGTAGTTTCCAGAGAGGTAACCATTCTCGGGGACCCTTGCACTTATTTTGACCTAAGCCAGCTTATTCCTTAGGATTTTTATTCCTTTACACCTTCATGTTACAACCGCTTAAAAAGATAAAACCTTCAGGGTGGGTTCTATTGGTTATGACGGCCCTTTTGCTGGCCATTTGCTCCAATGTGAATTGGGGTAAGGAAAGATGGAAAAACATTTTGGAAGCGGACGGAAAGGGCTATTATGCTTACCTGCCTGCGGTATTCATTTACCAGGATTTAAACTACGGCTTTTTCGATATGATCGAAAGAGAGAAATACCACGATCCCAATCTTTTCTACGACTACCGTACCCAATCCAATGGAAAGGTCACCAACAAGTATTTTGCGGGAACCGCTTTGGCACAGGCCCCTTTCTTTGGTATGGCCCATGTGCTTACTTGGATGTCGGGTGGTGATGCCGATGGATATTCGCGGCTTTATCCCATGTTTATTAATGTAGCGGCGGTGTTTTATACCCTGCTTGGCTTATTGTTTCTCGGGGCTTGGTTGCGTCGGTATGGAGTGAAGGAAGGTGCTCAAATTTTGGTTTTCATTGGACTCGTGTTTGGTACCAATTTGTTCTACTACATCGTGAGTGAACCTGGTATGTCGCATGTCTATTCCTTTGCTTTTGTAAGTGGTTTTTTAGCCTTGGGAGATCGCTATTTTCGGAAGCCAAATGGGTTATCAGCCATGGGCGTTGCAGCCGTATTGGGGATGATTGTTTTGATCAGACCGGTTAATGGTTTGGTGGTTTTGTTGCTTCCTTTTTTGGCTGGATCTCTATCTCAGTTTTTACTTGGTGCTCGATATCTCCTTCAACGACCTGCCCAGCTGCTACCTGTAATTTTAATAGGTCTTTTCTTTCCTTTTATCCAGGGATTGATCTACTACGTTTCGGTGGACTCTTTTTGGGTGTATTCCTACGGTGAAGAAGGTTTTATCTGGACTGACCCACATATGTGGGATATTCTGTTTAGTTACAAAAAGGGGCTGTTCCTGTACACTCCTTTATACCTCTTAGCTCTTGTTTCAGGTCTTTGGGGACTTTGGAAATTTAACCGGTTTCAAGCCTGGAATGTACTCCTCTTTTTTGCGGTTTTAACCTACGTCCTTTCCAGCTGGTGGATGTGGTTTTATGGAGGTAGTTTTTCTTCTCGGGTTTATATCGAGTACCTTCCTCTATTCGGCTTTTTGTTGGCTATGGCCCTGCACCAGTTTGCCGGATGGCGGCACAAAGTACTGGTTGGAGGAGTGCTTACATTACTACTCCTGTGTCAGATTCAAACCTACCAATACCGCTATTATCAAATCCATTGGGCCGACATGACCCAGGAAAAGTATTGGGATGTGTTTCTAAGGGTAGATAAACTGATGGAGTAGCAGGGTGCTTACCTTATTTAAGCTTCTCGTTATTCTTGTGACGATCCTTGTCCCTTTTCGTTTTGCGCTCCATTCGCTTTTCAAACGCTTCCGTTAGGTCCACACCCGTTTGATTCGCCAGGCAAATCAATACGAATAAAACATCGGCGAATTCTTCACCAAGGTCCTTGTCCTTATCCGATTCCTTTTCGCTTTGTTCTCCATATCGACGAGCGATAATACGGGCAACTTCACCCACTTCTTCGGTCAATTGTGCCATATTGGTCAATTCGTTGAAGTAGCGAACGCCAATCGTATTGATCCATTCATCAACCGTTTTTTGTGCTTCTTGGATTGTCATTATTCCTTGTTTTTGGTATCTATCCAGATCGTTACCGGTCCGTCGTTAATCAATTCAATGTGCATCATCGCACCAAATTCTCCCGTTTGCACAGGTTTGCCCATATCGGCTTCCATCTGTTTTACGGTAGCTTCATAGAGGGGAATCGCCGTTTCCGGACGAGCTGCCTTGATGAAAGAGGGCCGAGTACCCTTTTTGGTTTTGGCGTGTAGGGTAAATTGGCTTACCACCAACAAATCACCACCCACATCCTGAACGCTCAGGTTCATGGCCCCGTTTTCATCGGCAAATATGCGTAGCTGACAAATCTTTCGACTCAGCCACTCCATGTCATTTTGATCGTCTTCCTCTTCGATCCCCAGCAGCACCAAAAGGCCCTGATCAATTTTGCCCGCAATGCGGTCGTCAATGGCCACGCTGGCTCGACTCACTCGTTGAATTACTGCCCGCATGAAGCTAAAGAGGGATTAACGAAGAACTTAAGCGTTTCCTTTGCGGTAGTCCGCCAGGAATTTTTCCAAACCGATATCGGTCAAAGGGTGCTTAAGCAATCCAGTGATGGAAGAAAGTGGTCCGGTCATAACATCAGCACCCACTTCAGCACATTTAATCACGTGCATGGTGTGACGTACAGACGCAGCCAAAATTTGCGTGTCGTATAGGTAGTTATCATAGATCTGACGAATCTGAGCAATCAAATCCATACCGTCTGTAGATACATCGTCCAAACGACCGATGAAAGGAGAAACATAAGTAGCTCCGGCCTTAGCAGCCAAAAGGGCTTGTCCAGCGGAGAATACGAGGGTACAGTTAGTCTTAATTCCTTTATCCGAAAAGTATTTTAAGGCCTTAACACCGTCTTTGATCATAGGGATCTTTACTACGATGTTCTCATGAAGAGAAGCCAGGTGCTCACCTTCTTTTACCATACCGTCAAAATCGGTAGAGATAACCTCTGCACTTACGTCACCATCTACAATGTTGCAGATGTCAATGTAGTGTTGAATGATGCGTTCTTGTCCGGTAATTCCTTCCTTGGCCATAAGCGAAGGATTGGTAGTTACTCCATCAAGAATTCCGAGGGAAGCAGCCTCTTGAATCTGTTCCAGATTTGCCGTATCGATAAAGAATTTCATAGTACCCTTATTGTGCGTTTATGTTTTGCGCAAAGGTAATTTTACCCGGGCAGCACACCAAGTAAATTGGGGTACAAGTTTTTCACGAAATTTTGGACCGCAGGTGGCTCAAAAGAACATCCAATCCTTTGTTGTAAGAAGTATTGTTGGTGATGATTACATGGGCATCATCCCGGTAGGGACGCAGGTACTTTTTGTAAGATGGGGTCACATGATTGTCCCACTGATAGCGAACTTCATGTTCCGGATAGCCGCGCTCTTCTGCATCTCGTTTGATGCGGCGCTGCAATTTGATGTCTTCTCTAACGTCCAGATAAACCCGCAAGTCGAGTAGTTTACGAATCTCCTCGTAGTGGAAAACAAATAGGCCTTCCATCACTACTATAGGGGCAGGCTGAATCACAATTTCCTCTGGTTCTTTGTCCGCGTTGTTGAAGGTGTATTCCGTTTTAACAATGGAATGTCCTTCCTTCAAGCGAAGGATATCGGTCAAAAAAGTTTGACGATCGATGGAGGTGGGTAGATCAAAATTGATCCATCCGTTTTCATCCTGTTGTTGTTTCTCCTTAGGCAGGTAATAGTGGTCTTGTGAAATAACGGCCAACGAATGTTTGGGTAAGGCATTTCGAATATCCCGAATGAAAGACGTTTTTCCTGAGGCACTTCCGCCAGCTATTCCTACGATATATGGAGTTAAACTCATGGGGCAAAAATAGAGTTGAATTTCGAATTCTGGATTCTGAACTTCGAATTTTGAGCTGCCTCAGAAATCAGCATTGAAATTTCAATATTCAGAATTTAAGAATCAGCTGTGCTTTCAGGTCGGTTCGGGTGTCTTGTTCGATCAGGTCCTTTCCACTTCCAAAGTAATCTCTTGAAGATAGGTAGGTTTGGCCAACTTTGAGGTAGAAGGTGGCCCAATCGGTAAACTTGTAACTTCCCGTTAGGTATATTCGACTACCTCGCTCTGAAAAGGCAGGCACGATGAACTGATAACGAATGTCGTTTTCGTAGGCATAAATTCGGGCATCGTAGTCGTCTGTGTCAAACAAGGCATAGCGGAGTTTCAAAGCCAGTTTGTTTTCCAAAGCATAGAAGTACAAATCCTGGTAGAACAAATAGCCGTATTTCGTACCATCATTGCCCAGTTTATAATCCTTAACTTCCAATCGCGTTCTTAGGGTAAGCCAGCTGTTGGCGTCGGCAGTCATTTGAATCCGGTAGCGGTTGTTGCGCTCATCTTTCACTTGATTAATGGCAGCTTCCTGGGGATTGTAGTTTTTGCTTCTGGTCTCGTGGCGGTACAAGAAGAGGAATTCAATTTTACGTGCCGGTCGGAAAACCACTTGGGTGGAGTACTCATTTCCCCTTCCCGGAGCATCGGTTCGGTAGGATATCCAAGGGAAGGTGTAGAAATCGGCAAAGGCATGAACCGAAAAACGTCGAATGGGGTAGAACTCTGCACCCAGGTATATTCCGGATTCGTTCCTTACCCCACTACGTTCACCAAAGGCTTCGCTGTACAAAGACTGGTAATCGGGGGAGTAATATCGATGCAAAGCGCTCATCTTAAAGCGTTGGTCCAGGTTCATCACAGCTCCGTTGAGCAAGGCATACCCTCCGTTTTCACTGATGGCTTCTTCTCCAAATAAGGTGAATCGGTTGAGTACGAATTTGTAGTTCAAGCCGGCCACGGTATTCTGGTCATTGTTAAATTCAAAAAGCTGATACAACTGTAAGTCCCGGTTGAGGGTAGGGGAGTATTCGGAACGAACGGCGGTAACTCCCAGCTGTCCAAATTTGAACTTGTATTCCAAAGCCCCTCCATAAATGATTTCACGAATCGCTTTTCTGTCCTCTATTTCCGAAGGAGTCCGGTGTAATCCTGAGGTTTGAAAAGAGGTAAAACTGGCTGCTTCCTCGGCAGAAAGGGTATCCCGATCTCCCAGATTTCCATCAATCCCCTTATTGGAATAAAACGCCGATATTTCCACAGGCCCTAAAGCAACGGTGGTAGCGGCACCTCTTAGGTAGTTGTTTTCATCGGTAGAAGTATAAGGACGAAACACCTGGGCATAACGCTGTACTTCTACGGTTTGAGCCGGAGTTTTTCGGAAACCAAAACCTGACCAGAAAGTAACTCCCTGCCCAAATTGAAAATGGTAGTCACCAATTGCCAGTCGTTTGATAACACCGATATCTCGCACAAAAACGTGAGCTGAGTAAAAGTCAAATCCTCTTTTTTGAGTTCCGGTAAAGAACTCCTCACCTGGATCTTTTTCCGCGGTAAAACCCGCACTTATTTTTTGACGGTACTGGAATCGGTAACGGAAGTAATACCGATCTGGATTTCCCAGGTAACGGGCATTTGGGTTTTCTTCCAAAACTGAATCGGCTACAGGCTGATACCCTACAGACTCTGGAAAAACCCGGGTGTATCGCATCACCACTTCGTGCTTGCCGTACTTGGGAACCAATTTCCAATTGAATTGACCCTTTTCTTTTTTGGGCGTCACCTGGATAAAAGGCAATATCATTTGAATAGCCTTGGGGTCAAACCCTTCAACCCGGGTAAGTTCATACACCGTTGCCATCGAGCCGTATTCATCCAGGTAGCGAAGGAGGTTGTTGATTTGAAAATCGTTGAGAATATGCAACTGGTTTAACTCTTCTCGGGTAGCTTCATTGAGGTTCAAAGGATTCTCGTAGTAGAAGTACAGATCGTCGAAAAGGGTGGTGAAATCGGCATCACTTATTTCCAGAGATTGCGTGAGGTATTCGATGCGTTCTTCGACCAAATTGATCGCTTGCTCGCTTCTGTTTTTCTGGGCATGTAGCCCTGAGAAAACCAGTAGCAAAAGCGCAGTCAGAAAACTACTTCTGAGCTTTTTTGGAAGCAGATTTTTCAAAAACATATCGAATAGAAGCCTGGGGGGTGAACCCTAAGGCATAGTGGTATTCGGAAGACAAATCAATTCGCCAGTTGCCAAAAAGAAATCCTGCCCCTAAAGAAGGAGAAGCTGGAGAGGTGTTGAACCCTGCTCGAATGGCCAATTTTTGCACCGGTTTGTATTCCACGCCCACCCGAAAGTCCGGGTTGTGATCCAGGTCTTTGTTGATTTCAAAAGTGGTGAGCAGTTTTTCTGAGAATTCATAGGCCAACCCTGCCTTAATGTACGTGGGAACCCGTTCGTCCACATCTTTGTTCAAATAGGCCCGGGTAGGGTTGTATACATGAAAACCAAATCTCAAATCTTGGGTCAATTGGGCTTGCACTCCGAATTCACCCAGCAAAACTCCAGTGCTTCCGTAGGGTTCGTTGAATTGCAGTTGCAAATAATCCAGTTGAAGAGCCATAGACAGCTTCTTGCCAAATTGCTTGGCATAGGCCAATCCAATTTGATGCTCTCCATAGGCTGAATAACCGAAGGAGGAAAAGCTCACCCCGATAACTCCAAACGATTTAAAAGGAACGGCAACAGCAGCGGCCTTGTAACCCGTTTCGCTCAGCATAAAGTGATTCCGGTAGGCGATACCTGCTTCGGCATACTCAAGTCCTCCCAATCCAGCTTGGTTGTTGAAAGCCGAATAAACCGAAGAAAAGGTAACAGAAGCGTTTCCCATAGCACCCGATCGGGCACCGGTAATACGGTCGTTTTTGGTGGCCATCAAGGAAAATCCAAGACATATTGCCAAGAAGGATAGGGCAAGTTCTTTTTTCATGTTGAACAGATACCGAAAATAGAGCTTTTGAGCCGAAAGTGAGTTAGCTGCCCGTTAAATTTAGGCTTTCTCTTTGCGTTTAGCAGAATCAGACCTAAAGTCCTTCCACTTCGCGCACGGTCTCCATGACCTTCTCTTTCAAAGATTCCTGGTAGGCAGCGTTTTTGGCCAACATTTCAGAATCAAAGGCTCCGATGATTTGGGCGGCCAAAATTCCAGCATTTTTTGCGGCATTCAGGGCAACTGTGGCCACAGGAACTCCATTAGGCATTTGAAGAATGGATAGAATAGAATCCCAGCCATCAATCGAGTTACTTGATTTAATCGGAACACCGATTACGGGTAGGGGAGTGAGCGAAGCCGTCATTCCAGGAAGGTGGGCTGCACCTCCTGCTCCGGCAATGATCACCTTGATTCCACGACCGGCTGCTCCGCGTGCATAGTCCACCATGCGTTCTGGAGTTCGGTGAGCCGAAACAATGGTCAATTCGTAATCAATTCCAAATTCTTTTAAGATGTCGGCAGCCTCTTGCATGACCGGAAGGTCACTCTTGCTACCCATGATAATACCTACTTGTGCTGACATGCTGCAAAAATGAGAATTTTCATTCGGATAAGCGCTGCCGGTTGCATTCAGAAAGAAGCATTCCGGTAGCTACGGAAACGTTTAAGGATGAGGTTTTTCCTTTCATGGGAATACCGATATGCTGATCCACGCGTTCCAGGGTCTTTTCATGAATTCCCACGCCTTCATCACCCATAATCACAGCAAGAGGGCCGGTTAGCCGAGCAGTATACATGGGAATGAGCGCCTTCTCGGAGCACGCCAATAAACGAACTCCAGACTCTTGAATGAATTGAAGAATGCTTCCAAAGTGCTTTTCCTTGCAGATGGGTATATTGAAGACTGCTCCAGCAGAGGTTTTTACAGCATCTGCATTAATAGGAGACGCATTTCGGGCCGGCATCACCACAGCATCTACGCCCATGCACTCGGCAGTTCTCACGATGGATCCAAAGTTTCTTACATCGGTGATTCCATCCAAAACCAGAAGCAATGGAGCCTCCTTTTTTTCCATCAATTGAGGTAGTAATTGTTCAATAGATTGAAAGCTTATTGGAGAAATAAAGGCCACCACACCCTGGTGATTTTTACGGGTAATGCGATTCAATTTATCTACGGGAACGTAGTTGATCGCAACCGATTTTTTACGAGCATTTTCTTTGATCTCGTCCAAACTTCCCGTGCGCACACTGGGTTGCCCTTTTTCCTGACGGGCAATTAAAATTTTATCGATCTGAACCGATGAACGTAGCGCTTCCTCCACAGGGTGGAGACCAAATATTAAATCCGAAGAATGTTCCATGAATTAGTAACTATACACCCGCCCTTGTCGCCAGGTATCTACCGATTTGTACCAGAAGTTTTTGTACTCCGGGCTTCGGTTCAACCGAAAATCGTTGGCGCTAAAAGGATTAAAAGTCAAGGAGAAATTAAACGTTAGGGTAGGTTGACTTTTGCCATTGCCATAAATCCAGCTTTCGCCGTTGGCACTTTTGTAAATCACATCAGGTGGTCCAAAAACAATGTAGATCAAACCCCGATCCGATTTCCACCCCTGAATATGGGAAGTAAAATACCGGTTCGACTCTTCTACACGACCGTAGTAGCTGCGAATCAACTCTCGAGCCCGATCATTGCTGCTGGAAATGGTTTGCCAAAATTCTTCTACCTGTTTACGGGTGTCGTCCGCCATTTGGATACGTTCATACTCCCGATTGGTAGTGATAAAGCGTAACACACCTACCATCTCTTCTGGAGTGCGAACCTGAGGGAAGTAATCGTCGAAACAGAGCAGGGTAAGTCCCTCACGAGTAGAAGTATCGGTTTGAATGTGGTACAAACCATTTTTATTGACGTCCAGCACAAAGGAGTTTTCGATGTCCAGATTCACTTCATAGAGGCTATCTGGAGTAAAGTCGAACCGCTTGGGCGAGTAGGAGGCAAAGGGTGGAGGAGACAGTGGAAAATCCCGATCGTAGTATTTTACATAGAGCTTGCGGGCGTAAACCGAGTTGTAGGTAATCTTGATTTGTTCTCCTTTCACACAAGTGTAGGTATACTTGACTTCGCGTTTTTCCGGATTTTCAAGCAAATAGTTTTGCCGTCCTTGACGAGAAGTTTTGTCCACAACCAGAAGTGTCGTTTCGCTGGAGTTTTTATTTAAGTCCTGAGCCGTGATTTTGAGCACATATTTGTTGGGATACTTCGCTTTGAGCTTAATCTGTCCATTGATTTCCTTAAGCACTTTGGCATTGTTGGTATCCGTTACGTGGAAAGTTCCACTATCCGCGATGAGGTTCGAGTTAAAGGATTCATACATCACGTAGTTAAACCGAAGTTTAGATGTGTAGCTTCCCTTGTCGCCCTTTTTGGCGTAGAGCAGTTTTTTACTTTGAATTCGGAAATTCAATTCCGTTTCTTCATCATTGAGGTGGTAAACCTGAAAATCAGGGCGAACTTGCTGGTCGGTTTGTTTGTAGATCTGGGCTACGTTTTCATTGCTAATGTTGTAGCTCGACGAGCAGGCACTAACAATTCCAACGATCAGTATCCACAGAGGAAGGTATGCGATTCTACTTTTCAAGGACACAAATTTACGACTTAATCCCATCCTTTTAGAAATAGTTTATAAAGCCAAAGTGAATTTTTCCTGCACGGAATTCAATGGGGTTATCAAATTGTTTTCCAAGGGCATAGTTCAAGGAGAATATACCCACTTTCGTTTCAAAGCTTACACCGGCTCCAAATCCAAAGGGAGTGTCGGTAATCAATTCCGGAGCAGCTTGATTTTCATACCAGGCCTGATCGAAGAACAAACTGAAAAAAGAATTGCGCTCGAGTAGAAAACGGTATTCAACCGTAAATATGGTGTAGGAGGATGCAAAAATGGATTCCTCATCCGATCCTCTCAAGGATTTCAAACCACCGATACGATAGAGCTCATTGGTAAACAATTGATCGGCAATAATGAGCCCAGCTCGGGATCCAACCATTACAGTGTGGCGATCTAAAAATGGAAAAAACACCCGGGCATCCAGTTTTCCACGGTATCGATTAGAGGTTAAATCCAGCGAATCGTACACTTCTTGATTCACTGCTGGATTTCGCCGTATTTCACGGGTACCAAAACTGACTTCTCCGGTAAGGTCCAACCCGCTCCGGGGATTGAGGCGGTAATCCAATTGAGAAAGCTGAGTTCCTACACCAAAGGAATTACTGCGTACATCGGCATATTCGGGTAGCTCGGTAATGACATCGAGACCTTCAACTGAAATGAGATTGGATTGGTTGTTTTCAAAAAAGACTTTAACGTAATCACCTCCGCGCAAAATGAACTGCGCACCCAGATTGCTGTTGACGGTGGTAAAGGTGGTATCGCGTCGATAGATGCTTAGGGACAGGTCGGCGCCCAAAGGAGTATTGAACAAAAAGGGAAACTCCAATCGGGCAAAAAGATCCTGGGTTTGGGTTTGTAGTTTCTTCCAATTGAGCTCCAATTCTTCGCCTTTACCAATGGCGTTTTTGAGGCTTAGGTTCACATCACCGGTGATGAGGATATCTCCCGTTCCTTCTTCAGGCAATACACCTACAATTCCACTGAAGTTGTTTGCTTTTTTGTGTTTTAGAAAAAGAGTAAGCGTGGTTTTGTCGGTGTAGAAATGAACTTCAGGACTTCGAATTTCATCCACGAAAGCCAGTTCCTGAATTCGGGTGGTAATCTCTTTAACCAGCTTTTCACTGTACGGATCATCCTGCTTGATACCAATGTAATTACTGATGTATTGCTTGGTGATTTTTGCGTCTCCCTGAATGATGATGGAATCGAATTGCACCGCTGCGTTTTTTTCCAGTAGAAGCTCCGCTGAAATCTGGTTGTTTTCAATTTTGACTTGATCCAGACGGATTCCAGCAAAGGGATAACCGTTGTTTTCGTAGTACTCAATTATGCGTTTGAAAAGCAGTCGAATTTCCCGCTGAGAAAGGGCCTTGTTTCGGTACAATTTATCGCGAAAACCAACCTTGTTTAAAACCCCTTCATCCACATTTCCAGAGGATAACCCGGCCCATTCATAAACGGGACCCGTTTCAATAATCACCTGGTAATGGTCACGCTGAAAAAAGAAGGAATCTACCTGGGCTTCAATCATGCCCATAGCGTATAAAGACTCCAGGGTTCGGTTTACTTGCTTCCAGGCTTGGACAGAGTCTACGCGTGTTTGAGATGTTTTTAACTTTCTGAAATCCAGATTTTTGGGAGCGTTAATGAATTCGTATTCCACCAGAAATTGAAGCGAGTCAGGGGTGCTGAATCCAGACCGAGGCAGAAATAATAACCCCAGCAGAATGACCCCTAACAGGTTCCGATATCTTGTGAATGATCCCAAAATAATAGCTGCTTTACAACGCAGATTGCGTGCAAAATTGTTTCAAAGTTACGTGAAATGAGCGGCTGGTCTTCGTTTAAACCTGTATTCCACAATTGTTTAAAACTACCTTTGATAACTTATGATGACTTTGTGAAGAAACTTGAGCTTGATTCAGGAACTTTAGTCTTTAATTTGCGCCATGGACAGTATGAAGGATATAATAGGGGAGTCAACTGGTAGGAGGAGAAAAAAAGCACCCATGCCAACAGGATTGGAATTGGGTAAAATACCACCTCAAGCCGTTGAACTTGAAGAGGCTGTCCTGGGAGCGATGATGCTGGAGAAGGAAGCGGTCAACGATGTGATCGATATTCTGAAGCCAGAAAGTTTCTACAAAGAAGCGCACCAAAAAATCTTCGAGGCCATCATGTTGCTCTTCCACGAGTCGGAGCCTGTAGATATTCTAACGGTTACTCAACAATTGAAAAGTGCCGGTCACCTCGACTTTATTGGTGGGCCCTACTACATTTCTCAGCTGACGAACCGAGTGGCTTCTACGGCGAATGTGGAATACCACGCTCGTATTATTTCTCAGAAATTTATTCTTCGTGAATTGATTCGGATTTCGTCCGACACGATCAAAAACGCTTACGACGATACCACCGACGTATTTAGCTTGTTGAATCAAGCTGAGCAGGATCTGTTTGGAATTGCTCAGGGTAACCTGAAACGGAGTTCCGAGAAAATGCACGAACTCATTCATCAGGCGATCCAGCAAATTGAAGAAGTAGCTCAAAAAGAAGGTGGGGTTTCCGGGGTTGAAACCGGATTCCGCGATCTGGACCAGTTAACTTCTGGTTTCCAGCCTTCGGATATGATTGTACTGGCTGCACGTCCTGGTATGGGTAAAACGGCCTTCGTACTTTCTTTGGCTCGTAACACGGCGGTGGAATTTAACAAAGGGGTTGCGGTGTTCTCGCTGGAGATGTCAGCCCTTCAGTTGGTCAATCGTTTGATTGCGAGTGAAACTGAACTGTCTCAGGAAAAACTGAAAAAAGGTACGCTTGAGAATCACGAATGGGAGCAGCTTAATGCCAAGATTAATCGCTTGTCTGAAGCTCCGATTTTTATTGATGATACTCCGGCCCTTTCGATCTTCGAACTCCGTGCAAAATGTCGACGCCTGAAGTCGCAACACGATATTCAATTGGTAATCATCGATTACCTCCAGCTGATGACATCCGGAAGTAATGACGGAAACCGGGAGCAGGAAATCTCGACCATTTCCCGATCGATCAAGAGTATTGCGAAAGAATTGAGTGTTCCAATTATCGCTCTGTCTCAGTTGAGTCGTGCGGTAGAAACCAGGGGAGGGGAGAAACGTCCGATGCTGTCTGACCTTAGGGAATCGGGAGCGATCGAGCAGGATGCGGATATGGTAATGTTCATCTACCGTCCGGCCTACTACGGAATTACCGAAGACGAAGACGGAATGCCAACAGATGACTTGGGAGAATTGATCGTAGCGAAGCACAGGAATGGTAGTCTTGATACCGTTAAACTTCGATTCGTAGCAAACCTTGCCAAGTTTATGAACCGCGAAGAATTCAACAACGAAGGCTTTGGCCCAATTGGAGTGGTCAACAACGAATTCGACGAAACCGGCGGCATGATCCGAAGTTCAAAAATGAACGACGACGGCAGTGGATCGGATGAGGTTCCGTTTTAAGAATCTTAAATCATAAAGAGAAATCTTAAATCTTAACATTAAAGATTGTCTCGGATTGGAGTTTAGCCTTAACCTATAAAATTGCCATGAACTCCACTGATATCCTATCCGCCCTTCCCACCTATGGAGTTGGAATTCTAATTATTATTCTTGGTCTTTTTCTTTGGTGGAGAACAAAACGATTGGAGCGAGACGGAACGCAAACCGATGCCGAAATTGTTGGGTTCAAGGAATATTCAGATGAGGACGGCAAACAGTATTTTCCAATCGTTCAATTTTATGACCAAGAAGGCGAAGTAGTTCGTCAAAAGTTAAAGTCTGGAAGCTTTTGGAAACCCAAAGAAAAGGTCATCAAAATCATCTATCAGAAAAAGGGGAGTAAATATGAAGTCATGAAGAATGATTACTCCACTCGAGTTCTGGTTCCTCTTGGAGTAATAGTGGTTGGTGCACTATTCATTTTAGGCGGAATGGCAGCCAGTCTAGGAATCTCGAATTTCCAATCTTGAATCTTCAAAAGGCGTAAACCCTCAAGATTCAAGATTCAAGATTCAAGATTGAAAATTGATTTAACGCTCCTTAAGACTATCCAGCCTTTTCATTCGTTACATTTGTTCACCATGATTCGAATTCTAACCGTCACGTTGTTGGTGCTGTTTTCTGTAAATGCTTGGTCTACACGCATTTTGTTGCCGATGGATCATTCACAGAAGAACCACCTGAAATCTTATGGCATCGCCTATTGGGTATTGGCTCATGAGGTAGATGTAGAATGGCTGCTCAACTACAGAGGCGGGAGCTTTATGACCCAATACTCCAAGGATATTGAGAGTGAGTGTATCATTCGAGGGGTGAGTTATGAGATTATTCCTGATGCTCAAGCCGCCTCGATTAAGGCTGAAATAGCCAATCCCGAAGTAAACATGGAGGTGATGAAGCTGGAAAAATCTCCCAAGATTGCAGTCTATTCACCCAAAGGAAAACAACCTTGGGATGATGCTGTAACTCTGGTTTTGACCTATGCTGAGATTCCTTATGACGTAATTTATGACGACGAAATTGTACGTGGCGATTTGCACCTGTACGATTGGTTGCACTTGCATCATGAAGATTTTACCGGGCAATATGGAAGATTTTATGCGGCCTACCGAAATGCTGCCTGGTACCAGGCTCAGGTAAAGGAATTTGAAGAAACAGCGGCTCGATTGGGATTCAATAAAGTATCTGAGCTGAAGCTGGGAGTGGCATTAAAAATCAAAGAATACACGGCTGGTGGAGGATTTCTATTCACCATGTGCTCCGGTACCGATTCTTACGATATTGCCCTTAGTGCTGAGGAAGTTGATATTTGTGAAAGCATGTTTGATGGTGACCCTGCCGATGCCCATGCTCATGAACATTTGGATTTTGCCAAAACCTTTGCCTTCAAAGACTTTATGTTGACCCGCAATCCGATGGAGTACGAATTCAGCACCATTGATGCGACCATGGTTCATGCCCGGACTCCTGAGAATATCGATTTCTTTACCCTGTTTGATTACAGTGCCAAGTGGGATCCTGTTCCCACCATGTTGACCCAGAGTCATGAGAAAAGAATCAAAGGGTTTATGGGACAAACCACCGCCTTCAATAAGCGATACATCAAGCCCGAAGTGTTGATCATGGGAGAGAATAAATCCCTGGAGAGTGCCAAGTACATTCACGGAAAATATGGAAAAGGGCAGTGGACCTTCTATGGAGGTCATGATCCGGAAGATTACCAGCATTATGTAGGTGATCCTCCCACCGACCTGGACTTACACCCCAATTCACCAGGGTATCGTTTGATTCTAAACAATGTGCTGTTTCCAGCTGCTCGTAAGAAGAAGCAGAAGACTTAAGCCCTTATTTTTTTGAATGACCTATGTTGTTCTAATTCGGAGAGTTATTCAATTGGAGTATGGGTTTTTCTAAAGTTATTCCAGCTTTTTTTCATTACCCGATTGTACAAATCAAACATTTGAATAAATTTGCACCCCGCTAATCCAAATGGCGAAAGCCAGGAAGATTAAACTTGCCGAAGTGGCGGAACTGGTAGACGCGCTGGATTCAAAATCCAGTTCTGGCAACAGAGTGCGGGTTCGATTCCCGCCTTCGGTACTACAGAAAGACCCTCTCGAAAGATTGGGTCTTTTTTTTTGGCCTAAACTGAAATTGGTGAAAGCGATCTCTGGTTACAGAGTGAGGGTTCCCCGCCCGGCAGAACGCTGTTCGGATGGGGCTTCCCGCCTTCGGTACGAAGACAGAACGAGAGTGAAGTCAGAGAACGAGAATTTTCAATAGAAGTTTATCGATCTTTCAGAACTTCGATTGCTTTCAACAAAACGGTATCCCGGCCCTCAATTACATCCTGAATGGTAGTTTCCACCTCTATTTCGGGCTCAATTCCATAACCGACAAATTCCTTTCCATCAACGTAGGAATCTCTTTTTATGGTGACTTGACCATAACCGCCACCAGGAAGATCGAATCCGGTAGAGTTTCCGGTGCTCCCTGAGGTTTTGGTGCCGATTTTAATTCCTCGATGGGCCTGATCGAAGGCGAGGCAGAAGTCTTCTGCTGCGGAGTAGGTTCCACTTCCAATGAGTAGAATCACGGGCTTGGCGTAAATCTCTTTATTGGATTGCGGATAGATGGTGTCTGCCGGAAATTCTTCCCACTGTCCGTCAGGACCGCTTCTCGTTTTGTACTTAGCTGAAAGAGTAGGGGATTCTATAAAATGCGATAGGATATAATTTCCCTGAAGACCTGAACCTCCACCGTTTTGCCTAAGATCGATGAGAAGGCCATCGGTGGGAGAATGACTGAATATAGCGAGTCAAAAATGGCTTTGTAATTCCGTTCGTAAAAAGTGTTGATTTTTAGGTAGCCGACGTTATCCGAAAGAACCTGGAATTCGTAGGATTGAAAGGTATTGGTGAACTCCAAATTCCGGCTAACCTGGATGGTTTGAACGCTATTATCCTGTTGTCTTTTTAGTTCCAGTCTTACATCCTCATCCATGTTTCCTAAAAACAGATCGTAGGAATAGGTTCGTAAGAGCAAATCCTGCTCGGTGCTGCTGCTCACAAAAGGCATGATGAATTGTCTCCCGTATTCTATCGCGGAAATTCCCTGGATGGTCACTATTTCGTCTCCTCGATGAATCCTTTTGGATAACTCGGGATTAAGCACATTGGTTACGATAATCTTGTTTTCGATCAGGGCGGTTTCAATTGGGATAGTATTGAGTTGATCGTTGATGGAATCCGGGTACCAAATCCAGGTGTGCCCATCTTTAAGTTGAGCGTAGAATTTTATCAGAATTTCATAATACTCCTTAGTGGAGTTTGAGGCCAAAACCTGGGGTAGGTTAGCTTGGTACAAACTGTCCCAATTCACCGAGACTTGATCGAAATAGACAAATTGGTCTTGAGCCGTTTTCCAGGCAAGGGTTAAGCCGGCCTTTTTTTCCTCCTGAGACAGGCCCTGGCCTTGAGTCGAGATTACGGAAAGAAATAGCCCTAAGAAGATTGTGATCCTCATGAAATTATTTTGGAATGGATATCGTAATCTGGCCGATTTTATTTTTTGTTTACATCGGGTACTTCACCACGCAGCTCTCTCATTTTGTTAAGGAGCTTAAGTTGCTTTTCTCCGGAGTAAGCAATTCTATCCTTTTGGATGAAGATGTAGTTTTCGTCTACTAGGGCTTGGTTCTCTTCATCGTTCAATTGTTGGTGATCATTATTGAGCCCGGCAATACTTTTTTTGAGCCATAGAATAAAACTTTGAATGAATTCATCCCGGTTGGTGAATGGAATGGAGTTGGAGTTTGTGAGAAGCAAAAAGTGCTTCTTTCCTGAGATCAGATTATGCATTTCAAAAATCTTCTCGAATACTACTCCACTTCCTTTCATGTGGGTTTTAAATTTTAGTCCGGTAATTTGGCTCACTTTTTCATAAACCTCATTGTTGTAGTCCAAGATCATTCTATCGGGGTTAAATTTCATTTGTTCAAGTTTGATTGTACGGGATACGAAATCTTTGGAGTTTTTTTGGTCATCCAAAGGCGTCCACTGAATAATGAGCAATGTACAACGATGCTGGGATATTAGCCATTAGGTTCATTCCATAAATGTGTTCGGATTGATTAGTTTTAGCAGCAAAAGAAGACCTAATGAATAAAGCATTGATGCTTTTACTGATAGCCTTTTGTGCTTCCTGTCAGTCACCTGAATTAAAGACCAGCCATGTGGTAACTTCAGATATTGACAACTTCTGGCAGGCCTTTGATGCAGTAGTCCAGGAAACCGATAGCGCCCGACAAATGCACCTAATAGATTCGCTCTACATTCAAAGAGGTTCTGTTGGCCTGGATCGAATTCGGGAAGTTCGTCAATACACCTTGGAGGATTACCGGGAAATGATCAATCGTTACCCCAAATTCCTGAATTCCCTTCGAGCCAATACGCTTCAGTCCAAAAGGATGGCCAAGGAACTGAATGACGGGATCACCAAATTGGAGGCAATCTATTCGCCCCTGCGACCCGCAGCTATTTATTTTACCATGGGTTGTATGCGTACCAATGGAACTACTCGCGACAGTTTAGTACTAATTGGCAGTGAGTTGGCCATGGCGGATAGCTCGATCGATATTTCCGAATTCGAAGGTCGAACGCATGATTGGTTGGCAACTTACTTCGGCTCCAATCCATTGGATCATTTGGTATTACTCAATGTTCATGAATACGTTCATACCCAGCAACATCCCATTTCCGATCGTTTGCTTTATCGTGTATTGTACGAAGGTGTGGCTGAATTTGTATCTGTTAAGGCCATGGGTGTCCCTTCCGCTGCTCCGGCCATTGAGTATGGCAAGGGAAATCCCCGTGTAAAGGAAAAGTTTGAAAAGGAAATGTTCTACGAATGGACACACGATTGGCTGTGGAGTAACTCCGTGAATGAATTTGGGGTACGCGATTTGGGCTATTACATTGGATACGCTATCGCTGAAAGTCATTACGAACAAGCAGCGGATAAGCGACAAGCCATCAAGGAGCTTATTGAGCTGGATTATGAGGATTCAGAAAGCGTTGATGCCTTTATCAACCAAACTGGTTTTTTCTCCAAGGCCATTGACGATCTCTGGAAAGAGGATCAAAAGAATCGTCCAAGTGTTGTTCGCCTTCAGCCCTTCGAAAATGGATCCAAAGCGGTGGACCCGAACACCGAGCAAATCACTATCCAGTTTTCGGAACCCCTCAATGGTTTTAACACTGGAGTTAACTATTCTGATTTGGGAGAGGATGCTTTTCCTCTTGTTACGGATAGGATCTGGGCAGAGGATTCGCTTTCGTGGACACTTCAGGTGAAGCTGGAACCACAAACCAAGTACAAGTTTTGGGTGACAAGTAATTTCAGAACCTCCAACGACGTAGCGCTATTGCCACATTTGGTGGAATTCGAAACAGAATAAAGGGGCTACTATTTCCGCTGCATCATTTGTTCCAGTGAACTTTTCACCACAGGCCATTCGCTGTTAAGGATGGAGAAAACAACCGTGTCTCGGAGGCCACCTCTTTTATCGATAGAATGATTTCTCAATATCCCATCTTGTTTGGCTCCCAATCGTTCAATGGCTTTTCGGGAAGCTTGATTGTGCCAGTGTGTCCTAAACTCCACTGCAATGCAATTTAGGTTTTCAAAAGCATAGTGGAGCAGGAGGTATTTACATGCAGTGTTTACTCCGGTGCGTTGAGCGGATTTGGAGTACCAGGTAGTCCCAATTTCCAATCGCTTGTTCCGGCCATCCGCATTCATGTAGCGAGTGGTGCCAATGATTTTAGAATCTGCTTTTCGAATAACGACAAAGGGAAGGGAAACATCCTTGTCGTATTCTCCTAAAGCTGTTTCAATGTATCGCCTTACGTTCTCTGGCTCCGGAGCGGTAGTGTACCAAAGTTCCCATAGGTTACCGTCCCGAACAGCAATCGTTAAGCCATCCAGATGCTCAAGTGTCATGGGTACTAAACGGACCAAATTATCCTGTAGCTCTATTTTGTTAAGCCATTTATTCATAAAGATTGTCTGATTTATAGAGGGTCAAGATAATTTTTACGCCTTTTCGGTATTCTTTATTTCGAGTGATCCACAAACCTGTTCCAGCTGCTGTTTGAAAACCTTGGGTTCATCTAGATGAAAAGCAATAACCTGAAACTTCTTTTTGATCCCATAAAGGCCGGATAGGGTATGTTCTTCTTTGAGATGGAGAATCAGATTATGGCTTTCTGCTTCACCAAGAGGGGATAGGGTACACCACAATTTATCCTCTTTTAAGGACTGCTGAGAAAGCTCGAGAGCTTCAATTTGATTCAATGGAATTTGTACCTGACTCATGATTCCGTAGCGCAATATGAGGGAATCCTCATGGATAGAAATCGGCCGTTGCATCAGAGATTTGGTAATGCCAAATACCTGTAGTCCGGAGTAGATGCTCAAACCTGAAAAAATCCAGGCGGCATAGATGCTCCAGCGTTCAAGCAGAATGTGAAAGGTCGTGGTCTCAATGGCGATTACAAACAAGGCAGCTCCCAATAAGGCTGGTGTTCCACTGTTTTTGTGGTAGCTGAATTCGCCGGCGTTTAAAGTTCTCTTTCTCCATCGGATAAAGCCGTAATAGATGACTGCCAATTCAGTGGCAAAGGGTCCGGCTACTCTGGAAGGAAGAATTTCTCGAGAGGTGAGCAAAAGCGCATCGAATACATCAGGTGTGGTCCCCTTTTGAGCTCGGTAGGTTTTTATACCTCGACGCACCTTGTAGATAACAAATCCAATCACTAGGAATTCGATCAGTGGAAGGGCCCAGGTTTTGAAAAGTTTCAGGTAGGTTTGATTCTCCTCGGGTAAGAAGTAAATCCCAAGGAACATACCAATAACCATGACGGGAACCACGGTTGTTTTGGGAATGGATGTCCGACGAATGAGTAAAAAATAGACCAGCGGAATGGTGAGGAGCAGGTCTATGGTTATGGCCAGATCGAGGTGGTTGTGATCGCTCATTAAAGACGATCGCATAAGGATAACCAGAACGCCCAAAAGGCTTAAGGGGAGAGCAAATCCGAAGAGGTTTTTGGAGAGACTTATGGTCTTATTCATAGATCAGGTTTTGGCCTTGTAAAGATACGAAGTATCCCCGTGAATAAAGGCAGAAAACTGATCGGAAGAGCAGGGAATGTTTGGGTGAAATTGGCCTATTTGGGAAACAGAAAAACCAACTGAGCCCTCACTCCAAAATCGGCACTGGGAACTCCTGATGAGGTAAAGTTGAATCGAGGTCCAATCAAAAATTGAGTCTTCTGATTTCCTAAGCTGGTAATGGCATTTACAAAAGGATTGAACCAGGCATTGGTGCTGTTCGTTTCCCAGTTTTGAGTGATTTCGAAATTACCACCGATTCCCGCTCCCGATTTCCAGTTGTAGGTCATAAAGGGCTGAATAAACATTTGATTGACATCCCCGCGGTTATCATTTCCAGCAACACTCCAAATTTGGTTCACCAAACCTCCGAAGGTCCAACCATTCGATTGGTAGAGCGCAACTGCTGTAGGGCCAACTCCGAATTTTTCGGTACCCAATAGTTGATCGGTTGCCGTGGGAACGAGAAACACAGGGCCAGCACCCCAGGTGAGTCCTTCAGCCGATTGGGTAGGGCTAAAGAAGGCACTCACCACGGCATCCGACAGGCCAAATTCAGAGGTGCCTTCTCCGGAAATATCGTACTGGGAAATGACGGGTTGAACCCATCGGGTTATCAGGTTCATTTTGTCACCCAGAGAGATGGGAACAACAGGTTGAATATTTAGCGTGTTTCTTGAACCATTATTGGGGCCTATACCCAAGTCCATGTTGTTTTGAAAAGGAACACTGATTAAACTGGCAATTGGGTTCGCCAATTTTTTGGCCAGTTCTTCTTTCGTCAGGGCCTTACTTTCTTGTGCTGATGTCCATTGAAAGGAGCCAACGAACAACAGGATAAGGAGGATGGCAATCTTGTTAGGTATCATTAAGCGAATCTTGATTGTATCGATTTGGATTTTATACGGAAGTCTTTTTTTACCTCCTTCCTCCTTTGGGCTTAGCTCTATTCGCTGGAGCTTTGTTGGGTTTATTCGCCGGTTTACTTGAGGGTTTAGAATTTGGCTTTTTAGCTTGGGTGTTAGGTTTGTTCTCCTTGAGGTTATCCTTGTTAACATTTGGTTTCTGATTAGGCTGAGCCTGAGGAGTGGGATTGTTAGGCTTATTCGGCTTGTCTATCTTCTGTGGTGCTTTATTGGGGCTTTGATCTCTTTTGTAGTTGCCTTCGTTTTTGTTGCGCACCACAGTGTTGGAGGTCTTTTTGTTTACGCTGTAATTGTTGTAGGTACGGTTGTTATTGATGATAACCGTGTTTCCTCCGCGATGCCCACCATAATAGCGGTTGTGGTAGTGTCGGGTCCTGCCAAAGTAAATATGAAAAGAAACTACCGGGTAGGGGCGATAATAGGGAGGGTAATAACCATAATAATAAGGCGGTATATAAGGAACGTAAACTGGGGAATAGATGTAACGAACAATGGGTTCTGATTCCAACACAACCACGGTGGCTGGTTGACTTTCCACAACCACGGTGTCCGGACCTGAGTAGGCTGGATTGGCCGTTACCGCAGGGGTCTCAGGTTTGGGCTCAATCACATAGTCCTTTCCATAAAGCTCCTCATCTCCCACGAGCTGAATATCTACTTTTTCCTCGCTGTCCTTGGTCACCAGAATGACGGCCACGTCCTGCGTCTCATTTTCCAGCACATCTACTTGAAGTACAAAGGCAAAATCGTCGTCTTCTTGTTGAGTAGTCACTTTGATGAAGTCCACCTCTCCGTCTGCGTTTAAGTCCAGGTTGTTTATTCCGGTCTCCTCTTTATTCAGTGCGGCTTCAAACTCTTCTATGGTTTTTGAGTTTTGAAAAAGGTCCAGGGTAGCATATAAGTCTAAGTTATCTCCAGGTAGTCCCAAGCTTTCGTTTTCGCTGGCTGGAGTGATTTCGGCACGGGTATTTAGCGGAGCCATCCCCAGGAGAATAACCACCATTAGAAGGGCTGCCTTTGTAGCTATATCAAGTTGAAATAGGATTGTGGGTTTTGTTTTTTGAGTCATCATTAGGTCTTGGATAAGCTGAGTAACTTTTGGTCTGCAAGATTCGAAAAGATTGGGCAGGGAATCAAGGAAAGCAGCGAAAAAATTGAACCTATTTTTTCAGGACGATGAAGAGGTATATAGAAGCATGGGCTCAATGAGCAGGAAACGGATTCACTTTCTTCTATTGAATTCTACATTAGAATAGAAAAAGGGACAATCAGAAAGTTTCAATTTAGTTTCATTTTTCATCAAAAAGAGGCGTTTTTTCCTCTCATTTCGTCATTTTTTGGTAGAAAAACTGTCAAATGCCCAACTTTGGCTCTTGCATTTCATCCAAGAAAAAGTCCATTTGACCGAACCGAAAATCCGTTTTTTGTGACCATTCACACTTAAAAACCAACCGGTCGGTCTCAAAATTATTTCGCTGTGAAGCGTGGTCTCTGAATCCGCTAAAAAGTTTGCAAATCACCATCTCAAAATGTTAAAGAAGTGAAAGTTTTCTTTCACCCTTTTTAACGAATCCTCCTTCTAAGTGGCTGCGTATCAGCATCCTTTATTCATCAAAATTTTTAACTATGATAGGTAACACACTTGAAAAAAAAGCATCCTGGCCTTTCTTAAATGAAATGGCAACGGGGTCAAGAAACCTCTTCTTGTTGATTTTGACTTTAGCATTTTCCCAGTTAAGTGCTCAAACGTCAAACTATCAATACACGAAGAATCAGCACCAAAAGGAAGTCATAGGTTATTTCACGCAGTGGGATGCCTGGAAAGGAGCGAACCACGGAGTGCCGAAAGGATTCTACAACCAACTTAACATAGATTACAGCCAATACACCATGCTCAACTGGTCCTTCTTTGGAGTAGCGGTGGACGGAAGTTTGCATAGTGGCGACCTTCGGGATCCTAATATCCACCAACAGGGCGTGGACCAGCAGCCTGGGGAATTGTTGTTTAGCGATACCTACTCCAGCTGGGACTACTGGTTGCTGTACGGTGATATCCAGATTATCCACTACTTGCCCACAAACCTGGATCAGCAACCCACACACGCTGACTACTGGGCATTCCGCGACTACCACTACAAAGGTGACCCGAACGGAACGGGGTGGATTAATACCCAGACCAATGAAACAGGTAGTTACCCCTTGTCATTGCCAAAGCCTGGTGGTGCCAAAGGAGTAATGGAACTGGCTCACGACAATGGCGTGAAATTGATGGCCTCTATCGGTGGATGGAGTATGTCTAAGCACTTCCCTGATGTGGCGGCTGATTCTGCCAAGAGAAAGAAGTTTGTAGAAGATTGCCAGAAGCTCATCAACATGGGATTTGATGGTATCGATATCGACTGGGAGTTTCCAGGTGCATTCAGTGGGATGAACTTCACCGGTTCTAACGCTGATTACGCCAACTTTCAAACCTTGATGACCGAAATCAGAGCTGCTATTGGCCCCAACAAGTTGTTGACGGCAGCATTTAATGCTTCCTCGGTTAAACTGAACGGGTTCAACTGGTCTGCCTTGAGCACCACCATGGATTACTTCAACATGATGACTTACGACATGCATGGCGGGTGGAGCAACAAAGCCGGACACAATTCTCCGTTGTATCCTTACACCAATGAGGAAGAAGCTGGAATGTCTTGGGACAGTACCTTTAAGTTTCTCGTATCTCAAGGCGTAAACCCAAGTCAAATTAACATGGGAGTTGCTTTTTACGGGCGTGGTGTAATCACCAATGGAAGTGCTCAGTTGAATGCTCCAACGGTAAAAGTGTCTAAAAACATCTCTCCTGACGGATTGGTGATGACGGCTGCCGATTACACCAATTGGGGACCTTTTGATGGAACTCCAACACACTATGCCATCAAAAACGATTCGGCCAATGGCTGGACCTATCACTGGGATAATGAAGCCAAGGTTCCTTACCTAACCAAGGGCAACTACTTTCTGAGTTATGACAACGTTCAATCCGTTGAGGAAAAAGCCAAGTATGTGAACACCCACAATATTGGTGGTGTAATCATCTGGCATGCCTTCGGTGATTTGGTTCCTGGTACGGTTACTCAAACCTATTCCAACAAACTGCCTCATGCACCAAGTACCTCAGCGCCTTTGGTAAATGCACTAAACCGTGTATTTGTTTCTAAAGACACTTTAGGTGGTGGAACCATTACCCCTCCACCAGCATCTCACTTGAAAGTGGTGATTAACAACCCGGCCAATGGTCAGGTCATTAGTCAAACCGCCTTGGATACCATTCCTATGGCTGTGTCCATCGAAGATACCAGCTCAAGTATCGTATACACTGCATTTACCGTAAACAATACTGCCATGAGCTTTCAGCAAGTGGGAAGCGATTATACGTTTGACTTTGTTCCTTCGGCTTTTGGAAACTACACCCTGGCTGTGGAAGCGGCCAATGCCAAAGGAGATACTTTACGGAAAAGCGTAGCCTTTAGCGTTAATCAATTGACCACTCCTCCAACAGGAACCTTGATTACCGCTACTCAGTGGGATAGTTTATTCCCTTACCGTCATGGTGGAAGTTTTGTGGGCAACAACTACGTGATCACAAACGACTTCTTCAGCTACAACAACTTCATTTCAGCCTTGGGTAAAATGGCCAATATTGAAGTGACTTTTGAAAGAAGATGTGCTACGAATTTGTACAAGATTACCCGGAAGGACAAAACCACTGGGGTAACTACTGTGATTCGCAACGATGCTGGATTTGATGGGCATTCCGCTCAGATAATGACCGAAGTGGTGGACTACGGAAACTTTGCCAACACAGGTTCTCTCGAAACCAAGCAGCGTGATTTGATGGCGTTCTTGGCCAACATTTCTCAGGAAACTACTGGCGGGTGGCCTACTGCACCAGGTGGACAATATGCCTGGGGGCTTCACTTCAAAGAGGAACAAGGTTATGCCGGTACCAACAACATTGGTTACGTGGATGCCGGAAATGCCCAATATCCTGCTGTTGCGGGTAAGTCTTACCACGGCCGTGGACCGATTCAGTTGAGCTGGAACTACAACTACGGACAAGTGAGTGAATTCCTGTATGGAGACAAAAACGTATTGCTGTCCAATCCTGATTTGGTTGCTTCTGACGGTGTATTGGCCTTTCAAACAGCCATTTGGTTTTGGATGACTCCGCAATACCCTAAGCCATCTTGCCATGACGTAATGGTAGGTAATTGGGTTGCTACCCCAGCTCAAATTCAGAGTGGGTTGCGTCCGGGATTTGGAGCTACTGTGAACATCATCAACGGTGGAATTGAGTGTAACGGCGGAACCGAAAATGCAAAAGTGTTGGGCCGTATTGCGCACTTTGATCGCTATACTGACATTATTGGTATAGGAATGGCCTTGGACGGATCCGATAATCCTTTGGAGTTGGGATGTGCCAACATGCCCGCTTTCCAAATCGATTACCAAGAGTGTAACCATGTAGCCGGAATCGCATTCCAGGCACCGGTACACAACAGTACTATTGCCATCACTTTAGGAGACACCGTTCCTGTAGCCATTACCCTCATGGATCCTAACAATGAGATCCTAAGTACGGCTACCATCGTGGAAGGAGTGACTTATACCTCGGCTTCCGTAGATTGGACTCCAAGTGCCTTTACTACTTATACTTTAGAGGCTATTGCCTACACTGCAACTGATTCTATTACAGCCAGTATTCAGGTGACCATTATCGATGAGTCTACCTCTACCGGATGTGAGGGCATTGCTGCCTGGGATGCAAGCCTGGCTTACCCAACGCCTAATCAGCAAGTAGCGCACAACAACAAGATTTACAAAAACAAATGGTATGCGAATCCAGGTGAAGAGCCTGGCGTAAACCAAGTTTGGGAATTTGTACAGAACTGTGGAACATCTGGTAATCTGGCACCAGTTATCAGTGGCGTTTCTCCAGCGGACCAAGCGGTGATTACTGCGGCTACATTAGCCCCAATTACCCTGGTGGCAACCGTTACCGATGACGATGCGGTAACCTCTGTGGATTTTGCGATCAATGGACAAACGTTGTCCGGGTCAGCTCAAGGTAGCCTATATAGCACCAGTTGGACTCCAGCGGCGTATGGAAACTACTCCTTAACTGTAACAGCTACCGACAACGATGGAGCAAGTAGTACATCTGTTGTAACCTTCACCGTTCAAAATGTGAGCACTTCCCAGGCACCTGTGGTTGGCATCAGCTACCCATTGGCCGGTGCCGATTTGGTACAAGCCAGTTTGCAGTCCATTAATCTTCAAGCTACTGCTACCGATGCGGACGGTGATCTCGCTACCGTGCAATTCCAGATTGGAGGGCAAACCTTGAATGCTGTGGCCTCTGGAAACAGTTATTCAGCCGGTTGGACTCCAGCAGCCTACGGAAGCTTTAGCCTTACTGCTATTGCTACGGATAGTACTGGAAAGGCCGATACCGCCAGCGTAAGCTTTAGCGTAAGTGCGCCAAGTACCACCGGTTCTCCTTGTGATACCATTGCAAACTGGGTTCCTCAAGTATACGCCACTGCCGGAAGCTATGTGAAGTACGATGGCAAAGTGTACCACAACGACTGGTGGTTAGCAGCTACCGATACACCTGGAGTAAGTACAGGATGGAAATTTGATTTCTACTGTAATCCTTCTACCGAGCCTAAGTTATGTGGCTACCGCATTTGGGATGCCGCTGTAATCTACGCCACTGGATACGCCGATACCGTTGTACACAATGGTGATGTATGGGTAAACCAATGGTATGCCAATGCTGGCGACGAACCTGGAGTAAACTCTGTATGGGTTGACATCGACGACTGTTCTACCGGAACCCGTTCTGCAGGTGTAGTTTCCTCCGTTCAGGATGATGTAGAGGATGAGCAAGCTATCCGGGTGGCCGTTATTCAGCATCGTTTGACCGTGAACTACGAGCAGGCGAATCAGACTTTCGCCGACCTGTTTGTTCTGGATTTGAATGGACGTGTGGTGATGCAAGAAAAGTTGGAGTTGAATACGGTGACTCAAAGTTTTGATGCTTCCAGTCTTCACGGTATTTATATCGTTAGAATGCTTGGACGTCAAGGTGAGTTTTCTAATCAACGTGTATACTTTCCCTAATCGCGATTAGAACCTAATCCTAAAGCCCCTTTGGAAGAGCCTAGCTTGACTGAAGGGGCTTTTCTTTTTACTCTTCAATCAAGGAATGAACGTCCATTCCTTCCAAAACTAAGCGTAGTTTGTAACTACGCGCTTCATATCCATTTCAAATCCATTATTCAGTTTTTAATGTGTTGGATACAGTTACAGCTGAGTGAAACGATCACTGACAACAGAGAAGTAACAAAGGGAATAATCTACTCAAAGAATGAGACGGAAACCATTTATAAAGAATGGACGTCCATTCCTTCCGGTTTCTCCCGCTTCCAACGTTTATGGGTCCAAAGCCAGCCTACTGGATCTCGTTGAATGGTTTGCTCGAGCAGAAGGGTAAACTTCTTGGTAATGTCTCCATGGTTGGTTTCTTTAGGATCGGAGCAAACATCGAGGTATTCAAACTCAAAGTGGCCACGTTTCAGCCGATTGATTCGGCAAAAAACAACAGGGATGTCTTTTTCCACGGCAAACTTCTCCGCCCCAAAGGCCACAGGAGTTTCCTGATTTAGAAAATGAACCCAATACGCCTTGTTGGCCTTATGAGGAGCCTGGTCGCTTCCAAAAATGTAACCGAAGCTTCCATTTTCTTTTTCTGCAAAAAAGCCTCTTACATCCTGAAAAGCCAGGGGCAGTAGCCCAAAGGAAGAGCGAACCGATTTTAGTTTCCCTTCCAGATAGGCGTTGCTCAATTGCTTATAGATTAATACGATTTTGTGCTTAACCGGCATATCTATGGCGAGAAACCACCATTCCCAGCTGTAGTAGTGTCCGGTAGTAATAATCACGGACTTGCCTTGCTCAAAGTAGCGGTCGAGTAATTCCGGATTGCGACAAACCATGCGTTTTTTGATGAACTCTGGACTCAGGGTCAATCCTTTTACACTTTCAATGAGGTTGTCACAGAACTGCTCGTAGAATTTCTTTTCAATGTCCTGAAGTTCCTGGTCCGATTTCTCGGGAAAGGAATTTCTAAGGTTCATCTGAACCACCTTTCTTCGGTAGCCTACCACCCGGTACATGAGGAAAAACAAAAAGTTGGAAAAGCCATAAAGTACCTTCATGGGGAGACTGCTGATAGGAAACAGCACGAGGTAGTACAAACAGGCCGTGAGAAAGTAACTCATTGCCGGCAAAATTAGGTTTTGTCGGCTTAGGTTCAGCAAGGGGTGGTTTGCTCATTTTTAGCTCTTATGGGAAGGGGATAAGTGTACCTTTGGGCCGGGAATGAAACGAGTGCTTTTGGGGATATTGCTTCTGCTGTTGATCACCGTAAACCGATCAATGGCGCAAACCCGGCCTGCCATGTCCATATCCAAAACGGATTCTGTGGTTAAGGTGGATGGGCTGCTCGATGATTTCTGCTGGAAAAATGCAGACACCATTTCTCAGTTTATTCAACACTATCCGACTGATAGTGCGCCTTCGGTCAACCGTACGGAGGTGATGATGACCTACAACGATCGCTTTATTTATGTGGCTGCTATATGCCGGAATCAATCTCGGAAGGAGTATGTTTTACAATCCTTAAAACGGGATTTTGATCTGATGACCAACGACCATTTTGCGGTCTATATCGATCCCTTCAACGATCAAGTCAATGGATTTGTATTTGCCCTGAATCCGCTGGGAACTCAAATGGAGGGAGCCCTTCAAAATGGAAGCAACATTGATAATGTTTGGGATCACATCTGGTACTCAGAAGTAAAAGATTGGGGCGATTATTGGACTTTGGAAATGGCTATTCCGCTTAAATCGATTCGCTATAAAACCGGGTTGGAAAACTGGAATATCAACTTTAGCCGTACGACTTTTAAGGATAATGAAATTGCAACCTGGGCCCAGGTTCCTTTCAACTTTAGCACCTCTACCTTGTCCAATACCGGAGCTTTGACCTGGGATAGACCCATAGAAAAAGCGAAACGCAACGTATCGATAATACCCTACGCAATTGCTCGGGCTGAGCAGGATATGGAAAATGGTGAAGCAACCAAGTTGTCAGCCAATGCCGGTGGAGACGCCAAGATCGTATTAACTCCATCGCTGAATTTGGACTTGACGATCAACCCGGATTTCTCCCAGGTTGAGGTGGATGATCAAGTGACTAACCTTAGCCGATTTGAACTTTTCTTTCCTGAAAAACGAACCTTTTTTATTGAGAATTCTGACCTCTTCGCCAAGTTTGGCTTCCGGCAAATACGGCCCTTTTTTAGCCGTCGTATCGGATTGCATCGGGGAGAGGTAGTGCCGATTATTGGTGGGGCAAGAATAAGCGGTAAGCTGTCTCGGAAACTGCGGGTTGGCGCTATGACCATGCAAACCGCACCTTTGGAAACCTCAGATTTTAAGCTGGATGGGCAGAATTACTCGGTGGCCGCTTTTCAGCAGCAAATTTTTGGACGAAGCAACATTGGGGTGATCGCGGTAAATCGACAGGCCTTTGCCAACAACCGTTTTTCGGTGAATGATTACAACCGGGTTCTTGGTGTGGATTATGATATTTATTCAGCCGACAACAAGTGGCGAGGAAAAGTCTTTTACCACAAGTCATTCGTTCCGGAAAACTACAAGTATTCGGATGCCCATGCCTCTTGGTTAATGTACAATAGCCATCATTGGTTTGTGATGTGGAATCATGAATACGTGGCGAAAAACTATGAAGCACAAACGGGCTTCGTTCCCCGAAATCGCCGGTTTAACCCCATTCAGGACACGGTGGTTCGTCAAGGGTATTGGAGGTTGGAGCCCAAACTGACCTACCGGACCTATCCGAAAAACAGCAAGATTGTAAACAACCAGTTTAGCCTGTATTTGGATCAATACATGGACGTCAATTTTGAAACCACCGACTACGATTTTCAGGTCAGCTGGGAGCAGAATCGAACCAACACCTCAGGCTGGGTACTTCGCTACAGTGAAAAGATGACCTGGCTGCTCTACGATCGGGATATCACCTTCTCGGGCAACGATCCTCATCCAGCTGGTAAGTACCAATACCGCGATGTTAAAGCCACCTACAATTCTGATATCCGCCGAAAGCTGAATGGAGAACTCGCCGTTAAGTACGGATCATACTACACCGGACAGGTATTTGATGCCACCTTGGGAATGAGGTTGAGGTTGCAGCCCTTTCTCAATTTATCCCTGGATTACAGACGGACGGAGATTCGAATGCCTCAGCCCTATGCACATACCTTTTTCGATTTGATTCAAAGCAAGGTTGAGTTAACTTTCACCCGCACCCTCTACTGGACAACCTATTTCCAATACAATGCCCAGTTAACCAACTTTAATGTGAACTCCAGGGTGCAGTGGCGCTTCCGACCCATGAGTGATTTTTATGTAGTCTACACGGATAATTATGGCACTACAGATGCTCCTTGGAGTCCCCGAAACCGCTCTTTGGTTTTTAAACTCGTCTACTGGCTTAACATCTGACCCCGGAATGTCGCTTAGCTTCCAAATGAACTGACTTATTGGAGGTAAATTAGTGAGTTAATTTGCGACACCAATGGCCCTTTCTCAACTTCTCTTAACTGAATCCGGTGATGTATTTGCTTTGTTGGATAAGGAGTTTAAGTGGGTTGAAGTTTCCGTGTCTCTGGAGCGGTTATGGGGCCACAAGCCGTCGTCCATCCTGGGTAATTCATTTCTTTCCTTGGTTCATGATGCAGATTTGAAAAGGGTTCAAGAATCTTTTTTGGAGTGCCAAAACCAGGAAGGAATTCTGGAGTTGAGAATAGGTACTACTTCAGGTGAAATTAGTTGGAACCGGCTTTCCTGGAAGAAGTTATCTGGCCCCCGATACCTCTGTACTTTCAAACCGATTGCTCCTTTAACCGAACGCGAACTTCGCATAAAACTCAACGAAGCAGCCCTTACCGATTCAGAGAAAATTGCCAAAATGGGTAGCTGGTGGGTAAATGTACAAACCCGTGAAAACCGATGGAGCAATGGCAATTTTGCCTTGTGGGGATTACCCGTTTCCGATAAGCCTCCCTCCGTGGATTGGGTCTTCGAGCAAATGGACCCGAAGGATTCGAAACGGATTCGTGATGCCATGGAGGAGGTACAACGAACGGGAGAGCAGGTGGAGTTGATGTTCCGAATTCCTCATTCTAAAGAAGGGCCGAGGTACATTATTTCCCGGGTACGGCCCTGGTATATTCAAGGCAAATTGATGGAAGTAAAGGGCGTTAATTTTGATGTAACCGATTTGGTAAAAGCCAACTTAGAATTGGAGAAAAGAAACGCCACCCTCAATCGCAAAAACGAGCAAATGCGGAATTATGCCTTCCTGAATTCTCATCATGTTAGAGGTCCCTTGAGCAGTATTTTAGGACTCATTGATTTGATCCGAATGGAACCACAAGCCTCCATGCAATACCTTCAATTGATCGAGCAATGTGCCCATGAATTGGACGAGGTGATCAACAAGATAAATCGTGAACTCGGAGAGGAAGATGGGGCAAGGATAATATCCGAAAAGGACTAATTTTTGATCGAAAGGCTTCCTAAAATCCGTTTAGCAAGAAAGCATTGAATCCTCAATAATAGGATGGAATTTGTAAAAAAAATAAGTGGTAGAAGGTAAGAGGTAAGAAGGTCAACTGGAAGGGCGGGCTGGGTTGAAAAGAAAAAGAAAACGAGTCCCAATCCGAAGATCGGGACTCGCTGAAATATTATTGCGCTACTACGATTTTCTTAGCAACGAGGGCTTGTCCTTTTTCGGCAACAGACACTACATAAGTTCCATTGCTTAACTCAAGAGCAAGACGCTGATTTACCTGAGTACCGGCATTAATCTGACGGGTAGCGATCAATTTACCTTCCAGGTTAAACACACTCAAACTCAAATCGCTTAACGATTGGGCATTTTGAAGATCCAATACCACTTCGTTATTAGCGTAGTATACCTTGTTGATTTTAACTCCTTTGATTTCTTCAACGCTCAAGGCAGAAACCGAGAAAGTCATGTTAGAAATCTCTGTAAATCCATTTACCTCAACAGATACAGACTGAGCACCGGCCTTAGCATTGAAAGGCACTTCTACAATCAGTTTTTTACCATCAGCCGAAGCTACTGGAGTACCTGCCTGAGCCGTACCAAAGTATACGGTGTTGTTAGCAGCAACTGGAGAGAAATTGAATCCTTCAATAGTTACCGTAGTTTGAACCGGACCTTGCTTAGGATTGAAGTCAGTGATAATAGGAGTAGTCACCACGTTGAAGTCAGTTGCAGACTGAACCGTAATTCCTCCAGTGGTCAATGAGATCTTTCCTGTGGTAGCACCGGCTGGAACTTCAACAATCAATTGAGAAGCATTTCCAGATTTTACGGTAGCGTTGGCTCCGTTGAAGGTAACCGTATTGTTAGCCGCAATCGGATCAAAATTGGTACCTGTAATGGTCACTTCCATTCCGGGCGCACCTGTTTTAGGATTGAAATCCGTGATGCTTGGAACAGGGCCAGTGGTCACAGTAAAGGTGTCAGGAGATACGGCAAAAAATCCATTTAACCGAACCTCTACATTTCCTGTAACAGCGTTGTTTGGAACGGTTACGATCAATTGATTTGCCGTTGACGAATTCACGGTAGCTACTGCAGCAGCTGAACCAAATCTAACGGTGTGATCTGAAGGGTTTGTACTAAATCCAGAACCGTTGATGGTAACTTGAGAACCTACTTGACCTGCATTTGGAGAAATGGAGGTAATGGTATGGATAGGTGTAGTAGTCACGGTAAAATAAGGTCCGTTTACTGGCGTACCATTAGATACCAAAGCAATAACACCGGAATTGGCTCCTACAGGGACAGTAACATCCACTTCTGTAGACGTACTTCGCGTTACGTTTCCAGGAACACCGGGTGAGAAGTACACCGCAATGTTTGAAGTAGAGAAGTTTTTACCGAAAACGGTCACTTTGGAACCTACAGGACCTGCATTGGTAGAGAGGTAATCAATAGTTGGTTGGCTACCGCCACCGGTAACCATCGCCCAACTGGAGCATGATCCATCATTGTTTGTGTTCGGATCGTTTGACATGGTAGTTTCTACACAAATCTGAAAACCTCCTGTTACCGTAGGTAGACTTTCATCAATCCCGGCAGGAGAACAATCAATGGTAAAGTTGGTTGTACCACCTGCAGCCAAGGTCTGGCCTAAGGAACCGCTTAATGGGATGGTAGTTCCGTTTCCAATTTTCAAATCAATGGTGATTGTTGTACCTGCTGGTACCGATGAGGAACCGTAGTTTACCACATCAAAGGCCAATTCGTTCAATGGAGTTCCAATTGGAATCGTAGAATTAGGATTATAACCCGTTGGGTTGGTAATTTCAACCGAACCTGGGCCAACACCCAAATCGAAGCCTTGAGAAGCTAAGGTGTAGCTTACACAGCGCGTATCGTTGGACGAAGTGGGGTCGCTTTTCAAACGGGTTCTTAAGCAATAGGTAAAAGTAGAACCTGGAGTCAGGTTATAATTACCAAAATCGAAGTTGATGTTCCAGGACTCACTTGCTCCAGGGGCAAGGGCAGCCGTGGCGAGAGGTCGAATATAGGTTTCAACCAGATTGTTATTGATCAAGCATTCGATAAAAACGGTGTCCGAATGATTCATCGGGAGTGTCATCGTCCCGTAATTTCTTATGTCGAACCCAACTTGGGTTACAACAGGGCTAACCGTAGATCCAGTGGCCGGAGAGGATATGGTACTGATTCCTACGTCAATTTGAGCGTTCAACAGGGAAGTTGAAAACAGCACAATGGCTAATGATAGGTATTTTAAAAATTTCATGTGATAGTTTTTAACGGCACAAATATACAGGTATAAACTCTTCGAGATACCTTATGCGCAGCGGTTTTGCATTTGTTAAGCCGAAATGAATCGGTTCATTTAATACAGCCGTTGGCAAAAATTGTTCCGAAAAAAATCAAACTACTCAGAATCAGTACCCACCAAAAAAAAGAACCGCCCTGTTGGAGAACAAGGCGGCTCTTTTGAGGCAGTTATGGGGCAATAACGCCTACAACTTAAAGGTTAACCCGAACAGGAAGTTCCGGGTTGCATTGGGCATGTAGCCAATCATATTGTAACGGTCTCCACCTTCGTGGTTTACGTAAGGATCTCCGGAAGAAGGATCAAATCCAGGTGAGCGGAAAGAGTAACTCCAGGCATTGGATACGTATTCTTCGCTCAGCAAATTGTTAACTTGAAAAGAAGCAACTACTTCTTTAAATAACCATTTTCTAACCCGGAATTCCAGGCGCAAATCGCTTACGAAGTAGCCATCGAGCTTGCGGTTATCGTTCTGCGTATTGTCGATGTACTGAGGCCCAACATACTTTCCAAGAAGGGAAGCGTTCAGATCGTAACGGTACTTAACTCCCTGGTCATCAAGCAGCTTAAAAAGCAATTCACCACCTGAGATAACGTTTGGAGAAAAAGCGATGTCTGTATTGTTGCGTGTAACGGCCACTTGTTCTCCAGTACTCCAATCATCGTGATAGGAAGTAAAGGACTCAATTTTGTTGGTACTGATCGTTGCATTCGCATTCAATTCCAACCAATTCAACGGAGCTACACCAATGATCATTTCCAATCCGGTACGGTAACTCTTCGGCACATTGATTTTTTTAGCTGATCCCACATCGTTTAACTCACCTGTTACTACCAATTGATCCGTGTAGTCCATGTAGTAGAAGTTCAAGTTTGCTCTCAGCTTTTTCATCTTCAAGTTGTAGCCCAACTCGTAATCGATCATTTGCTCTGGCTTTGGACGATTGCTTGCCGTGTTTTCGGTGTAATCATCGCGATTGGGCTCCCTGTTGGCCATAGACGCAGAGGCATAAAGCTCATTCACAGAATTCAAACGAACCATCAAACCAGCCTTCGGATTAAAGAAGTTTAGCTGATCGGTTTGACGCAATGGATTTCCTTGATCATCCACTCCGGTAAACTCATAAAATACATTGCGGTACTGAAGGTCAGCCGAAATGGTGATGAATTTGGCTACCAGGTAATTGGCTTTAGCGTAGACATTAAAGTCATTCTTGGTAGCGTCATTGTCATAGTAGCGGTGACGAATCTGGCTGTTGCTGCTATACTCCGACCAAATTACTTCACCATAGTGCTTACCCACATACTGGTTCCAGCCTCCACCCAAGGTGGCTTTCAATTTTCCACCCTTATCGTAGTTCAGGGAGAAAACGGTTCCGTAGAAATCGTTGTCTAACCAACGACGACGAATCAGATTTGTCTGGGTGATGGTATCGCCACCAATAATTACTGGAGCCATTCCATAATCAGCAAGGTCTTCTTTTCCGCCTTTGTTCAGCAAATCATTGTATTGATCGCCTTTGTACTGCTCAAAATAGCCGCCACCATCGGTATAGTGCAAATTGATATTGGCGCTCCAGGCATCACTGATTTTTTGGGTAAACAAAGCCTGGTAATGTGTTTGACCGTAGTTGTCCACCTCATTGTCGTAGTCATAGGGGTTGAAGGTGCGGGCACTGTCCAGGTATCGTCCTGGTATTCCGTTCCAGGCTTGGTAAGTTTTTTCCTTTCCGGCAAATGTGATCAACCTTAAGCTGGTGTTCTTTCCAACGTAAGCTGCAGACAAATAGTAGGATTTTAGATCAGAGCTTGCCCGATCCATGTAGCCATCTGAGGTAATCGTAGAAAGACGTCCATCTACTGTAAAGTGCTTACCGATCAGTCCGGTTCCAAAACCTACGCTGGCTCTTTGGGTATTGAAAGATCCACCGCCCAAAGCAACTTCTCCATAGGGTTTGTCCTTCAACTGGTTCGTTTGCATTTTAATAGATCCACCAAAGGCACCTGCACCGTTGGTAGAGGATCCTACACCACGCTGAACTTGAATTCCGTCTACCGAGGATACCAAATCAGGCATGTTGACCCACCAAACTCCTTGGCTTTCTGCATCATTAATCGGAATACCATTCATGGTTACGTTAATCCGAGTTGCGTCGGAACCTCGAATTCGAATACTGGTATAACCAATTCCTGCACCCGCATCCGATGTGGTAACCACACTGGGAGTTAAGCGAAGGACATAAGGCATATCCTGTCCAACGTTGTTGCGTTCCAATTCTTTCTTGTCGAGATCGGTGGAAGCAATTGGATCACCACTTCCAGCTCGGGTAGCACTTACCACGATTTCATCCGTTACCAAAGCATTTGGAGTTAGACTGAAGTTTAGGTCCAGGGGATCGCTACCGACTGTAATGGAGTCGATTTGTTTTTCATAACCCAGATAGCTTACCTGAATGCTGTAGTTACCTGGCTTAACCTGTAAGATTTCAAACTTCCCATCGTCACCTGAAAAGGCACCCTGATAGGTTTCGAGCAGAGCCACGGAGGCTCCAACAATAGCATTACCGTTTTCTCCGGTAACGGTTCCTTTCACTGATGTTTGCGCTTGCAGGATTGTCCCCCAAAGTGCAAACAGTACTAAAAAGCCGAGTTTCTTCATCGCTTTTCGATTTGAGCATGCAGAACCGAGTACGGGGGATGTACCACAGCACCGATGCGATTTAAGTAAATTGTGTTTCATAAAATTAATTTCCTACGCCGGCATTATCCGGATCAGGTTCCCCCGCTGTGATAGCGAAGATGGGTATGATCTCAGCCCATTCGGGCACCCCATTCAGTGGGCAAATTTAGTCCCTTTTTTTAGATGACAAATCGTTTATATAACGGATTGCACACTCGGTTCTACTTTTTCCTTGTCCTTTTAAGATGAGTGCTTCAGGGTAGCGCTTTAAGATGTTGGTTTCGTAAAGTTTGTAAAGTCGGTCGCGGTCTTCCAAATTGGGATGTTCCCGCATATCATCATGCTGCCAGGGAAGATCAGGATAGCATAAGATGACTCCGTCGTAGGTCTTTTGATCCATCCACGCCGAGGCAAAGGGATACTCTTGCCTTAGGGTATAGTGAGCCCACACCCACAACACAAAGGGACCCGTATCGCAGAGGAGCATTTTTTCTGCTTTCGAAAAAGCTTCATTCTCTGCTGCAAATTGTAGGTCACCAATGCGTTTTAGGTCTTCAAAATCGTAGTCAGGACCATATTTCTCCAGGTAGGGTCGCGCTTGTTCCCAAACTACAGGAGCCTGGAAATGATCGCTAAGTTCCTGTGCCAGGGTTGATTTTCCCGTGCTTTCAGGTCCGGAGATTAATAACCGTAGAGGTGCCATCATTTTGGGCAAAAGTACGGTTATGAATTTTGAATTCTGAATATCGAATTTTGAATTCCGACAGTTTTGGACAGAGGTCTATCGGAATTCAAAATTCAACATTCGATATTCAGACTTCAAAAAAGCTATTGGCTATTTTGAGGTTTCAGCTTCAGCGGGTTAATTCCTACATCAGCCCAGTTTTCTCCACGTTTGATTCGGTAGAGTTGCATTTCGCTGATGCCGAATTCCCGAGCCAGCATTTTGAGCCGGGTTCTTCTTTTGGGGTCAAAAATTCTCTTCTTAAGCCGGATTACCTCAGTTTCGGTGAGCTTGGTGTAATTTCTTTGTCCGTACACGATTCTTCGGTTCGGGTTTTTGGAGAGGTGCTCATTCAATGAATCCTGATTGGCCCAGGCCAAATTGGTCACGTGATTATTGGTTTTAACAAAATCGCGGTGAATCACACTTGACTCACCTTCTTCTGGAGGAGCTAAAAAATGAAGCGCCACCAGTTTGTGGATGTACTTTAACGAGGCCTTTCTATTGGCCATGCGAAAAGTAATGGCGGGGTAGCCATCTACAAGATGGGCTTTTAGAAGACTTCCCTCTGGATTTTGGGCATAACTTCTAATTCTACCGTGGTTCGATATTTCGTATTTCTTTTTGGGTTGGAAGCCGGGCATGGACAGTTCTTTCCATTCCTCGTCCCGAAAGCTGGTGCTCATGGTTGTTCGAATTTTAAATGAAAAAGGGTACAAATTGGTTTAACGACCGAAGTCGGTTCCTACAAAGGTAACGATAAAATGTACCCACAAGTATCAGGCCACATAATCGGCCAGGTAGGAGTAGTAGCTGGTGAGCTCTCCGTCCTGGGTAATGGTGGCGCGATCTATGATCGAGGTAGGATCATCTCCTAACAGGGCTGGCAAAATGTTCTGAATGAACTCTTGACCAAAGTCCCGGGAGGCGTCCTTAGGCAGCTCGCAAGGTAGATTGTCTACGGCCATCACGGTGATTCCTGCTGGGTTGTTCCAGTCGGTTTCGGTTTCGCTTTCGGCCAGGTATCCGTACAATGGATCGGCGATGGTAGATGGACGTAGGGTAGAGGCTACCGGTCCATCAATGTCGCAGGAAATATCGGCCACTACTTCGATTTTGAAATCGGAACTCTTGGCTTGCTCACGGGTGAACAAGTATGGAGAACCGTCTTTCCAGAAGTGACAGGCAAAATAAAGATCAGACACCTGAGCAAAACGCATAAAATCGTCTGTATACAAATCTGGGTGCTCGAAAAACTCCGCGGTAGATCCTTCGCCACCGTCTTTTCTTTTGTTGTAATCGGTTACCCGAAGCTGGCAGTAAACGGCTTCATCATAGGACTGAGTAAGAAAATCATCGGCGCTCACTTTTTTAATCGACAAGGCAGATAGAATTTCCATCGCTCCATGAGCAACACGACCATTTCCAGTCAATACCATTTTGGGTGGATTTGCCGGATCGAATTTCACCTTGGCCAATTCACCTTCCATTTCAGCGCGGTCTTCACATTTCCAGGCCGGCTTTAGGTCGTATAAACCATGACGTTTTCCATAGGCCAAAAGACCGTTGTAAGCTCCCACGATTCCAGCATATCGGCCAAATCCGATTAGGCGGCGTCCTTTATCATTGGTCAGGCATTCGTAATCGATCAGGCGAATTTTATCGGCCATGATTTTCCGAAGCAAATCCCGGTTGTAAGGCTGCTTTTTAATCGTGTGGGAGAAGAAGAAATAGGTTTTTCCCGGAATCAATTGATCCTTGGGAACCTCTTTTACACCCATCAAAACGTCACAATCGCTTAAATCAGTCACCACAGATACACCCAGGTTGGCATATTCTTCGTCTTTAAATCGACGGATCGGGCTACTTTCAACCACCCATTCCACTTGAGGATATTCCTTCATCATTGCAGCAACCTGCTCAGGTGCCAATGGGACTCTCTCGTCTGGTGGAGTTTTACCTTCTCTGATAATGCCGATTTTAAGCTGATCCATGGGTTCCAAATTTGCCGGCAAAAATAGCCTATTCAAGCGATTGGCAAAAGGCCTTGTACGATCAAAAAGAGCGAATTAATTTCCTGATCGATAAGGGTTCGTATTCTTCGTCCAGGTGAGTATTGTACTGTCTCTAACGGAATTGGGAGAATCAGGCATGCCCAGGTAGTAGTGTTGGGGATTTACGTCGACTCCTTTAGAGATAAGTTTTACCTCGCCATTGCTGAGAATATGAATCATAGAATAGCCAAAGAAGGTGGCAGTACCCTCCGTTCCACCGTTACCGGCAATGATCTGATAGGTGCCTGTGTCTTGAGGTTGCATGCGTTGGTAATCATGAACGTGGGCGGACAACATGGCTAACACATGATGCTTTTGCATAGCGGGCCAAAGTACAGGACCTTCGGGCAGTCCTCTATGACCAGTTTCCGGAACACCGCTCACGTAATAAGGCTTGTGGCCCAAAACAAAAACGTGGTCAATATCGGGATCGTTCTGAAATTGCTTGATTTTGGCAATGATCCAATCGGTTGGAATCAAGCCTTCATCCCCTTTTGGATCGGTTGGTCGAATAGCATTATAGGTATCCGTATTCATCAGGATAAAACCAATTCGGTTTCGAACAATGGAGTAGGTCAATCGATTCGCCAAACTGTCCGGTCCTCCAATTCGATCACGATCGTTTGGCATGTATCGACTCATGTGTTTAAGCCAGGTATCAGTCGCTCCCTGGAGTGGCCATTCGTCGTGTACAGAATCTCCTGGGTACTCCTTGTAGTAGAGCATTTCGTGGTTACCCGGCACCGCAATCAGTTCTATGCCCATTTTGCTAATGTTACTAAAGGCGGGATCCTGATATTGTGCCACCCAGGCTTGCAATTGGGTGTCAAGCTTTGAAGTATCCGACAGCCCTTCTACCAAATCTCCTAGAAAGAATAACACATCAGGCCTTTCTTTTTCCGCCGCAATCTCGTTGAGTGTTCGTTTTAGTACCTGAACATTTGCCGTTGAGGCATTCGTTGCCGCCGGGTTATCCCGATCCGAGTAATTGACTCGGTTGCATCCCACGAAGGCGAATTTGTAAACCACTTCTGGTTCAGCTTCAACGATCGGTTTATCTTTGGGTTTATTCGTTTCCGACTGGCAAGCCGAAAGCATTATCAAGAGGCATAAGGCCGAGTAGAGGAGGGGAGATTTCATAAAGGTGCGTTTGAATGAAACAGCAAGATTGGATTTTCCAAGCAGGCTGGCAATAGGTAATTTTACTTGAATCTCGGATGGTATGGATGACTCAGAATGAATGCTTTAACAAGCTATAAGCCAGATACAGGTAAATCAATGTTTTTTAGACCTATTTTTGCGTCAGTTCTTTATTTCAGGGGTCGACTGGTTTTGACAGCATGATGAAGAGTTGAGTAAGCATGTCGGGTTTGGCAGAATCTCCCGTAATCGATATTGCAACTTTTTAGTTGGCGAAAACAACTATGCACTCGCAGCTTAATAGCCCAAGGCAATTGGCTTAATTCCTACACAAGGTGTATGGAACGAGTACCTCCCGCACCTGGATCGTTCAACAACGGGTGTAGCCGGAGGTCCATTAGGTTGAACTGGTCCTAATAAGGCTTCGGTATTAGGATAAGATTAAGAAGATAAGTTCGGAATTCGGCTTCCTATGGCCTGATCCGGATCGAAAACCAATTGTAGGATAAACATGTAGAAAGCTGGATTGTTCCATGTTTGGACGCGGGTTCGAATCCCGCCGACTCCACTACTAGGGATTGAATGGCATCAGTGTCGTTTGATCCCTTTTTTGATTCTTGTAATTGATTGATTACTTGGGTGATGTGTTTGAGAGGGGCGATAAGTTCAAGGGTTCGAACTTCATTTTTGAAAAAAACAATCGGTTTGGCAAGGATCGAAACCATGAGTTTCTTTTTTAACTCAGTAGAGGCGGAATCATAGTATTTGTCGAGGTTTTGGACAAAGCCGACAGACCAATTCAGTAAACGGGTTAAATCCGAATTGGTATTTTCCATCCCTTTCAATTCTTGTTTTTTCATGGAGCATTCCAAGTCCATTCGCTGCTTCATTTCGCTGTAATCCTCAATTTCGAGTTTGCCACTTAGGAGCATATCTTGGAGCCTTTGTTTCTTTTCTGAAAGCTCTTTTATTTCTTTCCGTATTACCCTAGCCTTGCTTTTGGCATTTCCCTTGGTGCTTTCAAAAACATCCTTCAAGATTTTTTTATACAATTCCACAGATTCAGGGCAAAACTTGATGGAGGCGAAATACCTTTGGATTGCTTCGTGAATAAGATCGGCTCGAAATCTCTCTTTGCATCCATTGCGACAGTGGTAGTAATAGTATTTTTTGCCCAGTTTTCCTCGTGAGCCTGAACCGGTAAGATTGCTACCACAATATCCACATTTAAGGTGCCCACGCAGATACAATGAATCTTCAATTTCGGAGTTGTTTTTTACCACTATTGGTTTTAGACCTTTCAATACTCTTTGGGTTTTGTAAAAAAGGTCTTCCGACACTAGTGGTTCGTGTATTCCCTCTACCCAAAACTCCGGTTCATTTTTTGAAGCAGGAACTTTGACTTTTCCTAAATAGTAGTTGTGCCTCAATATTCGGTGGAATTGGTTAATGCTTCTATCCAATCCTTTTTGACGCATCATTCTATGCGCCTCAACGATGGAGTACAAGCCGGAACCAACGAGCTCAAATGCCTTGGAAATCAGTTTTGATTTTTCAGGATGGGGAATAACGATGGGTCTGTTGTTTTCATCTCGGGAATTTTTGTAACCGAAAGGTGCCAATTTAGTGGTTCTTCCCATGAGGCTTGCTCGCCTGATTCCTTTACGTATGTTCAACGCTCGTCTGGCATTTTCGGCTTGCGGCATCGAAATATAAACTCCAAGGGTAATTGCGCTTTCTGGAATGCTGAAGTCAATGGGTTGCTCAACTGATTGAATTTCTATTCCATACTTTTCGAATTCCTGCATCATTTGGTAAGCGTCTGCCGCATTTCGACTAAACCGACTCCAATTCACAAAGAGTAACTGATCAATAGACCGCTTATTCGCCTGGGCAAATTTTTTGAGTTTTTGGAATTCCGGACGGTTAAAGGATCTAGCTGAGTATCCATCGTCACTGAATTCAGCAACGATCTCGTAGTTTTTGGCTTCGCAATGTTCTCTAAGCCGAATCACTTGGTCGTGGAGACTGTAATTCGATTGATCATCGGTACTTACCCTTGAATATAAAATGACTCTTTTGGTATGCATAGTTTAGAAGTTATAAGCCAGTTAGCCCGCAAGTTTCTGCCGAAGGCAGAAGCAACAAGCGGGCCAAACTCAAGTTAACAAAAATGAAAATTGATTAAGCTGCTCTTTTGGAAGATTTTTTACCCATCTGTTTCTTTCGATGGTCGTCCAAATAAGCACGAACCTGAATTCGGGCTATTTGATAAAAGAAATCCCGGATTTGTGCTACCTGATCGGGAGAGAATTTGTCCTTACCCGAGTTAAGGGTTTTTTCAGATTGTTTCAATGAAATCATTGTTTGATCATTTTGGGTTCAACAATCGCAGAAAGCCTTTTGACTTCTACCTTAATTCAAGCAGGTGAGGGTGAATCGGACGGGTTAACCAAAGGTCTGCCCGAGAGTAAAAGCCATGTGGAAGGCCCTGGATGCTTGGGTATTCGGCTCGTTATATTTGTAGTTCAGCCAATTGATAAAATCCAAAAGCCAAAAAAGCTGGTCCGTTTTTTCATGCGTGGCAAGACCATAGTTAAAAACGATTTCCTGGTTTTTTGACGCTGCTATTCCCATAATAAAGGGAAGTTCATTTGCGTCAAACTCTTTAGAATGGGTTTTTCCAGAGTCGTCCAAAAACTCAATTTTTACGGGCTCATTGGGATCAACATTTTTGATTTCAAAAAATGCTGTAAACCTGAGGTCTGCCATTTTCAGTTTTCCTTTTTTGGTATAGTAAACCAAAACACATCGAGTTAGAATAAAGCCTTCTTCGTCGAATATATATCCTCTTAGTTTCATAATTCAAAGTTTATTGGGTTAACATTTAAAGGTTTGGTTGCGAGTGGTTGTGTGCTTCTCTGTCAGGCGATTCATTACCTGGGGTGTTTTCTTGAGAGGTTTGACTTTTGACTTTTTGAACAGAATCAGCAAAGTGTTTCATCTTTAGATATTCGCCAACTACAAAAGCTTCTATGCGATCCATTTTCAATAAACAATTCATTAAGTGATCATGGTATTCACTTTTGCTTCGGACTTCTTCCACTTCTCTTTCAGCCCCATCCAATGAACTATTAGAAAGTTTTGATGCCCATGCAGAAACCAGAGTTTTGCCGATTGACGTAATATTGTTTAACGCCTGTTCATTCCCTAATACTCGATCGGCAATGCCTCCTAAACCCGAATCCTGATCCTGTTGAATTCGTCTTTGCTCAAGTTCATGTTCGGCATGCAACATCTTCAGTTCTGAACGTAAATTGAAGTTTTTGTTTTTTAGCTTCTTTATTCGTTGCTCTAACTTACTTCTGAGTTTTCGAATACGTTCTTCAGACTCATCTCGATATTGAATATAATAGCCTTCTAATTGCGCTATTCTATCCTGGTATTCCTGAATATTCTCTTTTCCTTGCTCGACCAATTGATACAGGAAAATTTCAGTGTTTCCCTTGGGGCGAAACAATGGAATAGATACCCCATCTTTAGTCTTCGCATTTGACACTCCTTCACGATTTTTTTCTTGACCATTCATACTTATAAAATTATTTGTGCGATAATCCTTATCGCAAGATTTACATCGATAGCTATAGCCGTTATTAGATTCCCTGGAACTGTCTTTGGAGAATTGATTTAGGGGTTTCTCTTCTCCGCATTTATTGCAGGTCTTTGTGTTTTTTACTGGACGAAATTGAAATTCATCTTCTCCCCATTCTCCATTTTCAGGATACTCATTCGAACACGATTCTTCCATTGTAAATCTGATTAAGTCACATAGGGAAATATGCCCCTACATTTGGAGGTAGTCAGAAAAAGGAAAAACCTAAATCAGAAAACGAAATAATTATAGAATTTAACAGACTTAGTAATCTTTTGAGAACTCCAATCCCTTGTCTTTTAGGTATTTTCGAACCTTTCCAATAATTACATAAAAATACGCGGGTTCAATGCTGTAATGGAGACAAATGGCCTTAGTTGACATGCCGTTATAGTATCTTAGGAATACATCTGTATAGGTCGAATTGGGAAATTTTCCAAGCCAGAACATAATCACCGCTTCCATCATTTGGGCTTCGGCCTTAGGCTGATCAATTATTATGTGTTTTTCTGCATCGAATTGAGTCCAATAGGTAAATCGCTTTTTCTCTTTAAAGAGATACTTTCCATCTTTTTGGTGTAGTTCTTCTTGTTTGGCAGATCGTCTTCTTTTCCACTTGAAAATTTCTTGTTTAATGGCTTTTTTTATGAGAGCTTTTGGACTTTTTACGTCAATTTTTTTGCATTTGATAAAATGAAATAGGGTAGCCGTGAAGATTTCATCAAACGTAGAAGGATATTTTGCCAAGGTTCCTTTATTGCAGAGATCTCGACATAGCTGAAGTATTAAAAAATAATGTTCAAAGGCAAATTCCTTCATGGGTTAGGCCGTGGGTTGTTACTAACCTGCAAGTGGATTTAGTCGTTGAGTTTGCTGAAAGATCGAAACTATGGTTGGTATTAGGACGCAGCAATTCTGATTTTGGTACGTATTAAGTTGTTAAAAACCAATGTTTGGTTGGAAATTGATGCTAAATGGTCTAATTGAAAGGCTAAAACCATCGAACCATTGGTTTTTTTAATTAAATACCACGATAAAACCACAGCTATTGATCTGGGAATGGTATTTTTTTCACATATACCGGATTAATCGGTTAAGCAAGAAGAAAAACCATTGGACCCAATGGTTTTTCTTGGTTCTGGGTATTTAAGATTAAAATGACTTCCCGATTATTAAATTTTCAACTCATTTTTTTTTAAATCACGCAGAATAGTTGAAAAAGGTTAAAAACTATGGTTCTTACTACCCGAATTTACTTCCACCAATTTCCAATATATCCAGTAAGAACCGGGATTAGTTGTAATAATTAAAACTACCCATTCAGGTGGGCAATATTGGATGAAACAACTATTTATTTGGAACTAATGAGCCATTCGGGGATTAGGGTCATTCTGAACTCCTATTGGACAGTTTAGTTTTAAGGTTGGCACGTTTGCGGAGTATTCTGCATTCGTTGCATGGAACCTCGCATTGGCGGGGTTCTTTTTAAGATTGGTTGGTTGGCCTTCTCCTTGTGAGGAGGTGGTTTTGCCCTCGCTGTTGAATCGGCGGGGGCTTTTTATGGTATTATTTATCTTTGGGTCAAACCGTCAGCCTTCACTAAAATTGCAGGATTGCTGGCCTTAAACAATTACCATGATTTATGACCCTTTTGATGTTTCATTAGTTGCTAATGGTTCAACCGATGCCGATTTACAATTTAAGTGCAATGTTGGAGAAGGATTCAATTTACAGTTTCAGACCCGAACACCAGGTAGTCCTGAAGGGAAAGTATCCTTCGATAGGATACCTGATGCATCGCAGACTAGTCCAACAGTTTTGATTAATCATGAAATTACAGATCGTGCCTCTGGGGAAAATGAACTATTGATTTTGGTAACAAGTGGTGGAAAGGTAAGAGGGCGTAGGGTGGTAGCCTATTCATGATCTTTTGAATGCAGTAGTTAAAATACTCTCAATATGTCTTCTAATATTGATATTCGGCAAGACTTCAAGAGCCCACTTGGATTCGATAACCATTTATATCAATTCAGGAGATCTGGTTAAGGCTTCAAGACTTTGTCATAGTGTTTTATCTGGTGAGGACCCTGTTGGAAGAATTAATGCCTATAGAAACTTGGGTACCATAAATTCCATTCAAGGGTTTAATAAGAAAGCGAATGAGTATTACAGAAAGTCTATTTCAGAGGCATGTACATTAAGAGCTGATTCTCTTGAGGTTTTAGCCTTGAATAATTTAGGAATCCATTTTCTCCAGATGGGGAGGTTGGATTCAGCCCAGCGAGTGTTTTTCAGATGCAGGGAGAAAGCTGAGGTTTTGAAAGATACCGTCCAATTGATTAAATCTCATATAAATCTGACTGCTCTTGCCACCGAAAAAGGAGATTTTGATCAAGCTGATTCTTTGATTAGAAAGGCGACAAGATGGGCTGAATCAAAACAAAATGTTCGCCTTCAATTTATTTGTAACCATAGCATTGGCGACCTGAGAAATCAACAGACGAGGTACCAAGATGCCAAAATCTGGTTACACAAGGCCGAAAAGCTTGGTACAAAACTGAGCGATTCACTTTTGTTAGCTGACTTATACCATAATCTTTATGTCGCCTACCATAATTCAGGAGACTATTCTATTGCGACTGAGTACAAAAAAAACAGAGATCGAATTGAGAATTCCAGATTCTCTGCTAACGAAAAGGCTGTGATTCTTTCTCAAGATTGGGAGGCTAATATCCTTCAAGGTTTGCGCCAAAATAACAGGTTTTGGCTTATCGTCATTACTTTTTTTCTGTTGATTATAATCGGCTTGGTGGCAACAGTATTTGTCGTTAAGAAGAGAAAACGAGATCAAGATTCCTTGAGGCAAATATTGACCAACTCAAATAAGCGTGACCAAAAAAATTCGAGATTGATTTATGATGAGATCATGAATGAATTGCTGTCCCTGCGTTTCAGGTATCCCGAAGATTCAGATTTTCAAGAGGTGCTTCAAAATGCAACGGATAGCCTCGCCATGATTGCGGATGTCATTTCGCCGGCAAGTATGAGAGATTCTGGATTACGTTTAACTGTTGAGTGGTTGGCCAAAGCCCATGAAAGAGTGAATGGAACCCGAATAAATATTGAGTATAAGAACCTTGAAGAAACCTATGCAGGAAAGAATGATTTAAGTATCTATTACTTGATAAATTACCTGCTGTCTTATGTAAAAAAGGGTGAACTGTACCTCACTTTGGAGCGTGATGATCAATCAACGATAATTACAGCAGATGTTGGTAAGCCCTTGACTCCTCTAAAGATATTATTAGAAACCTCCATCCCTGATGGTGGCCGATTAACCTTAAACAAGACTAAATTAAATGCAGTTATTCCATGATCCACCTTGTTTGTATTGACCACCATCAATCTTTTTTGGACGGTCTATCCCTGCACTTATCTCAGCAGGAAAAAATGGAAGTGGTTGGTTGTTTCTCCGACCCACTTGAGGCTATTCGAAAAATTGATTGGACATCCGTCGAGGTCCTAATAATAGAAGTTCGACTAAAAAAGGCTTCGGCCTATGAATTTGCGGCTATTGCAAGAGCATTTAATTCAGAGATTCGAATAATTGGAATATCGGCCATAAGTATTGGTAAAAGTCGACAACGACTAAAGGAGTTTGATCTGTTCAATGATTTCGTTGAGAAGCGCGAACCCATAAAATCATTAATAGCTTCAGTTCACCATGTTTTGACGTTTCCAACGTCTAAGAAATCGTCCAAATTTCTTTATCAGATTAAATCAGCTAAAAGTAAAGGACTGGATGTGGAGTTAAGTGAACATCAATTAAGATTACTCAAACTACTCCTTGATGATTGTACTTATTCAGAAATGGCCGATATCCAACATGTCTCTGTCAATACCGTTAAATATCACCTTAAGTTGCTTTATAAGAATTTGGGAGTGACAAGTCGAGGCGCTGCGATTCAGGCGGCTTATGAATTTGGTTTTGTTGATTCGGCCTCTTAAAACAATGAAAAATGGATCACAACGACCCAATAGGGTAGTGGGTTTTCGTTGAGAAATACCATTTGCTAGTGATTTTCAAGATGTGAAATGGGGCCACTCGGAACCAAATTGTATGGATCGGGAGAAAATACAGACAACTACCTAACAGGGTAGTCTCCGATCATTCTAAAGCTCTTTTATTTGAGCTAATAAACCACCTTAGCAGCCTACTTAGATATTTCATTTTTTTCGGGCTAATAAGATACCAAAACGATTAATGTGAATAGATCGACCTGTTTCGTCATGAGCCAACCCGACAAGATTCGGGTTGAGTTCCCAACAACCTAGACTCCAAACCAACGGAGTCGTCCTGATCCAAATGCAACCTTTTGAATGGGTGGAACCCTACCATCCACCGAATGGGTTGAAAGGCCTTATCTATTTTTTTTCTGAGCAATCAATTTTCAGGAATTTTCGTTGCTACAATTTGTAGCGAACTTCGGGTTTATTCGAAGTAAAATTGTAGTAATTTTTTAATTCATTGAAAATCAGATAAATAAAAAGTTTTCAACTTCGGGTTTATTCGAGTCTGTTTTGAAAAAGACTTTCTACCTTAGATAAGCAAAATGCTTAAAACCAGCCTTTTCTGAACCAAAAAGGCCAACAAATAACCACTTGTTAAACCAAATTTCTATACTGCTATGTACCGCAAAATCGTCTTGCTTTTCGCCTCATTGGCCCTAATTCCTTTTGCTCAGGCTCAACTCATTGGAACCGGAGAAAACGGAGCACCTCTACCTCGACAGGCCGAACCATTCAAAATAGATGCCGGAGCTTATCGAGGTGATGTAAACTTGTTTAACGGAACCTATACTTCTTCTCACGATTTAGGAACAGTTTCCAATCCCAATGGACTATCCTATACCCTCAGTCTGAATTATTCCTCGACCTATACCGGAGGAAATGATGTTGGGATATTAGGTGGTATCCCTTACGGCGAGGGGTGGAGTTTAAACATTCCTTCCATTTCGGTGAGTAGCGAGATTTACGAAGACAATAACTATTACGATTGGAATCAATACCACAACGGAGTTAATGGATGTAATTCCTCTGGGTTTGTGAACAATCTGACCCACAGTGCAGCCAATGGTCAAGTTTATTGGTATGCTCCTTATGTATCTGTGCCGGGCGTGGTCAGTGGCCGAGCGGTTTATAAATACTACGATGCTACGGACAACCGGCATGTTTTCGTCTTGAACGGATTTGACCGTTATGTGGAAGTTTGGTTGGCTGGAAGTAGTTGGCATTTAAGATTGGATAATGGGGTAGAGTATCACTTTAGAAAGGCGATAAAGACATACCGACAAGCCAATCACAGAAGAGTATTTGAAAATACAAATACCACCCTGGTCAATGATCCGGAAAATTCTACGGTACGAGAAAAATTAAAGGCCGAGATTGATCCGAAGAGCGAGTATCTGAAATGGTACTGTACAAGTATTGAAGATCCGTCAAAACCTTCAACACCAGCTATTGGATTCGAGTACGAAGATTTCGGAGGCTTCAACTATTTTGCCGAATACCAAAACGAAAACCAACAGTACTTTGATGAAGCGATGCGTACCCGGTTGCACTTTATTGACTTGGGATCTGGGAATAAAGACATTGCCATGGAACTTCCAGATTTGACGGTTTATAAAGATGTGCTGCTAACCAAAGTAGTAGCCCGCAATTTCTACGGCAACGAAGAATGGTTGGAACTGGACTATTCCACTTTTGGAGGCAGTGTGGCCAATCCTTATTACATGGATCACAAGGATAGTGATGTATTTAGAAAGGATTCTATGTACAACTACGAATCGGTGTACTATGCCGGCGAATATGGGGATGGATCTTCCGTTTATGACCCTGTAAAGCCTGGGGTAAGTTCTTCGGGTGTAAATTTCGGAAGCTGGGACCGTGTTTTGCACGGAATGCACGACAATGTCCAGAACAATTTGAGTAGTGTTTCCTCATTTTCTTCCACCTCCAATCCTTATTACATCAATCATAACAGCCATGGAGATATTTATGTAAAAGAGAACGTTTCTGGAAGCAATAATTTGGTTTTTGATCATGGCTATTTGAGTGGATATGTGGCGGCTGGAAATGGAAACAAGGACACCCGAATTCCTGGAGACTTATACGAGTTAAGAACGGTGGTTAGCAACAAACAGGGCGGTACGAACCCCTCGGGATTTTTGAACCTGGATATATCGGTAAACTCTGGTGGAAATACCAATTCCGATGTAGCCTTAAGCGGTTCTTTTCCGCCTTTGGATTACCAGTTAAAGACCTACGAAGAGGAAAAACACAACCAACCGATATTTTCGACTTTTTCGCGATCGGTTAAGTGGAATGCCCGGGCAATACAGATCCCGCAAATCCTAATGGGTTATTGGTCACTTCCAATTTGTTTTCCATGCCCCTGTTTAATCAGGATAACCCGGGGATTTACATTCAGATTGGTCCTGCCAATGGTGACTTGAATTACAATGCAGCCTTCAATGATGTGAAGAGCGGAGCTGGCCCTACCTATTCTTCAGCCGATGCCCTAGGGGCTTATGACTACAACAACCAAATGCCTTGTGAATTTAAGAATATGCCCTCCACTTTCGGAGTGGGATTGCCCTGGTTTCAGGTAAAACACTTGTATGAATACTATTATCAGTCTTCACCGGATGATATTTATAATTTTTGGTGGAATGACCAGTCATCGGGCACCTATACATGGGATAATACACCAACTCTTGCCAATGATGAAGCCAAGCTGAGAGCAGTAGAGTTGATACGATACAGCAAAAATCCCTACATGCTTTCTCATGTAAAAAAATACGTAATCAATGGAGCGGTTTCTGCTCAGGCAGCCACAGGCCTTACTGGACCCGGTATCAGTCAAGTGGCAGATTATGAATTGACCTATACAACCGAGAATTATCAATTTCCATCTTATCGCGGAGCCAATCCAGCGCAAAGTGAATTCTACCGAACAGCTTTTTTGTTGGAATCGGTGAGGGAGAATCCAACTTATCCTACAAACAATGCCCAACAGTCAACCCTCACGCAAGCCGATTACGACGCGGCGCCCTTGACTCAATTTGATTATGGAACAGCGGTGAATTACGGGGACACCTTTTGCACTGGGGTAGGAGATTGTGAGTTGTACTTGTTTACCTTTTATCCCTTAACTGAAGTGGTGAACCCGCTCGGAGGAAAAACTAAAATCACCTATCAGAATAACCCCAATTTTAAAGGTCAAACTACCGAGGTCAATTATTCCGGGCGTAGGGAAAACTATGCGTGGAAGTACCAAAAAAGAAACACGGATGTAGTCCAACTGAATCATCAGGTGAGTGCGGTTGAATTACAGGATGAAAACGGCTGGCAAACGACGTCTTATCAATTCTCTAATCCTACCTTAAAACACGAACTCCAGGAGTTAAATACCAGTCATTTTAAGACCCACAGTAGGAAATCAGATATTGGTTTTACTACTGCTACGGTGACGCATCCAGCCATTAATGGAAAAGAAAATACAACTGTTTACACCCACTATACTACTGAACTGGGAGGATTGGTATTTGGAAAGCTAAAAACCATTGAAAAGAAAGATGACAACGGTGTGCTTTTCGAAAAAACGGAGATTAGCTTCGATACTACCCACGCCTTTGAAAACGGCTTTTTCAAGCACAGTAATGTATTTAACCGCAACAAATGGCGCTTCGATTATACCGACCGCGTACTTTCTTCCACCGATCCCTTCTTCGACGGAGGTGCTGGGGACGAACAAGTGAGTAGCGCTGATATTCAATTTTCTGGTACTACGCCTCGAACCACTCCTCCGGTGTTTTATGAAGCTATTTATGCCGATCCCAATGACCGGCTGTATTGGGACAGTTGGTTTATTAAGAAAACCCAGACCAAAACCACTGAATACGACCCAAATGGTTGCGTGATTGATGATAGTTATTACTTGACTTCCGGTGGTGGGTTTACTTCTAATCCCTATGATCACGATGTATTGACTCAGGTATTGGGAGTTGGTACAGGAAGTGAGAAGGAGAGCATTTTGATTGAAAATTCGCCTTTGAGTGATTCCTTGCAGTATTACCTGACCGATCCCGCCTACGGCTTGAGTAATGAGAATTATTCCACCGTGTTTTCCCATCAAGATCACATTCAGGAAGATGTTTTAGACAAACTCATTGATCGCATCCCGTTGATTAGTGAGGACGCTTTGAAAACCATTTTGCTCTCCCAAAACAGAGATTACAGTCAGGAGCTGTTAGAAACTCTGATGGATTATCCTTCTCTGGACGATCATTTTGCCCTTAAGGAAACCATGATCGCCCAGGACTCCATTGGGGATTCGGTATTTTATGCTTTAATGGACCGTACACAGATTGACCGCGGCTTGCTAAAGACGGTTCTTTTAAGCCGGGAGCACATCAGCGGTAATGTGATTGAGCGAATCAGTGATTCGGTGGCGGTATGGACAGATGGAGGAGAGCTTTTAAAAAGTGCAGCGCAAAGCAGTGCCGTATATCCGAATAATACCACCATGAATTACCTGGCGGGAAATGCGGTGCTATCCGATAACCTATTGAAAGATCTTTTCACAGCTTGTCCTTACCAAACTGAGAATGCGGTTATCTCTACTCTGGATAGCAGGTTTCCGAACATTGATCCACAAATCAGGGCAGATATTGTGAATAGCCAAACGGGCAAGCCGATATATACGAACTACCTGGATTCCATGGGTTACGATACGCTTTGGCAAGCAGCTCTCTATGTGAATACATCCGAAGTTGTTGATCTTCAGAAGGAGTTGGATCTAATTGAGCAAGTAGAAGAAAACAACCTGAATGAAGAAGATTTTATAACTGAAGCATCCGATTTATCGCCTCTGAGGGATACAGTACTGCTGGCTATTTTAAAATACGCTTCAAACTACTCTTCGGAAACCTGGTTTTCCGTTTTGAGCATTCAACCTGCCTTTTCCGATCAGGTGGTTCAAACTATTATTGATGAACCAACCTTTCAAGATCATCATTTGACCGCCCTTTTAAATGCTCAACCTTCCGGGCTAAGTGAAGTGGGGTTAGCTACCCTTTTGCAACGAATTAGTCTGGTAGGCGAGGAAATGATTAAACCGGTTTTACTCACTCAACCGGTAATTTCAGAGGCCAATTTTAACCACTTGTTGTCTACCACCTACAGCAATGGATTGGTGGAAGCCCTGTTACACAAACGAGGAAACTTTTCCGATTCCTTTTTAACCGGATTGATGGGAAGCAGCCGAAATTTTTCTTCAACAGTAATCGCCCAGGTGTTACTCAAGCAACACCATTTTCCATCAGACAATGTCCTTCATGCTTTGCTGGATCATACACCGACCTATGATGAAGATGATCTGTTTAACGTACTGGCCTCTATTGATCGACCCTACGATAGTTTGTTACTCCCTAAAATAAACTCGACTTTGCCCACCTACAACGTGTTGCTGGGCTACTTGAACAACAAATTGAAAGTGACAGGGAATGCACCCAACCTGACCTATTACTGCAACAATCCCTATTTGACCCAGGCCCTGAGCATTGAAACCATTACCCAATACGATTACTATGAGGCTAATTACAAAGGAGAAACCACCACAGAAGGTTATGCTCATTTATTGCCTAAATCAGGAGTTGCCTCAAACCAATTACTATTCGAACCAACCTGGCAGCTCTACCGGCAAAAGACTTATTCGCCTCAACTGCCTGGAGCTTTTGACCAAAAAGAGTACTTCTACTACTATGATCTAAAAAACCGGTATGACAATACCACCTGCGGAACGGTGGATAATACCAGCCCGATTTATTCCAACACGCGATGTCATGCCACGGCAGGAACCAATGGAGCGATCAATAAGTCCCACAGGCATGGCCTGCGCGATATTGTTTTTGAACAGCGCCAAAGTAGTCGCTATGCGATCAACCAGGATGTATTAACCCGATCCAACTATTACCTGTACGATACCCTTTGGAATCCGATGTATGAACCGGAAGACACTGTGATTACCATCAATGGAGATCCTTGCGGTCCAGTGGTGACATTTGAAGATAGTGTTGCTTCTTTGGGATGCCAGCAAGTAAAGGTTCCCTTCTGGTATGCCACCGGAAATATTGGTTTTTGGAACATTGTAATGTATGTGAAAACCCAGCCGGATTATACCTTCTATGCCTGTCCGTGTGAAGGGGCAGATAGCGCTCGTAGTTGGTGGGGATGGAATGTGGGTTGGTCCAATCCTGTCGGATTAACCACTCAGTGCTTGGGAGACTCTATAGAGACGGAAGAAGAAGGCGGTGGAGCAGAACAAGTGTTGGTTAGCGAATACTATTCCGGTCGTTTCTTGATGCTTCGTTCGATTCACTCCCAGGTGGATACGCTTTCGCTGGATGACTGGAACAATTATACTGCTGGAAACTACGGAGCTTCCACCGCCAAGAAATACTTGCTTGAGTTTGAAGATCACGATGTGGTATTTCCTTACGACACCTTACGCACGTTTTATGTGCATGACCGGGGAGAATATGGACAGGTCAAACTATATGAAAATGAACGAGGCTTAAAAACACGGTTATACTATGGAGCCAAGAAGGATCTGTACTACATGGACCCCAATTGCCACCGGAATGATTACAGTGGGTTCTACAATCCAGCTCCGGGACTGCCCTACAGGGTGACTCAAGGGTATGGACGTAGCGATTCACTCTCTACCACATTTAGTTATTACCCGAACAAGGAACTTAAGAATTCCACCGATCCGAATGGAATGTTGGTTCAGGGAGATTTTGATGCCTTTGGAAGGTTAGAGAGGACCTATCGTAACGGAGAATTGACTCAGCGCTATGACTATCACTTTTCTAATGGTACAAATGGTGTTTTCGCTACCGATGCGGAAAACAACTATACCGAAGTCTTTACCCGAAACCGAGTAGGATCGAATGCTGGATCGCAATTGCGCACTTATCTGGATCCTTTGGGCAGGGAATTCTATACGGTGAATGCTATGACCAGCGATGTGACGCAAGGCTCTTCTCACTTTGCCCCCTATGTGAATTCGGGAAGTGTTTCCTATGATGATCTTAACCGACGGTTGCAATCCTTCCGACCCTTTGCCCGAATCAGCGGTTCGATGGCCCCTCAGGGAAATGGTCAGTATAGCGGAGCCGATGCTACTAACCACCAGGCCTATGCTTATGAAGAACATGGCAAGAACCGTATTTTGTTTCAGGCCGAACCAGGAGAGGACATTAATACAGGCCATGTAAAGGCTTATGAGTATCAGATGACCAACTACCTATGTATGTTCTGTGACTTGGGAGTTTCTTTAGCCCGGGGTCAGCAGTTAATGCCTGCCTTAAGCGCCCTAACGCCAGATAGCAACTACGTGTTCAGCAAACAGACCATGATTGATGAGGATGGAAAGATGACAGCGACCTTTACTAATGCCCTGGGTCAAAAGGTGGCAACTAAAAGCCAAATCAGCAATACCCGGGATGCAGTGACGCTGTTCTTATACGATGCCTATGGAAACCTGACTCAGACGATTAACCCGGAGGATAATCCAACTTACTACGATTACAACATCTTAGGATGGATTTACCGTCAGGTAGCACCTGCCGATGGGGGAGAGAAGAAGTTTCAATATGACCTGAGCGGTAACGTAGTTTTAGAGATTGACGAAAACGGTAAGGCAGATCCAGATAGTTTGATTTACCGGAAATACGAATACGATGCCTATGGTCGAATGACTGTACAATACCGTCTGTCTCCCGATCACATCGGGGAGAATGCCAGCTTTTTGGGTTACCATTTTGATTACTTAATCTATGAGGATGATACCTTGTTTGAGGATTTGGGAAGCGGGTATTACAATTACGAATACATCTATGACTTTAGTGGACGTTCGACCCTAAGTTGGTTAAACTCCATGCGAACCGGAAATGGGACCAAGTATCCAGGCTCAAATACATTCACTGAAACCGGTACTTTGAGCTTATGGGGGAAGTACAAAATTCACTCACTTGGCCGGAGAAAAAATGGTACTATCCGATCCATACCGATCTGGTCAATCCTGAAGGCAATGGACGAATTTTTCTAACAGAATCTTACGGAAACCAGGTGGACCAGTATTCCGCTCCACGTAAGATCGAAGTGGCTAATTATACCTACAATGAAGAAGGTCAGTTGGAAAGCTTAAAACGAACTTTCGCAGCCAATGGATTGAGCCGAGTTCCAGGCCTTTCTACCGTTATTGATTTTGCTGAATACGATTTGCTCGGAAACCCATTAACAGTTAATGTGGATGTAAACGACGATCAAACCTTGGATATTCAGTACCACTATACCTACGATGGCTTTGCCCGATTGAAGGAGGTATATGCCAATTTTGACAATAGCAAGGAGCTGGGTAATCGCATTGCAAAGTACTTCTACGACGATGCCCAGGGGTTGATTCAGCGCATTCACTACGACAAAAACTGTTCGTCTTCAGTAGGCTCCCCGGGATATACGGGAGTAACTGTTGACACGATCAAAATGAGTTACGATGTTAGGAATCGATTAACTGGAATAGATAGTAAGTTCTACGATGAAACCTTGTATTACGATAGTAGCAAGCCCCATAACGGTACTTACGCGATGGGAACCAGCAATTACAACGGAAACATGAATGCGGCGTTGCATGAGTATGATATGGCTTTGTTTCCTATGGCCTCCAACTTTACCGACCCCACCTATTATGGGTATTCCTACGACGGCATTAACCGCTTGACTGTCGCCGATGCCTATTCGAATCAGTTTAGCTCCATTGGCGGCCAAGACTTAGTTGGGGATGCTTCTTTTACCTATGACAGAAGTGGAAATATTTTAACCCTTAAGCGAAACTACGAAGAGTCCTCACAGGTAAAAGACCACAATTGGAAATACCAGTACTTGCATACCACACGGAAAAATCAATTGAGTTCCATTCAAAGCCTGGGGCAGGGAGCTGGACGTTTGTATGCTTATGATCCAAACGGAAACTTGAACCTGGACAACGCCCGTAATTTGAGCCAATTTAGCTACGGTAGGGCCAACCTTCCTTTTGAATTATTTACCCAGAATGATCAGGTTAACTATCTTTATTCGGTCAATGACAACCGAATCTATAAACGAGCTATGAACACTTCCGGGACAACAATCCATCCGATTCAATCCTTGGAGTATTACCTGTACGATAATCAGGGCAAAACACTGGGTGTTTTGGATATGAATAAAGGGGAGTGGACCTGGTACGTATTCGGTCACCAGCGCATTGCCCGCCTTACACCAGATAGCGACCAACAGCCCTATTTTACCAGTGGAAATACCGGGAAACCTCAAGACACTTTGGGTTTGAACAACGATTGGAAAGTTCACGTTGGAGGATCTTTATCGGCTCACGACTGGGTGGACCCTGATGCGCTGGAAAACGGACGAAACGATGGGAATTATCCCCTGGTATTAAACTCCACCCGAGTAGATGGAGAACCGATGGTCTTTACCGATGATAGTTTGGTGACATACCAGCAACAAAATCCGGGAGCCACGGTAATCCTACTTTCAGACATGATCTTTTCCAATGGGTACAATGCGATTGGCTTATGGGATACTGAAGGTCACTACCTCGACTTCCACCTCACCGATTGGGCCATTCCTCTGGAACACCCCGGAGCGGAGGATCAAAATACCGATGCCACCAATCCGCCGGCGACTCCAAACCCAGGACAGCCTTATGCATACCACGGAAATGTTTCATTGGGAGAAGTTACCTACTACGTACAGGATCATTTGGGGAATACTCGGGTGTTGTATAGTCCGGAGGTAACGAATTGTGACTCGACTTATATAGATACCACTTGGGTGTTTGTCAGTGATTCCTGTTATTTTGATCAACAGTTGGAACAAACGGTTTGTGATACTACCTGGATGGCGGTATTGAATACCGCTGGCTTTGATTTGAGTTATGATTTGAAGGGGCTTATGATTATTTTCCCTATGGTCGGAGTCTCCGCGAATTTTTGCCTGGAGAAGAGAAATACAAATATCAAGGCTCCAATGAAGCATCTGAGTTAAGTCGTCATACCTTTTCGACTCATTACCGAATGTTGGATACAGAAGTGGCACGTTGGTGGAGTGTAGATCCCAAGGCGAATGAGCTTCCTTGGCAGTCGGTATATAATTCTATGGATGGAAATCCTATTGGTAATACTGATGTTCTTGGGGATAAGGTGAGATATAAGGGTAAAGGTGCTCGGAGAGATGCTCGTCAGGCGGCAAAAGTTGATGAGACTTGGGCTCAGGAATTGGAAGCAATGAAGCATTCTGAAGAGGTGTACACACTGATAAATACCAAAACTTATAAAAAGAAAGGCAAAATCGTTTACGATGGTGTTAAAGCGGGAACTTTGACAGGGAAAAAAGAAGTTGTGGCCAAAAATCAGGAATTCAGAACATTTAAAGGAAAGACCCGAGATTTGGATGTTCTCTATAGTTCAAGTGGAGTCGAAAGACACAAAGTAGGAAAGTCTCGTAGCAATATTGACCTTCCTGGAGATATGAGGGATGTGAAGGAAAATGGATATGAGGCTCATCAGCAAAAAATGGATCGAAGGGCATCATTTAGTCGAGCTGTGGGAAAAGTACTCTATATTCTTCAAGGTCCGGGAACGTTAGGTTATAGTCAAGATCCTGAACCAATACATCCGTCTATTATAATAAAAGCTGAACAGCGTGCTAAGGAAAAAGGAAATTTATGAAAAGTCTATTGGTATTCTTATTTTTTATTTTGAATGGCACTTTGTTTGCGGCACGAGATACCATTTTTATCATTCAAGCTCCCTCAACCGATGTCTTGGCAGCTAAGCTGGTTTGTATTGATACGGTAGCGAGAGTATTTATGCGTTCGAATAATCCAGAACTTGAAAGGTTTGTTCGTCTAAAGGGATCGGAAAGATGTTATGGAATTGAATCTCAAAAGAAATATTCACCCAAAAAGGATTTTCTGTGGAGTTCAATGATAATGATTCACATTTTCGAATATTCAGACCTTATGCCTGATACGCTTAATAGTCCTTTCGATATACCCATTTGTTATCATGATTACCAAAGTTTGGTCAGGCCTTATACTGGCTTTCATCGCACTTCGAAGTTGTTTAGGCAATATTCAAAATTGAACGGGATAATGTCAGATTTAAAGCCTTTTTTCTTAAATCAAAAAGATTGTTTTTATCCCGGAATGCAACTTAAGTATTTGGATGTTCTCTTGATCTTGAATCGAATCGAGATGTCTTTAAAAGAAGAGGAGCCGAATTTTGACAATGTTCTGGATACGATTATTTCGCAAACAGAATCTGATACCGTTGTGGTAGCCTACTATTCCATTAATAAAAAGGGAAATTTGGTGCTGGATGAAATTGAGAATAAATAGTCTTACAAGGATAATACGGTAGAATTAGGTCTACTTGGGTTTAATGCACCCTCAGTATATCTTTTTGTTAAAGATTCTAATTCAAAATTTCTTATTTATGAAGGAGCGGGGAGAGTTTATGCACCCTATCGAAAAAAGGGGAGTGACTATGTTGAATTTGACATGGATGACTAAACTCTTATTCATAGGTATCGTTCAAATACTTCTGATTTCTTGTTCGAATAAAACTGAAGTCAGGCAGTTGAATGAATTGGGGTTCTCTCAATATAACTCTGAAGAGTATGAAAAGGCTATTCTTACTTTTTCTGTGGCCTTGGAGCTGGATGAAAAAAGTCATGAGTCCTATAATGGAAGAGCTTTAGCGAAAAAGGCGATGGGAAGGACAAAAGAAGCACTTTCAGATTATGATAGGGCAATTCAAATTTTAGAGGATACGGTATATCTAAATAGTCGAGCAAAAGCAAAATTCGATTTGGATGATTTGGAAGGAGCTGTTTCGGATTATTCCAGGTGTTTAGAGCTTAATCCAAATTATTATTTGCCCTGTAGATACCCCAAAAAATAGGACAGTAAGTTTAATTGATAAATTTACTGATTATGACCCGACGGAAGTTTACCTCTAAGTTCAAGACCAAAGTGGTTTTGGAAGCCTTAAAAGAACGAAGCAGTTTAGCAGAACTGGCTCAGAAATACGAATTACAACCCACCCAGATCAGCGCCTGGAAACGAGAGTTTTTAGAAGGAGCTACCCAAGTGTTTGATTCTGGGAAATCAAGCAAGAAAAGCGAAGCCGAGCAGGAGAAGGATAAATTACTCAAGACCATCGGTAAGCTCAAAGTGGAAAACGATTTTTTAAAAGACGCCTTGCGCTAAGACCCTTAGCAGAACGCCGTGATATGATACGCAAGGGTCATTCTACTTTGAGCTTAGTCAAGCAGTGTAAAATGCTGGACATTCATCGCTCAGGACTGTATTACAAGCCCCAACCCGAAAGTGATTTCAATCTAAAACTGATGCGGGAAATAGATGAACACTACCTTCACCATCCTTTCAAAGGAGCTAAACGCATGCACATCTGGCTTACCCGTGACAAAGGGTACCAGGTGAGCAAAAATCGGATAGAACGGCTTTATTACCGGGTTATGGGATTAAGAGCCATTATGCCGGGCAGACATACTTCCAGGCGATGCAAGTCTCATCCGGTATATCCCTACTTGCTCAGAAACCTGACCATAGATCGACCGAACCAGGTATGGGCCACGGACATCACTTACATCCCCATGGAAAAGGGATATATGTATTTAGTGGCCATCATTGATCTATACAGCCGGTATGTGGTTAACTGGAGCATCTCCAATAGCATGGATGCAGCTTGGTGTAGAGCAACCCTTCAGGATGCTATTGAAATGCATGGAAAACCTGAGATTATCAATACTGATCAGGGCAGTCAGTTTACCGCAGAGGAGTTCTCTTCTTTTGTACTCAAACAAGGAATAAGACTGAGCATGGATGGAAAAGGACGAGCAACGGACAATGCTTTTATTGAAAGGCTTTGGAGAAATATCAAATACGAAAAACTCTATCTGAATCCTCCCACCGATGGACTGGATCTTTACCTGAAAACAGCAGAATACTTTAACTACTAAAACAACGAAAGAAGGCATCAGGCTTTGGACTATCAAATACCTATTCACCGATATGAAAAAGCTGCCTAAAACAAACTTAACTTTGACAAATAGCTGTCCTCATACTTGGGGTATCTACATACAATCGTTGTGGTGCATTTAAGAAACGAACGAAATAACAAGTAAAATATAGGAATTATGGATAGAATAACTGTAAAAACTTCTGTTCAAGCGGAAATTGACAAAGTTTGGAATTATTGGACTGAACCAAAACATATAACGAATTGGAATTTTGCGACTGATGAATGGACTTGCCCAAGTGCAGAAAATGACCTAAAACCGAATGGAACATTTTCTTGGCGAATGGAAGCTAAAGATGGAAGTATTGGATTTGACTTTGAGGGAACTTACGAGAAAATTGTTGACAAAGAATTGATTTCTTACAAAATGTCGGACGGACGAAAGGTTGACATTGAATTCACTCAAAACGGAAATGAAATTCAAGTCAGCGAAACATTTGATGCAGAGGGAACAAACTCTGACGAACAGCAACGTGCAGGATGGCAAGCTATACTTGGGAATTTTAAAAAATACGTTGAATCGGAATAAAAAAAACGACACCACAACAATGGCTATAAGTAATTGCTTTTTCTCGCCTACTTCTGAAAATCCGCGAGGATTTTCAGTTTGGTGTGTACTTGCAAAGTTAATCGCTAACCCACGCAACTACTCATAGCCGGGACCGTTGTGCGGCAGCTAAAACCTAACTGCAAATAGATGAAACAAGTATTTGGACTTTTAACATTAATGCTTTTGACATTATCGGCTTGTAATAACATGACCGACAAATCGAGCAAACAACAAAATCAGAATACAGAAATGAAACAGATAAAAATCGTTAGACAATTTGAAGTGTTACCTGATAAGGTATTTGCGGCATTTACAAAACCCAATGATATGATTGTTTGGTGGACATCAGACACCAAATTCGATATTGACTTGCGAGTAGGCGGACAGTACACCATAACGAGAACGGAAGGAAAAGATACTTTTGTTATGACAGGGAAATATTTGGAAGTTGAACAACCTAATAAACTCAAATACACCTGTGCAATGCCTGACTTTTCACCTGTCGTAGATACAATAACTGTAGAAATTAAACCTGATGGGAAACGAGGTTCTCAGTTAATATTTATTCAAGTAGGTGAAGGTATTAGCGAAGAGTTACGAAAGCTTCCTGAAGGAACTATTTCGGATACTGAAAAAGGTTGGAATTACGGATTTGATCTAATGGAAAAATCTTGGAAACAAAACAAAAAATAAAAGCCGACCGCACAACAATGGCTATACGTAATGCGAGCTATACTACCGATATGAGAGTAATTACATTTAATAAACTTTACGGTAGGCAGACAATGAAGTGCCTTGAAATCCCGCACTACGCATAGCCGAGACCGTTAGCCTCAATTATCAAAATAAAAAAGAACAATACAAATCAGAGATTTACATTTGAATAAATCAAACATTCATATAGCTGTTCTTCCTTTCAAGGTTTTTAGCAATAAAACAGATTTAGAATATTTAGGAGATGGACTTTCAGAGTTCATCATCAATAAGCTATCAATAATTGATGGATTAAGATTGACTTCAAGCACTTCTAGTTTCAGGTTTAAAAACTCGCCTCTAAGTTTAAAAGAAATTTCCGAATCACTTCAAGCTCATGTTGTAGTAGAAGGCTCTGTTACTATTATTGACAAAAAAATAAAAGTATTAACCAACCTTATAGATCCAATCAATGACCATGTACTTTGGTCTCAATCTTGGAAAGATGATTTTAATAATATTATAGACTTAGAAGAGGAAATAAGTACCGAGATAGCTGAAAAACTTCGTGAGAATTTTTGGCACTTCGATTTTTCTGGGTTTAATCTAAGAAAGCAGAACGTTTCGGTGGATGCTTATTTGCATTACTTAAAAGGACAATACCATTATAAAAAGTGGAATGAGAGTGATGTAAACAAAGCCATTGATTGCTTTAATAAAGCACTATCGTATGAAGAAAATTATGCTGCTCCTCTCATTGGCTTAGCCAACAGTTATGTTTTTTTGGCAGGCACAGGATACATCAACCCTTTCGATGCCTTCCAAAAAGTAAATCATTACTGCGATAAAGCGAAAGTCATCGCTCCTAACTCTTCAGACCTTGGATTTACATTAGGTAGCAACTATTTTTGGCAAGACTGGCAATTAAAAAATGCCTTTGTTGAGCTTAACAAAGTGTTAGAGTCCAATCCTAGCCACTCAGAATCTCATACAGTACTTTCTCTAATCTACATCTTAATTGGGAAAAGTCTTCAGGCCAACAAACACATTAACATTGCCTTACAATTAGATCCACTTTCACCAAACAAACTGTTTACAAAAGGTTGGATCGCTTATCTGGATCATGATTATGAGTTAGCAGCTAAATATTGTAACCAGGCACTAAGCTACAGCCCTAAATTAATGCCTGCTATCGTTATCAAAAGTTGTGCTCAAATTATGAGCGGTGACACAGAAGCCGTAATAGAATTTTTCACCACTAAGATGGACACTTGCAACGATGCAGCTGCATACTTTGGTGTTTTGGGATTATGTTATGCAAAACTGGAGCAATTAGAAAAGTTAGACGCCTGCAAAGACAAACTTTCTCAAATAACAACCGATCGATCCATCGCGTTTCAATTTTTGATTTACGCATTTGATAATGATCACGAAAAGGCTGTGAAATGGCTAAGACTTGCCTTTGATCAAAAAATTCCGTTACTCCTATTTCTCATTGTTGATCCTTTGATTAGCCCAATTACTCAAAATGCCGACTTCATTGAAATAAAATCTCAATTGATCAAAATTCGCTGGAGTGGATTAGAAGTAAATGAGACAGAAGTTCATATAACCACAAAAAAAACATGGTCTACCGAAGAAGTTAAGAGAGTTATTCAATTCTTCGAAAAGGAACACCCCTATTTGGATGCAGGAATAGACATACGGAAAATGGCTACAGCCATGGACATACACTGCAATAAACTCTCTGCATTGATTAATGAAGAATTTGGTAAAAACTTCAATGAGTTTATAAACGGATACCGCATTGAACTGTTCAAGGAAAGAATTGCCGATGCGAAGTACAGCCACCTTTCTATTTTGGGCTTGGCGCTGGAATGCGGCTTCAACTCAAAATCATCCTTTAACACAGCATTCAAACAGCTTACCGGCATGACTCCAAAAGCTTATAAAAACAGTATTTCTTAGTTGTAGCCAAACTCCTCCCGAAACACTTCCTGTATTATTTTCTAAAAAGGTTCGGATATACATAACCGGACGATTCCTCTTAAAAGCCAACATAGTTTTGCTTTATCAAAACACCGCAAAGGGTATGTTAAAAAGATTGTAATGGAAGCAACACAAATGCAAAACGATAACATTCAACTAAGCAAATTCAACATTAAACAAACCATGGTGGGCAAACTGAACTATACCTACCTTCAAGAAGGAAAAGGCCATCCTATTTTTTTCCTACACGGATTTCCCGATCATGCCGGGGCATGGGATGACTTAATTACCGAACTAGCTGAGTCTAACACCTGCATCTCCCCTTTTTTAAGAGGATACTATCCAACTGACATTCCTAAAGATCACGATTATTCGGCATTAAGAATTGCTGAAGACATTCACGCACTTGCACTAAAGCTAGACCTAAAAGAATATACGGTTGTAGGCCACGACTGGGGGGCAACCGTTGCCTATATCATGGCAAACCTATATCCATTGCATGTTAAAAGAGTAATTGCACTCAATATGCCACACCCCAAATTTCTGAAACCTTCTCTTAAGCTTTTGCTAAAGGCTCGGCACATTTTATACTTCGCGAATCGATCAAAATCCATAACTCGATTATCTAAAAACAACTATGCCTACCTCGATACGCTATACAAAAGGTGGAGTCCCAAACTGAGTGCCGAGCAGCTAAAATTGGAAATGGTTCATTGTTTTGAAAAACCGTGGCGAAAAGAAGCAGCTCTTGGCTATTACTGGCAACTTGGCAAAGAACGAAAACAAAAAGAAAGGTTAGCACTATACCAACAGCTTCCCACTATACCAACATTGGTTCTTATAGGGCAGAAAGATGGAACTGTTGACCTTAATCAGTTTAAAAAAATGGAAGCAGAACATTGCTTTAACCTAAGATACCATAATGAAGCTGGCCATTTTTTGCATCGGGAGGCTACGAACTTCTGCATCCAACAAATTCAACATTTTATTCAAGAATGAATGACACAATGATGAAAGATCAAGCAGATGATTTGTTTCCAATAGGATACCACAAGGTACACCCTATCAAAATCATCGATTACCAATTAAATCGGTGGTATTCTCTTGGGTTTTATGAGCTAAGTGATATAAAAATATTAGGCGCAAACATCAAGGGAATTGATGATTGGAAACCTAAAATGATAGAAATGGCTGACCATAAGCTTAAACACGGTGAGAAACTTGCAGCAGCAATGTATTACCGTGGAGCAGAGTTTTTTACAATGCCGGATGATCCTGATAAATACAAGCTTTACCAAAAATTCAGGCATTTCTTTTACCAGTCGAGTATTGTTAACTCGGAGGACTGTAAATACATCCCTTATGACAATGGTTTTATTCCTGCTATGCGATATGCTGCAAAAGGTAAAAAAACAGAAACACTCTTAATATTTGGAGGATTCGATTCTTTCATGGAAGAGTTTTGTTTAATAGCTCAAACCTTCACAAAGAGAGGTATAGAAGTTATTTGTTTTGAAGGACCAGGCCAAGGAGAACCACTAAAAGATTATGGTTTAAAGATGATTATTGATTGGGAAAAACCAACCAAAGCAGTATTGGACCATTTTAACCTTGAAGAAGCATCGCTAATGGGAATCTCTATGGGCGGATGGTGGGCGATTCGTGCCGCAGCTTTTGAACCAAGAATAACCAAAGTGATTGCATTGGGCGTTGGATATGATTACCTGGAAATTCTTCCAAAATGGGGTAAAAAACTACTACTGTTCTTCATGAAATTCAAAGGCTTCATGAACCACATGGCAAGGATAAAAATGAAGCTTATTCCACAAGAACGATGGTCCATTAATAACTTGATGCATTTAACCGGAGCGAAAACACCCATGGATGCTTCTCAAATCATTCTTCAAATGAATAAAGAGAACATTGCTTCGGAAAAAGTAACTCAAGACGTTCTTCTGCTGAGTGGTGCAAAAGATCATTTTATCCCTGTAAAAATGCATCACCTTCAGGTTAAAGCACTCAAAAATGCCCAATCAGTTACCGACCATATTTTCACAAAAAAAGATGCTGCAGAAGACCATTGCATGGTAGGTAATATGTCACTAGCAATAAACACAATTACAGCATGGCTGGAACTAAAAACAAAAAGCAAAAATGAAACAGATTATTTATAGCTCAGCAAAGCAAATTCTAGAAAATATAAAAACTGGAGAATGGAGCTGTTTAGAGGTTGCATCAGCTTTTTTGGCGCAAATAGAACAACATAATGGTACCATAAATGCTATCTCTGATCTGCGTTCAAACGAAGACATTTTAAAAGAAGCCAAAGAAAAAGATCGACACTTAAAAAACGGAAATACCCTTGGTGTAGATACCCCAAGTATGAGGACAGCTATTTGTCAAAGTTAAGTTTGTTTTAGGCAGCTTTTTCATATCGGTGAATAGGTATTTGATAGTCCAAAGCCTGATGCCTTCTTTCGTTGTTTTAGTAGTTAAAGTATTCTGCTGTTTTCAGGTAAAGATCCAGTCCATCGGTGGGAGGATTCAGATAGAGTTTTTCGTATTTGATATTTCTCCAAAGCCTTTCAATAAAAGCATTGTCCGTTGCTCGTCCTTTTCCATCCATGCTCAGTCTTATTCCTTGTTTGAGTACAAAAGAAGAGAACTCCTCTGCGGTAAACTGACTGCCCTGATCAGTATTGATAATCTCAGGTTTTCCATGCATTTCAATAGCATCCTGAAGGGTTGCTCTACACCAAGCTGCATCCATGCTATTGGAGATGCTCCAGTTAACCACATACCGGCTGTATAGATCAATGATGGCCACTAAATACATATATCCCTTTTCCATGGGGATGTAAGTGATGTCCGTGGCCCATACCTGGTTCGGTCGATCTATGGTCAGGTTTCTGAGCAAGTAGGGATATACCGGATGAGACTTGCATCGCCTGGAAGTATGTCTGCCCGGCATAATGGCTCTTAATCCCATAACCCGGTAATAAAGCCGTTCTATCCGATTTTTGCTCACCTGGTACCCTTTGTCACGGGTAAGCCAGATGTGCATGCGTTTAGCTCCTTTGAAAGGATGGTGAAGGTAGTGTTCATCTATTTCCCGCATCAGTTTTAGATTGAAATCACTTTCGGGTTGGGGCTTGTAATACAGTCCTGAGCGATGAATGTCCAGCATTTTACACTGCTTGACTAAGCTCAAAGTAGAATGACCCTTGCGTATCATATCACGGCGTTCTGCTAAGGGTCTTAGCGCAAGGCGTCTTTTAAAAAATCGTTTTCCACTTTGAGCTTACCGATGGTCTTGAGTAATTTATCCTTCTCCTGCTCGGCTTCGCTTTTCTTGCTTGATTTCCCAGAATCAAACACTTGGGTAGCTCCTTCTAAAAACTCTCGTTTCCAGGCGCTGATCTGGGTGGGTTGTAATTCGTATTTCTGAGCCAGTTCTGCTAAACTGCTTCGTTCTTTTAAGGCTTCCAAAACCACTTTGGTCTTGAACTTAGAGGTAAACTTCCGTCGGGTCATAATCAGTAAATTTATCAATTAAACTTACTGTCCTATTTTTTGGGGTATCTACAGTTTTTTGGGGAGAAGGTCAGTAGTTGTAAACTACGCCGAGTGGGGTCGACTTCTAACTTCTGTGGTAGTCAATAATCCAATCAATTATATCTTCTCTATTTTGTAGGTCAAGAATCGTTCCCATCTCACTTTTCCTTTTTTGAGAATCTTTGGAGAAATAAGAAGTGGTAAAGATTATTCCTTTGTTAGCTTGTTCGTGTCGAATTACATCACAGAAACTTCTGATAATATCTATCCCTATGTTTTTCTTATATCTTTTGCACTCTACAAGGAATTTGATTGGGAATCCTCCAATTTGTTGAATCGCCAATATATCATATCCTCCGTCTTTCGTTTGCTTCGTTAGGTTTACTTCAAATCCCTTTGAATAAAGAAGTTCAGCAATAATCTCTTCAAATTTTCTTGGTTCAATTACCTGCAAAAGGTTATGGTCTTCGTATATGCTTTTAATCAGATTTTTTGTGTTGTCTACTACTTGGATTAGTTCCTCTTCTTCAATTTCCTCTTCTTGAAAGTCATCAAAATTATACTCAAAAGCTGATAAATCAGGAATTGATGCCTGAAGCCTTTTGGCTATCTCAGCAAATTGGGAAGTCGGTGGATTAGGCACTTCAAATTTTGGAATGTTCAGTTGAAGTGGTTGGTAGTTCTTTTGAAATTCAGATAAGACCCTAACAATCCCTTGATCCCGCATTTGAAGCTTCTGAGATATCTCTTGCAGCTGGGTCACATAACTCGGCACCATAAGTGACTGCATGCGTCTCATTTGTTCTGCTAATTCGTATATCCCCATTTTCTTTGTTTCAATTGCGCCCAACGTTCTGTGTAAAATGCGTTTCAATGCATTTTTACACCATGTTAGCTTCAGTTAAGTATTTTCTAATCAATTCAACCAATTTATTGATTTTCTCATTTTGATCAAGCTTGAAGAATTTTCTGCTTATTTTTTCACCTCTATCTAAGTAGTAATACTTTTCATCTTTGAGGTAGTACGATCGTCCTCTATATTTCATGTCTTTTCCCTTGTACACTTTAATTTGGGTTCCCTTTGGAAGGTATCTCCCCTTATTAGTAACTAGATAGAAATTTTCACTTAGATGATTTAGTGACTCCGTATTCTCCGAGAACGAGTATAGTAAGTCTTTAATTTGTTCTAGGTTCTCTGGATTTTCTTCAACCAGTGATAATTCTCGAAGTAACCTTTGAATACTCCACGCTGCGTATTCACCATAAACAGATTTGAAATTATAGTATTCAGCTTTTAGCGGGCTCTCTACAGAATTGCCTTTCAATGCAAGGTATATATCCTTACTTCTATATTCAACTAGTGTATCAGTCGCAAGTTGCAATATTTTAAATCTATGAACGACCTCATCTAAAAGTTTATTTTTTGTGAATAATCGCTGCCTCTCGAGATCTAATTGCTCTATTCGTTTAATTTCCTTTTCCCTAAAATAGTTGTATGAAAAGCTGATTCCACCAACCAAAATTGTAGATAACAAAAAAAGACCAAGGTTTGTATTGAAAAATGCAATCGCCCGATTTTGTTTTTTAGATTGATTCTGTAGCTCTTCCTTTGTTTCAAATCGCAGTCGCTCTTCTAGGATGATTTTATGTTTTTCTTCTTCAGACAGCATTATTAGTTATTGAAGCTAACGATTGTATAAAGACATGTCTCTATTTTTTCCATTGGAACCAATCGCGATTGTACTTTTAAAAAAGTGCTTTGTGATTTGTGCTGAGATGCACACTTCCACAGTTTAGTTCAAGCCTAAAATAACCATTTTTCAGAAAATGGGTTGCTGTAGTAGCTTGATCTACTCCTCTGAAAACAAACCAAATACCTCTTCCAATTCCACCATCTCAGGGTTCGACAACAGTCCCGCCGACTCCACAGCAAAAGCCCAGCTCGGATTTTCCGGGCTGGGCTTTTGAGTTTCGAGTGCGAGTGAAACCTGCGGTTTCGAACGAGTGCGCGGAGCTCAAAAGCCGGCCTGAAAGGCCAAAGGCTTTTGCTGTGTCTCTTTTACCAACGATCGGGATCAGGAGCGGAGCGACCATCCCAGATTCAAATTCGAGTGCGATTGAAACCTGCGGTTTCGAACGAGTACGCGGAACTCAAAAGCCGGCCTGAAGGGCCTGTGGCTTTTGCTGTGTTTCTATTTACCAACGACCGGGATCAGGAGCGCAGCGGGTAATCCCGGATTTCTGGACTTTCACGTTTATTATTCGGCTGATTCCTTTTGTCGAAAGAGGATAGTTTCGGCGTAATTGCAAACTACGATGAGTGAGGGGCAGTGGATCTTTATTCTTTCCAATCTTGAAATTCAAATAAAGGATCAATTTCCCTGTTTTCTTCTTTTAAATAACCACTGTCAAAATCAAATATTTCTTTGAGATTGACCTCTTCCATAATTAGTTCTTGGTATATGTTATGGATCATCCTGTAGTCGGTGAAGAATTTATTCTTTTCGTTGTTCCATTGTTTGCCAAAATCTGAAAGCCAATTATAAAAGAGCATAGCTTGTTCTTGATTTGACAGTTGTGCTCTTAGTATTCTTAAATATTTTCGTTTTTCATTGTAGGACAGCAACTCTTTATCTTGATTAACAACAAACTTTACAGTTTGATACAAGTGCCTATAATAATGAGCAAGTTGGGATGAATGTCCTTCGAATAAATCAAATCTCAAATTATCTTTTATTTGGATATTAGTCTCATGTTTAACAATATTGTCTATTGTTTTTGGTAAACCGGTAAAGTGATTCTTCTTGTGTTGCTCTTTTACATTATCGACTTCTTTGTAAAAGTCGTGAAGATCAAGGCTAGATTTTCTTAACCCATGAAAAAAGACCCCATAAGCCTCATTTACCCATATTTTAGGCTCTCGGTGAGGAAAGTGTTTTTTGGCAATCAAGTAGATAATTTCGAATTCAGATTTTAAAAAATCAAAAGCTTTTCGGCCACTAATTACCTTTTCCACTCTGTCTATACTGTTTTCTCTGTCTGATTTTTCCTGTATGTAAAGTTTTACTTCGTCTATTTGTATTTCATTCACATTGGCTTTATGTAGTTTAAGCATTTCATAGAATTGGTTTTCAAATTTGTTATAGTCAAGCTCTTGTCTAAACAAGTCTCTTTGTAGTCTATTCGCCTTAAACTGTATATAGAATGCAAGAAAGGTTAAGAATACGCCGGCTATTGCTATGAATGGGTTCATTATACCTCCAATGGTGTCTCCAATTGGTCCAGTCGTTGTGAAGTTAAATCCAAGAATGGTTTCCTGAACAAATATTATAGGTGAGAAAAAGGAAAATAGAATAACAACACCTGATATAATGAGAATAATCAATGATATGCCGTCAAGTTTGGTATTTTTATCTGTATCAGTCATGTGTTTTTTCTTAGGAAAACAATTAAATAAAGACAAGTTTTTATTTCCCTAATGGAAACAACTGTAGTCGCCTTATAAATAAATATTAGTGATCAGCGAGGAGTGAGTGTACCTCTTCACAGTTTAGCTCAAACCTAAAATATGGATTTTCTGGATTTTCTCATTTTTTATTCGGCAGATTCCTTTTGTCGAAGGAGGATAGTTTCGTCCTAATTATAAACTACGCCCATCAAGGGACAACAAAAAAAAAGACCATCCTTTCGAATGGCCTTCCTTTTATTCTCTACATTACGTCAAACCATCACTGAAGTATTATTCTTTCCGTGTTGATGTCATCGGAATAAGAACTCTGCCATCTGATCAAATAAAGGCCTCTGGGCAAATACTCTCCCAGATTAATCTCGGTTTTTGAATCGGATTGAACTTTGCCATCCATAATCAGGGTTCCGGTAGAATTCAGAATTTCATACTTAATCTCCTCTTTCTGGAGGTTTGACAAGGTAAACCTGCCTGAGGATGGATTTGGATAGATGCTCAGTTGGTTTTGATCTAATGATGAAGGATTAGTGTTTTCTGTTTGAAGTGCTACGGGATCGGAAGATCCTACTTTTCCACTTTCTTCGCAATAAGTATACACTTGCTTATGAGGTTGGTTGGTGAACTCATTGACATACCATATTTCACCATTCCCATTGACACTAATGGGGGACCCTATTTTACCCCTTACTCCACAACCTGTGATCGGAGCTGATTTCCATACTGAGCCATCCCAGTATAAGTTATGCATGTCGCGATTGATATCAAAGTACAGCACCTTTCCAATGGTATATTCCAGACCCATTCGATCAGATCCATAGGCATTGGGAGCACTTGCATTGACCACATACTGTTGGTAGGATAAAGGACCATCGATGGACCGAACCTTGTTATTCTGATCTACATAAAACAAATGTCCATCACCCTGGGCTATTTCACTGTTGTCTTTAACAAGCGGTGCAAAATTGTTGGCCACGTAGGAGTTCCACTGTCCGTTCCATTCGAAATAATGCACTTTGTCGTCGGAGCCTGTGTAATAAACCCTACCATTGTCTGCTAGTAGCAGATCAGAGTTGCTCCTAGCTGTAGGTGCTTGAATGTCCAGCGGCCCATGTTGCCAGGTGGGGCCGTAAATATTGCGAATTATTCCATCCGAGCCGACATAGAAAACCTTTCCGGTGCCATCTACGGCAATATGCGTGTTGTGCATGACGGGATGAGCGTTATTATTAACAGCACTATAGGTCCATCCGTTCGTTGCATTCCAGGTGGCTTTTGTAATTTTCTGTTGATTGTTTACAAAGTATATGCCCCCATCGGCCTCAACGAAATTGGTACCGTAGTTGGAAACAGGTGTCTCAGATCCCGGATTGCCCGTATTGCGGCAAAACGAATATTCATTGATCCAGGAACCATAAACATTGTACATCCGCCGATCACTGGTCCCAGCATCATTGGCGGCATAAAATACTTGCCAGCTATGGGCTTGTGATCCCAGAATACCATAGGTAGCATTTCCTCCGGAAGTCGATGTTAACGGATGGTCGTCATCGGTCATTCCTCCAAATGTTCCTTCGTCACTCCAACCGCAGTGATCATCCCAGATAATAGTGATATAGGCTGTATGTGATACATAAAGAACCGTTTTAGGCACTAATTGTACCTTGTAAAAAGTCACTTTGATCTTCGTTTGTCCGCACCATTTTGGATCGATATAGCTTTTATTTGTTTTGCCACGAAAATCTAACTTTCCCCGGTCCTTGAGTTGAATTTCATAACTCGAATTGTTGACATCCGGATCATCCAGATGGTTTCCGACATAGTAAAAGGAAGAGGACGAAGGAGATCGATAAAATAGATCCAGGTCGGTTAGAGGAACACCAGATACATACTCGTAAGCTACCCTGTATTCCTTGTTATCGGAAAACAATTCAAACCGGGTATCATAACTATTAAAAACCATAACTGAGGATCCTGGAGTCGACTTAGCGGTTATTATGTAATCCTCTTGAAACAGGTCAAATACGGTTATAGCCGCCTGCAAATTGGAAGCAAAAAAGGAGGCGCATAACATCAGCACCAGGTGAATTCTAAATGATTTCATTTTGAAAAAGATTGAGATGAGTGAATAAATTGATTACAACGTTGGGTGTAGTTTCTTCTTCCTTGGAAATCAATTGAAATCGTACCGTAATAATAAGTTCAATGTGATTGGTGCGGAGAGGAACACTTTCATAGTTTAGTTCGAACCTAAAGTAACCATTTCCTTGAAAGCGAGGAAAACTTAAAGTTGTGCTGAAAGACCAATGTTTTTTGCTGCGTCTCTATACCTAACGATCGGGATTAGGAGCGTAGCGAAATAATCCTATATCTTGAAATCAAGATTGGTGTCGTGTTGAAGAGAAATAGTTTCGTCGTAGTTATGAATTGCGACGAGGAAGGGATGAATTAATACATTGTTGTAACCGGCTTTTTAGTATTGATCTTCCATTGTTTTGTCCAACCATTCAATAAAATTTTTCCATTTATAATTTGGATCAGGTTCAATTCCTTTAATGTTATGGTCAAAAATTACAATGGGAAATTCAGATTCAGAACTACGATTGTCGAAACACCAAAAGTCTCCGTTCTCTTGCCTGAAAGGTGTCAGGTATTCAGGGAATTCCAATTCAGCATAATCCTTTACTAATTCTTCCAGGTTCATATAAGGTTCAAGTTCCTTATTCGCAAAACCAAATCCGTCAAATGCGAAATCTCCAATCGGAACTTCTTTGCAATATTTTAGCTGAAAGTCAATAAAGGACTTAGGATATTTACAGCTATATTTTTCAATCAGTTTGTTCAAATCCGCTTCATTCGGTTCAGGATAGTTCAATGGGAAAGCCGGTTCATGGCCAGAATATTTTTCTTTGATTTCTTGAAATGTCATTTTACTCAAATTGCGTACAAAAACAGTCTAAAGACAGGTCTTTATTTTCCTTTTGAATCAATCGTGATTGCGTGCTAAATAAGTTCTTTGTGGTTTATGCGGACGTTAAACCTTCACAGGTTTATAAAAAACCGAAGCAGGTGTTTTCCAGACAATGGATCTGCGAATTTTTATCCATACTCCTTTGTAACAAATTAAATACAAAATCTGAACACTTGATATCAGGGCGGTTCCATTCTAACTAGGAGGCAATTTGGCGAATTAGAATGTTATATCAATGTTGGAAGTGTAGTAATTCACGACTCAAAAATTGTGAAGATTTGGTTACCTATTTTTTATCCGATGATGGATTCATTTTGAATATAGTACATGGCCCCTTTTGAATTAATAGCTTATTTTGCTTAATGCTTTAAAACCAATTAAAATGAAAGTCCAACTATCTTTTCTTTTTATCATTCTATTCAGCTATTCACTGGCCCAAAAACCAATGCATAATTGGTCTCACACTATCAGTGGGACAAATGATGTCGAAGCGGGAAAAATAGTAGTTGATAAGAATGGAAATACTTATTCGGTAGGAAGTTTTTTAGGTAGCATTGATCTTGACCCTGGGCCTAATTCTCACATTTTAAATAGTGGGGCTCACAGTTTAAGGGATGATTCGTTTATTCAAAAAAAGGATCCAAACGGAAATTTAATTTGGGGAAAAAATATTGGAGGACCATATGGTCGCGTAATCGCATCTCACATTGCTTTGGACAGTCATGGTAATCTGTTCATCTACGGCAATTTTAGTTTTTTGGTTGATTTTGACCCAGACACATCCACATACTATTTGAATGCTGAGGCCCCGTTTGCAGATGCTTTTATATTGAAGTTGGACTCAAATTCCAAATTTACTTGGGTCAAAACATTTGGCTCAAAAGGATATGTCCGAACCTATGACGGAGGAATGAAACTGAATAATAGAGATGAGATTTATTTGTGTGGTGCTTTCAGAGATTCGATTGATATTGACCCTGATAGTAATAATTTGAAAAACCTTGTTTCGAATGGTAACCACGATGTTTTTGTTTCTAAATTGAAATCAGATGGAACCATTATTTGGGCAAAATCTTTTGGAGGAGCATTAGACGTTTATTCTTATGATATAGCAGTAGATCAAAAATCCAATTTATTTATATGCGGGGGCTTTGAAGGACAAGTAGATTTTGACCCTGGTTCTGGGCAGAATTTAGTTTTATCCAGAGGCCTGGAGGATGGATATATATGCGTTTTGGATTCAAATGGTGACTTCACAGATGTATCATTAATAGGGGGGAAGAATTCTGAACGCTGTAAGTCTATTGAATTGGATAATCGAAACAACTTAATTGCAGCAGGCTTTTTCAAAGATACCGTAGATTTTGACCCCGATACATCAAAAAACATAAAAATTGCTCGGGGAACTTCTGATTTGTTTCTTGTTGAATTTGATTCAGTTAGAAAACTGAATTGGGTGAAAACTATTGGAGGCCCCAAGATTGTAAACCCAAGTTTTATGGAAATTGATGAGAAAGACAACATCTATTTGACCGGAAAGTTCTATGGAACAGTGGATTTCGATCCAGATACTGGTATTTATACCCTTTCATCACCAATTAATAGAAGTAAGGACTTTATCGGAAAGTTTGACGCAAATGGGCAAATGTTATGGGTCTACTCTCTTGATGGTTATCATGCATACTTGGGTGGAATGACCCATGACCACGAGAAAAATATTTATCTTACAGGAAGCTTTCAGGGAAATTTCGATAGTGATCTTGGGCCCCAGACTAATTTTCTAAATAGTTTAAATACTTCTTCAAATGATGGATTCATAATAAAAATGGATACTTGTATTGGTGTTAGTTCAGTTCATCAAGCGACACAATGTGAGTCATTTTATTGGTCGGCCAATAAGAAGACTTATTACTCAAGTACCCAAAAGCCTGAAGTAATACTATCCAATAAATGGGGGTGTGATTCGGTTGTAAAACTTCATTTAACCATTTTAGATACTTCTTCTGGAGTAGATTCAGTAACTGCATGTGATGAATTCGTTTGGATTGACCAAAAAAAATATGTTAATGATAATAGCTCCGCCCAATTTGTTACGACGAATGCTCTTGGATGCGATTCATTGGTTAGTTTGAAATTAACCATTAACCGATCTTCAAAATTTGTAGACGAAATATCATCATGCACTCCAATAACCTGGCTCGATGGAAAAAATTATTCGGCCGATAACAGTGTTGCCACATATACTCTGATCAACCAATTTGGCTGTGATTCAGTTATACACTTGGATTTTGATTTTCAGGGCGTAGACGTTTCTTATTTCCGATCAGATTCTGTACTTGAAGTAATGGCTTTTTCAGCGAGTTATCAATGGTTTGATTGTCAAAACAATTTCTCCAGATTACTGAACGATACCCTCAAGTATTTTATTCCGAAACAAAATGGTAGTTATGCATGTGAAGTAACCGAGGGAATGTGCACTGACACTTCATCATGTTTCGAAATTAGAGGGCTATCGACAATGGATAATCTGAATAAGTTTAATGTTTCGGCTTATCCAAACCCAACTTCCGGTACAGTTACAATTGATCTAGGAAGCATAAATGATTATTCTATCGAAGTCTATAATATTGAGGGGCAATTAGTCCATTCCACTTCGTTAATTTCTGAAAGGTCTCATTCATTGCATTTGAATCAATCATCCGGATTATACATTATGAGGATTAAGGATGAAAAGGGAATAATTAGGATACCAATAATTGTCAATAAGTTTTTTTGAATAATCCTTTGCGTTGAAACGACTGATTTCTTAATAATCCAACGGATAGTTTCATGGAAGGCAAATCTCAAAACTAAGTCCTTCTGAAATTCCGATAAAGATGAAATTTTTTGGGTATCGCAATACCTTTAAAATTTTCTACTTTAATTTCATTGATTATTGCAATTGCGTACAACGACTGTCTAAAGACAGGTCTCTATTTTTCATTTTGAATGAATCGTGGTTGCGTGCTAAATAAGTTCTTTGTGGTTTATGCGGACGTCAAACCTTCATGGTTTAGAACAAAACTGAAAGTAGTTTTTTCCAAACAATGACAGGCGAATTTCTAACAAACGGCCGGGATCAAAAGCAAAGCGATATAACCAATACCTTAATTTAAAGATTGATCTCGCATTGAAACGAAATAGCTTCGTCATAGTCGAAAAGTACGACGAACAAGGGGATACCAAACCGAGATGAATAGAGTTATTATATTCTCGAAATCGGTTGATAACTGCATCTTAAACCGCCTCCGAAATAGTTTCCTTTCTTGAAGGGCATGGCATGTACTGTGATTCCCATGGCTTCCACCTGTTTGATGACTTCAGGAAAATGATCAATCATTAGAACGGTGGTTGGGTTCACAACTATTCCGTTTGTGGCCATAATTTGAGCCTTTTCGGGTTCAACCTCAACCCACTCTCTGTTTTTTAATTTGTTTGGCGCGGATTCAAAATCGATAAAATCACTTTTACATATTACACCTTGCTTCTCATTAATCAACATCATGGCACAATCTAAATGAAGAACATGGTGTGCTAATGGAATTTTGGTTACCGTATATTCATTTCCCAATGTTTCCCTTAACCACTCTATTCCCGCATCGTTTGAGGCATTTCCAGAGCATCCAACATACACGTCTTTTCCATCAACAAATACATCGCCACCTTCTAAGTACACATTGGTTTCTGGGTAGCCGGGTTTATTGGCAGGCATACAAATAACTTCACCTTTATAGTTTTGGGTTAGATCAAGAGCAATTCTTCGATAATTTGCCGTTTCCTGACGCCTTCCTTCAAAATTCATATTGGTGATGATAAATTTGTCTCCAATGGTTATGATTGGGTCTCGGCTGTAACACTGAGTGGTGGCTACTACGTTAAATTCCATCGGATCTGGTCTTCTGACTTTAACTCCTAATTCTTCAAGTTTGGAAACCAATCCTTCTTGTTCTTCGTGATACATTCGATCATCTTCAGGATAGAGTTCGAATAAATTTTTGTTTTCGCTTGCTTTCATATAACCCCATGCGGCATCTGGGATATATGGAAATCGATTTTTCATGGAAGTATCTATGGTTGGCGTGTTAAATGTCCCAACTATCCATCTACCAATCACAACCTCTTTTAATTGATTCCATTCATTCGGGTTGTTGATTTGCCCTGTTTTTTCCATTTCTGTTGCTGGATTTTCCTGTTTCTGTTCTTGTTGAATTCCTGACTCACAACCAATCAATAGAATCGATGTGCAAACTGTTAGAATTAACGGGTTCAATAGTTCTCTCATTTGTTATTGTTTTAATTACGCACAACGATCGGATAGGGACATGTCCTTATTTTTCCATCTGAATAAAATGCAATTGCAAGTTTTTTAAGCCCTTGTGATTTGTCAGGAAACCCGAACTTTTTACAGTTTAGATCCAACCTAAAATAATCATTTTGGGGTAATCAGAAATTGGAAGAGCGACGTTATCCCTTTGAAAACAAATCAAATACCCTTTTGTTTCTCCACTTCTGTGTTGGCAATCGTAAAGCCGACTTTACGGCAAAAACAGCTCAAAGGGCCAATGGCCATAGCTTTATCTCTTGTACCAACGACTGGGATCAATGATAAATCTCAATAACTCTGCGAGAAAAGCCTCCTTGGCCAAGCGATGGGCTTTTTTATAACCTCATCAATTGGGGTAGGTGTTCTTATTCTTTTCCCAGGTTAATACAGCTTCATCTCTTACCTTATTCTCATGAGCAGACATATCCTCGGTAAATGGCGAGCCTTTTTTTACTCCTTTAGTCACCAGGTGCACGGTGTTATCACTAAGGATATAGATCAGGGTATACCCGAAAAATTCAGCAGCCCCACTGCTTCCTCCATGACCGGCAACAATTTGATAGGTACCACCGCTACTTTCAGGCTGCCAACGTTGATAGTCGTGCTTGTGGGCCGCCAAAAAGGCTACTACATGTCCAGATTGCATTTCTGGCCATAGCACTGGTCCATCGGCAAATCCTTTGTGGCCTGTTTTAAATTGATCGTCTACATAATAGGGCTTGTGCCCGAGTACAAAAACGTGATCTACCTCGGAGCTCGATTGGTATTCTTTGATTTTAGCTGCTACCCAATCCGTATTGGTTCGCCCTTCTTCACCATGACTTCCATGGGAGTTGTAGGTATCGGTATTCATAATGATAAACCCAACTCTATTACGAATAAGTGAAAAAGTCATCTTTTGCACGATACTCGTATCGGCGATCGTATCTCTATCTGAAGGCATAAAACGACTCATGTGCTTTAGCCAAATCTTAGAGGCTCCGTACCAGGGCCATTCGTCTTGATCAGGGTCTCCACGATCTTTGTAATAAAGCATTTCGTGATTCCCGGGAACAACAACCATCTCAATTCCAGAGTTGGTTATTTTGCTGTAATTGGGATCATTGTACATGCCTACCCAGGCAGACAACTGATTGTCCATGGTGCTGGGATTTCGACTTAGCGAACGAACTATATCACCTAAAAAAAAGAAGGTTTTGGGTTGTGTAGACTCTTCAGAAATGTCGTTAAAAATTCTTCTCAGTACATTCACATTAGCGGTGGAGTGGTTGGAATGATCGCCGTCGCTTACTCGGTTGCAACCCACAAAGGCAAAGGTGAAAAGTGTATCTGGTGCTTGATTTCCGAGTACGGATTGGTTGGTTGTAGGGGTTGCAACAGGCACTTCTTCTGCATCTTTCTTGCAAGCCAAACAGGCCAGAATTAGGAGTGTCACAGTGGAGTAGAGGCAAGGTTTCATAGCATGTAGTTTAAGGATAAAGGCCTATAATTTTTGTACCCTTAAGGTGCAACTTAATTTAAAAGTAGCTACACGTATTTCTACCTGATTTTAATTCTATCTATCTTAAAACGAGGTAAATAGTTCTTTTAGTTCCTCAGCAAAAGAGTTTAAACTATCCCTCTTGGGATACACAATAAGAGCTAACTCAAAGGACCAATGATTTTACTGAATATCTTCTGCAACGGTCGAGATTAGATACAAAACTACACCTCCGTATATCCTGGAATTTCTTTGCTTGTTGGATTGATCGATTTCTTAGTATTGGCGAGATTGGTTCAATCGAAGTAGAAGATCATACTTAGTAAGGGCTATTCTCTAAAGCCTTTTACCTGGATCCCCCTGGTCAACAACCAAATGGCCAATACTATTTCCTGAATAACAAGCGGAGCTGACAGGAGTCCATACTCAGTGGAAACAACTTCAATGGATTGGAATAGGATAAGGATACTGGCCAATAATATCATTCCATTTCCTAAAAAGCCCCAGAGAGATAGCCATTTGGGAACTAATTTCTCCTTGTACAATAGCCAGTATAATAGGAGGTTCCCCAACCCGGTTGCCAGTATCACTCCTAGGTGATTGGTCAAATCCCGGGATAATCTTAGGAATTTTCCGAGGCTCACGCAAAGGGCAGGATTCATGGTGTCGGATTCTAAATATTCTTGGCTCAAAAGCACAAAAAGAGGAAGCAAAATGACTCCAATAAGTTGAAATGCGGCCGCCATGAATCGAAACCCAACAAACCCGGCCGAAAGGGTCTTATCATAATGCCTCAGAACGGAGTGGAGAAGAAGAGAGAACCCAACATAGATCGGTACTAAAAAGAATTGAAACAAGGCACCCGTGTAAACCTGATTCCGGTTAGGGTACACTTCTTCGAGGAAATTAGCCTTTTCTACAGAGGGAACTATACTCAGGAGACCAGATATTATTCCCAGGATGATCAATCCTCCCGCAACTCTTGCAATTTGTCTATCGTTGTAGCTCATGGGCCAAAAGTAGAGGCCCATTTTTCCTAATCCATTGACTCTGGTTAAGTAATCACTCTTTTACTCACTATCCTTTTTCTAATGCGACTCAGGGATTCGGGTTTTATTCCCAGGTAACTGGCGATTTGATGTTGAGGTACTCTTTGGATGAGGTCTGGTCTGTTTTTCAATAGATCCAAATAACGATCTTCAGGTGTGGATGTTTTGTACCGAGAAAATGACTCACGCTGGCCTATAATGATGGTCTCCGCAATAACTCTTGAAAGGGACTCCAAGGCCGGGTACTTTTTGAATGACTCCTGTTCTAATTCAGGATTTCCAATACTTACCAGGGTATCTTCTATGCATTCTAAATAGCAATTGGACGGGGTAGATTTTCCAAAATTTGAAGGCACAACAGATTGTTCTTCGGTATAAAATTCCGTCGTTATTTCTTCGCCATCCTTAAGGTAGTAACTCCGGATGCAGCCCTTCAGTATGAAATAGCATTCGTTTGAATAAGATCCTTCTTTGAGTAAAGTACTTCCTTTTTCAAAACTCTTAATAAATGTGCATTCTGAAATCGCAGTCTCCAATTCTTCGTTGATCTCCGTGTATTTGGAGAGGTATTTTAGAATCTGATTTTTCATGGTTTAAACATTTCCATCTCGTAAAGATCTAACCCAATTCCCCAATAGTCCTTTTCCATTCGAATCGTTTTAAACCCAAATTGCTCGAAAAACTTATGGGCCAATTGAGAGGTAGTTACTCTGTGTTTTTTCACCCGTTCGTCTTTGGCTAATAGGCTAAGGCAATGTTTTACTGCCGCGCGACCAAGTCCTTTTCTGGTATGCTCGGGAGCAAAGAATATCCAGGTAATGCTTCCGCTTTTCTCTGATTCATTTACATAATAACCTGTACCACCTACAATTTCTTGCTCTTGCCAATACGTAAAATAGGTGTCTCCATTTTGAGCCAAATATTGCTCGAAATCATGGGTTTCCTTTTCGTCAAAGTACTTGGGAACGTTGAGTTTGAAAACCGCGATCAACTTCTTATGATCTTCTGCTCTATACGGTTTTATCATCCGTTGTGTTATTGTTGTAATGCTCTATTAAATCAGGAATTTGGCTATTCACCCAAAATACACAAAATGAGCTCAGAGGAAATAATTAATAGAACAAATTGATTCTTCCGGAGTTCTGCAAGTGTCGAAGCTATGCAGGTAGTTGACTTGAAACTCTACGCATCAAAATCAAAGCTCCTATCCCAAAAACCAATTCCAAAAACATGGCATAGAATAGACCATCAGCTGGTCGACCATCGACGAAATAGCTGAACACCCGTCCCAATCCGTAAGACATAAAAAATAGAGCGGTAATTAGTAGGGCTAAGTAATGCCAACTGGCTCGGAATGCGCCGATCAAGATAAGAATGCTGGCTGATAGAATGGCGGTGCCAGGTGCCCGGGTTTCACTGAGCAAACTGATGTTACCCTCCAGAATGATGTTGTTTTGAGCTTGCAATGCAATGGGAAAAAAGACCAGGTTGATTCCGACATAGAGTCCCACAATGGCGGTCAAAATGAGGAATACTTTTACGATAACTGAAGTTTTCATTTGTATAAAGATTTAATAAATATTCAGCTACAAATGTGATGGGATGGGAGGGGAACTACTTGTTTGAAACGATCTTTGATTTGTTCCAAAAATCTACTTAGAAAGCTCGCTGGGACGAAAGCCGTATTTTTTGAAAAAGACGTTGGAGAAAGAACTCAGGCTTTCGTAGCCAACAAACCAAGCCACTTCCTGTACAGACATCTCCTTTTGACTCAGTAGTTGATGCGCTTTCTGTAAGCGTTGATTTTGAAGGTACTTGAAAACGGGTACACCAAAGATCTGCTTGAAGTTCTTTTGCAGCTTGCCGCTGTTCATTCCGATCAATTTGGAGAGTTCATTTAGGGTAGGAGGTTGATCCAGGTTTTGAACCATTATTTCTTCTGCCTGAATAACTTTTTTACGTTCGTCATCAGCAATGATTTCAGTTTCGGACTGAGGTGAGGTAGCTTGAGCGAAGTAATGAGATAACAACTCAATTACCTGACTTTTTAGGAACAATAACCGCGTGGTATCTCGAAACTGGGTTTCGAAAATTTTGGTAATGGCTGTCTGCATTTCCGGGGTCATTAAAATCTGTGGCCCCACTGCGAAATCCTGGGAGGAGGATAACAAACCCGCTAACTGGGAGGCATACAACTCCTTCTCATGAACGGGCAGTTTTTGGATGTTTTCGATCGTCGAAAAAATACTGATGTTTCGCAAGGGTTCGGCTTGAAAAATGCGATGTGCGAACTGCACACCCTGAGCGCCAAAGAAGGAAAAAGCCTTTCCTTTTTTACTGCTTAACAACTGCGTCGATGATCCATAGGTAACTTCCATTTCGACGGAACCAGAACCATAAAAGGTGATTCCAATCACATCATCTTCGAGCTGACACCGGGTTATCTCCGCCTCGAGTGCGTCGGTGGTATCGATCAGGACAATAAAGCCGTCTATTTCGATGAGGTCTGTGGTCATAGTTTTATTTCCATTTCCATCTCGTACTGGTCAACGGTGTTGGTTAATCCAATGGCGAGAAGTGCCGCTTTTTTGTCTGTTAGCCTGGTGTCCACATTGTTTACCTTCATCGTATCAGAAAAATGCTGAATTCCCTTAAAGAGTCTATTCCAGGCTTCGTGGTCTGTGGACAACAAGTCCAATTGGGACAGGTAATGAAGTGCGGGGTTGATGATAAAAAAGGACTCTACTTTACCCTTATGAATTACTTCGAAAAAGCGGTAGTTCCCTTTTACAATCGATTCTTTTTGATTGTCCCAGGAATAGAATTCCTGATGGGGGAGATGGTCCCATTTAACTTCTGACAAGGGGACTTCCTTTAGCTCCGGTTCGATGGGATAATCCAGGTCAATTGTACCCTGGAAACACTGAAACTCTTTGCACTTTTTGAACCCTATAGCCTCATAGAGTTTAATGGCGATTTCGTTTTTAGTAATGACCTCCAACACGCTATGCTCAATACCCTGTTGCGCCAAGTCTTTTAGGGCATGCGTATAAATGGAAGCGACAATTCTTTGGCCCCGGTAAGCCGGAATGACTCCGGTACCCGTATTAAAGGCGGTTAGTTTCCCATTCCTTCGATCTATGGCGTGGATGATAAATCCAACCAGTTTTTCACCATCAAACATGCCGTAGGAGCAATCGAAATTGACTCCGGCAGCTTTCCATCGTTGTTTATAAAACGCTTTGTCGGTGGGCAGTGAAACAAAGTAGTTTTCAAACGCCTCCAAAAAGCAGTCGAGAATATTGTCGATAGAGGAGGAGGAAAGATTCTTTACAGTCATTTTGGAGTAAAGCGAATTTGACGATGGAAAGTTAAACTTGTTTTCCCATGGGAACCAATAATCTGGAGGGGAAAGATGCAGCGATATGGTTTATAGCAAACTCAAATGTCCTTTCAGCATCTCACGTTTCCCGTGGACGTCGGTAAATTCAATGATCCAGAAATAAGTTCCGACGGTTAGGTTTTACTTAGTAACCCATACCGATTATTGGAGCGCGGTGTTGGCGTTGAGAAGCTGTTTTCATCCAAGCACTAAGCAGATAAGGACTGGGGTAAATCCGTTTTTGGACGATTCTTTACGCGGCACCAACTTCGGAAATACCGGTGGCCACTTTTACGGCCTGTACCCGATTGTTTACTTCCAGTTTCGAATAGATATTCTTTAAATGGGTACCTACCGTATTGGTGGAAACGAAAAGTTCTTGGGCAATTTCAACGTTACTTTTTCCCAATGCTAATTGGGTTAGTACATCGCGTTCCCGGGAGGTTAAAGGCGTTTTTAGGTAGCGATTCAAGTGGTCCAGATTTAGGGAAGGGCTATCCGCTTTTTTAGATTGAGTAAGCATCTCATTAACCTGGTGTTGCAAATCATCCAATTTCTCCTGATAGGCATGAATTTCGGCCTCGGCTGCGGCAGCCTCTTTTTTTCTTTTTTCTTTCAGGCTTTTCATTCGCCAATAGGCCAAAGCCACAGCGCTGATTAAGACCAGAGCCAGAATCAAAAAGACATAGCGTTCCATCCATTTCATTTGACCCAATTCCTGAATCTTCTTTTCAGATATTTCTAACTCCTCCTGCTTGCCTTTTTCAACCAATACCTTTTCGATCTCACTTTCAGATAAGCTGTCCTTCAGTTGATTGGAGAATTTGAGCATTTCAAAAGCCCGATCGGCGTCTCCCATCTCGTGCAAGAGGTCAGACAATTCCCGGCTCACATTTTCCATGTGCTGGAGGTACTGCAGATCCCGGTAAATGTTCAAGGCATCTTCCATGTTTTGCACAGCCAGTGGGTATTCCTTTAGCCTTCGGTGCAACCTTCCCTTGAGGTGTAGGGTCATGGCATAAAAAGTGGGATAACCCGTTCGATCTCCGGCCGTTAAGGCTTGTTCGAAATAAAACATGGCTGAATCCAGCTGATTTAAATGAGTAAACTGACCCGCAATGTTGGAATAGGTCATCGAGGCTACCCAGGGTCCCATCTGATGTTTTTGGATGAGCTGCAGTGACTTTTGGTGGTATAGCAGACTCTCCTGATGGTTCTTTTCATGGGAATACAGAAAAGCCTTACGATGGTAGATTTTGGCTTGTATTTCTACGTTTTGTAATTGTTTATTCCTCTCTTCGGCTTCCCCAAAATACTTGAGGGCAATGTCGTTTCTTTTTTGGTGGGTATAGAGTCCTCCAATTTCCAGCAGGGTTTTGGTTTCGTTAATCATATCACCGGATTCCCGATACAGCTCTAATGAACGATCGTAGAATTGAATAGACTCTTCTACATTACCTATTTTTTCATAACGTATGGCCAACATGCGAGCACAATAGGCTTTCCAAAAAGTCAATTCGTCGGTTTCCAGTGAATTCCAGGCCTGTTGAAACTGAAATAAGGCGCTGTCTACCTCTCCATTTACAACGAAGTAAGAACCCAGGGTAATGCGGTCAATGGCCTGGGCCCGATCTGAAGGAGTAGCACCCAAATGGTCCTCAACCCGACCGACAAGGTGGGGGAGCGAATCCCTCAAGCCCATCTGGTGATAGGCAGAAAATAGGCCATGCAGGCATTCAGCTTCTTTTTGAGAAGCTGGTGTGCGCATCACTTGAAGAGCGGCCCGATATTGCTCCACTGCCAGAGGCAATTTGGATTGGTCGAGGTACCACCGGCCAAGTAACTCGTAGCCTCTCACTTGAAAGTCGTTGGCTTCCTCGGGAGTAATATCTTTCCCATAGGTAGCGTCTTCGAGCTTTTGTTGCAGTTCTAGGTGAAGCCTTAGAATTTGATTTTTCTTTACCACTGATGATTGGCGAAGGGTTTTGGCAAATTCAGTGAAATCTCGGTCCAGCGACTCCGTAGATTGAGCTCCACCATCCGGAAGAAGGAGGCAGGAGAATACCAGAAAAAAGAACAGTTTTTTAATCCACTTTTTGGCGACAAAAGGCATAAAGTACTCTTTAGGCAATTTGAGTTTTACAATTCGATTAAGCGCGGTGAACGAATGGAAATCCGACCCCATGAATCCCAGATTACGAACCTAATTAATATTCCGTGACCCTGATTTTGAATTCCACAAAGGGTAGGCGATTTCCCTTTTTGTGTTTTGGCGGCGACTCCTCAACACGGGTGTTTGCTTCCCTCGTTCATGGAGGGTGAACCGGCCTAAACAAGGGAGGTTGGGTCCTTCACCTAAATAGGTGATTTTGCTGCGTGAACCCCGGAATTCACGCGAACGGGTGAACTCGATTCCATGCTTTTTGGGAATGTTTGATCCCGGAATAAATTCAATAAATCAGAAGGAGGGTCTTCTTCGCCGAGTCGATCTTCTTGAAACCCTTAACGCTATTTTATGAAAAACCTAATTCATGTATTCCTGCTCTCGGGAATTCTATTGCTTTCAGGAGGATCCTGGAACGAAATATCTGCCCAGTGCACTCCGGGCATTGGCGCTGTAAATGTATATGGTGCTCAAACCTGGACGGCTGGTAGTGTACCACCTTTAGCTCTTACCTATGGGGTGATCGTTAATCCTGGTGCTACTCTAACCATTATGTCTACTACTCTTCCTTTTCAGCCTGGTGCTTGCATCCATGTAAAGGAAGGAGGACAGCTTAAGCTCTTTTATGCCAACCTCAAATCGGCTTCGTCGACGGCCTTGTGGAAGGGGATTAAAGTGGATGGTAATACCAATTTAACCGGTCCGGTTCCTACTGCCGTTTTGGCCAGTCAATCGACTATTCAGCAAGCGGTCATTGGAGTGGATATGCAATCTTCTACGGTAGCCCGAGCACAAAAAATTGTAGCGCTCAAAACCGATTTTATGAATAATGTATTAGGCGTTAGATTGGTAAACCCAGCAGGACCTATCCGCAACAATGAGAGTCGTTTCGAGCATTGTGGTTTCGTTACCGATTTGGATGCTTCAGACATGCATATTGAAGCCCAATTTGTGAATACGGTGAGGGTGGAATCTTCTTCTTTCTTAGAAGTAGGAGCAGCTGTAAATGGTATCTATGCTTTTAGCGCTTATCGCTGTTCTGGTTTGCGCGTCACCGGTACCGTTAATGATCCATCATCCTTCCGTACCCGTGGTGGCGTTCGTTGGCACACGGTATCCAAAAGTAGCATCACCCATTCGCTTTGCGTTCAGAATAAGTTCTATGCCTTTGACTTAAACCATTGTGAAGACATTCAGATTCACTACAACGAAATCGTTGACCCCCAGGGCTATGGAGTTAAATTGGATCATTCCCATGGCTATACGGTAACCAACAACCGATTTGAAGGAAACATTTCAGATGGTTCCACCGGATTGATCATCGCTCATACGGGTAACACCGCAGAAATGGTGAGCAAAAATGACTTTCAACATTGGGTAAGAGGAATTCATGCCTTGGCCGAAAATCCAAGACTTAAGTTTTCATGCAACACATTTTCCAACAACAATTACCACATCTATGCACAGCAAACGGTGTTGGGCATTGCGGCCATGGACCCAGATCAATATGGAACCAACACCCTGGGTTTAGTGGACTTGTTCAACAAGTTCAACAATGCTTTTCTGTATGACATCTATGTGACTACCCCAGGAGGCTCTATCGTTTACGATTATGCTGTGGCCTCAGGCGTTTCCGGAGCAGCTCCTCCAACGACTGTGTATGGAATTGGTCTCCCACCAGCTGTAATGGTTGGATACTGCCCCACTCCCGATATCCCAGATTTGGGTACTGGCGGAGGCGGAGGAGCTACCACCATGATCGATGGATTGGATGACTTAAACGAAGATACCCGCACCTACGAAGAGTATGTGCTATCAAGAGCCAATGGTGCTCACCCAACCGATCAATTTCGTCAGGTTGATTTAGCCATGTACGAGGGAAATTGGAATAAGGCTGCCGACATTCTACGCGCTATCCCAAGCAAATGCACGCTGGAAGAAATGGACAAAGAACTCTACGAAAACCACATGGAAGTGTATGGAATTGCGATTCGTAATGCGCAGAAAAATGGTGGTTTCATCTCTCTTAACAACGATGAAATTGCTCAGATGAAAGTATTGCATGAACAAGAACTTCAGTGGTCCAAAAGCCTAAGCGAACGTGATCAGCAGGAGTGGACCCCGTCACAAACCTTTGGAGGATCGTTTATCTCTGAAATGAAAATGAGTTATGATGGGGCTCTTAACAGTGAAGAATTGGCTCAGAAGCAAGAGACTGACCAATTCTCACTGTTTCCTAATCCCGCAGACGATCGGTTGATTATTAGCCTCAATGGTAGCTATGATGGACCGGCCCAGGTGGTAGTCATGAACCTCGAAGGTCAAGTGGTGTTCCAGGATTCATTTGAGGGTCACCGCACCCAAATTGATATCAGTGAGTTCCCTGCTGGTTATTACCTGTGTAAGGTTACCCAAAACGGGCACCAGCAAACTGAAAAACTCATTATCCGCTAGCCTAGGAGAAAGACCACCATTATTGGGTCCCATCCATTCGCGGAAGAGCCGGTCATTTGATCGGCTCTTTTTTTTGATTATTCCAGGTATTCAATGGTTTAAACATATGAAGCCGCGGGAGAAATTCTTGAGTTATTGCTATAAACCGTCGATAATGTCTATGTCTTCACCAAGGGTAAGCCTGCCGTCCATTAATTTAAATAATGAAATACCATTGATCAACATCTCAAAATCCTTTTGATCTATTAAGCCCTCTGAAATTAGCTCCCTAAGAAGATTTTTTCTTTTGATGAAATAGTCAAGTTTTCTCTCCTGATTTTCAATATACTTTCTTTCAACATCTAGTTTCAAAGATTCTTGCTCGTATTGTTTAATTTTCTTGTATTCAGGTGATTGTTTTTCCAGTAGCTCTTCTTTTCGAATATTTGTGTCTACCTGATTCTTGGTAGCCTCAGTTCGAAATTTCTCCGATTCATTGAAATCCTTTTCGAGCTTATCTTTTGCTGCTTTTACAGTCGAATTCAATATTTCCTTAACTTCATCTTTGCTTGAAACGTCATCAAAAACAGCCTTTAATTTAACCTTAATTGAACCGATTTTGATGTCTTCTAATGTAATTCGGACACCTTCAATTGTATTAAGCGATTCGATGAAAAGATGAATAAATTCAAGAGGTTTGTGTCTTTCATTTATATCAACATCAAAATTCAATTCAAAAATCCATTCAAGGGTTTCATTTTCAGGCTCTTCGATACTGCTAAGCACTTTATGGTAAGCTATTTTAAGCGCCTCGGTAGTGAATGTCTTTTTATCAACATTATTATAGTTTAAATGATTGCTTAATAGGAGAGAGCTAAGGTTGATATGCTCTTTTGAGGATAAATTTAAAACTAGATTTTTTATACTTTTTATGTCCTCATTGAGAGAGTTTTTTATCTGCGATCCATCTTTTTCGAATATTGTTAAACTGGCACTTATTGCTTGATATATCACCTTTGATTTACTCGCATCTTTTTCTGAGAAATCCTGATATTTTCTTTCAATAAATAAAATTGTCTTTTCAATTTCTTCTTTGTTCCCTTTCAAGGATCCTTCAAGGCTTAGTCTCTCAACTTTGGCCATGATTTCGTTGAAAGGATTACGGCCATCTCCAATTTCTAAGGTTTCGAGGTCAATGATAGCGTTCATTTTAAATGGATTTATAGGTTCATATTTACTTGTGACGACGTCCCATCTTATCAAAAAGTAATCGACGAATTGATGCAGAATCTTCAATCCAATTAGGTCACATCGGTAATTTAAAATGTTCTATTGAATGCCGAGAGTGGCGCTTCCAACAGTTTAGTTCAAGCCCAAATTAAGAAATTTTGCTGATGGGCATTGTACATTCAAGCATATGGAATTACGATAGAAAGGTTAAGGTTCCACAAACTCCGAATCTTTCTCTTGTCTTTTTTGGGCCTTTTTTTCCTCTCGTCTTTTGAGGTATTGCTCCCTGTCATAACGCTTATAGGAATACGGGCGTCTTCCTTTAATTACGTACCAGGAATGGCCGTTGTCGTCGGCAATAACCAAAACATCATCAGTGGTTACAGAATAGGTTCTGCCATCGGGTTTATTCATTTTTTTGAATCGGATGTAGAAGGCATTGGTATCCTGAATATGACAGTAAATGGGTTTATGTTTCTTGTCTCGAAGATAGATCGTGTCTTGGCCAAAGCAGGATAATCCTGTGGTTAAAAAGACGAGTATGCAAATCCACTTTTCCATCTTAAAAATGAACAATTAGGTTGAGGTTATGACTTAATGACCAGGTGTTGAATTCTTCTTGCCAGAAATAGATTCTTAGGCCCGGAGCGGCTTCTGCGCCAATGGACATCCATGGATTCATTCGGATCATAATTCCGGCTCTTACATTGAGGTTGAGGTAGTTCGAATTTTGAGGAGAAGGGAACACTCCGATTCGTCCCGACTTATCGTGGAAATTGGTTAGGTAGGTATCGCTAAAGGAGATGTTACCTACTTCAATACCTGGCCCGGTAAAGAACTGAATAAGGGCATTGGGCTTTTTAATCGGATAGACCAGCATCGTGGCACCCACTGCAAACCTTTTTCGAATATCAAACTCATTGGCTTGGGCTTGCTTCCAACCCCATCCGTAAGTAACAGGAAATTCGATGGCCAGATGGTTGGTCAATCGTCTTTGGTAAGTGATTTCTGCGGTTTGAGCCAGAAGCAGAAAGAGGTTGGCTTTTACCAGGTTTTTAGGTGTCTGATTCCATTCTTTTTCCTCCTTTTGGATTCTTTCCTGACCGATTATAGGGCGGTAGTCTTCATTGAAGATTTTGTAGTCTCCCGATTGGTAGATCACCAAGGCCACATCTTGTTTGGCCATTTTTACGGTGTCTGAAGAGCCTGACTCCAGGTAATAGACCATCCCTTTCTCTCGCCCGATAAAGGTTCCGGTTACCTTTTCACCATTGGCCAGGAATATTCGATCCTGACTGAATCCGGAGAATCCTGAAAAAATCAGAATGAACCAAATGAGGTGATTCAAAAGAGGGGGTATGGGAAATCTGGTTTGCATGATGGGGTTTAGGTAAGCTAAAAATAATGAAAAGTAAGGATTCGGCCTTCGTTTCATTCCTAAAGTACGAGAAATTCCCCTCTCTAGTATCTGCCAATTTTTAAGCGGCCGAGTCAATTGACCACTTTACGTAGTGGAAAAGTCACTACACCCAGTTTGCCTTGATGCGCCCTAAGAGCACGGCTACATTTGAATAATATCAAAGCCGTGAATTATGAAATCATCTTCTTTTTTACCCGTTGCCATTCGTCTTTTGGCCTTTACCAGTTTGTTTGCTCTGGGAGCATTTATTCCCAGTACGCCAGACCCTTCTGAATTTACCTTTATCAATACACTCATGGAAAAATTGGATCTCAAGAGCCAGGAGTTTCCAGAGGATAAAGTCTACTTGCATTTTGACAAAACCATGTACCAACCTGGCGAGGATATCTGGTTTAGCGTGTACTTATTAAATGGTTCGGATTTTTCAGCCTCCGATAGGAGCGATGTCCTTCATGTGGAACTGATTGCCCCTAATGGAAAAGCGGTGGTCAAGAAAAGAGTGGAGACCAAGGATGGTCGGGCGCTGGGAGATTTTAAGCTGGAGAATGATGCTCCGGGTGGCGCTTACAAAGTGAAAACCTATACCAACCTTCAAAACCAGGAAGGAACTCCTTTTTTGTTTGAAAAGGAATTGCATGTTCAGGACGTTAATCCGCCAGAACTGAAAATGAAACTTGACTTCGATCGAAAGGGATATAGCCCCGGTGAAGAAGTTGAGTTGAAACTGGAGCTAAAATCAAGTCACAAAGGGCCATTGATGGGTCAAGAGTACAAGGTGGATGTAAAACTCAACCAGGAAATTGTGTTCCAAAAAAGAGGGGTAACCGGACAAACCGGGAAGGCCCAAATTAAATTTACGCTTCCCGAAAACGTACCAGTGACGGATGGATTGGTGAATGCTGAGATCCTTTACAATGGATTGAATGAGTCCATTTCCCGGGCGATTCCTTACCACAAAGATGATTTGAGCCTAAGGCTATTTCCTGAAGGGGGAGATTTGATCAATGGATTTACCAGCAGGGTAGCCTTTAAGGCCAGCAACAGCAAGGGTAAACCGATGGATATTTCGGGTAGAGTGGTCAATAGCGTTACCCAGGAAGTGCTGGACACCTTTAAGAGCTTTCATCACGGTATGGGACACTTTAACCTAATGCCCGAATATGGCCAATCTTACCACGTAGAAATTACCAATCCTGATTTCATTCAACAAAGATTTCCGCTACCAGGGGTTTCCAACAAAAACATGGCGTTGCAGGTGTCTTCGGTGAGCGAAAACAACATTCGACTCAAAATTCGGAGCAACTCCGCTACGGGTGGGTACTTGGTTCTTACCGTTCGTGATCAACTGTATTATGGAGATACCCTGGATCTGGATCAGGGCGCCAATTTGGTTACTATTCCCACTCACAATGTTCCTATGGGAGTGGCTAGAATTACTTTGTTTAATCGCCATGAATTGCCGGTAGCAGAGCGCCTCGTTTTTGCTAGCCGGGATAAGCAGTTAGACATTGATATTCAAACCGACAAAGAAGTTTATCTGCCCAGAGAAAAAGTAACGGCCAGTATCCAGGTAAAAGATGACCAGGGAAATCCGGTAGCAGCGAGCTTGTCTATGGCCGTGGTGGATGATCAGCTGCTGTCTTTTTCGGATGATCGTTCGGCGCACATCTTGTCCAATCTACTGTTGGAATATGAACTACGTGAAAAAGTGGAAGAGCCCCAAGCCTACTTCCGCACCGATAAAGAATCGCTTCAAAAAATGGACTACCTGATGATGACGGCTGGATGGAGAAGATTTGAATGGAGCGAAATCCAGCATTTGAATCGATTTGGTGGCGTTTGGTCTGGAGAAATTCACGATCCCATTCTAAGAGCTCAACTGGATACGGTACAAATGGATCTGGAGATTAAGCGCAACCAACTATTTGAAGCCCAACAGGCCAATCATAAAAACGTGTTGTGCGGCAACAATGCTCAAGTGAATTATCAAGTCTTCCAAGATTTTAACGGCAATGCTATTAATTGGAACAACCAAGTAGGACTGGCCAATCAAGTGAACAAGGCTGTAGTTGCTTCTGAAGTGCCTCAAGTCCAATTAGATGTTTTGGCCAGTGGTGCCTCAAATGTGCACTTTGTAGCGGCCAATTTTGTAGGTATGGATGAACTTGAAGTCAAGGAGTTTGCGGTTGAGGAAATGATTGAATTTGAGGATGATATAGTAGAAGAAAAGGCTTTACTCGGTGTAGCAGATCAAATGGACGAAGAGCGTAAAGAAGTGAACTTTTTGGATCTCAAAAATCGTAAGGGTAGATTTAAGCAGGAGATTCAACGCCCGGTTCATGGGAATGCTCGTTTGCCTCAACATATTCAGGAAACCTTGATGCAGGCTCGCCAATTTCAAGCACCGAGCTATGAGAATCTGGATTTGACCAACTCGTCGGCCTTCCAGCGAAACGATTTTCGATCTACGATTTATTGGAATGGCTTGGTGGAAGTGGATGAATCCGGAAAGGCTGAGATCTCCTTTTACAACAACGATGATGTTTCTTCTTTCAGAATTACCACCGAAGGGATAGGTCAGAATGGAACCGTGGGCAGAAAAACGAAGCTGTACAGCACCCAAATACCACTTTCTGTTAAAGCCCGATTGCCCCTGGAAGTTTTGGTAGGCGATACGCTGAAAATTCCAGTGGTTTTGGCGAACAATACAGAAGGAGAACTCTTCGGTCAATTGAAAGTGGATATTCCATCTGGATTAAAATGGGTGAAGAAACCAAGTGCTAAAAAAGTGCTGGATCCTGGAGTTCAGGTTACTTGGGCTCATCTGGTATGCGAGGAGCCGGTAGCCAAAGGACAACTGGCCATTCAGTTTTCCTCCGCTGATTACCAGGATGGAATAGAGCAGCAACTCACCGTTAAACCTCGGGGTATTCCGGTAAATCAATCCTTCTCAGGTCAGGAAATGATTGCTGCCCATCAATTGGATTTAAAAGCAGTTGAAAAAGGATCCGTTCAAGCAAGTGTAACGCTTTATCCGTCGCTCATGGCCGATATCATGACTGGGGTAGAATCGATTTTAAGAGAACCCAATGGCTGTTTCGAGCAAACATCGGCTACCAGCTATCCCAACATCATGGTTATGAAATACATGCAGGAATCGGGCATTGATAATGAAAAGGTAACAGCTCGGGCCAATGGATTGATTGATCGTGGGTATAAGCGATTGGTTGGATTTGAGACCTCGAGCAAGGGTTACGAATGGTTTGGCAAAGCGCCGGGTCACGAAGGATTGACGGCTTATGGCTTGATGCAGTTTCACGATATGATGGAGGTTTACCAGGGAGTGGATCAAAGAATGATGGAACGTACCCAGAATTGGTTACTGGCGAAAAAAGATGGCCAGGGAGGATTTCATCGTAACTCTTATGCCTTGCACAACTATGGACAAATCAGCAACGAGGTGCTTAATGGTTATATCGTGTATGCTCTTTCCGAGTCTGGAGAAAACCGGATTGCCTTCGAAGCTCAAACGGCAAACAATCAAGCCCTGCAATCCAACGATCCATACTTGTTAGCTATGAGTGCAAGCTGTTTGTTTAACCTGAATCAAAATCAGAAAGCACAAAATACGCTTGATCAATTGATGGGTCAGCAAAAGCCAGATGGTCAGTTTATGGGTAAAACTCATTCGATTACTTATTCCACGGGTAAATCGCTCGAAGTAGAGACCACAGCACTGGCTGTTTTAGCTATGCTGAAGTCCGATCACTACGATGCACAAAAACTATCCAAAGCCGTTAAATTCTTGACTAATAGTCGCTCAGGTACTGGAGGTTTCGGCTCAACTCAGGCTACCATTTTGGCCCTTAAAGCTTTGACGGCTTATTCCAAACAAGCTCGGATGATGCCGTCCAGCGGAACTGTTTCCGTATTTGTAGATGGCGTAAAGCGGGGTTCGGTTCACTACGATAAGGGATCACAGGAAGCCATTGTGTTGGATGGATTTGCCCGTCATTTAAAACCACAATCGGTGGTTCAAGTGAAGTTTTCTGAGACCAATTCGGCTTTGCCTTATACACTGTCAGTGGATTACACCACTTCACAAACTCCAATTTCAGCCCAAACCTGTAAGGTAAAAGTGACCAGTTCCTGGAGCGAGGATCAGGTGAAGTTGGGAGAAACAGCTCGTTTAACTACGGTTTTGGAGAACACCACCAGTGAGGGTATTCCATCAACGATGTGTATCATTGGGATACCCGGCGGATTTTCCCTACAGCCCTGGCAACTGAAAGAATTGATGAAGGCCGAAACTTTTGATTATTATGAAATTCGTGGCAACCAGTTATTGTGCTACTACCGTGGAATGACACCTGGGGAGAAAAGAACCATTCGCCTGGATTTAAAAACCGAAGTGCCGGGAACTTATGAAAGCAGTCCCAGTTCGGCCTATTTGTACTACACCAATGAGTTCAAATCCTGGAGCTCTACCAAATCCGTTGAAATTTTGGAGTAATTAATGGATGCCAATAATCAATTAGGAAGCCTTTCTCTTATCCCAGGGGAAAGGCTTTTTTTTAGAAAAATGGGTAATTGGACTGGACCATTAAGGAGTGGAATTCCTCTTCTTCCCGTGAACCTCGTAGGCGTTTTTCGAATTGAAATTCGGTGTAGGATTTGTGTCGGATTACCCAAGCTTTTTGATCGGGATCGATGTAATTTCGATCATTAAAAATCATGGAATCGGCCATGTGTATATCGATGGCGGATACCGGAAAACGAACGCTGTCAAAGGGTCTTAAAAGGCCAAATTCATAGTCATCAAGTCCCTCGTATGGACCAAAAATGAGGGTGTAGAACAACCTTTTTTTGCTGCTGTCCATATCGTGTAATTGGATAAGATCGAAGGTGTCAACCCTTACTTTTACGCTTGTGCCGCAATAGTGAACCGAAACCGGCCCGATGGCCTCTTGAGAGGAAACACTGTTATAGGTTCGCTGAAAATTTCCAAAGAAGGAAGACTTTCTATCCAATACCTCTGAACTACATTCAGGGTTAGTTTCCTCCTCCTTTTTACATTGAGCAAACAGGGTCAGAGCAAGAAGAAATACAAAGGCTACTGATATTGGTTTCACTCGATTAAAGTTAGCATTTTCCTGTGAATTTATTTTTAAACGGGATTATGGTCTAAATAAAAGCCCGTCTCGAAATTTCAAAGACGGGCTTTTGAACATTCTAAATCGGATGATCAATTGGTGATCAACAGCCGTTGGCCTCCTTGTTGCAATCCGTTGTTCCATTTCAATACATACATTCCAGATGCTAAATTTCTGAGGTCAATTTCGTTGGAGTTTCCTTTCAAAACCCGTTTGAGCAGTAGAGAACCATTGAGGCCATAGATTTCTACAACGTAGGATCTTTTGTTGTTCTGAGGGATAGTTAGCCGGATAGATTCCCCCTTTTTTACGGGATTTGGAAATACAACGATGGGTGAAGGAGAAAGACCCTTATCCTCTGAAACTTCCAGTGGAGCGCAATTTTGGAGATAGGGCTGCTGTTGTTCGTCCAGTCCAGGTGAAGCATCACCATTTCCAAGTGAGTTGTGTAGAGCAAAGGTATCAACCCCATGAGGACGGGCAAATGAGGCGTGAATGGAAGTATCGGATACCGTATACCGGTAGCGATCCACAGCTCGGTCCAGGTTGTTGTAAATCACTAGGTCGTCCGATGCCTGATTAAATTGAAAACTACCAGAGCTTACCTCAACCACTTTAGCGCATTGGGGAATTTTATAGTCCTTATTCAAGTTTTCAGAAACGATTAAGGCCTGCCCTGGCAGAAGCTTTGATTCGGACGAAAAAGTATGAACCACGGTGTCATTTACCTTGACCTTCCAGCCTTTTAAATTAATGGCCAGACTATCGTCATTAGTTAATTCGATAAAAGGAAATTGGTTCAATTCGGTTACTAATTCCCTTTTTTGACTCTTGCTGGGATTTGGATGGATTTCTCTAAGTCTAACATGTTCTTTTTTGTGCAAAAGTTGGTTGAGGTGAATACATGCCTCCGTGGTGAAAGACGTACAAGAATCGGTGAGAATAATATTAGGAACCTTCCCGGGACGGACAATGTGCTGATCAAAAAGTTCCTCCAAGGAATCATCAAGAATTTCATCGGCCCAATAGGCAAAGTCTAAAATACTATTTATACATGCAACACCTAAGGCAGCATCCGTAGGAGACATGGTTATTGTCCAAGAAAGTAAAAATAGATGCGAGGAGTCTGAATGCGCATTATCTCGAAATTTTTGAACCTGATCATTTACCATGAAAGTTAAATCATCGGAATTAGAGTAATTATTATAAATGTTCAAATCCATACTGGAGTAAATCCCCTTTTTGGGGTTAGATGTATCAATATCATCAAATATGATAATTGCCTGTCCCAAATTGGGTGGAAGGAGCTCTTCAAGTGCGGTGGTGAAAACGCTATCCGGATGGCTATGAATTCGAAGTTGTTCAGGAAAATAATGCTCAATTTTATCCAATAAACCCATAAATTTTTGACTTCCATGGCCAAAGGAAAGAGTGCTTCCGTAGGGGTATTGTAGCGAAATTGTGTCGGTGAAATTAGCATCATCCAAATGGTAAATTCCAATCTCCTTATACGTATAGTAGTAATGAGATAATTCAAGAATGACCGGCTCCCGGTTGTCTTTTATGAAGTTGGCAATTGCATTTAAAGCGGTGTCCAACGATTCACCTGCTGACCCCTCTGCAACTTCAATGGGTATTACCCATGCGATCGTATCATATTCAATATCAAAATGACCCAGATACCATTGAAAAACTACAGAGTCAACGAGTGTATCGTTGTAGATGACTGGCCTTAAATCAAAATAACGGACTCCTGCATTAAGTTGATCCTTGATAGAGAGTACTTGGGTTTGAGTATTGCAGGAAGTTGAAAATGCTGTACTATGCGTCAACACCGACATCCCCGCATCATGGGAGCCGGGTAAAACGATCTCTTTAAGGCTTTTGTCTTTGAGTATTTCCCAGTCATCAGTAATCCAGGTACTGTAATCCTGGGCTTGGGTGGTGCCGAACAAAACGAACACCAGAAAAAAAGTAAAGGTCTGTTTCATCATTGAAAAGTTTAAGGGTAAATGAAGAGGGTAAAAGTATTTTGACACCAACCGGAGTGACCAGAGTAGATTTAACCAAAATGAAATTCAGACAGATATACCTGTTCAACTCAAAATCATCCGGATATTCAAGGGGCCATCCCTGCGCTTAATTTTTAATAGGAAACGAATCTGGTAAACGAGTTAAACCTTCCGTTGACTAAGCTTCCCTCCATACTGCGTAAAAGGCTACCCGATATTAATTACTTTAGAGCCCGCATCACAAGAGACTTTGGAAAAGAATCAAAAGCACAAAATTGTACTCTACAACCCAGAGGCGGTTTTCTATGACATGCCCTTGGCATTAATTGCTTTAGGGTCCTGTTTTGACAAGGAAAAATACGAGATCGTCATCATCGATGGACGACTTTGCGATGGAGGCCAAACGGTTCTTGAAAACATCGAAGGTGCTGTTTGCTTTGGCGTAACGGTGCTTACGGGTAAGCCCATTCAAGATGCTTTAAAGGTGACTCGAATGGTTAAGGAGAAATGCCCGGACATTCCCACCATTTGGGGCGGATGGCACACTTCTCTGTTTCCCAAACAGCCGCTCGAAGAGGAACCCTCTATCGATATTACGGTGCAGGGACAAGGTGAAATCACCTTTCAGGAGTTGGTCGACTCTTTTGTCTCCAAATCCTCGCTCAAGGATGTAAAGGGCATTTGCTACCGGGAGGAAGGACAGATTGTCCAAAATGCTCCTCGTGCTATTTCCAATATGGACGAACTGCCCGAAGCGGATTACGAGCTTATCGATGTAGAAAAGTACTTCGAGAAAAAGGGGTACCGTCAATTTGACTACATCACTTCCATCGGGTGTTTCTACCGCTGTACCTTTTGCGCAGACCCCTATGTCTTTGGACGTAAGTTTTCGGCCATTAGTAGCGAGCGTATGGTTCAAACCATTACCAAGTACCAAAACAAGTATGGATTTGAAAGCATCAACTTTCAGGATGAAACCTTCTTTACCTACCGCAAAAGGGTAGTGGGGATGGCCGAAGGATTGATCGACAACAACATCTCCATCAAGTGGAACGCCACCATGCGTGCCGATCAAGGAGATCGACTTTCAGAAGAAGACTTTCAATTGCTGGCCAAATCAGGATTTGCCCGAGCTCTGGTTGGAGTAGAGTCAGGAAGTCAGGAAATGATGGATTGGTTGAAAAAGGACATCAAAATGGAGCAGGTAACCAACACCGCCGAAAAGTGCAGAAAGGCGGGTGTGGCCATTCAGTTCCCATTCATTGTAGGTTTTCCTGAAGAATCGGAAAAGGCCTTTAGAAACAGTGTCAATTTTGTGATTCAGCTCAATAACATGAGTCCGAAATTTCGACCGGTCATTTTCTATTACAAGCCTTATCCAGGTACTCCGATAACGGATGAATTGGTGAGAAATGGTTACCAGATGCCTAATAGCCTGAAAGAATGGAGTCAGTTTGACTATGTGTCAAATTCAGGGCCTTGGATTACCGAAGAACGTAAACAAGAAATAGAACGATTAAAATTTTACATCCGCATGGCCAATAGCAAGCATACCTTGAGTTTGGTACCCAAAACGCTGGCCAACTTCCGGATGAAACGATCTTTCTTCAAATTTCCTATCGAAAAGACGATACTCGACCTCGTTAAGCCCGAGCAGCAGTTGTCATAACATTTAGAGTATTATTCAAAAAAAACACCCACAGGTCTTGGGCCATGTGAGCGTCTTTTGTTGTTTAGTTTGAGGTGATTGTCCTGCACAAGTGTCTTAAACCGGCCTGGCGATAACCGTTCCCATTTTCGTTGGTTTTTTATCATTTCGATGGGCAACTGCATGGATGGCCCATTCCTCAAGTTTGACTTTATCCTTCTGGAAAATCATCATGTGCGTGGAGCCTCCAAATTCAAAATGACCGATCTCTTCACCTTTGGTAATGGCAACCGGAGTCGCTCCTTCATCCACCAAGAACGGGGAGTCTATTACACAGGTCGACACTTCCACCATTCCGATACAGATCAAGCCAATATAGCCACATTGAGGATGTTTGAAAATAAAGATGGCTCGTGCGGCAATGTTGGCCAGGTAGGGTTGGGATTCAGTACCTTCCCAGGTTCCCGGATCTTCTCCCTGAAAAGGGCGCTGGGCAAAGTAGGTACCCGGCTGTACCCAGGATCGTACAATTTCCCCATCGATAGGAGAATTCCATCGGTGGTAATGGGTGGCGGAAAGAAACCCTTGATAAGATTGACCGCCTACGAACAGTGAAGCCCATTCTTCCTGACGTCCAAAGATGTCAATGAGGGAGTAATCCACATCTTTAATCCAGTAAGGAGTGTGGTATTTCAAGTTGTCTGAGTATTGCCAGGGAGTGGTTTCGCAACCGATATCCACGACCTCGGAAGTACCCTGAAAAGGACGAGCTCCAGGAACAAATTTTCGGATAAAAAAGGAATTCCAGGAGTCAAAGCCATAACCCGGTAAGTTCGGGTCATGTACCATTTGATCCCATACACCTGCGGCCCACGCTGCCTGAGAAATCCAGGAACCCGGTTTTTCAGGATCGTTGATGTCCAGTTTATCGAGGGAGTCAGGGCTTTTTAGAAAGGCATTCCAGGTATTGAGAATAAGTTTGAGCTGTTGGTTAAAAGGTTCGTTGTGAAACAGAAATAATCCGGCTTCTGTAGCCATGGATACGGCGAGTAAGCCATTCATAGGCGTACCCACCATCACCGTATTATTGAAGGAGGGGGAGGTTGTAATGATTTCATTGAGAGCGGTTAGCAAGTAGTTCATATTCGGTATGAAGATGGTGTCGCCATCCTCAAGAATTTCGTCTCTAATGGCCTGGTCCTGATGAGCCATAAAATCATTGGATTGATCAATCATTTCCTGCAATACATAGGCATAAGTTTGCCAGGATTGCGTTTTAGGGTAGAAGACGGTGGTATTAAAAAGCCAGGTTTGAAATTGGGCGATCACAGGGACCCAATCTTTGAGGGTACCTTCAGCTCGCTTTTTTTCAATGTGTTTCCTCAGCGGGGCCATGAACTTGGCCGAGGCCCAAATTCGGTTGGGAACCCAAAATCCCATTTGGATAGGATCCGTATTCTCAAGGGTAAGAAGTTGTGACGGAGATATTTCTGTAGATTTCATAACAGTAGTTTTGGAGATTTGATAAGAACAAGGTAGCTGGAGTCAGGTGCAATGTCAATGAGTATTTATACCTGATTTTTTTTGATAATCAATCAGTTGAAATACCTCTAAAATTCAGGTTCATCCAATAGAAATGAATGAACCTGAATCAAAGTCAAATAGGGATAAAGCTTCTTAAGCCTCTGCTGATTCCTTTTGCTTTTGTGCCAGTCTGGAAACAAGGCTGCAACTGGTTGCCGGCGGATAAGGTTTCGCGTGGGTGATAACCTCTACCATTCTCCAGTATTCACCGATGTCGAATATTTCGATGTAGGCCGTAGTATGCTGTTTCACCGCTTGATTCAGGAATTGAACGCAAGCATTTTTACCTTCTAAAGGAAATGCCTTGTGATACAACATGTGCCCGTCTCCCTGGGCCTGGGTATACTCTCCGAAAACGGCCAGACTTTTTGCATAATCGGTAGCTGCAATCAGTTCGTCACTTTTAGGAATTCCAAAGTCCTCATACAAGCCTGGAATTTCCTTAAGGAGTCTTTCTTCCCAGGCATGAGGAACGATGTCTTTCACATTCCAATATCGGGTGGAATTATAACCCAATTGCTGGTTGTAATGATCTGCCCATTTTTTTCCTCCTGGAGTAGGACCGGCGGTGGCCATACAAGAAACGACTCCCCGATATCCTGGGCTATAATCTTTCGAAGCTGGGTTTTTGAAACGATCATGCAGGTACAAGGCCAAGGTGGGCGATAAAGCTCCGCCAAGGCTATGTCCGGTAACCTGAATCTCACCGCCACTTCTAAGGATACTGGGAATTAAATCAAGCAGCCGATAACCGGTTTCAGGGTCACGCAAACCAAGTAAAATGTTAAGCCCGATGTGAGTGCCTTCAGAAATCTTACCCAAGTCCATATGGCTTTCTTTAAAGTCTACAACGGAGGTCCACTTTACCATGTTTGTTGCCCTCACTTTGCAATCCTCTACCTTCCAGTCGTAGACCGATTGAGAGTTGGTTCCGGCGATCGCAATCACGAACTTATTGGGGCTCGTGTTCGATTGAACCATAAACATGGTATTGGCCGCGGCGTTCTTTTCCACATGAACCAGCGGACCCCAAACCAGGTTCCATTTACCGAGGTATTTTTCACCTTCTAACAATACCTGTTTGGTCTTGGCAGTTGTCCAGGCTTGAATGGATTTCGGATCCACATTTGTAGCATAGGCACTGATGTTAGACAGCATGGATAACTCAAATGTGATTTTCTGATCGGGTGTGATCATTGAGTTTTGATTCGTACTCATAGTAGTAAAAGTTTAGTTTAAGTTGGGCTAAATTATTGGCGACGTACTGAAAATGTAAGCGTGTTTTTTCGTGCTTCTTTAGACGGGTAGAAGTACTTGTGGGGTACGGGTTTATGCCTTGGGATATGGACAGGTAAAACCCGATTGAAAAGACGATAATGGCCTGGCTAAGCCTGAGCTGCGCTTGTCTTAAATTGAATTCAGGTTCACCTCCCGGTGAAAGTATTGTTCTCCTTCAACCTTTATAGAGAAAAAGTAGATTCCACTTTGCAGAAAATTCAACTCGATTTTTTCGCCAGAGTTGCCAATCCATGAATGTACATAGGCTCCTTGGGCATTTATTACAGTGGCTTCATAAGACCTGGCCTGGCGTGTTTCTATGGTGATATCCTCTCTTACAGGATTAGGAAATACCACGACATGAGACTTTAGGCCGGGATTCTACTCCTTAAGTTGTGAATCTGTAATTGAGAGATTTCCAACCGGAGCGTATCTTTTACCCAACTCAATTTCCGGTTTTAAGTTTATCCAATTAGTAGTCAACCAACAGCAATTGCTATTTCGATTTGTTTTATATTCACCTTGTAAACAGGGTGTTATGAATGAATTTGTGCGCTTTGTATTTTACTTAAACTATGAGATATACAGAAAAGGAAATGCTCTCCATTAAGGAGCAAAACCTTTTGATTATCGAAAAAATCCTGCTCAAGAATAACCTGAATTACCAGGAGATCAGTGAACAATTTTCAGGATTTATGCATATCAATAATATGCAACGACTTTATTGGACTTGGTTGGAGAAAAGGGCAGTGGAGCGATTCGAAGTGGATTGCGAAGCAGACAGTGTACTAACTCCTCAGAGTTTTGGGAAGAAATATGTACATCCTACGAGTCTGCAATCTACTTTGCCCCTATTGTTGAATGCCTGTCTCAAAAAAGATGGGGTCCCGGTTAGCTTTTTTCAGTATATGCGGGCCAATGTTAATCAGGATTATCACTGGTTTCACACCACCTTTTTATTTTCAACTAAGCTGAATAGAGTGATTGGTCTATCTAATCTGGTCAAAGAGTACGAATCGGATTTTAACGCCAATGAAAAATTGGTGAAGGATCATGATTTTTTGCGAAACAACTATTTCAAATTTGTTCAGCTAACTTCCTCTCAGAGAGTCGTTCTTGGGTTTCTGGCGGAAGGAAAGAGTAATAAAGATATCGCGGAGCTAATGAACGTATCCCCTCATACCATAAGAACCCACCGCAACAACATTCATAAAGCCCTTGGGTTAAGGTGGAAATCAGTTCACCCTATGGTCGTCTATATACGTTTTGCCAGGGTCTTTGGACTCGGTCAAATCGAATCGGTATATTAAAAGACTATACCCTAAAAACGATGTTACGCATCATTCTGGCTTTTAATTTACTTCCTCGCCAAAGCCAAAAACAATCCCAGGACGGATAGCACCCCAACTTTGCTCCATTTGCTTACTTTCCAAAAGGTAGGGCTGTTGAGGTATTTCGTAAGGCGTCCGGAGAGAACCGAAATTCCACTAAAAATCAGAATGGCTTGAACCATGAAAATGACACCCAATATCATCATCTGAAAGGTGTAATGAAAACCATCGCTGGTGATGAATTGAGGCAAAAAGGCTATGAAGAAAAGCGAAACCTTGGGATTAAGCACATTCATCAGAAAACCTTTGCGGTAGAGTTTGAAGAATCCACTCTTAGACATTTCTCCACCTCCTTCAAATGAAAGCTCCGGGCGTTTTTCCTGGGTGGCTTTGAAGGCCAGGTAGAACAGGTATATGGCACCGCAGTACTTGATGATGGAAAACGCCATCGCCGATTGTTGAATGATCAACGACAGTCCTGTGGCCGCAGCCAGGGTGTGAATCAACACACCGCTTCCAAGACCCAGCGAAATGGCAATTCCGTTTTTCTGTCCCTTGGTTAAGCTTTCCGTCAGCACAAAAATATTATCCGGACCGGGCATTACCGTCAGCAGTATCGACGCGCCCAAGAACGACAATATCATTCCTAATTCCATACGATATAATTTTCCCCCATTTGAGCGGCGAAGTTAGGAAGACCGATCCAATCGGTCTGTCAGGAATCAGGCATTCACTTGAAGCTTAGAATAACTTGTAAGTTAAACGAAGGGAGAAGTTGTTGTTCCATCTACTAACCTCATTCAGAGAAACCCATTCCGAAACGGTGTCATGCTGTTTGGTGTTGAAGTAGTTAAAATTACTTCCCCATTCAGCCGAGAGTCTCAATTGGGGAGAGAAGTAATAATAAGCACTCAACCCTCCTGATAGGGTAAATTGATCCAACATCCGATCTTCTTGGTCAAATAGGCCAGTTCCTTCATAACTAATATAACCTTCATACCTTGCTTCTAACCAAAGACTAATGTACGTTCTGTTTGTTGGGTAAATGCCCAGATCATCTCTTACACTTAAGGAATAAAACAGATTATTTTCGGATTGGGACGTTCTTTCCTCGTCATTTATGGAGTAGATATCATTGGTTTGATAACGGCCGGATAACCCTGAGTTGAGCTGGATGCGAACATCGTTTTGCAAAGATTGTGATAGCGGACGGTAGTATTCGAAATTGACAAAGAAGGATGCCGCCATTTCCTCTAAATAACCTCTTTGGCCGCCTCTTGTCAGATCTGTACCGGTGGAATCCCTGGATAAGTAATTAGTAGTGGAGTTTTCTATAAAAAAACGTTGCCTAAGGCCGTATTGAAATAGCGTACCAGTTTGACGAAATGGGTTAACCGAGTAGTTCCAGTTGTCCTGCAGGATGGTGTGGTATCCGATTGAACTTTCTGATACGATACCCTGTTGTTGCAAAAGGGAATCCAGAGTGGTTAATTCGTAGATTCGCTTGATTCGCGAATCAAAAAAACGTTGATTCTTTACATAGATCGCCAGGTTGGCAAGTTCATTGATCTCTTCTTGAGTGGGCTCTCGAAGGAGAAGGTTGTTTTTCCTTAAATCCTCGAGAATGAAAAGGACGGTTCGGGCGTCACTTACATTTTCCAGTCGGCCATGTCCCCATCCTAAATCACTTTCGAACAAGTAATTAGAAGTTTCCTGATCAGAATGGGAAAGGTTTGACCGATTATCATTGATTCCATTACGTTTCATGTAGTTTATTTCGGCTCTGGGGTTAAAGACCAGGTGCGCCAGTCCTTTGTCGGAATGGTAAAACCGATTATTAGATTCATAAGTGGCGTCCGTGAGAAAAGTGCGAGCATCGGCAACATTGCCTTCGTTTTTGCCATTGATGGCAGATCCATTTAAGTTCAAGTGACCGAATTGAACCCCTTGATACGATGTTGAGTTTTTAATGGAATAAAAATCGATTCCAGTTCGTCCCGAGAGTCTGAAATTATCGATTGGCGATTCTTGCTCCAGGGTCTTAAATTGGTTTTGGTTGGATTGATTGAGTAGAAAATTGAATTCGAGGAGTTTGCGTTTGTAATCCGGGTTGTGAACTTGGTCCAGACGAAAACTGTCGATTTGGGCATTTAAGGAAAGGGTGCATACAATAGGAATAATTAATAGAAGGTATTTCATGGTGAGTGTTTAGGTGAGCAGCGTGCTCTTCACTTACCAACAATCATACCATTTCCAAATCTGGAATTAATCTTCCGATTTAGACTTCCTAAGGCCTTATTTCAAGTACCAAATTGAGCCGTTTTTGATGGTCAGTCGTTCCAGTTTTCCGGCTTCCACTAGTTGGTTGAGAAAGGCCTCAGCCTTGTCCCGGGGAGTTTCGGATAGCTCCGCATATTCTCGTGCGGTGAGGGAGGGATACTTTTGAAACAAACTCTTCCAGTCTTTGAGGTAGGGAAGTTTTTCTACATCAGGTTGTAGGTCAGAAAGTGCCTTTTCATAAGCCGAATAGGGTTTGGACCCATACACGATTTGTTGCTGCCCTTGATCGTTACTAAAGAAAAGCGTAGGAAATCCTCGAACCCGCATTTGCTGGCCCAACAGCAGGTCCTCTTTAAACCGATTTTGAGCTTCGTTTTCGCAATCCACTCTGAGTTGTTCGCTATCCAGACCTACCTTTTTTGCTGCAGCGGCCAGGTGTTCCCATTTGGTAATGTTCTTTTTCTGCAGGAATACCATTTCCCGAATTTCACGCATAAACCAAAAGGCTTTTTCAGAATCCTGCATTTGAGCTGCCTTGTAGGCTATGGAGGGAGGATAGGAAGAGGGGAGAGGATCTTCCAACCATACATCTCCATCGATGGGCATGTCGTAGTATCCGCTTACTTCATCCCAGTGGTGCGCAACGTCTGATGGTTTGCTAATGCCTCCGCTGTTATAACTCCAATCGGGAAGCAATCCACCCATTCGGTATTCGATTTCGAAATAGGCTCCATATTCCAATTTTAGTTTTCGCAATTGAGGTTCAATGCCCCAGCACGAGGAACAAATCGGATCGGTAAAGTAGATGATCTTGATGGCTTTGTCTTGGGTTTTATCGGTGAGCATGACTGAACCATGGGCAGAATCTCCAGGCACTTCACAGGCACCTGTTTGGGGATCACACAATAATGGGTTTTTCGCAAGCTCTTCTTTACTCATTGCCTCGGTTTTGGATTGTCCCTGACAGGCCACGCTGATGAGCAGCATAAGAATCCAGGTCAGGAAATTGAACGATTTAGCCATATCGACTTTTTGGTGCAGCGAAGTTAGGGCAAGTGCGCTGTATTTTTGACTTGCATTTCCTTTTGGAAAGTAGTTTCCCGGAGGAAACTATCTGCTTTGTAGTTTTGCTTACTTATCTAAATCCCTCCTCCATGAAAAAAGAAGTGGTCATTAACAACAGCCCTGTCTGTCAGGTACGGATGCAAGCGATCAACGATGCCATGAGCGTGCTATCCGGAAAGTGGAAATTTCCAATTTTGGGCACTCTGATTCAGGTCGAAAAACTCGGTTTTATGGACCTGCTGCGGGAGGTAAAGGGAATTGGAACTAAAATGCTTTCCAAAGAGCTTCAGGACCTTGAGCTGAATCAACTGGTACAGCGCAAAGTGATGGACACCCGGCCTATTACCGTGGAGTATTCCATTACTGAATATGGCAAAACCATTGCCCCCATCATTGATGAATTAGCCCAGTGGGGAATGGAATACCGCAATGCGCTGAACGACCAGAAGTAAAGGAAACAAGCCATAAGGGATTCTCTATTTTTGACTGAAAGTAAAACCATGGAACCATCAATTGCTCCAACTAAATCTCCTAAGAAGTGGATCCGAATAGCGATCGCCCTTTCACTGCTTAATGCTACCTATTTTATCCTCTTCAATGAAAATGGTGGTTTCAATAGCAAGGGGGAGTATGTTCCATTTTCCGTTGAACAAAACATACGATCAGCACTTTCTGTATTTGTCCTATTTCTTCCCTTATTGAGTCTTTTATTGGGAGCTTTATTCGCCTCGCTACCATTTGGTCAACTTACCTATGAAAAGCGATTTAAAAAAGTCTTTTGGTGGGCGTTGATCCTGCTGAATTTTATGGCTTTCTGTGGTCAAATGGTGGGTAGCTTCTTCGAGAAAATTGTATATGAACCTCGCCGGGAGGAAGGGGTCGAAAAATTGGATCAGTTTAAAGACCAATTCGATCGGAAAATGAATCATGGAGAAACAATCTTGGATAGTGCATGGGCAGAGCTGCAAAGAGGAGCAGACCCTGGTTCTGTTTCTGCAAAATACGGTTTGCCTCTTTTGAGGGTTGAGTTGGCCATTGATTCTTTGATGAAGGACTTATACCTAAATCAAAGGGAATACGGTGTGCATCCAGATGACTTCAATCGCCTAATGGATGAGATCAATCGTGAACCCGGAGAGAGTTCTGTAAAATATCAGCGATGTGTGGAGGCCGGTTTTGAAATGCCTGTTTTAGAATAGGACTAAGGCAGGTCTTCTTGCATTCGATAGCTTTCGGCGGTAATTCCAACCTGTTTTTTAAAAAATCGCATGAAGTAAGATTTATCGGAAAAGCCCAAGTCGAAAGCGATTTCCGTAACCGAATTGTCGGTGAATAGAAGCAATCTCTTGGCTTCCAGAAGGGTTCTTTCGTGAATCAAATTGGTCACTGTTTTGTTTAGGCCGGTTTTGCATAGGGTATTGAGGTGCTTTGGCGATATGTGCATCAGCTCGGCATAATCATTCAGCTTTTTTATTTCCTTGAAATGAATATCAATTAAGGATTCAAGTTTGCGAAGCTGAAAGCTCAAATGACTCGGTTGATCCTCTCGTTCTTTACTTGAATAAACCCGAGCTATGCGAACGAGAAATACCTCGAGCAGTGCTCGGAGAACGGTATTCGCTCCCTTTTGAGCCGCGTTGTATTCGGTTAGCATATCATTCACCAACTGTTGAAGTGGAGCAAAATCATGGCTTAGATAAACCACCGGTTCGTTGTTCATGGAATGGAAAAAGGGATAATCCAACAGCCTTTGCAAAGTGGAGTCAAGGGCATAGAACTCGGGAGTAAAGGTGACTACATATCCGTCAACGTCGGTGCTAACGGTGAGTGAATGTACCTGAGATGGGGATACAAAAAACAGGGATTGGGGTTTGATTTCATACTGCTTGAAGTCGATGGTATGTGCCCCAATTCCATTTTTAATGTACATGATGTGGTAGTAGTCATGCCGGTGGGCTTCTATGTGGGCCTTGCCATCTACCTGTGGCGCCATGAGCTTTTCGATGGAAAACAACTCCACCTCACCTTTGCGGTCCTTCCCGGCAAAACTTCGGATGGGCAATTGTTCAAAATCCTTACTTCTCATGGCTTAGCAGTTTCGTATTGCCGAATTTAACGCGGAGCGACTTTTCGACCGATAAAACGGATGACTGAACTTTCACCGACGTGCCCAAAGCCCTCCTTAAGTTGAACCATTCGTTTTTCCAAAGTAACAAATTCGTAGTTCTTAAAGTCACGTTCAATTTCTTCAAGTGAGTACATTACTTCTGCATCCGGAGGTCCACCCAAGTCAGGGTTTAGCTTGTTTAATTCACGATGCTCCTTGCTGTAGGCTTCAAGTACTACATATCCGCCCACTTTGAGGTAACTATCCAGGCGCTCATGCATGGTGGTTTTAATGGCCACCGGAAAATGAACATAGGTCAATCCAATGGCGTCAAATTCTTCCGGGGCATATTCTTCCTGAAGAAAACTCTGAATGGTAAAGTCAACTTTTACTCCTTTCGAAGTGGCCAGGCTATCCGCTTTTTCCTTACCCCTTGAGCTATAGTCAAAGGCCGAAACATCCCAACCCAGTTCAGCAGCAAATACCGAGTTACGGCCTTCACCATCGGCTGGAAACAAAATTTTTCCGGGTGTTAGGGTAGGCAAGGTCTCCTGAATAAACACATTGGGTTCTTTGCCATAAGTGTATTCGTCTTGTCCGTACCGGTCGTTCCAGAATTCTTTCATACTTGTTGCTTTAAACTTTACAAGCAAAATTGAGGAAAGAGATCAGGGAATCAGGTTGACAATTGACGCGTTTTGGTGGACTTTTTTTCGCTTTTGATTTTAGTTGAGTCGAAACTCCTTGGGAGATACGCCTGTCTTTTTCTTAAAGAGATTGCTAAAGGATTTCGGCTGCTCAAACCCAAGTTCGTAAGCGATTTCGCTGATGTTGAGTTCGCTGTTTAGAAGCAGATTTTTAGCCTTATCGATAAGGAAGTAGTCGATGTGCTCCTTGGTGCTTTTACCGGTTTCTTTTTTGAGCAAGTCACTCAAGTAATTGGGGGAGAGATTCACATGGTCGGCGCAATACTTTACTGATGGTAATCCCTTGCTCAAAGGGGCTTCTGAGTTGAAGTAGGAACTGAGCAGGCTCTCAATCTCGCTCACCACACCGTGGTTTTGTTTTTTCCGGGTAAAGAATTGACGATCGTAAAACCGATGGCAGTAGTTCAACAGCAGCTCCAGATTAGAAACAATGAGTTCTTGCGAATGACGATCCAGGTTTTGGTTGTATTCATCCACAATGTTCTGAATACAGTCTTCTATTTTTTGCCGCTCGGCATCCGAAAGGTGGAGCGCTTCGTTTACATCGTAGGAAAAGAAACTGTAGTCGTGGATTGTTTTGCCCAGTTGAGTTCCAAACAAAATGTCCGGGTGAAAAAACAAACTCCAACCCTCCACATCTTCAATGTCGGCCATTAAGTGGGAGGGATACATCACCTGATTAGGCGCTGAAAAAGTGAGTGTTCCTTCTTCAAAATCGTAGTAGTTTCTCCCATACTTAAGTTGCCCGGGCATGGTCTTGAGCGAAATGATGTAAAACTCTGCACTGGCCTTTTCAAAAGTCAGGTCTTTGGGCACATTCATTTCCGAAAATCGAACGAATGAAACGGCCGGGTGCATGGGCTTCGAGTGCCCCATGAATTTGTGGAGCTGACTGATGGATTGAATGTGGACAATGTTTGTCATTGTTCTCCTTGCTTCAAAATGATTTCATAATACGTGTCGGCTCGTTCCTTTGAAAAATAGTCAATCACCAAGCCCGATAATCCCATAATGATCATGGCGATCGCGATGGCTTGCCAGATTTTCCCCGACACAAAAAAGAAAATGACCAGCGCTACGGTAAACAAAAAAGTAGCCAGGAACTTGGTAAAGGTGTAGAGGTATTGAAATCCTTCTACCCGCTCTTTTTCAGCTTGAATAAAAGCAGCGTTTACCTCGGTCGTATTTTGCTCCAATTGGACTGCTTTGGCTCGGTTTGAGTAGGCATTATAGATACCTGACCCGCCCAGGATGAGACCCAAAACCAGAAGTGGAAATAGCAGGGCTTGAGCGCCCTGTGTCGTTCCCATACGCCAGAAAAGAAGAGCAAGGAGGATTAATGCGATTCCAAACCCGGCCGAGATAAGTGCTTCAAACACTTCACCACGGTACCAATTCAATGTATGATCTAAAAAATTCATCTCCCTCAAATTACAAATTCTTTGACTCTTCGTTTCTACTAAGTGCGGAGTACAACCAACCCATCATTATTTCATTATTTGCATCATAAAACGGTCATACATTTTATCTGTAAATAACCGGCGGATAATTAAGGCGGCTCGGGCATTTTTACCACGGGCGTAGCGGGTGTTAGGGTGCCTGGTTTCCACAATTTCGACCATCAATTTTCCAATGACACCGGGGTCTGAACTATCCTCGTCTATTCTTTCAAGTAACTTGGCGTGTTTTTGCACCAATTCACCGTACGCTGTATGACCGGAAACCTGAAGAAGATTCTTTCGGGCAATTTCATTCCATTCGGAGCGAATTGCGCCGGGCTGTATAACGACCACATCAATACCAAAGGGAATTAACTCCTGGCGAAGGCAATCGCTCATTCCTTCCACCGCAAATTTGGATGCATGGTACCAGGCGGAGTGGGGCTCACTTCCTACACCACCTACAGAAGATACATTGACGATTTTTCCTGATTTGGCTTTTCGCATGTGAGGCAATACCAATTGGGTCAAACGGGCTAATCCAAACACGTTGACCTCAAACTGTTTTCGGGCTTCGTCCAGGGGAACATCTTCCAATGCACCATAAGAACCATAGCCTGCATTGTTGATCAATACGTCGATTTTTCCTTCGGTTTCAATGATATCGTTTACACACGAAACCATCGTCGCATTGTCGGTTACATCCAGGTGTTTGACCTTGGCATTGTGAGCGGCCAATTCTTCCATATCTGAAATATCGTTGGAAGTGGCATACACCCGGTGTCCTGCTTGAGCGAGTCGGAGGGCTCCATCGCGTCCCATACCTGACGAGGCTCCTGTTATGAGAATAACTTGTTTCATCACCGATTTATTTACGATTTTACGCCGACCTGAGAGCGAAGCATTTTTCGACTGCTGTCCTTCTTAAATGGAGGGAAGAAAATACTGGTGTATTTACGCATCAATCCTTGCTTGTGTACGGCTTTGGGATTGGTAAAAGCATAGTAGCCAATTTTACCCCCTTTGTAGCGACCCATTCCGCTGTAGCCGACTCCGCCAAATCCCATGTCACGAGCATTGGCGTGCATCAGTTCATCGTTTATGGTTACTCCACCACTTGACGTATTCATCACCACTTGATTGATTTTTTGATCACTCTTACCAAAAATGTACAGAGCCAGCGGCTTTTCATTGGCATTGATTTGGGCAATCACTTGATTCAAATCGGTGTAACCGAATACCGTTAAAACCGGACCGAATATCTCGAACTTGGCCACTTTGAGATGACGAGGAGGATTTACCACGATGGTCAAGGGGATCTTTCGGGATACTGGGTCCGGTACGAGCTCGTTTTGCGGATTAGCCTGAACAATTCGACAGCCAGCTTCTCGGGCCTCTTCAATGTAGCTAACGATGCGGTTAAATTCCCTTTCATTGATGATGGAGGTGAAATCCGGATTCTCGATGATGGAAGGGTAGATTTCCTCGCTATTCTTGATCGCTGTTTCCACAAAAGCCTCTACTTGCTTTTCGGGAACAAAGGCGTAGTCTCCAGCGATGCAAACCTGACCGGCGTTCAACTGGCGAACGGTGGCAATGCGTTTGGCGGTAAACTCAATGTCTGCATCATCCAGCACCACACAAGGCGACTTTCCACCCAGTTCTAAAATAGTAGGAGTAAGGTGCTTGGCATTGGCTTCCAAAATTTTCTTTCCCACTTCTGAACCGCCGGTAAAAAAGAACAAATCCCAGGCCTGACCAGCAAAGGCAACCGACACTTCAACTTCTCCGGTTACCACTGCCAATTCCTCTTCTTGAAAATACTGGCTCACCAATTTCTTCATGAGTTCGGCTGTGTGGGGTGTGCTTTCTGAAAATTTGATCATCACGGTATTCCCTGCTGCCAAAGCCTCAATGGTGGGGTCCAGAGCCAAACTTACCGGAGCGTTAAATGGGGACATTACACCGACCACACCCAAAGGCTCATTCACCTGATAGGTGCGTTGTCCTGTCAAGGCAAACCATCCGGAGGATTTACGTTCTGGTTTCATCCAGCCTTTTAGTTTGCCTTTGATCTTTTTGAGCAAATCGAGGGGCGAATAGATTTCGGCTGTAAAGCCCCAGTCAGCGCTTCGTGTACCAAAGTCTTGCTGCGTGGCTGCCACAATATCATCGATGTGGTTTCGGATAAGCTTGTCCATCCGATTCAGGCGATCCATTCTTACCTGGTAAGAAGGTGTATGGGCCGGAGAATAATTTCCCTTTTGAAGGGCAAATATTCGATTCAGTTCTTCTATTTGCGTTGCCATGATGCCTCCTATTTAACACGCTTGTACACGTAGGTTTGTCCGAGCCACTTGGCCCCCATATATCCCGTAAAGTGAAGATCGCCGTCTTCCATTTCTACATAACAGCTCCAGGTTTTGCCGGTAGTAGAGTCGTAAACCTTACCATCGTCATACTCGTCTCCGTCGTAGGTGAGATTATGGATGTAAGTAGATCCAATAATGTCGCGGTTGCGTAGACTTTCATCTGGATTTTCGATGTCCTTTTTAGAAGATCCATCTTCGTTTACCACGTCTTTTCCGTAGAGTAGTTTTCCGTAGTATTTGCCGTCTTTTTTATAGATCTCCATCTTGCTGGTTTTGTCTTCCAGCTCCCAGGTTCCAATGATTTCATCTGCCTTGTTTTGGGCAGTGATAGAGGCAAAACTTGTCAGTCCAAAAAGCAATACCAGCAGTAGGCCGGTTTGCTTTGTTATTCGATAAATTGTTGTGTTCATAATCCAATGACCTTTTATTACGATACAAAGGTCACCAGACCGCTATGGACGGATAGGTGGCAGATTACTGATTTAGGGGATCATTTTACAGATTGGGTGAAAAGTGCTTTATCTCAGAACGATAAACCGTTCTTTTAACTGATGAAAGATTCGCTCCTTCTTCCTCTGCGGAATCTCAATGGTGCGTCCCTGTTTCATTTGAACATAACCGCCGTCTTCTTTAGAGGCCAATTCAATCTGATTCACGTTGATCAGAAAAGATCGGTTGATCCGCATGAAGTTTTCCTGATTGAGAGCGTTTTCGAAACTCTTTAGATTTCGGCATACAATGATCTTTTCGCCGCTGGTGAGGTGTACGAAGGAATAGCTATTGTCTGCTTGAATGCACTCTATATCCAGTGTGTCGATGTAGCGATAACCGGAACCAATTGGGATAGCAATTTTACCTTGTTTGGCCTGGAGCGAATCATGGTTAAGTTCTTCCGCTATTTCTGCCACCGCTTGCTCCAGTTCTTGTGGGTTTATGGGTTTGAGCAGGTAGTTATCCGCTTTTTCGCGAATGGCTTTAATGGCATACTGATCATAGGCGGTTACAAAAATCAATTTGAAGGTTCGGTTCTCGAAAAAATCAAGAACTTCAAATCCGTTTAGCCCGGCCATTTCAATGTCCAGAAACACCAGATCGGGCTTCCATTTTTGAATGGACTTAATTCCTTCGAGCCCCGATTGGGTGGCGTTTATTATTTCCACCTGTGGGGTCAGTTCGTTGATCATGGCCGAAAGAACAGTTAAGGCATCAGCTTCATCGTCTATCAGTATGGCTTTAATTTTATTCAAGGGTCTGTTTTATTTTAGGAATGAAAAAGGTGACTCGGGTGCCCATTGGTTTTGGTCCGTCATAAAGGTCTTCAATTTCGAAACGAATGTTGGTCTCATAGAGCTGGTTCAAAAGGGTAATCCGTTCTTGTGACAACTTCGTTCCCAACGATTTTGATTCCTTTTGTTTTTCGCTGTGGAATTTGCGTCCCACTCCGTCATCGATGATCGAACAGCAGATTTGATCCCCTTTTGAGTTTAGATTCAATTGAATTAATCCCCTGCCGGACTTGGGTGAAACGCCATGCCAGATGGCATTTTCAACGAAGGGCTGCAATAAGAGGGGAGGAATTAGGTAATCGCTTAGGTTTACTTCCGGATCAACCTTTATTTCATAATCGAATTTCTCTTTGGTACGAAACTGTTCGAGCTCTAAATACATGTTTAGGGCATCTAATTCTTCTTGAAAGTGAATCCATTTTTTTCGGGAATTATGAAGAATGGTCCGGATCAATTTTGAAAATCGGGCTACCTGGATGGCCGCTAATTTCTTGTTTTCATTCCAAATCAACATTTGAATAGAATTCAACGAGTTAAAGATGAAATGAGGATTCATTTGAGAGTTTGTTGCCTCCAACCGAGCCTGGTATAGTTCCTCTTGAATGGCCAATTTTCGGCGGGCTTTCTGATTTCTTCGCTTGATGATGGAATAGATCAGGATGGCAATGATCAACTGAATGGCCAACCAAAAAGGCCAGGTTTGCCAAAAGGGAGAGGCAATGAAAAAACGAATTTGAATAGGATGTTCACTCCATCGACCATTGCCGTCACTTGCCCAAATCGTGACTGATTTATCTCCGGGAGTTAGATCAAAACTCAGTTGACCTGACTTCTGAAACATCTCTTGTTCCCGGGAATGATCAAACTGAATTTTGTATTGAAGTTTGTCCGAAGAGCCTAAGGATATTCCTGAGAACTGAAGGGTAACTCTTTTGGATGATGGTGGAAGGTGGTAGTCGGATTGGATGGAAACTTTCTCCCCATTGATAAAAACATCGGCGCATACGATCGGAACATCATGAGCGGGGAGTGCTTGTAAACTCAAAACCGAGATGCCCTTCTTGGTGGCGGCAAACAAGGTGTCATGTACTTGGATGACGTCATTCACTTCGTTCGAAATCAAACCATCAGACTCTGTTATCATTCGATCGATGAGGTAACCATTCGAACTTTTCTTGAGCCTGGCAATTCCCTGGTTGGTACTTAGCCAGAGGTCGCCATTCAGGTTTTTACTCATTCGGAGGATGGTGTTGGATATGAGCCCGTTTTGAGTAGTCAATTGACGATGTCCGTTGGGAGTTAGAAAACCAATTCCATTGCCATGGGTAGCCACGATCAGGCTTGAGTCTTTCAGTGAAATTAGGTCATTGATCCGGCCCCTTAGCCAGAGTAAATCGGTGCTTACCGCTTGATGACTTCTCGATAGATAGTCGTAAACATAAAGGCCATTAAGGGTGCCGATCCATAAGCGTTGCTGGTGATCCAAGACCAAGCTCATGATTCTCGATGGCAGGGTGTCCTGAAGAATTTTGCCGGATTTGAGTTGATGGGTGATCAATAGGTTTCCAATGGAACTCCACAACAAGGAGTCCTTGTATCCGCATGGTTTTACCCAAGAGTGCATGTTGATCACCCCATTTTTAGCGGGTGATAGCTCTTGAGGTATATTGGGGTTTATAGCGCCATAGATTTTGCCATCCTGATTGAACATTACAGTCCGTGGTAGCACCGAATAATTCTTGGGCTCAAGGGATACAAAATTGGTTTTTCGACTGAGGTTAAAAACTCTACCATCTTCACCAATCGAAGCCAAGGTGTCGTCCAAATGGATCAGGTGAGTCATTTCTTCAGAAGGAATGTTTTGGTAAAGCTCCGCCTTCCTTTGGAACACTCCATTTTCGAGTGTGGAGAACCACATGTTGCCTTCGTGATCTTCGAGGATCGAAGAAATGGAATATCCTGACAGATAAGAAGAACCTTCTAATTTCAAACCTCTTGGGTCAATCCTCAAGCATCCATTTTTACCATCCAGTCCCAACCAGAGATTCTGCTGTTTATCGGTGAAAAACCGAGAGCATATTCTTCCCGGTAGGACCAAAGAGTGGGTGATTTGACCCTTTTGGGTTCGGTACAATCTATTCTGAATACCTACTATGAATTCCTCATCTGCGACCTGAAAAACTTGAACGCCGGTTGCTTCCTCCTTAAATCGATCAAGCGACCAGGAACCAATCTTTGTTTCGTTCCAATAAACGTTCAACACCGGATGATCCGGATGATGCTGAATATGGATCTCAGTAAATGGGCTAAACTCGCTCAAGTGGACCACAAAATTTGATTCCTTTTCGTTTCGTTGAAGACGAAAAAAGCGGTCGTAATAAAAGGTGGTTCGTCCTTCAGAATTGGGCACGGTAAACTGTATCCAGCCCTGGGGAGGTAAATCAGCTGTTACTCTGGTGAGGCTATCCTTAAATTGGGCCAGCACCGAATCAGCAAAGTTTAAGGGGAAAAAATGATCGTTTTTGTAGCCACATAATTTGCCGTTAAATCCCCAAAAAAGAAGGGTACTATCCTTTCGAGCCACCAGGGTCAAAATGGTATTGTCGCAGAGGCCATCGGTTTCTGAAAAAACTTGGATTTGTCTTCCATCATAACGACAAACTCCACGATCCGTCGCAATCCATAAGTAGCCTATTGCATCTTGAACAACCCGGTAGCATTCGGAGCTTGGGAGACCGTTTTCAAGGCCTATGTTTTGATAGATAAACCCAGGTTCGTCATTTTGTCCTATCGTCACTCCTGGTAGAAGAAGAACAATCAGGCAAAGGCATAAGTAGTGGCTGATATTACGCATCGATACGGATGAGACCTTCCCAAAAGGTGCACTTAAATTCAGGAGGCAAAATCTTTCGCAAGGTACAAGTCTCCAAGCGAAATACCGATGCATTCTCAAGCGGTGTTGCTGCATTCGCAAAGAATAGTGCTGCACTTACAAATGGAGTAGGGCACGTAGACCTCCATTTCCAAAAAATGCTTCCTGGGTAAAATGAGCTCATGGGTTAATGCTTGCACGCCCTTCCTATGGGAAGCAGACCGAAATCAGTCCTTTTCAAAATTGACTACTTCGTGAGGTCATTCGCTGCATTCACTAAAAATGAGCTTACGGATTCCCAGGTTCAGAGGTTATTTGAAACCGCAAATGATCCCCACCGAGGGGAATTATAAAACCATTTATCAAAAACAACAAATGAAAAATCTTCTATTTCTAAGTGTATTAATGCTTTGGGCAGCCGGCTTGTCAGCTCAGGTAACCCAAGGATTGGTGTCCAGCTATTCGTTCAATAGTGGGCAGGCCACGGATGGAGTTGGCAATCACCATGGTGTGGTTCATGGGGCTGTGACCACGGCAGATCGATTCAACAATGCGGGAATGGCCCTCTATTTTGATGGCGTTGATGATTACCTCGAATTAGCCCCTTCCAATACGATGCCTACCCCTTCTGGCTCGGTGTCTCTTTGGGCCAAAATGACGGCCCTATCCAATGAAGGGAGTGGGTATTCGTATAACCCCATTTTTTTGGCCAAAAATTCTGCAGCGAGCTCCTATTTCGAAGGTTGCGGACTCTACGTTTCCATTGATAATCAAAAGGCATTGACCATCACCACCCAGGCCTCGTCGACCCAGGAGCGTTATTTCTTTACGGCAAATCCGGTCTTAGTCAATGACTGGGTGCACTATGTTATCACCTACAACAGCGATTCCCTTTCCCTCTACCGACAGGGAAAACTTGAAAATCGGATTTATAAGGGATTCATCAGCTCTTTTTTAACCACCAATCCCATCCTTATCGGAGGTTCTCAAGATGTGGTTAATGATCGTTTCTTTCACGGGGCGGTTGACGACATCAATGTGTATGACCGGGTTTTGAATGATGCCGAAATTATGAGCCTCTACCAGGCAGCAAATCCTACTTTGGGCTTGTCAAACACATCCATAGAGAAAAATCCGATTTCAGTTTACCCAAACCCGTCTGTGGGAATGGTCCATTTTTCTTCTCCAGTAAATGCCCGATTGGTCAATACCCTGGGAGAGACTTTGCAGGATGAAGAGTATATCGATCAAATCGATCTATCGGATTACCCGGCAGGTGTGTATTATGTATTCATTTGGGATGAAGCAACCAGAAATAATCAATCCGTTAAGCTGATTAAGGAATAAAGTCCAAAATGGATTTCTTCACGGAGTAGCTTCGGGTTCCATTCCCAAAAGTTCCATCCCGAAGGTTTCGATCTGTTTGACGATAGGCAAGATTTTCTTGCCTTTTTCTGTGAGTGAGTATTCCACTTTCGGAGGGATTTCTGGATAGGCTTCCCGGTGAACAATTTCGGATTCCACCATTTTCTTGAGTTCCTGTATCAGCATCTTTTCACTGATGTTTGGAATAAGTCTTTTCAATTCACCAAAACGTCGCTTTTCTGTCCCAATCTCATAGATAATCTGTAGGGGCCATTTTCCTCCGATAAACTTAAGTGCTTCGCCTACAGGGCATTTATTTTCAATTTTTTGCATTTTCTAATGAATTGAATAACAATAATAATAACTTTTTGGTAGGTGCCTAACTAAAAGGTAAGTACTTGACTAATGATTAGTGCCCCTCTACATTTGTTCTCAAATTATTGAAATCATGCATAGAGTAGCTTATTTATTAATGATTAGCCTGACATTCATGGCTTTTACAAATCCCAAGAAAATGGACAAACGAATAGAAATAGCCAATACTTATTACGAGTTATTGGACAAAGGTGATGCAGCTGGTATGGACGACCTTTTAGCGAGCCACTTAATTGATCACGACAGCCACGGTGGTAATGCCGTAGAAGAGATTAAGGGTTTGACTATGGCTTTGGGTGCTGGATTTTCCAATTCGAAACATACCATTGAGGTGATGGATCTTATTGGAGATGACAAGGTGTTTGTACGTTGGAGAATGACGGCCAAGCACACGGGAGAGTTCTTCGGCGTTCCGGCCACAAACAAGTCCGTGAATTTTGTGGGCCACGACCTCCTGAAAGTAAAGGATGGTAAGGTTGTAGAAATCTGGCATGTGGAGAACTTGCTTGGAATGTTTGAGCAAATGAAGCCGGAATAATTTCCTGATAAGGCTCCTTCCTGGCACCGGATCGGGGAGGAGCCTTTATTTACTCAGGTTCATTTTCTGAATTGGACGCAGTAGCTCGACCCACCAACTCATCCTGATTGCAAGACATTCCAAGATGGCCTTCCAGCAATTGCTTGGCTTCCTGAAGCTCCCGGATCTTTTGATCTATATCATCCAATTTTTTTTGAATAAACTGCTGTTGCTGATCTTGTTCAAACTCATCGTTATCCATCATTTCCATCACTGCCTGACATTCGTTGAGGGTGAGTCCCAATTTCTTCATAACCAGAATGAGCCTTACCCGTTCTAAATTTTGTTCACTGTAATCCTTGTAGTTGTTGTATTCGTGGGGACGGGTTACCCCCTTCAACATACCTCTACTTTCGTAGAGCCGAATTGTATCTCTGGAAACTCCGGTTTTCGCTGCTATCTCTCCAATTTTCATACTCCAATTAAAAAAAGTGATCTTTTTCCTTGACCATTGACCATGGTCCACGGTTTACTTTTGTCAAAGTAAATGAAATTTCTATTAAAAATCACCTGAGTGCGATCCTGGGGAACGCTTGGATTGCCTCGAGAAAAAGGACTTACAATGAAACGAGATAAAATAGGTTATTGGCTTTTTGCGGCCTTATTTGGCTTGAGCATGTTAAGCGCATCAGCGATGTATGTATTTGATTACGAGCATGCCTCAGCAGAATTTACTCAATTGGGCTTTCCCCTTTTTATTATTTATCCCTTGGCACTGGCAAAAACGCTGGGAGTTATTGGAGTATTGCAGCAACGAAGCGAAACCCTGAAGGAGTGGGCTTATGCCGGCTTTACTTTCAACATTTTATTGGCCTTTGGCGGTCACTATATGGCCAACGATGGCGAGTGGTTTGGACCTCTGGTGGTATTAGGATTTATGATCGGGTTATATGTGTTTGACCAAAAACTAAAAGGAGCGGTTGACGATGAAAAATGATGCTCAATCAAATTCAAATCAGCCGGCGGTATTCGAAATATCCTACCTCCGGGTAAAAGAAGGATCGGAGAAAGCATTCCGATTGGGATGGACCCACGTTTCCAGGGAAATGGAAAAAGCTGCGGGCATTCGATATATGGGGCTCTTTGAATCCTTCTATTCCTTTCCACAAAAAAAGGCCCGCAATGCCTTTGTCCAAATCAGTCAGTGGGACAGCATGGAAGCCATGGTGCAAGCTCAGTCTCATCATAAACTCAAGGATTCCGGAGAGTTTGCCAATACCTATGTGGTAGAAGAACAATACCAAATGAAAGCGGCTGGAGACTTGCCCGTTCATTTTCGAGAAATGATTGGTTCCGAATATGCGATTGAATTCGCAGCTCGTACCATAAAACCTTCCAAGCGATCGGTTTATCCCAAGCTTCGAAACGACTTTATGAAATTCATTAAAGACCAACCGGGCTATGCCTTTGACCAGGAATTTGAAGCCCTGGCTCAGGACGTCGATGTTTTGATTTTTGGCTGGAAGACCGTAGAGGATTTTCAAAATGCAGGAAAACGCGTAAAGCGATCCATTAAGCAATTGTTCAAAACGGTCAGGTACTTTCAGTTAATCAAGCACCGCGGTTTTCAGGTGGGCACTTGTGTGGAATTTGTGGCTCGGTGAAAACAGTTTAAGAATCCCAGCTATTGGGCCGCTTCAAATAGCAGCGGAGGTCCACTTGAATTCTTTAAGGTGAGTAGGTTATTTTGGATTTCGAAATGATGGGTAGAAAACAAACCGTCGAAAAAGCGCTGTTCGTAATGGGTTGCACGGCTCGTGCCCGGGGCTTCCTTGGAATAAATGGGGTCAAAAATATGGAGCTCAAAGGTTGAATCAGTCACCTCAAAATTGCCGGAAATGGCTCTTATGGGACCAAAACCTGAGAGTTTGTTGAACCCAGATAGGGTATCTCGAATGGGCGCAAAGCCTATCCAAATAGGTCGGGTGCAGGGGGAAAGTCTATACTGTCGGCAGAAACCTGAAAACCAACAAAGTTCCAATACTGTCGCAGTGAATCGTTACGGGAGAAATCTTGGGAGTATTCAATGGGACAATGCCTAAGCGCTATTGTATTGATTTTGACAAAACGAACGGCTTTGCCCTTGTCGTCTAAAGTAGGTGTAGAGCACTGAGCCTTGACCACGGCATCGACCACCACGTGCTCACCAATTTCAAACTCCTGTCCGAGCAATTGAATTTTTGTTGAACTAATGGGTTCGCTTTGCTCACCACAGATCAAAAAATTTGCTCGGTTGTTAGAGGTATCCATCAGTTCTGCCAAGGAGTAAAAGTCCTTACCGTTTATGGTGATGGTATGAAGAATACTTCGGTAATTCAATAGGCTATTAGCATTGGGGTGGTCATCCTTGCAATTTCCCTGGTAGCATTGGGTATCTGCCGGAATTGAGGACTCCGGTAGGGGCGTCTCTTCTTTCTTACAGCTGACAATCAGTAAAAGGGTTAGAACTAAAAATGGCCAGTATTGCCTCATATTCAATTGGATGCGATGGTTATCGGCGTGGTTTTCATCATTCCTATCAAATTTACGGAAATTAGGAATCAAAACTATTCTTGATTCCGCGGACGAAAAATTATCGCGTCATTAAATCATCTGCTGAAGTATTGCGGGTGCTTAACAAATGCATAGAGTAGAGTGCAATGTGAAGAAGTGTTTTCAAGTATATCATAGACTTAATCAATTATATAGCGGTAACTTTTTCGCTTTCTAAAAACCATTTCAAAATCGTCGAAGAAAAAAGTTAAAATGCCATCATTTGAGACTTGGTAAGAACCACTTGGCATTCGGTAATCCCTCGTTTCCCTGCAATGCCGAAAAGTGCAGGTCGCGCCGGTCATCTTTAGAACACCTTCCTCGGTTGTCCAGTTATCCGATTGACAGGTATTGCAACCCGCAAAAAAAGTGCAAGAGGATTGGCTAAAACTTAATGTAGGTAGTTTATCAAAATCAATATCGGAATTCATCATTTCCCATGTTCCAATGAGTCTTGAGTCTTGTTGACCGAAGCCGCTAAAGGGTAGAATACTGATAAAAAATAGCAATAGAATGTTGTGGGAATGGCTCATGATTGATTCCTTGTTTTTGAACGATATCTCCAAAAACATGCCAGAATTATGATTCACTCGCTTTTATCCGCTGGGTATTAGAAGAATTCGCAAAACCTCCAATTACTTCTCAAACCATCGGCGAAACTCAAGCGGCGATACCTTCACCTTGTTCTTAAACAACCGACTAAAGGATTGAGAGTGCTCAAATCCCAAATCATAGGCAATTTCACTGACGGAGAGTTGAGTGCTTGTCAACTTCTCCTTGGCTTTTTCAATGAGTTTGTTGTGGATGTGTTGCTGCGTATTCTGGCCGGTAACTACCTTGAGCATAGAGCTGAGGTAATTGGGAGACAGGTTGAGTTGATCAGCCAGGTCTTGTACCTGGGGAAGGCCGGAGTGCCTTAAGTCTTGCTGGTCGAAGTAATCCTGAAGGAGTTGCTCCAATTTGCTCAAAATTTCATGGTTGGATTTCTTGCGGGTAATAAACTGCCTTTGGTAAAATCGTTGAGCATAGTTCAGCAAAACCTCCATTTGAGAGATGATGATCTTTTGACTAAAGGCGTCGATGTTGGAATGGTATTCCTGCCGAATGTTTTGCATAATACCCATGATGGATTGCTCCTCCTTATCGGATAGAAACAGGGCCTCATGAACCTCGTAATCGAAAAAATCAAATTCCCTGATGGATTGAGCCAGGGAGGTGTTCCACAAAAAATCGGGGTGAAACAAAAGCAGCCATCCACTTGGTTTCTGCTCAGGATTAACATGGGTCTTTATTCTCACAACCTGCTGAGGAGCGATAAATGACATCAAGCCCTCATCGAAATCATAGGGCTGCTGACCGTAGCGCATTTTGCCCTGAACGCCCCGCTTCAAGGCAATCACATAGTTTCCTTGAACCAGACTTATCTCCTCTTGATCATTGGGGTAATTCACCTGGCTGTAATCGACCAAACTAACCAGCGGGTGCTCCGGTTTTGGGAGCCCCGCTAGTTTATGGTAATCGCTGATGCTGTTAATGTGATACATGCTATATCAAAGTTCCTCCTGAAGCTTCCAGGCGCTGGGCAGTCATCCAATGGGCATCTTCGGAGCACAAAAAGGCCACAATGCCACCAATATCTTCTGCTTCACCCACCCGGCCCAAAGCAGTAACGCTTGAGATCAGGTTTCTTTTTTGTTCATTATCCCGGTTAGAACCTCCTCCAAAATCGGTAGCTACGGCTCCGGGAGCTACCACATTGGCTGTAATTCCTCTCGGTCCAAGTTCTTTTGCAAGATAACGTGTAAATACTTCAATAGCGCCCTTCATTATGGCGTAAGCCGCGTAACCTGGAAAAGCAAAACGAGCCAGGCCAGAAGAAATATTGATAATACTTCCCTCATCGTTTAAGTGGGGCAGTGCTTTTTGAGTAAAAAAGAACACGCCTTTAAGATGGATATGCAGCATTTCGTCAAATTGCTCTTCAGTGGTGTCGGCGATGGCTGATTGTATTCCCGTGCCTGCGTTGTTGACCAGAAAATCAAACTTTTTTGATCCCCGGGTTTCCACTAACCAATCTCCGAATTTTGTGTAAAATGAGTCGAAAGAATGGGTATCCCGACTATCGAGTTGAAGGCAGTGTCCGGTAACTCCTCTTTTTTCGATTTCGCGAACAACCTCAAGGGCTGCTGCTTCATTTTGATGATAGGTGATGACTACGTCAATATTGTATTCCGCAATGCGCAGTGCCATTTCTTTACCCAGTCCGCGACTACCGCCGGTTACTAAAGCTACTTTTCGTGGTGTCATGTGTGTGATTTTGATGTTTTTCAATGATGGAAGCAAAATTGAAATCATCGTTTTCCACGGGTGTATCCGAATCCGGGAGCTTTGTAACCAGATCTCAGGTAAGGTGATCTATTGGTTGATGGCGCTCATTTCGCCGAGGTATATTTTCCAAACTTTTTGGGTCTCATCATCGAACTGAACATCTTGATGGACCAGGTAAAAGGCGACTTCCAGTAATACGATATCGTTTTCCGGAAAAACTAACCTAAACTGCTGGACAATTCGATATTGGTCAGGAGATGATTGATTTTGATCTGCTGCTTTAGAACCCATCGATTCAAGGTGAACCGGATCTTTGTAGGAATCCATTTTTGCAGCACGCCTACCTAAATCAAAAAGTGCGGAAGGCGATCGCATTATGTGGTCATATACCTGAACTTCTGGATGAATAAAGAGGCTTTTTAATTCCTCCCAGTATTGATTCTGAACATCGGGAAGGCTATCCATTTCTGCTATTTTTTGCAGGTAGAAGAAATAGTCCGATAGTTTTTGAATTCCCCGAGCTTCGTAGGCTTTGAGCTCGGTAGAAGTCAATTTTTCATTGGCAAATTGTTGGTCATACGAACGGTAAGATTGGGAGGACTGTCCCCACCCAGTGTGGCTCAAACCGGTCAATAGTATTAGAAGAAGAATTCTATTCATGACTCACAAATTTTAATTTGGAAATACGGTCGCCTTCATACACCACATCCAATACTTCAACATTCTTCAGGTTACTTCCCGGAAATATCAGCTTTCGGATAAACTGTTTTTTGTTGAACAAGTCCATCCCCATTTGATTTCCCGCCATCACCTGATAGATCTGGGCATGGTCCACGAAAATGCCATTGAGCTGCTTTTCTTTTTCCTTCCAGTTTTTCAACTCAATAGAGGAGATGTAATGGATGAGCAAAGCGTAGTGGTCGGGCTCAAGTATTAAATCCTCATGGCTTTTTTGGGAGGTAAAGGTTCTAATGATCGTGTCGGTTTTGATATATGGGCCGGAAACCACTAATCGGGTTTTACCTTGAGCTTCCACCGAGATTCGGTTCATCGAATCCAGGGCGAGATTTTTGGGTGATTCGCCTTCCGTTAGTAATTGAATTCGGGTGTCTTGTGCGATAAAAGTGGGGAGGTTTTCTGGAAATTTTAGCGTTAGTTGGTGCTGAGGTGGCGAAGAGTCGCTGCGCAATTCTTCGAAAAGGAAAAAGACCAAAATGACCAAGGTAAAGCCTATTCCCAGCAGGTATTTCCATTGGACCTTAGGGGCGGGTGAAGAGGAAGAAGAGGGGGAAGTGCTGTTGGGATTCATTTCGTCGTGCACAAACTTTTCCCAGTTATCCCGGCCTACATAATTGGCAAGAAGATCCAACATATCGATTCGGGGAAGCTTTTCCGTTTTCTCCGGTTTTAAGTAGTTGTAAAACCACCGCTCCGACACCCGACCATTTACCCGATTCTGTAAGTCCTGTTGAAGAAACTCCACCTCTCGTCCGGTCCAGAATCGTAGATCCGATTTACATCCTGGATAGGCCTGTTGCAGCTGGTAGACCACCTGCTCTTTCAATTTTTCGAATGCTTGCAATTGTGCTTCGTGATTAGGGACCATGCAATGTAAATCTGAAGGCTGATAAATGTATAAAACTTTGCTGCATATCGTCTGCAAACCTTTTGCACACGGTACAAAACTACTGTGCAGGCCCTATTCAGAGCTTATGCACGATTTGGCCATACCTGAGGAAGAAACGCCCCGTAATATTGCTCTGAAATCATTCACCAATCTCATTATTAATTCCAAAAACAAATGAAAATGAAAACGATCTTGTTCCTACTTACTTTGGGCCTATTCACCTGTTCGAGTTATGCCCAGAATGCTGGAAATGCGGTTTACAATCAAAATACTCAGCACAATTATAGCAACTCAAACAGTTCCCGTTTAAGACAACTCACCACACCCAGTGAACCGGTCTTTAATGACTTTCACCGTTTTTCTATGCGATCCTTATACAATGTAAAACCCAAAGGTTACTTAGCCGTTTTTCATCTTTTTCAAATGGGAAAAACGGCAGCCCAGGCCAATGGACTTATCCAAAGTCGAACGGATTCGGTGAGAAAGGAACTCATTGCCTTGGGATTCCAGGAAGATGACATTTACCTGGACATGATATCCTTTGTGCCCCTTTATGAGGTCGAATCCGAGAACAAACTGTTTAGCAAGAAAACCTATACCGAAATTCCCGCTGGATTTGAAATCAAAAAGAACTTCCATATTCGCTATGCCAACAAAAATGCCCTGGATGCCATTGTAGCCATTTGTGCCCGGCACGAGATTTATGATTTGGTCAAAGTAGATGTTTTGATGGAAGACATTGAAAAGGTCAAAAGTGAATTGCGACTCAAGTCTATCGAACTGCTTAAGGATAACGTTGATTTTCAAACCTCCCTCGGAGTTGATCTCAGCAATGTGGACATCCGCATGTCCGAATCCTTTAACATAATCGAACCACAGGAACGGTACACCGGCTATTCCTGCAGCAGTAGTACGGACTTGAATTTACTTAGAAAAAAGAGCGAGGTTAAACGAATCAAGAAGAATACGTCCATTTACTACGATCCGGTGTCTTACACCGACTTTGATCTGGTGGTCAATCCCGAATTTACCGAACCTGTTATCCAGGTGGTTCAGCACGTGGTAGTGGTTTACAAGAAAAAACCGAAGGATCAACCCAAGCCACCTGCACCCAAGGTAATTACTGAAACCAAAATTCAGAAAGAGGTATTCTTCATTGAGCACGAAGGCACCATTAAAAAATTGGAATTGTAGGGGAGTGCGGGGTTAATACCTCACACCCTTAGAAGCCAAATAGGCCTCGTATTGTTCCATAGCCTTGGCCCAATGTCCCAATGGAATAGGAGCGGTGAAAGGATTGCGAATTTCGTAGACTCCTTCCGCCGCTTGTTCCTTGGGAATGAGGGAGGAGGAAGTGTTTTTTAGAATCGTACCAGGCGTGGTAGGACCTTGACCAATGTTTCGATCAGGAATGAGGGGGCTACCATCAATCATGAGCTGCCTGGCAGCGGTTTTCATTTGATTTTTAAGGGTTCCTAAAACAGGTACGGTCATAGGATCATTGTCAGAATAGGGATAATTCGGGTAGTTAGGGATTGGTGCCGAATTAATCGCTTTTACAAAGGCGTCGAAGGCTTCCTTTCTTGCTTCTACTGGCGTTGCCGCCCCGGTTTGACCGGCAATGATTTTGGCTGCTCGTTGAATGTCAAACCTTGGAAATAGCAAAAAGGCATTTTTAGCCGTATCCTGGAGGGTGTCAATTTGTTTGTTGATCCGGCGAATGATCATCATTTTACCCACGGCGCTGTTTGCTGTATTTCCACCGGAGCGTTTGTCCAATGCACCTTTTTTGGAATTGAGTTCAGCAATGGCCGATTCGTTAAAGCCGAGTACATAGAAGCTACTCACAACGGTGGCGGCGTCCATGAAAAAGGTGGCTAAGAATTTTTGCTGATCGCCTCGAACGATATTGGATTTTCCAAATTCATCCAATAAGGTTTGGGTAATGTGTTTTCGAATGGCAATATGCCGGGTATGAAGTCCTTGCAGTGGAACAGGAGCAACTTTCTCAGTATCCTTGTCGTAATCCACGCGTTCGTCTTTTTCAAAGGCGGCATGGAGGTTAAATCCGGTGCCTGATTTTGGGGATACATTCACCTGGAAGGTACCTGATTTTGATCCTCTTGCGGGCATGACCGGAACTCCAAAATAGGTAGGTACAACATCGAAAGTACTCGTCAGTTTTTCAAGTAAGGTCAGGTCTTGTACCAAAGGGGACGGTTTGTGAACTCCTTGGTTATAAGTGCCAGATGCATACTCTAACGTGGCTACTCTTTGGGTACCGTGATCTTTTCCGAAATTTTCGTCTCGTGGATTTTCCGCATGAACTTCCATCCGCTTATGAATAAGCGGAATCCAGGTCAGCATTTGTCCTTGTTTAACAGTAGGGCCTACCTTGAAATTTAATCCAGGTACTTCAATTTCAACGCCTATTGCTCGTTGAACTATTCCTTGGGTTGAGACTTTTTTTTTAATTGAGAGGCGGATTGCTGGCTGCCCAATTGAGCGGCATGACTTCCCATGATATCTGCTTCTCGTTCGAGACCTTCATCATCGTTAATTGGTGTGCCGGCCTTGAGTTGAGTGGTCGCTTGTACGCGTCCTTGTTTTTGTTGAACTACGTGCCAGGCTTCATGAGGTAGGTGCTTTTCTTGTCCCGGGCCTAGGTGTATCTGACTGCCCTGAGCATAGGCATGGGCATTGAGTTGAGCGGGCTTGCTCGAATTGTAATGGACCTGAACATCATTCATGGAATAGCCGGAGAGGTTCTCAATGCCCGATTTCAGGTTGTCTGGAAGCCCAGTGTTATTGGCTTGCCGCTGTACAGGTGGATTTTCAGCCAGATGTTTCATGTGTTCCTGGCGTTGAGCTATTGGGCGGTTATCCTTCAGCTGAGTAATTTCCGAACTCCCATCTTTACCAGAATGGGTCAAATTCGTGGCATTAGGGCCGGTAGAGTTTAAGTCTTTATTTCCCGTTACTTCCTGTTTCATGACAAGCAAATCAATTACCCGAAAATAGCTGGAATTCAGGTGATTTTTATACGTAGAAATACCTGATTTGCTGAAGAGCTAATGTCTGATGCTGAAAATGGCTTCGAATTCTTGTTCAAAGGATGAAGTATTTCAGGCAACTGCCCCTCATCTGTTTCGTCCTACCTTAAATGCCTAATCATCCCGAACCCAATTTCGATTCCTATGATTAAAACCATCTTGGTAGATGACGAAAAAAAGAGCCTAAACATTCTTATTAGGTTAATCGAAACGCATGTAGAAAACATCGACATTATTGGCAGCGCCACGGATATAGATACTGCCCGGGAACTGATTGAAGAGTCCCGTCCGCAACTCGTTTTTTTGGATATTGAAATGGGACCACGATCAGGGTTCGATTTGCTTGAATCCATGGAGGAGATTGATTTCCATGTCATTTTTGTGACTGCCCATGAGGAGTTTGCTTTGAAGGCAATTAAAATATCAGCCCTCGATTACTTGATAAAGCCAGTGGGTATTCAAGAATTAAAGGGTGCTGTCAACAAGGTAGAAAAGCAAGAATTGAATGCCCAATCGGGGCATAAGATCACCCAGCTGGTCAAGAATTTTTATGTCGAAAGTCCGGATCTGCGGAGAATAACACTTCCCACCTCCGAGGGTTTTGAGTTTGTTCCTATCCGAGATATCTTGTATTGCAGGGCCGATGGTAGTTATTCTCATATTTTCTTGAAGGATGGACAGAAAATAACCACTTCAAAAAACCTGAAATTCTATTCCGATATTCTGGAAGATTACGCTTTCTACCGCATCCACAACACTTCCTTGATTAACCTGAGGTACATCCGAAAGTTTGGAAAATCAGCCGGGGGATACGTCATCATGGAGGATGGAAAGGAACTTAGTGTTTCCAAGAGTAAGAAACCTGGTCTTCTCGATCAGTTCGGCCACAAATAATACAAACCGAAAATACCCAACGATGCGCTAAATCGGCCAGCAGGTAAATTGGCGTGCTGTGGTATTCTCATTCCTCCTAGATTGCCTGTATGTTTCGATTTCGTCTTAAGAGAGTCTGCGCTCTTATCCCGTTCCTTTTTTTCCTTGGGACGTCGGTGTATTCCAATTCCCTGTCAAACGATAGCCTGAAGCAGGTTATGCTCGAAGGACCAAATGTAGAATCACGGGCTGAGGCCGGTCTGCTATATGCGGATAGGATAATCTACGCGAACTACGATTCCTCCCTTTGGGCCATCGATCAGGTTATTCTTGATGGCCAGAAAAACAACTATGAAAAGGGAGTTGCCCGAGCTAAGTCTCTTAAATCCTGGCTGTATTTGATTCGGGCCAGGTACGAAGATGCACTTCGGGCAGCACATGATGCCCTGGCCATACAGGAACAGCAGAATCAGGATACCCTCGAACTGGCCAAAACCTTAAACATGCTTGGCGCCATAAATTTGGAGTTAGGCCGATTTGAAGAGTCGCTGGTCTACATGGAGCGAGCCCTCCACATTCTGCTTGTGCTGAACGATACATCCCGATTGGATAGGGCCTACAACAACCTGGGATCTTTTCATTTTGAATCTGGAAACTACAGGGAGGCCATTACTTACTACAAGGAGTCAAGGAAGAAAAGAGTAAGTCTGAAAGACTATCAGCGTGTGGCTTATTCTGATTATAACCTGGGGTGCGCTTATCTGGAATTGGATAGGATAGATTCTGCCGTGTTCTTCATGGAACGCAGCCAGGAAATATTTGCCAATCAAACTTCTTCAGGACGAATACCTGATATGGTTTATATCGGTTTGGGGAGATGTTATTTGGCTCAAAACAAATTGAATAGTGCTATTGAATATATCCAAAAAGGGCTGCAAATGTCCATTGCCTCAGGTTATGCTGATCGATGGGTGCGTGGCTATGATGTCTTGGCAAAGGCCTTGTTTCAGGCTGGGAGACACGAGGAATCTTATCTCGCATTGAAGCGAAGATGTGAATTAGCCGATAGCTTAGGAGAAGAGAACAATGCCAAGGCTATCGCCGAAATTGAAGAGCGCTACCAAAGTGCCCAAAATGAGAAAAAATTGATGACCTCAGTGGCCAAAAACCTGGAACAGGAAAACAAAATCATCAAAATGGAATCGGCGCAAACTCGTGTCTGGCTCATGGCTCTGATCTTGGTTTTCCTAATTGCTACGGCAGCTATCTACAAAATTCAAAGAAAAAGAGCGTCAGAGGCATCCCTGCAGGCCGACCTCGCTTCGGCCAGGTTAACAGCTCTTCAATCCCAAATGAATCCCCACTTTATTTTCAATTGCATCAATACCTCCCAAAATTTTGTGATTGAAGGTGAAAATAACCGCGCTTACGACTATTTGTCTCGGTTTGCTAAATTGCTACGAGGAGTGCTGGAAAGTTCCGGCCTTTCTTACGTTTCGTTGGAGAACGAAATCAACCTGATTAATCATTACCTGTCTTTAGAAGCGATCCGATTTGATGAGAAGTTTTCCTACAAGGTCACCGTGGAAGAGAAGTTAAGAAGCGGAACCTTTGAAATCCCGGGAATGGTTATCCAGCCCTTCGTCGAAAATGCCATAACCCATGGCTTGATCAATTTGGAAGGCAAAAAGGGGAACCTGAGTATTCAACTGTATACCCAGGATAGCCACGTCATTTGCGAAATTGAGGACAATGGGGTCGGTCGGCAAAAAGCGGCGGAGATAAAGTCTCGAAAGCAGCGCCGGTATGCTTCCAAGGCCCTTGCCAATATTGAGGAAAGGTTGAATTTATTGAATCAAAACCGGTCGATGGAGGTTGGGTACGAGATCCGGGACTTAAGCGATGAATCTGGCGAACCGGCCGGAACTCATGTGAAAATTTGGCTGCCCTACCTATAATCCTATTTTCCTGAAGAGAAACTGAATTTCACAGACCAAGCTCCAAAACGGTCCAACCACAAATTGCCCTAAAAGCGGGCATCCGATCCCGGTAGTTTTACATCGAAAATAATAACCAAAGCCTTTGCTCTGGCTGTGTCTGGGCCATTTAGGTTGATCAGCAATATCAGATTTAAGGCGATTATTAATACGATTTAAACCATAATTCTATGAAATCAGTTTTTACCCAGAAACCTGCCGTACTCCTTCTCTTGTTGATTTTTTTGGGAACGGTCGGAAATGCTCAAAGTTTGAAAGAGATCACCGGAAAACGCTTTTTTGAACACCACAGTCCTTCCATGAAAAAACTCAATGGTGCACCAGGTCCTGAGCAGTCAGGATATGATTTTGTGCAACACGATTACTACAGCAGCTTTGACGTGACTTCGTTTGGAAAATACCTCAACGGAGAAGAGGCCAACATCGATATGGTGGAGCACTTTGAAACCCGACGTGTGTTTACCATAACATCCGGTGAGAGCTCGATCTGGGCTGGTGATATATGGGGAAATAGCAAAACCCAATGGGTGGTTGCCTCTGCGAACTTCGATTACAACACGGTAAGCGACGTGGCCGATTTGGAAAGTGAATTTCAAGCGGGCGCTCCGAGTTTGACTCTACCTGCCATTAATGAGGGAGAAGTATACATCGCCCGAATCCGAAACACGGATCAATATGTGGCCATGAAATGCTACAACGTGACCAACGCGAATACAGGACAAGACATCTTTTTTGATTTTGATTATAAATATGGAACCCGGGTTGAAGTTCAGGTTGGAATCGAGGAGTCTTCGATTGCCGGGAACCTTTCCATTTTTCCGAATCCAGCTTCAGATTGGATCACTTTAGATTATCAAGGGGAGGAAGCTCTACAGGTTACCCTTCTTTCCGTTCAAGGGCAGATAATTCAGGAGCTTGAGCTTGCTGGTGGAACCAATCAATCCTTGGACCTGGGTAGTTTGCCTTCGGGGATGTATGTCGTTCGCTACTCTTCAGGAGCTGAGGCAAGTCGTGTTCTTAGAATCAACAAAAAATAGGTCGGAAGTTCAGACTAAAAGTTTGCCCAGGAAGGTGATTAAGGTGAAAATGGGTTTGGATGGATTCAAGTTCCCCTTCCTTCAGTAGTTAGCTGTAGTTGGGCATTTTCGGGAAAGGTTTAGCGAATTAGGGCGTTAAACCTTTCTTTTTTTGCCTTAACTCATCTGGATTTGCACCCCGCAATCCCACTGGCACATCCGTAGAAATAGTCCAGGTATTTTACTTCAAAACCCGCTTCGGTAAATCGCTTTTCAACTTGTTTGGAGTTCCCGTACTTTTCGGTGTAAATACCCAACATTTCATAGGTTTCCGGATTACCTAAAAATAGTTTGCCAAGGATCGGAATGATGTTTTTTAAATAGAATAAGTACGGTCGCCTCAGGGCTGACCAATGGGGAGTCGAAACGTCGATCAATGAGAATTGTCCTCCGGGTTTTAACAGGCGATGCATTTCCTCGGCCAACTCCTGAATTTGTTGATCATTAAAGGTTTTAAGCCCGAAACCGGAAATAATGATATCCACCGATCCGTCCGGAAGGTTATTGGTAAAAATATTCTGTCTTCGGGTCTCAATTTTACGATTCGGATACTTGATTTTGGCCTGGTCAGCAAAGCGCAGCATACCCGCTGAAAAGTCGATTCCAATGAGTTGAGCGTGGGCTGGGGAGCGTTTCAAAACCTGCGGCCAGCATTCACCCATTCCGCACATCAGGTCCAGAATAACCTCACTCGTTGAAAAGTCGAGTTGTTGAATACATTGTCGCCGCCATCGTTCACTAAATCCAAAGGAGGTGATGTAGTTCATTCGAGCGTAGGACGAGCTCATTCGGTCGAACAAATCTTCTACAAATTCGGGGTCGTATATTTCCTTTTCCTGAGCCATGGATTAATAGACTTCAATTACTTGGAAGGTGGTTTTGAAATGGAAGAACTCTTCCGAGAGCCCTTTACGAATTAGGCGTTCTATATCATTGTTAACTAATTGTTCTTCGGGTGATTCCCCGGGCTCATACCGAATATAAGGAATGAAGGCTTCAAAGACATCTTTGCCCGAAGGTTTCAACTTTTTCCAATGATAAAAAGCGTTGAGTTGCATCGGATCCAACTCCGTTAAATCCAGTAGTTTTTTGTCTTTGGTGTTAAGGTCTGGCAGGTAGCTTAATTGGGCGGCAAGTAAGGTACTATCAACCATATTTACTTCATTCAGAATGATACTTACATCCCTTATTTTATCCCATCCATATTCTATACCTCGGTAATAATCCCACTGGAAATTCCGGTAAAACATTTTCCGACAATCGATGAGTCCTTCTTCTGTGATTAGATTGGCTTTCTGCAATACTTCCAATATCCGTGGATTTTTCCAGTCAATGTTGGCTTTTGTTTTGAGTAAAGGCGGATCTAAGTTTTCCTCAAACCAATTGAAATGTTTGAAGAACTGCTCTTCTGAAAAGGATTCTCCCAGTTCCCATCGGGCAATTGAGTCCCAGGTGTGAAAGAAAAAAGCGTTGTATTCACCCCGGGTTACTTCCAGGTGTTTTTTTGGTAATTCCAGTTCCAGATTGTAGTCGGTGTGCACGGTGAAATACTTCTTTTCTCCTGGATGCTTCCAGTGTAGATAGGCTTGTATTTGCCATTGATTCAGGCCTCGAACCGGATAGTCGTCAAAGTATTCATGGGTAAAGTAGTAGGAGGTAAGAAAGCTTGCCCAACTTCGGTTTATGGAGCTGTCTTCACACCAGATGTATTCGTGCGGATAAATACCAATTCTATCGTAGTACCATTTTCGTGTATCCCATTCTCTCTTTCGATTGATTTGCTGGTATTCAGGAAACAGCAAGAGGGACGTGCCTTCCCGGACGGCCGGATCATTAAAGTCAAGCTTAAAATCCCAATCCACCCGTTCAACGCTATTGTCCTTGGACCGTGTGCAATACCGGCCATCAATTTGCTCACACAAGGTGGCACGAATGGTAGAATCTCGAACGTATTCGGTGAACTCCCGGTACTCTTTGTTGGTGATAATGTGGGCGTGTTGGGCGGTGGAGGATAGGGAAAGTGCGAGTGTGAGGACGAGTGTGAGGAAGCTTTTTTGAACGATAGGTTGGCTTGAAAGCAGGTTGGTTTGAAGGCAATGATTTCTTAGAGTGGATTTTGTTGGGTGATTGAAAGAGGCTTGGAGTGGTTTCATTTGGGGTTGGAATTAGTAATACTTGATTTTTCGAATCACCAGGATGGGCTTGTCATAACGATTGTGTTTGGGATGGTGAACAACTTCATGTTTTGTGGTCACTTGCCTTTGTTCCCAATCTCCATTGGCATTGAATACATACGCCGTTAGTTCTTCAATCATCACATATTCTAAGTGTCCTTCCTCATTGTAGTGATTCGTAATGGATTGAACCAACTTATCCTTTTCCAGGATATATCGCTCTTTCTCTTTGATAGTCCCATTAGGGCGATAGGTGATTTGAACCCGTACAAATCCGTCAACAATTTTAGATTCGGTTACCCCTCCTTGTGAATTTCGAAAGCTTATGGCATTACCATCAAGATCGTGTCGGGTAACAACAACGGTGTCTAATTTAGGCGCATTCTTGGGGGATTGAATATTGCGTTTAAATTGAAACATAAACTTCTTTAGGGGCCTTTTTTTGCCAATGACGTAACGCAGTTTATCATCCTCATAGACATAAAACTTTTTGTAGCTGGAACGTTTCGACTTAGAGAATATCTCCCGACCTTTCTGGTCATATTTTTTAACTGAAGTCTGCAGCTTACCTGACCAGTTTCCGTTTTTCTTCTCCCATTTAATGTAGAATTTAATCTTCTTAACCGTCCGTGCCGAATCTACCTTGTGTGAGTTGGAATATCCAGAAGCAGGAAAAAGAAAGCAGGCAAGGATAATGGGAAACAATCCGCACCAGAAAAGAAAGTAAGGCAACGTATTTTTTTGGCGATGGTCAGTATTATTTCTATTGGTCATAAAGAAGATTCAAATTTCAAACTCTCGCATCTCGCATCTCGCATCTCGCATCTCAGATCTCGCTTCTGAAAAACCAAGATATCATTTTTGAGTCATCCGCTCATTTTCTTCTGTCTTCCAAGTCAAACAAGTGATTAGTCAATACGTCTCAAATTCTGCCAGGTAAAATCATAGAGGAATCCCATTTGTAAATACAATTCCTTGGCCTTTTCAGAGGCTTGAAGCATGGCCCATTTACTTCCCGATTCGAGGGCTTTGTTCAAAATTAAGTGCATGGCTTCCCGAGCAATTCCCAACCGACGTTTCGCCGGGATGATTCCCAGACAATGGATTCCGCTCACTTCGCCCGTTTTAAAATGCATGACCGTTCCTGCTAGTTCCCCTTCCGTCATAACGAGGTAGCTATGAGCCCAATTTCGAATTTGAAAAACGACCCAGTCCGGAATTTGATAGCCAAAAGAATCTTCAAATGCCTGACTCCAAAGCGCAGCCTGATCCTCGGTTGTTACTGCTTCTAAAGTAACTCGGGAAGAATGGGGAAAAGGACTTGAAAGACCAAGACTCATTCCGGTTTGTTCAGATGCGAGTTGCAGTTGCCGGGGGATTGTAGAATTTTGCGGTTTGACCCTGGAATAAACCCATCCAGGATGGCTTTCGAGTTCGGCCAAAACTTGATCCATGTGATCCTCCGACGCTTCCAAATCGACCCAAACTTTGTTGGGCCAGGCTGAATTTGGAATGTGTGCCCGATGAACCGGTTCGGATTGGCCATATCCTTGATAAGCTTCGCTTGCTAAACGCCAAAGGGTGGTTAAGTTCTTTAGATTGAGTGCCGTACAATTCATTTCCAATTAATTAAAATGATTCCCAGGAGCAAGGCAATCGCTCCTGCAATTTTTATGGGATTAAGAGGTTCTGCTGGTAAGTTGAGCCAGCCCCAGTTTCCAGCTGCCAGAGAAAAAAGCAGTTGACCGCAGAGGCCAAACGTGATCATTCGTGAAATACCAAGTTGAGGTATGGTATAGAAATAGAGAGAGATTCCCGTGAGGCTAAAGAGTCCACCTAAAAACCAGAGATACCAGGGTATGGTGGCGATGGGAAAGGTAGACCATTCCATTCTATTTCCGGCAAGTAAATAGACCAATCCACCTACCACACTAACTAAGGAAGTAACGACCACCGCGGCAACCGGCTGCTTGAGCAAGGAACCCAATTGGGCGTTAAAGCCTGCCTGAATAGCGAGGAAAACTCCTCCACTAAATGCCATTCCATAGATCAACCAGATTTTCATAAAGCAAAGGTGCGGGAGGAAAAAACGAATTGCCTTTACCTATGTTGAGAGATGAAAATATTACCGTTTTTTTCGAATCCGACTCAATTGAGTAGGAGTGATGCCCAGGTGTGAAGCAATGTAATGAAGGGGCACCCGATTTTCAATTCCCGGATGTTTTTGGAGAAAGTCTGCATAGCGTTGCCCGGCATCCAGAAGCACCATTTCTACTTCTCTTTTCTCTTTCTGAATAACCCAGTTTTGTTCCAAGTAGGCGACGTAGAAGTTTTTAAGATCCAGTTGAGTTTCCATCAGTTCCCGGTAACCGCGGTAGGAGATTTGAAGGAGTTGACAAGGTTGAATGGTTTCCAGCCCAAAATCGGAGGGTTCTTGTTTGATGGCGGATACCGTAGAGCCAACGAAATCACCCTCCAGAAAAATGTTTTTGTGATAGGCCTGTCCCTCATCGCCCAGGTAATAGGAAACCACTGCGCCTTCAACAAGAATGTAGAGGTAACGAGAGGTTGCTCCAATGTTTAGCAAAGAGGTGCCCTTTTTTACCGAGATGGGTTGGCACAAACTCAAGAGGGCGTCAACGGTAGATTCCTCCAGTGGTGAGTACCGACCAAAGACTTCCTGAAGATATTGTTTCCATTGACCTGGTTCCGTAGAGTGCATGTTTCAGTCCTTCATTTCCAACAGATGCTGCTCAAAGAAAGACAATTTGAATAATGGGGCAATTAAAGCCAAGCGGATAAAACGATCTTAACCGAAGTCAATGAAATTGGAAATCGACTCCTTCAATTTTGCCCGAAATAGTAATGCTTAAATACTTGTCATGAGAAAAAATGAAATTTCGGTATCCAGTAAAAAACTCGGTCGATGGACCGGCTTCTTTTATTTCCTCATCATCTTTTGTGGGTTATACAGCGGTTTGTTTGTCCGTGAAGCCTTGATTGATTATTCAGATCCATCAGGTACTCTAACGAACCTTATTGAGCAAGAATCTACGTTTCGAATGGGTTTTCTTGCTGATTTGGTAATGGTCATTTGTGATGTAATGGTGGCCGTCCTATTTTACTATTTGTTGCGATTCGTTCATGGAGGAATTGCCTTGTTGGCCATGGTGTTTAGGTTGATCCAGGCGGCCATTCTCGGTGCTAATTTGATTCAGTTGTACAAGCCGCTCCTTCTCATTCAAGGGCATGGTGAAATGGCGGACAACCAGCTTGTTCAGCTGGGGCATGAAGTTCTACAGCAAATGCAACTATTCGAATACGGTTACTTGATTTCCGGAGTATTCTTCTCCGTGAATTGTTTGCTCATGGGTTTTTTACTTTTTCGATCCAAGCAGTTTCCGAAGGTGTTTGGTTGGATGATCACTACGGCCTCCTTTGGATATTTGTTCAATTGCCTCGCCAGTTTTGGGGCGCCATCGCTAATAGAGATTAGCCAGATAATTATGTTCTTTACGGCAGTTGTATCCGAGGTTTCGCTCTGTTTTTACCTGTTGATAGCAGGTGGGAAGGCTGGTGCGAAGTTGGATTTGAGTTTGGGTTAATCTGATTTGTGGCCTTTTTGGGCAATTCGCTTTCGAATACGGCTGAGCGATTCTGGCTTAACACCGAGGTAGGTGGCCAGGTGATATTGAGGAATTCTTTGCAAGAGTTCGGGACGGTTTTTTTGTAACAACAGGTATCGTTCTTCCGGAGTTTTCGTGAGGTAATTTTGCAGCAGATCTTGTTGCTTGGCATATTCCTCTTCCATACTTGTTCGGCAGAGCGCTTCCATTTTTGGGAGCTTTTGGTAGAGTTCCCGTTCCCTGTCAAAGTGCAACACAGCCAGTACGGAATCCTCCACACAGGTCAAAAAGTGGTGTGCCGGGGTTTGCGACAGATAGCTGGCCAATGGGGCAATCGAATCCTCTTCCAAATAGAAGCCCGTTGTCCTTTCTTCCCCATTCACAATATGGTAAGACCGAACACAACCCTGGATAACAAAGTAGCAATTCCGGGCAATCTGCCCTTCTCGAAGCAGCACTTCACCCGCCTTAAAGGATTTGATCGGAATGCAACGATCCACCAGTTGGGCCTCCTCTCGAGAAAGAGCCAGATTAGGAAGAATGCTATCCGAGATTTTTAGATCCATCTATTTGCTTGGGTTGGGATACAAATTTAGGGATGTGGGGTAATTGTGGGGTATCGGGGGAATTCCTGTTGCCCAAATTCGGTCAGGTTAGATTTTTATCAGTCGAGTCTAAGTTGTACTAAGAAGAAAAACTCCCCCAATTCAATCCATAAAAAGACGTCTCGTTTCGGCAGTAGGTAGAGAGCAGGAGTCCTTTTTCCCTAAAATTAAATACCGGTTTCTTGAAACCAGCGAATACAGAAAATCTCGAAGAAAAAGAGGGAGAATAAACTTGATTGGGTACAAACCGCGCCAGGGAAAACCAAGGTCTTTACATAATTCCAAAACGGCATTCGATTTTAGATAAACCTGGTTGTTTTTAAGGTAAACGAAGGTTTGGTAATTCTCCAGGGGAAGGTTGTGCCGATTGGAAATTTCTCTTCCCGTTGCTGACTGCAAAGAGGCGTAGCGCAATATTCGTTGCCGATCTCTTCGAATGATAAATTGGATCGTAGCGTCGCAGAAATGGCAAACTCCATCAAACAAAATCAATCGATCTGGGCAAGAGTTCATGACCTCAGTAACTGAAGATGAAGGAATGTAGAATTAATACCCCTGGGTAGGTCATGGGGAAGGTTACCAAAAAGTCATTCAAGCCCATGAGCAAGGCCGTAGCCAAGTGAAAGCAAAACATCCCCATTAATGCCACAAGCAAAGGTTCGGGCTGGGGGATGAAGAAGCAGACCGGTACTGCCAACATAGTTAAAATGGCTCCGTAAGAGGCGATTTTTTCCAATACAGGATGATTTTTTAGAAACGGTTTGACCCCTGGAACTCCAAATGAGTAGGTCCCCAAAATATCGGCCAATACATTTCCTTTTCTCCAGTGGGTAGAGGCTACTTTGGCCAGGCCTGACGTGGTATAGGCAATCAAAGCTTGTACGCCCAAAAAAACAACGGCGATGAGTTGACCCGTTTCGAAGTCAATTAGCAGGCAAAAACTGAGAGCGAGGTAGGACAATACACGAATTTGATCAGCTCCATCCTTGCCAATTTTTCTTTTGAGGTAGGTAACGAGCAAAGTGATGGTCGTTAAGACCAGAAACAGTTTGAATAGAAGGAGTTGATCGCCTAAAAAGAAGGCTCCTGTGAGCACGGAAAAAAGAAGGGTCAAGCCATTTAATATCCGCCATTTGAGTAGTTTGTTTTTAGACGCCAGGCTCGGGTAAACAAAATCTAAGTAGAGGGAGGAAATGCCTATTAATTCTAACCGGGAAAGGGTGGTGGAAAGAATCAAAAATCCTAAGGTTAGGGTATAGGCCCATTGTAGGGTTAAAAAGTCCATATCAAATGATTTGTTCGAATGAGGTAAAGGAAACTTTGTCCAGTGAGATCTGATTTATGCCCTGGGAGTTGACGATGGCAAACTGGACCTTTTTCTGGGGGATGGACTCCTCAATACCTTAGCCACCACACTCAACAGGTTTAAGTAATGGATAGATAATTGGATCAGGTTTTTATCCTTTAGCAGGCTGTATTCTTTGTGCACCGCTTGACAGGAATCGATGAATCCTTTGTTGTAGTACTTAAAAGGGTTCCACAAAAAACGAAAAAGGTAGAATTTCTGATACATCGGTACTTCCTCCCATTCCTTCCGGTCTTTTACCCTGTATACAATTCGAAAGTCGTTTGATATGGGTTTAGGAGCAAAAAATGAATAGTTAGGTAGCAGTCCCAGTGGATCGTATTTCAGAAGAACTTTCTGAATAGGTTTTATCTGATAAAGAATGCTTGCTATGGAAAACATAGCAAGCATTGTGATTACAAAAGCAATCATGATTTAAGCATATTTTTTTCTAAGCTTTTTAAGCTCATTCAAAGACAGTTTTCCGGCAGGAATGCTCTTGAACATTGCTTTGAGATTTTCTGTTGGAACGCGCTCCAAACCGAAGACCGAAGCACTAGCATCAACATCAACGTCAAACGCTTTTTCAACAGCAACTTCTGATCCGACGCTAATGCTGGCACTGATAAAGTCTGCATTTACAGGCTTGTCCTCTTGTTGGGCGATGATTAAATCGATGATCGCCAGTTCTGATTTCGATAATTTTGACATGGAATTAATTATAAACTTCCTACTCTGTTTAGTAAAGGCTTTTCGGATTTCGCCTCCTGCAATCCTGGCAGGGACAGGTTAAGAGCTCTTGACGATCAAAGTTGGAGCGTGCCGGTGGGCTTGGTGAGAAGAAATATGACCGAATAGCAAAACAGGTATTTCTACTTGTTTTTCTTGTTGACTTGATTGATTATGATTGTTTTTACTTCATTTTCAATACGTTGTAATGATGGTATTGATATGATTGTGATTCAATTAATAACTCTTAAATCACTTATCATGAAAATTCGATTCTTATTTTTTGCAGGAGCTATATTAATCGGTGTAAACCTTCAAGCTCAGAAAAACCATCCCTACCATTTTTTTAACAAGGGTAATATGGGTTTGTCTCAAGGTGATCAACCTTCAGACTGTCCAGGCGATTCGGCCAATCCCATATTCGTAGTGCCACCCTCAACGGCCATTCCAAGCATTGCTAACTATGGTGAGTTAGTGGGCGAAAAATGCCCAAAGGATGTGATAAACGATGTTCCTAAGTATTGGAATGTTTGTGTTGAAAAGCTGAGGTACTTGACCCAATTCGATGATATCCATGTATACATTGGAATCAACAATCAGGATGAGTCACATCTGTATCTTGTTGGGGTTAACGATGGAGAAGAGGACTTGCATAGCATTGTAAATTTGATCGAACCCTGCCCGCATAGTTGCGATACGGTTTCGAGTAGCCTTACCGAGGCCTTTTGTTCGGGGATTTTAGAAGGTTTGACGCTAAGACGGTTGGAAGGGGATTCTTCTTCCACGATGCTTTACTTTCCATGTGACGAGTAGAGAATTGATCCTGGCCTAAACTTTTAAATAACAAAGCCGGATAAGCGCTTGGAAAAATTCCTGATTAAATAGGACCAATTAGCAAAACAGGTAGAAATACTTGTTTTTTAAAAAAATGAAATGAGATATACTGGTTTTTGCTGGATATCAAGAATTTGAAGGGTCAAATTTGTTAGGATTGCGGAATTATTAACTGCTTTAAAACTATCAATTATGTCAACTAAGCTATCTGTTTTTATTCTTTGTTTTTTTATTTCAAGCCAGGTTCAATCTCAAATAATATGGCCTGGCCATTTTTCATTTGGGGGAGATCATTTTCCCTGTAATTGTTATCCGGATCTCGAAAATAAATCCGTCCTTTCTCCAACCTGTGCGAGTCAATCTATTGAAAGTTTTGGTTACTTGATGGGCGCCAATGTTCCTAAAGAACACACTTGTCAGGTGGCGAGGTATTGGAGTATTGATTCCGAAAAACTTGTACAGTTTAGCAATTACGATTCCATTCACTGCTACATCGGAATGTCTCCAGACAGTAGTCTCCATTTGTTATTGGTTGGAGTGGATTCCAATAACAGGGAGGATACAACTAAAATCGTGGATTTGATTGAACCTTGCCCTCATGCCTGTGATACCGTAAACAGTGTTCTTAGTACATCTTTTTGTAACGGATATTGGAATGGCTGGAACAATCGTACCTCGGCCAATGAGATAGGCCATCCAAACAACTGCAATCAGTGTGATGTGGCGGATGGGGTAAATGACACTTCAAGCAAATAACAGGTATTCGATGAATTGGTTACCTCTTCCTTTTATTCCTTTAATTCTGGCATGTATACTGGCCTTGATCCACTTTCGCAGGCAGAATAGGGTCTGGAAATGGTTTTCTACCTATTTGTTTTTTTCTCTGGTGGTGCAGATCACGGCTTCCATTCTTACCCGATTTGCCATTAACAACCTGGTTTTATCTCACCTCTTAACCTGGATCACACCGTTGTGGTTAGCCGGTTTTTACTACCAGCTTTTCAGGATGTATATACCAGGTGCATTTCTCTGGGTACCGGCTGGGGTGGTAGGACTTTTGAGTATTTACAATTCCATATTCATTCAGGATATATTTACTTTCAATTCCTATTCCCTGACCCTACTTTCTGTTTTCCTATTGATATTGTCTTTATCAACCTTTATTGTGTTGCTTGAGAAGGATATTAATGCTGAAACAGCTGGTTTGAATTGGGTGAATTCCGGCTTGTTTCTTTACCACGCATCCAATCTGGTCTTTTTTTATTTTGGTGACTATTTGATGAATGCCTGGATGACCCTGAGCTTGTTTCGACAAGCCTGGTTGCCGCATACATTTTTCTCATTTACGATGTATTCATTATTTGTCGTTGGACTATGGAGGAGCAGCAGACGCTTGAATTGATTCACACTTTAACCCTGTTTGGGATTATTGTTTTTGTTATTGCCTTGGGAGTGGTAGTGCTTAACTATCAGTTCCGAAAGAGCCTATTCAAACAAAAGCTACGGCAGGAAGAATTGAAATCAAAACATCGTAAAGAGTTGCTGAAGAACTCCTTGGAAGCACAGGAAAAGGAACGAGAGAGACTTTCGGAAGACCTGCACGATGAATTGGGTGCAGCCCTGGCGATTAGTAAAATGCGCTTACAGCAATTGGAGAAGAAGGTGCCTCAGGAGTTGGAAGAAATTGCTGGAATTCGGGAGGCGGTGGAACATGCTCTGGAATCCAGCAGGCGCATCAGCCATGAGTTAATGCCTCCACACTTTGCTCGAATGGGGTTGGAAACAGCCTTGCTTTCGAGAATTGATCAGGTGGAAAAAGCATCTGGCTTAAACGTGGAGGCGGCCCTGGCGCCAGGATTAATAGAACTGCCCACCGAAATGCAACTTTCGGTCTACCGGGTTTTTTCCGAACTCATTCACAATTCCATCAAACATGCCAAGGCATTTCGGGTGGAGATTAGCCTGATAAAGGATCAGCAAAAGCTCTTTGGACGTTACTCTGACGATGGCAAAGGCTTGTCTGAAGATTACCAGAAAGATGGCCTGGGTTTAAAAAACATGGAGGGCCGGATCAGTGCCTGGTCTGGAACCCTGGAATACGGGAATCAGGAATCCGGAGGATTTTTTCTCCGGTTTCAAATTCCCCTCGATAACTTGAACTAAACACTCTAATCTTAAATTATAATGAACAAGCAAATTAAAGTTGGAATAGTAGAGGATCAGCGACTTTTTAGAGAAGGAATGCGGTCCATTTTAAATGGTTGGTACGACACTCGATTGATGTTTGAATCACCCGATGGGTATTCGCTTTTGGATCGACTTCGCGAAGCGGAAAACGTACCCGAAGTGATGTTGGTGGACTTAACCCTTCCTATGCACAATCATGAAGAATACAATGGATGGAGAGTGGTGCGGGATCTGAAAGAAAACTACCCGCAAATCAAAATTCTGATTCTATCCGTTCATCAGGACCCTTATCTTATCGCTCAATTAATTAAGGAAGGAGCGGATGGCTACCTGCTCAAGGATGGAGATGCCGAGGAAGTGCACGAGGCCATTGCTACCGTTACCAGCAGGGGATCCTACATCAATGAACATACGCTCAAGGCCATTCAGGGGAAACTGGGAGGAAAAATTCGAGCGCCCAAAACCCATGACGATCTCACTAGACGTGAAGTAGAGGTGCTAAAATTGGTCTGCCAGCAAATGACTACAAGCGAAATAGCCGAGCATCTATTTATCAGTGAGAAAACGGTCAATGGACATCGAAACAACCTTTTGCAGAAAACAGGATCTCGAAACGTGACCGGATTGGTCATGTATGCCGTTAAGCACAGGTTGATCGATTTTGTTTAATCTCTGTGTAGGGCTAACCTCAAGTAAAGGACAAAAAGCAAAAAGGTGATCGGGGTGGCTATCCAGGTTTCCAGGGATTGAACGGCTATCAGGTTTCCAAGGGTATTCAAAAAGAACAAGCCTGTAAATAGCCAAAGTAGAATTCGCACACCCAATTGGGGAAGGGAGGGGTTAATGTATCCACCTTTGATTGCTGCAACTCCAGCCATCAATAGGTTGATGATGACCGAAATGGATTCAAATGCAATCATTTGTTCCTGGTTTTCCAATCTACCTCCCCACACATATTGAAAGGGAATGACGCCCGACAAGATGAGCCCGTGAAAAATCAGAATAAGGCCGGATAGACCCAATATGATTTGAACGGCTAACTGTATTGGAATACGGTGGAGCATCTTTCAAAGATAAATGGAGCTGAATTATTCGGCAGGCTGATTGCAATAATCCAGTAATTCCTGGATGTAGTCTGTTCCCCAGTACTTCACAAATTCCAGTTTGAGCGCTTTGTCGAGTTGCTTGCAGGCTTGTTTCTTTTCGCCTTTGGCTTTGTGGATGAGTCCAAGGTTGCGGTAAACCCAGGAATTTTCGGGTTCAATTTTTTGGGCATCCAGTACATATTTCTCCGCTTTTTCCAGGTCACCTAATTGCAGGTATACAAACCCCAGATTATTGTGGTTATTGGATATCTCTGGAACTTCTTCGATGAGTTCCAACAGATGAGCTTCGGCGAGCTGATACCTCTGCATTTCGATGTACGTAAAAGCAATGTTCATACGAGTAGACACGTCCTTGTGTTCGTATTCGAGACTTTCCTCGTAATACACAATGGCGCTGTCAAATTTCCCCCATCTTCGGAAACAATCGCCGAGATTATAGTAGGCTATATCTAAATCTTCGCCAGCCTGATTTTCGAGTATACGGATGGCTTCTTTATGATCTTTTATAGCCTTTTCGTAATGACCTAAGAAGGTATTGGAATTTCCTCGACAGGTGAATGCCTCGTAGTCATCCACATTGTGTAACAAGGCCATGTCGAAGTGTTCTATGGCCAAATGGTGTTCAGCGAGGGCAGCATAACAACATCCCATATTCAAGTAAAGTGCATAATTGTATTTACCTACATTCAGGTCAAGGGCCTTTTGGTAGGTTTTTATGGCCTTCAAGTAGTTTTCGTTTTCCGAATATTCCTTGGCTTGCCTGAATAGTTCGATCACTTGGTCATCCTGGGCAAAGCTGGTCAGGTTCAAGATTGAAAAGAGGGCTATAAAAAGCCATTTGAATAGGTTGATCATTTTGATGTAAATTATGGTTTTGTAGATAGTTGATGTGTGCGGTTATTCAGGATTTTGGTTGCAATAATCCAACAGTTCCTGGATATAGTCCGTTCCCCAGTACTTAACAAATTCCAGTTTGAGTGCTTTGTCGAGTTGATTGCAGGCTTGTTTCTTTTCGCCTTTGGCTTTGTAAATGAGTCCAAGGTTTCGGTAGATCCAGGAATTTCCGGGTTCAATTTTTTTGGCATCCAAAACGTGTTTTTCAGCTTTTTCCAAGTCGCCCAACTTTAAGTAGACATAACCCAGGTTGTTGTGGTTGTTAGAGATTTCAGGTACTTCTTTCACCAGTTCTATTAGATGAGCTTCGGCAAGTTCATACTCCTCCATTTCAATGTAGGTAAAGGCAATGTTCATCCGGTTGGAAACACTCTTGTGATCGTATTCGAGGCCTTCTTCATAGTATACAATGGCACTGTCAAATTTGCCCCATTTGCGGTAACAGTCGCCTAAGTTGAAGTAGAGCGTATCCATACCCTGGCTGCCGTCTTCTTCGCGAATTCGCATGGCTCTTTTGATGTCTCTTACAGCTCCCTTGTAACGTCCTAAGTTGGCCTGAGCATTACCCCGGTTGGAATATACCTTGTAGTCGTCCTGCCTTAGAATTGCCGCTTTGTTGTACTGTTCGATGGCTTTGTCGTATTCCGCAATTTGGGAATAACAATACCCCAGGTTCAAGTGTAGCGTGTAGTTGTGCGGCTCCATTTCCAGGGCTTTTTGATAGGAACTAATGGCATTCCCATAATCACCTTTGCTACTGTATTCCAAAGCTTTGGTAAAGAGTTTGGTCAATTTGTCGTAATCGGTTTGGGCCGAAGAGCTAAGGGCCAGCATGAGAACAAACAGAAAGAGAATGGGCTTTTTCATGGATTAGGGTTATCTCTCAAAATTAGTAATCCCTTATGGGACGGCAGAGGGTTGGTGTAGGAAAATCCTGTCATTCTTCTCCACCTTCACCCAATAGGCGAAAAGAAAATCGGTAGCCTTCATATAGGGCTATAGCCCAGAACAAAAAGTCAATGGAAGAAATGGACTCGATCATGATGTCAAATAGCACGGAGAAGCCAAGGAGGTTAAAAGTTTCGGGGTAACTTATTCCTTGTTCATTCGCTATAATTCCAACAATACTCAAAAAACTACCACTTAGAACGCTCAATAGCGAGATGCCTGCGCCAACATATCCAAATAGGGGCTCTATTCCTTTTCCAAATTGTCGCATGGCTATTCCCACCCCGGCCCCAATTGCCAGAGCCATAAAGCCAATTTGGTAACCCGAAACAACGGTTGAAAAACTCCAAATAAGTGCTCCAATTAGGCCAATAAAAGAAGCGGCCAGTGTTCCCATAGGAAGGTTTTGATCCTTGCGCAATTGCTCCATCAGCTCAGCTGTCATTGCCTGTGGTGGTTCCTCTAAGGCAGGTGCGTTACCAGCATCTTCAGGGTTAGGTGTATCTGCGCCTGACTCTTCGCTGAAGGCCAGAAAGGGACATGGAACTTCAGGGGCAGGGCCATTTGTTGACAGGGTCAATCGATATAGATTTTGAGATCGAAAAGGAGTGAATTGACGAAAAAGAGCCAATAGAAGTTCACTGGACATAAGCGGTTTTTTTGATGGGTTAGTAATGTGCCAGGTGGCCTAAAAGTAGACTTTTCTTACGAATCAGAGGCTTTTTGGGAAGAAGCCTCATTGAGTATGGAATCGCGAATAAATTGCTTGAGAATCTCAATTTGATCAGCGCCGAGTTTTTCTCCTTGCTTACCTGCCGCATAGGCGGTTAGCATGAATACTACGGCAACAGGAAAAGCCAGTAAGGTCCAGCTAAAGCGACCGACTACCCACTGCGATACACCATAAGAGGAGATGAAGAAGCCCAGAATGCCTACCGAAAAGTAGATAAACATAAACAGAGTCCATACCGCTGGCCGTGGACCAATGAGCCCAGAAACGATACTCTGATTTTCGTTAAATTCATCTTCCTCTACCCGAAAGTCGAGGTGAGGTGACCAGTAGTGAACTTCGGGTTCAACAATATCAAGAATGATGTGATTGTTGATGATTTTGCCTGAAATATGGGGCGGGGATTTCTCGAGTAAGTCCCTCACCCGGTCCATAACTTCTTCTGGGGTATAGGATACCTCCAGTTTAAAGCGGGGCCTGATATGGGTGATCGATGAGTCTATTTTTCAAGGATTTGGGCTGGAAGGTATTAATAATTTGCAAAACCCCCACTTTTTGACTCAAACCCATTTCCTGAACGGCCTCTTGATTTTAGGTTTTTTGTAACTGCTTTATGAGTGTTCCGAGATCGGCTCTTAGCCGAATTAAATCATCCAAATCTAAAGGACCACCTGCCAATTGTTCCACAAGTTGCCTAGGGATCTCAATGGCCTTCTTTTTCAGCTCCTGACCTTCCTTCGTAAGCTGAACAATGACTTGCCTTTCGTCCTGTTTGGACCGGGTTCGTTTGAGCAAGCCCTGTTTTTCCATTCGCTGGAGTAGCGGAGTAACCGTATTGGTATTAAGAATGAGCTTTTGAGTAATGTCACCCACCGGAATTTCATCTTGCTCCCATAAAATCATCAGCACCAGGTACTGCGGATAGGTGAGTCCCAGCTTATCCAGTAGCGGCTGATAACCTCGGGTTATTAACCGCGAAGCAGCGTATACTGGAAAGCACAACTGGTTCTCCAATTTCAGTGCATCTTCATTCATGGGGCTCTATTTTTTTGTTCTACCTAAACCGTGGCCTTTTGCAAGGTCTGCTTAAGGAATGGTTCCATTTTTTCAGGAGTCGTAGTAGGAGCAAACCGCTTTACCGGATTTCCTTCCGCATCGATCAGAAATTTGGTAAAGTTCCATTTTATCCGGCTTCCCAGTAGCCCTCCACCCAGGTTTTTTTTCAGGTACTTGTAGATGGGGTGAGCATTTTTGCCATTCACGTCAATTTTGGCGAACATGGGAAAGCTTACCCCATAATTGATCATGCATCCTTCTTGAATGGATTTTTCATCACCCGGCTCTTGGTTTGCAAATTGGTTACATGGAAATCCAAGAATCACCAATCCCTGGTCCTGATAGTCCTTGTACAATTTTTCCAAACCTTCAAATTGAGGAGTTAAACCACATTTACTGGCTGTATTGACTACCAATACGGTTTTGCCTTTAAATGCTTCCATTGATACCTTTTCTCCTCCTAAGTTCTGAGCATCAAACTGATAAAATTTCTGATTATCCATGATTTGTTTATTTATGTCGAGGGCAATTAAATCGTTTGCGATACAAATGTAGGTAAATTTATGTCGTGCGCGATATTATTAACGTTTTATTGCAGAATTGAGGTTAAACTTCCAGAGGCAAATCCATTTGCATAGCTCGGTTGTAGTAGTGAAACCCCATCTTTTCAAAGCTCCTTCCAGCTTCCTCGTTGAGGTTCCAATGATTAAGCTGAAGCGATTGGATTCCTTCTTTTCGAGCCAATTCGATAGCAGAATCCATCAATTTTCTGCCCACTTGTTTTCTCCGAAAAGATTCCTGGACATAGATCTGATCGATGTACAAGTTTTTTTGGGCGAAGCGGAATGCAGTCTCCGATCGTTGTTGAATAAAGCAGAGTAAGTATCCAATGGCTTCCTCATTCCAAGTGGCCATAAAGGCAAACCAATGGTATTGAGATAAAAACTGCTCCAACTCTCGTTCAGTGGCTTCCAGGTTGTGAGATTTGAAAACCTTGGGGTAGAGTTGGGCATGGAGATTTTGTAATGGTGCATTCAACCGGGCCAGGGTTTTGTAATCATGAGTTGGAGTTATTTTGAGTGATTCCATCTTGAGCATTGCTAGGCGTTTAACTCAGAAACAGGTTAGGCTGTAGCGGCCGTACCTGGTCTTGGTTAAACTCTAAAAGATTGTCTAATAGTTTTTTAGATGACCTCGAAAATAGCCATTAACCGGGATATCTAAAAACGATAGTTAAAGGGGCACGCTTTAGCCGATGCTTGAGCCTAAGTCGGGCTTCATTTCTTGGCCTTACGAATCAATTTCCAAGCCCAATCGTAGTGACTGGAGGTGGCCGAGATCAAATAAGCGCCGAGAGAGGTGCTTCCAGTCCAGGCATATCGTTTTTTTTCGAATAGCTCTTCGCTCGAATGTGACTCGATGAGATTCACCATTTCCAAGTAAGAGGCTTCGAATCGTTTTCTTACTGCCTCCAGCGAATCGTTTTTGTAGGTTTCCCAAATGGCTCGGTTTAGTTTCGGCACCGTTTTCCAGGTATAACCGGCGGCTGGCATGACTGGTTTTTTGCCCGACATTCCACATTTGTACCAGCCTTTCATCATACCATGCCAATGATCCAGATGGGCCAATACATCTCTGATGTTTCGGTTCATTGTACCGGGAGGAAAATCAGTAAGTTGCTCCTCCGAACTGTAGGAATCGATCAATTGGTTGAGCCGATTGAAGTTCGCTTGGCTTAAGTGAAGAAGTTCATCTTTGGACTTAGGTCTGGGCATTGTTATTTAGTTTGAAGTAACGAATCCTATAAGTAGGTTAAAATTAGAAGATTGCATCGGGGCAAAAAATGATATCCAATAGGTTTGGAACTGCATTGTGTCTCCATTATTAGATTTGAGGAAGGGTTGTCACTTTTTTCCTTTGACCGACACTTACCCAGTAGATACCCGAAAATCAAACATGACTAAAGAGCAAATAAGGCAGCAGGAATTTCTACGGTTGTACCGACCCGTACACGATTCGTTTGAACGATTTTGCCGAGCCAGGGTTTATGGTGACATGGAATATACCGACCTTATCAATGAAACCCTTCTGGTTGCCTTTCAACGTTTTGAAAACCTTCGCTCCAAAGACTCTTTTTTGTCTTTTCTTATCGGCATAAGTGTTCGGCTGTTGTCCAATCGGAATCGGAAAAAGAAGGAAGAGTTACGTGACCTGACTTCTGTAGGACATCTGCTGGTGGATGAGCGCTCCAAAACTGACCGAGATGCCGAAGTATACCTACTTCATCAGGCCTTGGCTCTACTTCCCGATGCTCAAAAAGAATGCCTTATACTGTTTGAAATTACCGGGTTAAAAATCAAGGAAATAGCTACCCTGCAACATAGCTCAGAGGATGCCGTTAAGCAACGGTTGCGAAGAGGTCGAAAAAGGTTGGCTGAAATTCTATCATTTGAGTCCGAATACAAAACCCAGGGAGTGCAACATGGAAAATAAGGAAAACCGCATAAACGAGATGTTCAAATCCGCTCGGGAGCAAGAACCTCAGTTATCTTATGAGGAAGTGAGTAAGCGGTTCATGACGTCGAGAATTTCCACAATTACGGCCTCCAATACCCGGCTGGAATGGCTCACTGGATTGACCTTGGTAGTTTTAGGTGCAGGGTTCTTGAGTTGGACATTCTTCAGTGAAAAGAAAGAACCCCATTATTCGATTTCTTATGCCGCAGAAGAGGCCATTGAGGTAGTAGAGGAGGAGCACGTTATTCGGCGAGAATACTCCGATATTCCGCCCCAATCTCCTTCCCAAATTCAACCCGTTGAGATCACTGAAATGCCAGTAGCCAAAGATCTCGAGCCGGTTCAAAAGCTTCAATGGCAACCTGAATTTTTACCCGAAAAAGAGCTTCAGGCGGAGAAACCGAAACAACCAGGAGAGGAACTTCCCGAGATCTATCCTTTCCCTAAACTCACTCCTGAAGAAAAAGAGGAAAACCAGAAGAATAAGGCGAAAATGCTCAAGCATTTTACCAAAGGAAGGAACTACCAAAAACACGGGTTGGCTGAAAGTATAGATGAGAAGAAATACGTGACTATTCCGGCTGGTGAAATGGAATGGGGAGATGGAACCCTCCAAATGGAATCCTACCGCATGCAGTATACCGAAGTAAGTGTATTGGAATACCGCACCTTCCTGTTCGATCTTCTGATTCAAGATAGAAAGGACGAATTTCTGTTAGCTAAACCCGATCAAAATCAATGGGTAAATAGATTAGGAAAATGGGCCGAACCCATGACCAACCTTTATTTTTCGCATGAGGCCTACGACAATTACCCTATCAATAATATTTCCCGGGAAGGAGCAGAACTCTATTGTGAATGGCTGAATGAGGAAATCCAAAAACGGTATCAGATCGAAACCCATCCGGTGAGGTTGCCTACTCAGGAGGAGTGGATATATGCGGCTTCAGCTGGAGGTGCTCAATTTCCATATCCCTGGGGTGGCCCTTATTGCAGAAATGCGAAGGGGTGTTACCTCGCCAATTTCAAACCTGGACCAGACACCAGTGCTGAGTGCGTTGGAGCGCAGACCCTTGACGGGATCTATACCGATTCCTTGGAGGTAGATTCTTACAGCGCTGACGGGGGATTTTTTACCGTTCCCGTTCAGAGTTATGCTCCCAATCAGTTTGGTCTCTATTGTATGAGTGGAAATGTAGCTGAAATGGTATACTTCGGATCAGATCGGTCTCAAGTAGGGACCAAAGGAGGAAGTTGGGGCGATGATTCCCAGTTCATTCAAATTAATGGAAAAGATCCTTATCGCGGAAAGACGGAAGCAAGTCTATTTGTGGGATTCAGGGTGTTGGTGAAACCTTAACCTGAGCAGCCTTTTGTTGTTTGACAAAATCGAGCAGTTGTCCCAGGACTTTGTGCAGATTTCGGTCAAATATTCGCTTCATTATCAAGGACCAAATCAGCTTTTGAAAAACACCTGTTCGAACAAATATTTCAGATTCCAGCGTGCAAGAGTGGTCATTTCTTGGGGTCACAATAAAGAATTGATACAGCTCGCGAAGGAATGGAGCAGTTGAGGTTAATTCTCCGTAAACCAATTGCCCAGGCTCTCCTTCTTTAACCACCGTCACAAAATTCAGGTGCTTATCATTGATCACACAGACATGCTCTGAACCTACTCGGGTAACGGTGTTTTCATTGAATTCATAACGGTCCACTCCATCTGCCCACAAATAGCGGTAGTTGTAATTGGTAATGTACTCAAACAACTCGGCTGCTGGCACAGGAAAATCCAACTTGATTTTGAGATTCGGGGCATCATCAAAATGCGTTTTTTGAACCTGTCGAAAGGGTTGAAGTTTAAGTTCTTCTTTGGCAATTTTAGAGTAGAGGTAGGGAAGTTCATTGCCGTCGTAGGTGTCACTTCCCGAGGCAAAATCAAAAAGCCGGCTGCGGTAATTTTCAGGAAGATTTAGCTCATCCGTTAAATCCTTACTGAGCAGAACATAGTTGTTGCTGTCAACCGAATTTTTGAGCAGACGATGGACCTGAATCACCGCTGGGCCAAAAGGCTTTCGTTTTCCTTGTAATTCCAAAAACTGGATGGGGCCACAATGTGCAACAATCTTCAGCTGTAGATTAGGAGCAGTAGCGCAGGCATTACACGGACAAATTCGGTTGGTTTCTAACAGTTTTAAGTGGCTGTAGAAAGCGCTGAAAATTCGCTCCACTTGAGCCAGGAGCATCTCCATAGAGGGGAGGGGAGCTTCCCGGTAAAAGAAGAGAGCATCTCCCTCTACTTCGGCCAATTGCAAATCGAGCGAATTGGCCTCCATCATGACCTCCAAAAGTTCAGCAATTACATGCTGACTGTGTTCCACTTCAGTGGTCTGCACGAACTCGGTGTAACCCGAGATATCCGGTAAAAAGAGTAAGGAATGACTCATTTGTTCAACTAAAGGCCCCTAAGTCCATTTCACGATTATAGGTGGAAATTGCAGTTCCGTTCCTAAACTACAAATTCGAAGATAAGAAACCCGAAAAGTTTGAAATGTCGGCAGGGGATGGATTTAGGTTTTATTGACAATTCGCCCCATTGATTCGCAAAAATTACCTGATAAAAAGTAGGACAAACGTTTGATTTAAATCCTGGAAATTATATCTTGTACTTCTTGAAAATTAACTAATTAACTATGCTATCCAATCACAACCTCTTGGCATTAGTATGCCTTTTTATTGCTTCAAATTTAACAGCACAAACCTTTTTTAACCGTGAGTGGCAGACCCACTTTGGGAATCCTGTCTCAGTCGATTGGTCGAAGAGTACCACGGATGGGTCCGGTAACCTAATCTCTATTGGTACAACTTTTCAGTTGGGGAGTCAATATGATATTTTACTCATTAAATACGACAGTGAGGGAAATGTGATTTGGCAACGTACAATCGATGTTCAGAGTGGTCCAGATTATGGAATCAATCTGACGACTAATCAAAATGACGACATTTATATTGTTGGAGCCTATTATAATCCAATTAATTCCTCCCAGGATATTTATCTGGAAAAATTCAATTCATCTGGGGTTTCTCAATGGTCAGTTAGCAATCAAGGAAATACGGCCTTAGAGGATATCCCTATTCAAGTAATCGAAGATGCTGGAGATTTATTTGTCATTGCCAAAGTTGAAGGAAGTACTTCGGGAGCTGATATTCGGGCCATGAAATTTGATGACCAAGGAGTCCATGATTGGACGGCAACCTATGATTTTAATGGGAATTCTGATGTACCAGTTGAAGCCAATTCTGATGGGAATGGAGGCTTGTTAATTTCGGGTTATTCTGCGAATTCATTGTCCGCTTGGGATATGGTGGTCTTGGAATATGACGGAACTGGAGTTTTGACAAACAGTTTTAGATCGGCTTTTGGAACTGGATTAGATAGTCCAACATCGATAGCAGAGGATGCATCAGGAAATTTATGGTTGACCGGATATGTAACTGCGGTAAATGATAATAGAAACATCGCCGTCGTTAAATTGAACGCTAACTTATCCCTTAATTGGGTCCGGGAATACGATTGGGAAGGACATGAAGATCTTGGAAGTAGAATTACGGTTGATGCAGCTGGAAATGCCTATGTTCTTGGGCAGAGTGTTAATGACAATGGAGGCACTAACCTTACTCTATTACGGTACAATCCTAATGGTGTTTTGGACTGGGAAACTCGGATTAATGCGGTAAATGACGCTGATCATCATTTGGCTAAATACCTGGATTGGGCGGATGACTTATTACTCGTTGGATGTGATAAAGTAGATTCTGCAGACACCAATGTGCTAATCACCGCATGGACAACCGATGGCGAAATGCAATGGTATCAGGAGATAGAGAAAGATCCTGCCGTATTGGCCAATAAATTAACCGACGTCCAATATCAGGGGAATCAGGAGTATTTTATTTACTACAAAAATGTCTCTCTTGCTGCGGAAGAATATGGACTTGAAAAATGGAGTCTCTTTACAGCCGATACCACAGATAATCGTGATACTAATGGGGTCGCAATCTATCCAGAAGATAGACTTATCGTTCGCTTTGATCGAGTTGCCATTGACCCTTCCTTAGCCAATGAAAAAACTAGGGATTTTCTCACTCTGGAGGACTTATTGACTACGGACGCATTTAATGATTTAGATGCCTCAATTGGCGAGATATATGATTTAGACAATACCATAGCCACAAAAGTGGTCCCTTGGCTAAACCTGGATGATGAGACCTGGGTGTCGAAATATGGCATAACGATCGATCTCAAGCCTTTAAGTGAATATTATGTACTTCATTTTCCGGCTTCTATTGATGAGAGCATTGCTATTGCCGACTTAGAAAGTGTAGAATTCATCACTTCAGTTGGGGTCGATTCCTACATTCATTTTAACTCTTCTCCTAATGACCCTAAACTATCCTTGCAGAAATCGGTTGTAGGACCAAATACCAGTTACGCCGGGGATATTGAAGCGGAAGGAGCCTGGGATGTTCAGGTAGGCAAGGATAATGTTAGGGTGGCTGTCTTTGATTCTGGGTTGCAATATGATCATGAGGATTTTACTTACGAGATAGCGTTACCTGGTGGTGGTACAACTGAAGAGTCAAAAGTAATTGGAGGCTATGATATTTCGGGCGGAAAAGTCGGTATTCCCCTTTTAGGTTTGGCCAGACCGAACCAAGATGAAGGATCTGGACACGGTACATTGGTTGCTGGAATTATCGGAGCTATAAGAGATAATAACAAAGGAATTGCTGGCATTGCAGGAGGAGACGCCACAAATTCCAATTATGGATGTGAACTAATTGGCTATAAGATGGCCAAAAAAGCATCACCTCAATCAGAGGCTTCGGTTAGCGGAGTCCCTGTGAGTTTTGCATTTCCAGCAATACTTTATGCAGCATCAGATATTGATGACAAGACTAATAATGGGACACAGGCCGATATTATCAATGCCTCCTGGTATTTTGGGAAGAATACTTCATTTCCATGGCCCTTTATTCCCCACAAATTTTCGGGCGATCTTCAGTTGGCAGGGAATATTATGGGGATTGTAAACCAGTTAGGTAAGGTATTCGTGGCCTCGAGGGGAATAAAGGTAATCAACCAACTATGAGTTCATCTTCCTATCCCGCCTGTTTCCCAGATGATTGGGTAATAAGTGTAGGAGGAAATAATTCTTCTGGCGGCTATCATTCTGACGCCATGTTTGGTAAGGACATGGACCTAATAGCTCCTTACGGGTCAAATAATGGTTCCGGAGATGTTCATACACTGAAACATGACGGCAATCGAATAGATGATTACGGAAATTTTTGGGGAACTTCTTCATCAGCCCCTCATGTAAGCGGTGTGGCTGCTTTGATATTGTCTGAGTTTAATGGTCAATCTCCATTATATGAAGATTTGGCCCCTGAGGATGTGGAGCATTTATTACAAAATTACGCTACTCAGGTACCTTCAAATCCATGTAATGGGGTTGTGCCGAGCGAACATTGCGGTTGGGGGATGATGAATGCCAAAACGACCATGGAACATATTGACTATCCGAAGTATCGAATTGACCATTATCCAAAACCTATGGCTCCTGGAAATTATTCCATTCAGACTGTGGCAACGAATGTAGATATTCAATTGAATGACGTATCAAAAGGGCTACCGAGAGGATTGTGCAAAGGGGATGTAATAAATGTTTCGGCAACCTATTCTCATAACCTTCGGCAAGGTGATCAGCTATTGGATGGTTGGGTAAGGACGAGTGCATCTACCGGTTATTATCCTTATACATTGCTTAGCCAGGTTCCGGTTGATGTTCCAGCTGCCCCTGGAGCACGAATGACCTCAGTGCCCACCACAACTTCCGTAGATTTATTGACTCGGGTTTATAAAATTACTGAGGATGCAAACGGAAACCCGGTATCACCGGCTATTTACTATCCGGATGCGCCAAGTAATATATTGATGGGCTATTCAGTTCATCTATATGATCCTCTGGCAACGGAGGCAGATTTTTACACCGAGATTGAAGAGAAACAAGAGGAATCCTATTTTAGACTTTTCCCTAACCCAACCGAGGGATTGCTTCAATTGAGGTACCAACAAAATCACGAGGCAGCAGTAGATGTTTTTGTTCAGGATATTTCCGGGAGAAGGGTTCAGAGTTTTGGACAGCAAACCTTATCCCATCAGGGATCGTTATCTTTGCAGTTAACCGATTTACCTGCTGGACTGTATTTTTTGGTTCTAAAAGGGCAGTCGGTCAATACCTTGAGATTTGTTAAAGCGAATAGGTAACATAGCACTGATTTGTTGGAGTATTGTTAGCAACCTACATGCCCAGGATCTGACTCTGGACTGGTTTCAGGTTATTCAATGCAATTCTACCCAAAGCGACCCATCAGTTTGTTGTGACGATTCAAATAATACTTACGTAACCGGTGATTTTCAAGATCAATTGAAAGTCGATACCTTTTTAGTATCAGGGCCACAGAGAACGAACCGTAGCAGTTATTTCGCTAGGTTCGATGAAAATGGAAACTGTCAATGGTTTTTGGATTTGGATGGGGAGTATAGTCATAGCCTGATTGATCACAATGCTTCATCGTTAGTTTCTGTGCAAGATTTTGAAGGAATGATTAATCCACCAAATCATTCATTTACTCAAACGAATGGAGTAAATAATTTACTTCTAATGAGCATGGGGAACGATGGAAGTGTCAATTGGGCCAGACAATTGACCACATATAGAGCAGTTCCATCCGCTCTCGAAGTAGGAAAGGATAGAATCCTTTTTTCTGGGGAATTCAAGGATACCCTGAACTTAGATAATGGGGTACAATTAAATCAACGCCGTTCACACTTAATTTATACAGATGGTTTTGTTGCCTGTTATGGCTTGGATGGGAAATACCTATGGTCCTATGTTCTGGATCAGAATGTGAAGGGTAATCAAATCCATATTGATCAGAGTAATAATGATGTTTACATTTTAGGAAATCACTCTATTTCAGATTGGAATGTCAATGGCGAAAGTGTAGCTTATGTTGGAGGAAGTGATGCTTTTGTAGCAAAGTTCATGGAGGGAAAACTGATTTGGGTAAAAGGTTTTGGAACTTCAGTTGACGACGATCTTGTGACTATGACAATCTTTAATAACCAAATTTTGGTTCGGTCGGTAGCTTGGGAAGACTTTAAGGTTGATGGACATATAATCCCGAAAAAAACAGATGGAACTTTGGTTGAGTTATTAATAGATAAACAAGATGGGGAAGTAAACCAGATTATTGAAAATGGAACCTATCCAGGTATGGTATCCAATGGAAGTGAGGACTTCTTTTACAATGGATTTAGATCCACTCAAAATGGTTTTGATACTTCATTTCATTTTATCAGAACAGAAAACAAATCGACAAACCATAAGGAAGTTCTTAAGATTTCCACTTATATGGATAGCCAAGGATTGATTGATGGAGATATGAAAAATCGTGACTTGGCCTACGTTTTAACGTCATCAGGAGATTCCGTTAGAATCCGGGATTCGATCATTTATAAACCTGATTATCGAACAAGCATCGTTTTGAAATTCAGCGATCATACTCTGACAACCATTGGAGTACCTCAAACATCTCAGGTAGCTTTAAAAGTTTTTCCCAATCCAACATCTGATTATTTGAACATTGAATTGCAAGAAGTTAATTTAGAAAATGGCATGCTTACTATTTTGGATAATCAGGGAAGAGAGTTGAAATCCCGGGAGAGTAGGTCGCAAGTTGAACGAATTTCGATTCATGACTTAAAAGCAGGAACATATTACGTACGTTTTGAATCCGACTTGACTTATCGACTTCAGAAGTTCATCGTCTTACCCTGATAACGGAGTAGTTTTATAGCGTTAACCTCGAATCATCAATTTACCTTGAAGTTTAGATTTCTTTTCTTGATTCTTGCCTTCTCGTTTGGTATGGTCCAAGCCCAGGATCTGACATTCGATTGGTTTCAAGTAATCCAGTGCCCTTCCATTCAAAACAAAGCATCAGTATGTCTTGATTATCAAGGGAACACTTATTATGGGAGTAGTTTTGGGGACACCCTTCAATTAGGTTCTTTGGTATTGAACAAATCCACAAGAGTAAATCATAGCAATTTTGTATCGAAATTGAACTCTGAAGGAAACCCTGAATGGATCACCGATTTAGATGGAGACTATGGGCATATGCACCTGGATTGTGACTCTTCCAACCGGTTGTATTCAATCCAGGACTTTGAGGGAACCATTTACCCCAATGGGTCGGCTATTGTTCAAACGCCAGGTACAAGTAATATGGTACTTCTTGGCTTTGACACTAAGGGTAAGGTCAATCTGGCTCAAACCTATACTTCTGGACGCGTAGTACCTTCGACCATGGTAATCGAAAAGGAGAAGATTTTCGTAGGAGGGGAGTTCTATGATACACTGAATCTCTCAGATCAGGTCCAGTTAAAACAAAGAAGATTTCACCTGATCTATTCCGATGGATTTGTTGCCTGTCTTGATCTCAAAGGAAACCCTATATGGTCGTATGTTTTTGATTTAACCATTCGGATTAAGCAAATTGTTGTTGATCAGAAGACTGGTGATTGTTACGTCTTAGGTCTTCATTTTATTGATGATTGGAAGGTTTTAGGTAAAACCATCCCTTATAGAGGAAAGGCAGATTGTTTCGTGGCTAAATTTCAAGAAGGAAATTTGGTTTGGCTAAAAGGATTCGGTTCTATTGAAGATGATGATTTTGTAGCTATGACTCTTTATCATGGAGAGGTATTGGTCGAGCTTTTTGCACTAGATAATGTGATGGTTGATGGTCAGGTTGTCGATTTGAATTCAGGAATCTACATTGTTCAAATGATTTTTGGCAAGGATGATGGTAAATTGGTGTCCGCTGGAAAATCAGGAAGACTTGGAGGTCTTATCTCCAATGGGAGTGAGGATTTCTTCTATAATGGATTTCGGCGAATTGTTCAGAATCCAACAATAGACACGTCTTTCGTATTTTATCGAACAATTGGCTTGCCTTCAGATAACCAATTGGTCCTTGAAATCCCAACTTATTTGCGAAGCCAAGGTATTGAAGATGAGGATATGAAAGGTAATGACTTGATCTACGGTTTGTCTTCTTTTGGAGATTCTTTGCGCATTGGTGATTCAATCATTCATAAACCAGATTTCATTACGAACCTTTTGTTTAGGTTCACGGATCAGACTCTAACCGGCAAAGAGGAAATGGATAATCCCGTGATAGGATTAAAAGTTTATCCCAATCCAACATCCAATTATTTGAACATTGAATTGCCAGAAGTCAACTTAAGAAATAGCATGCTTACTATTTTGGATAATCAGGGAAGAGAGCTGAAATCCTGGGAGAGTAGATTGCAAGTTGAACGAATTTCGGTTCATGACTTAAAAGCAGGCACATATTACGTCCGTTTTGAATCTAATACCACTGTTCGGTTGCAAAGGTTTGTGGTTACGCAGTAGTCGTTGCAAGCAAATACCCAATAACCCGAATCCGAGTCAAAGAATAAGCAAGCCTCCAACCCAAAGCGAATCCATTGAACCATTCGACCTACAGCGTATGGCCTTGGCGACTGACTGGCCTTGAATCAGTCTGGTAATTCTTCGCAGGTAAATCCATGCTCGGCAACCAATTCGATAACCTCCCGTTCCTGGAGACTTCTCATGGCTTCTATGCGAAGAACGTTGTCTACGTCGTCGGTATCGATGGACCATCGGGTAATAATCGGATGCTCATTGAGCAATGAACTTACGCGATCAACTCCGGGTTCTGATTCGATATCCGTTTTGAATATTAGAATTTTCATGAGTCAAGTGATTTTACTTTCCGATTTCGTTTTCTTCTTCCGGTTATAAAATCCCCACATTTTGATCAACTAAGTTAGTATGACGTTTTATGAGGGAGAATTATTTTATCTGAACTGTTTATTAACTTAACTGAATGACCCAAAAACTGGATTGAAGGGAATTTCAACAGATTCATAGGGATCAACATTTCTTATCTTTTTCGTTCTCCGGGTTATAAATAAAGACCTCTTCCAAGGGTTTGTTAAACACATGAGCAATGCGAAAGGCAAGCTCCAGAGAAGGGGAATATTTATTCTTTTCAATAGCCACAATCGTTTGACGGGTTACCCTGACTTCTTCAGCTAACTGTTGCTGAGTCATTTCGCCATGATTGAAGCGTAACACTCGAATATTATTACTGATGCATTTGGCACTCATATTAAAACCCTCTCCGATAGAAATACAATTCGGTTAAACCATTGATAACCGAAGAAAACATACCGGAAGAAATCAAGACGATGAACATGACGTAGTTGGGTGCACCTAATACGAGGGAAGCCATGGCCAAAACATAACCTACCATAAACCCGATGTAGCTGTTTCTCGTGGCAATGAGTTCTATTCGTTTATCCCTTTCATCCGTATCGTAGCTCTCCATTGTTCCGGTAACTATCCGATTGATGATGTAGAATATGATGTGATTAAGAATGGTAATACCAATTTGGATTGGAATAAGTATGAGTATGGCGATTCCCCAAGTTCTTAAATTATTGGTCAAATCAATACTGCCTTCCTGATGCATATGAAACAGGTAACTGAAATAAAGGGTGGGAATGATCACTGAACTTGCCAGGGTGACCAAGGTTCTTTTTTCCTGGAATGTCATATTAGTTGTTTCTGAATGGTAAACACTGCGAGTAAAATAATTACGACACAAAGTAAGTTAAATTTTACTTCATGTAAAGTATTTTTTACATGAGCGGTTAAATTGATCTCCTTGGGTGGAAATCAAGGAGTTTTAATGGCTAAAATGAAGGAGCTGGTTTTGTAGGCTTTATCGGCCGTGATATACCATGCTTGGAGGGGAGTATCGTTTTTCACGTAGGTGTTAAACCAAGTGATTAGTTCTTGATAAAAATCTTCTCGATGAAGGCTTAAGCCGTGGTCATCCCCTTCAAAAATGATTAATCGGTAGGGAATACGTCTAACATCCAACTCGAGTGCCATTTCCAGACTATGGCTGGTTCTAACTCTCCAGTCCGCATTTCCGTGCATGATTAGGATTGGGGTGGTTTTCGGAAAACTGTCCACCCACAGAATCGGGGACCGTTTGTCAAGCTCTGCCTGTTTGTTCTCTTCATATCCGGGAACCAACTCGTACATCGAATCTTCCAAATGAGGGCGAAATTTATGGGATGCTCTACGATCTACCGGGGCAGCAAGTACTGCTGCTGCCTTAATCCAATCCGATTGAGCCAGGGCCAGGTAGGTCATCATTCCACCTCGACTTCCGCCAAACATGCCAATTCTTGAAGTATCTGCATGTGGTATATCAGCGAGCACCTGTTTAAGGTTCAGGACATCATTCAAGTCAGCACCGCCAAATTCTTCCTGACCTTCGCTGCCTCCGTTTCCTCTGTATTGGGTAGCAATTACCACATATCCCTCCTTGGCCAGCATTCCCATCATAGCCGTGGCACGCAGCGTGGTGATTGCTCCGTAGTTCTTGACCCCGCCACGGTTCCAGATAATGCAAGGATAATTCCCCTTTTGCTTGGGTTGAACCAAATACCCTTTGACCTTCAGGTCGTCGCTTAAGTAGGTGATCTTGCTTACATCGAGCTGATCGATAAAGGAAAAAACGGGTTTCCATTTTTTTACTCCATCTTCCTCATAAACCAGTCGCTGAAAAGAGGTAGAATCCAGTAATCCCTGAAGTACCTGTTTTTCCAATAGGTACTCCGAATTTTGATTTTGGGAGAATACGGATCCACAGCTAAAAAGGAATAAGGCAAAGGCAATCAGATAATGAGGCATACATTGATGAGTTTTATCACATGGTGTCAGGCGGTTAAATCTATAAAGAATCCCGATCCTTAGTCGCGACATTAACATGCATTTAAGAACTTTCCTATCTTGTTAATTCATCGAATCCAATTTTTAAGGGTCTATGAAACACCAATCACAAATAGTAAAATGGCTCATGATGATTCCCATGCTTCATGGACAAACTCGGCCCACCCACCCGCCCTTAGACCCTAATCCCATATCCAACCAAGCACCCAATTTGAATCCTTTAAACAGAAGTAAACCATGAGCATACCCTCAAATTTTGCCTTGTACCGGAAATTTCCAGACGTTGAACAGGCCAACGAACTGGCCGATCTTCTAAGGAATAATAAGGTTGAAGTCTTGTTATCCGACAATTCTCCCGGTATGGATTTAACTTTTTCTGGATCCTCTTTGCATAATGAAGTTGAACTGTTTATCCCGCAAGAGGAATTTGCGAGGGTGGATAAGATCTTGGCAAACCTGGCCGACAAGTTGATAAAAGAGGTGGAAGAGGATTACTACCTCTTTGAGTTTTCCAATGCCGAATTGCGTGATCTCTTGCTGAAACAAGATGAGTGGAGTGCTTTTGATGTGCAATTGGCCCGAAAGTTATTGCAGGAGAGGGGAGAGCCCATGGATGACGATGAATTGGACAAACTACGTCAGAAGAGAATAGAAGATTTAGCACGACCCGAGACCAGTTCAGCTGGATGGATTTGGGCCGGTTATATCACAGCGTTTTTAGGTGGATTTTTTGGACTCATGTTGGGTTGGTACCTGTGGAATCAGAAAAAGACCTTACCCGATGGCTCCAAAGTCTTCCGGTATTCGACCGAGAGTAGGATACACGGACGAAGAATGGTGATTATAGGACTGGCATGTTCCATAATCTGGACATTGGTGATTTGGTTGGGGGTATGACTTATAAAATTCGCTTGACCATGCTCATTTGGATGGCCAATACCATTTCTATTGCCGCTCAGGCTCAAGAGTTCTCTTTTAGCGATACCCTGTTCTCGCCAGGACAAAAGCTAACCACCTACAGCGTGAATTTTGAATTGGCTCGTCCCGAAATTTTGGAATCCAGTACTCCCTTCCTCGACAGTTTGTTTCAGTTTTTGAACCAACATGACAGCCTGAATATTGAGCTTGGTATGCACTGCGATGAACGGTATTCAAATATGAGCTCCACCTGTCTAACTTGTAGGAGGGCAAAAGCAATCACCGATTTGTTAATCCAAAGGGGAATTGATCCGGAACGACTTTTGCCCAAGGGATACAACGATACCGAACCCTTATTTTTTCAGGCGAAAACGGAAGAAGAACACCAGAAAAACAGGCGACTTGTATTAACCATCCTGTCTGCTAACTGGTCGGAGGAGGATTAATTTTCCTTTAAAAAGAATAGCTCACATGTAGCTTAAAGGCCACTTTGGTTCCCCCGTCAACCGTAATGACATCTGGAAAATCATTGGTGGAATGGTAAGGAGTGAAGTAGAGTCCACCCATATAGTCGTCAGCACTTTGGTCGTCGTAGTCGTAAATGCCGAGCACATATTCAGCTTCCGGATCATTCAATCGGAAAGTGGGTGATGGGGTATAGTCGTAGGTAAACTTGGTTTCCGCATCCGTCCTAATCTGATCGTCTGCTTTCCATAGCTCCGTTCCATTCAGTCTTTCCGTCATCTGAACATAAATATCCGGGCGGCCATTTCCGTCAACATCCCAATCCGTCCCATTGCTTCTTTTGGAAGGGAAACGGGTAATTTCAATACGGTTAACAGTAAGGTATTTTGGGGTGATTTGTTTGTTGCAGAATTCCCCTTCATAGCCTTCCTTGCATTGACACTTTCCGTCTTCACAGGTTCCATCGTGGTAACAGAATACCGACTCACAGGGATCGGTCGTGTCATTCACCGTAATCATGGCCGAAAAGGAATTGTGCTTTTTTTGGTTTTTAGAATAGGCAATAAGGTTAACCGTATAAAAGCCAGATTGAGAATAACTATGAACCGGATTGATTTCCGTGCTACTTGAGTTGTCTCCAAAATCCCATTGGTAGCTATCCCCTGAAATAGACGCATTGGTAAAAGTGATTCGTTGACCAGGGTCAACTACGTAATTGCTGGCAGAAAATTCGGCAATTGGGGTTTGTTGACAGGCCCAGGAAACCAGAGCAATGAGAATAATACTAAATCCGGATTTAAGAGGTAATCGATTAATATTCATCGGCTTTTATGCTGAATGGATTAATTGGAAACCCCCGAATATACAAGTAAATTCTGGAGTGGACTTTTAGCTTAGGCCATGGCCTGGGCCACCAGGTTGTACAAGGGATTATAGTGTTTCTGAACGAATAGATCATTCTTTTCCTTCCACAATCGGTTTCCCATCCGATCTACGATGGGTATGAGCGTTTGTTCATGATGACACGCTACCGGGCTCGCCTGAGTTACCGTTTGAGTACTGGCATAATTGATACAAGAGCACCAAGTCGTACAGCGATCCTTAAGGGCACATCCCTTGCATTCTGGTTTTTCCTTGATAATGTCTGCCTGCAACCGATCGATGCGATTTTTATCCTTGCCATGTTTCAGGTCGCCCAATTGAACGCTTTGATCGGCTTCATGAGCAGGTTTTACGAATTGGATACAAGGATAGAGCGTGCCTTCCGGGGAGATGGAAATTTGGTTGTTGCCGATCGAGCATTTTCCTTCACAGGCAACCGGCTTTTTGGTGCGGGTTTGGATCCGTTCGTCAAAACAGCTGAGGTAGAAATGTTCTCGGTTTCTGGCTTTCTCTTCGTACCATAGAGCCAACTTTTGGTATTCCTTGGCCAACCGTTCAAAGTCAGAATAAGTCCAATTTGCCGAATAATCGAGTGTGGTATGGATAAACCGCATGCCTTGGTCATAGATCCAAGTCACATTTTCGAACACATCTCCTGCAGATTCTGGGGTGATCACGCAAAAGGCATTCGTCATCGGATTGTACTTAAGCACGTGCCGAATCGATCGGTCGATAATGCGGGAGTAGTCTGATTGGCCAAGAGTTGGGCGCTGACGTTGCATGGTTTCTGGGGTGCCATCCAGGCTAAATGAAACCAGAATTTTTCGCCGGGTTATTTCCGCCATAACCGCATCCGTTAGAAGTAGCCCATTGGTGGAAAGCTGGGATACAATTTTAAATTCCTCGCCCAGTCGACGTCTGAATTCATCTTGAATATAGAAGAGCTTTTTTCGCTCCATCAGCGGTTCTCCGCCCAGAAAAGCCAGAACCAATTTATTCACCTTTTTCTTTTCCACCTCCTGGAGCACAAATTCAATCGATTGCTCGATCACTTCATCACTCATCGACAGGTTTGTTTTTTCCCCAGCATAGCAATATCCGCAGCGCATATTGCATTGGTGAGTGAGGTGAAAATTGGCCGTGTATTTAATGACAGGTTCAAAAATCATAAGCGGCCCTCCGATCGTGCCCAGTCGATGTAATCTTCAACCAGCTCTTCTAAGTGCTCCAAGGCTTCTGCTTTACTCTTAGAATGGCGATTGCCCCAACCGCTATAGGTCGAGTAATTGGCATATTGAGAAAAAGCCGCGATCGAGTAATCCGGTTCTTCCGTCACTTGTTTCACCTCCTTTATATCGAGCATTTCGCGGTCGTATTTATCCAGAATTTCCTGGCCGTATTCCGGATCAGAAGATGGTTTATGATCAATGATGTATTTCTCAATTTCCTGCTCCAACTCCTTATTGTTCCACGAGCTCGATTTAATAGCCAGTAGCCGGTAATAGTTTTTGTTTTTGAATAACTTCTCTCGAAATTTTCGAAGCTCCTCCCATTCAGGCTCTCCCTCTTCAAAATCCTTAAGCGCTTTCAAGTCTTCCTTGAGCAAAACTTCATCTGCTGGTCCCCACCAGGCATTGAAACAGCTGATATCGGCACTTTGATTATCCAGCCAAACGTAACCGATGCCTTTTTCGGCATTAAAACCGCTTGCATGAAAGGCCGTTTTACCATCGTCAATGGGAAAGTTTGGAGTTAGGGCAATCCCATTTTCTTTGAATACTTTTTCGATTATTTCCATGGCGGCTTCACGTTCCAGGCGTGCGGGCAGTCCGGTGCCAAACATAGCATAGGTATGAGGGAGGCCGAGTTCGCTAAATCGGATCGGATTTTCCGGCTCCCTTTTTTCGCCCTCCGAAGTAAAGGAGAACAAACCCACTGCTCCGAGAAGGGCGGCAGAGTAGTAGCCAATTTTGGTCAAAGGTCCTGATTGAGAATGGAGTGGATCTCTTCCACGGTAGGATGGGTATTTGGGAACACGGTACTTTTTGATGGGAGAAACCCGAAGTGATTTTTTCATAGCTGGATTTTTTGGGAGTTTGTTCCTTTAAAGGTAAGAGTCTTTGCACAAACTATTCCATAATTTTTTTGACGAAAAAAAAACGCAAGTGAATTCATGGTTGACGTAGAATTCTACCTTTGATAAGCTCAAAATCACAATTCATGCGAAGTATTTTATGGGGGTGTTTTTTGCTACTGGCGGTTCAGCTGAATGGCCAGGAATCAGCAGAAAGAGAGGCCCTGCCCTGGAGAATTTCTTACTACGGTAATTTTTTAACCCATCCCGGTATAAAATTGGGGATGGACTGGCACCTGATTCATGTCAATAAGGAAAAAATACGAGGAGAAAAGACGAAGAACATCCATAAATACCTCATGGTTACGCCAAGTATTGCCTTTTACACGCATCCTCAGTCCCACAAGGGATTACTGATTGCGGCAGATTTGCAATGGAACCGGTATGGTAAGCGAGGCTTTTATACGGGAGTGAGCGCCGGAATCGGCTATTATACCAAGTTCAATTCAGGAGAAACCCTTGAAGTTTCTACAGATGGGAGCGTGAAATCAAAATCGGTGAGCTCCCGAGGTTACTTCACTCCGTCTATCGGTGGAGAACTTGGACAGCGATTTAAGCTGAGTCAGGAGCAAAAACTGGATGTGTTTACTCGAATGAATGGTCACTTTTTGTTGGGCTATAACTCGGGTTGGGTACCGGAATTGGCTTGGGAACTCGGCATTCGATATGCACCCTTTTTCGGCCCCAAAAGAACAGCATGTAAAACCGTTTCAAAATCTAAGGGAAAATGAAAAAGTTGATGATCCTTTTAAGTCTTTCACTGATTCTGTTTTCTTGCAGCAAGGATTCGGATCTGTCCAAGGTAGATGAAACCCTCTATGTTCGTTACGAAGGGGCGGATATGCCCGTTTACATGCGTGGAAATGTTAATTCCAACGTGATTGTTCTAATCGTTCATGGTGGACCCGGGGGAAATGGACTGGAGTACCGTACGGGCCAATATAGCGTAGAGTTAGAAGAGAAATATGGAATAGCCTACTGGGATCAGCGAGGCCAGGGAATGAGTCACGGAAAATACAAGTCCTCAGACCTGACCGTTCAAGCCATGGCCGACGATATGCTTGCTGTGGTTAGAGCGCTCAAATCCAAGTATGGTTCGCAAATCAGCATTTTTGCTTTGGGCCATTCCTGGGGAGGCACCCTCACAGCTCGGTACATGACCACTGGCAATTATCAGCACGAACTCAAAGGTTGGATCGAAGTGGATGGAGCCCATGATATTCCCCAGTTGAATAAGGATGCTGTGGCCATGTTTATTAGCGTGGCTAAGGAGCAAATTGCCTTAGGCAACAATGTAGAAAATTGGCAAAGTACGCTGGAATGGGCAGAGGCCATTGATACCAATAATATCACCTCCGAACAAGGGGGGAGATTAATCGAAAAGGCTTTGAAGCAGAAGGTTGGTTGCAGGAAGATGGATTTATTCAGGCCCCGGATGAAGGTGGAAATACCTTGTCCCCGATGACGGGAGCAATTAACCCATTGACCAGTTACATGGCCGGGAACCAGACGAGTAGCAAGCTCAACGATGAAATCGAAAGTACTTCTTTGACCAGTGAGCTGCATAAGGTTACCATTCCCACCTTGATACTTTGGGGTGAGTATGACTTCGTTGTTCCACCAAGCCTGGGATACGATACCTACAACCACATTAGCTCATCCGTCAAAAAGATTGTGACCTATCCAAAATCCGGGCATTCACCGATGAACAACGAGTGGGTTCCCTTCAATCAGGCGGTTATCGAATTTGTCGATCAGAATAAGTAGGGAATTAACCCTCTTTTTGGGCATTGACGGCTACCATCGTTCGAAGAGATTCGAGCAGGAAGTCCAGGTCTTTTTCGGTATTGTAAATGGCACAGGAGGCACGAATGGCCTCTAAATCATTTTCGAAGATTACCCTCAACCGGCAGCGGTAGGTTTTCATCAAATCCAGGTAAGCATCGTGAAAAGGCATGCCTTTGATTCGAAAAGTTACAATGGCCGACGCGTATTCCCGATCCATGGGAGAGATGACTTCTATTTCGGGAATTTCATTCAGTCCTTTCTTCAAGTATTCGGCCAGATGCAAACCTCGTTTCTCAATTTCATCGATACCAAATTGATTCAGGAATTTAACTGCCGATTCCAGGGCTAACACTTGAGGGGCATTTCTGGTTCCGTACTCTTCCCGGGTGGTTTTTTGGATGTATTTCATTTCCAAATTGGCCAGGTCAAATTCACTATCCGTATAGGCTCCCGAAAAAATGGGGGTAATGTTTTTGATGGTTTCCGGGTTGATGTAAAGTAGGCCTGAACCTTTAGGACCCATGAGCCACTTGTGGCCGCTGGATACATAAAAGTCCGGGTTCATTTCGGATAGATTTACGCGAATCATTCCAGCGGATTGAGCTCCATCCACACAGGAATATATTCCACGCTCCCGGCAAAATTGAGCAATCTCCTTGGCCGGTAATCGGAGTCCTGTCGTGCAGGTGATGTGGGAAAAGGAAATAACCTTGGTTTTGTCCGTTACGGCTTGCGTAATCCGATCGAAGTTTTCCTTCCCGCTTAAATCAAGTTCTACTAATTTGACTTGAATGCCAATCTCCTTGTGCAAGGCCACCCAGGCCGCCGATCCTCCGATGTGTTCGTGTCGGGTAAGAATGACTTCATCACCCGGCTTCAAATCAAGACTTCGGGCCACGATGTTTATTCCTTCCGTCGTGTTTCGGGTAACGGCCACTGAGAATTGGGGTACACCAAAAAAATCGGCCAGCGTTTGATGTGGGGATTTGGTATACTTTCTTCCGGTATCTCCTAACTCTTCCAGTTTTTTGGTCCATTCGCACAAAGTGTCTACAACTACTTCGGGGGAAGGTCCTAAACCTGCTGAATTAAAATAAACCGGTTTGTCGTTGAGCGGAAATTGTTTTCTCACCTTAGCCCAATCGGCATCTGATTTGGGAAGGGAGAACCTTTTTTTTAATAATTCCTGGGCGATAGGTGAGTCATCGGCTGCCAGCAAGGGTAACTGGATTGCGGATAACAGGCCTCCTATCAGGGTTTTACGGATAAAATCCCGTCTTTCTTGGTATAGCATTTTTCAATCTCTCCTTCAATATCCGCAATTAATTGCCAGGTTCAATCCATCCGGTATTAAGAATTAAAGGTTAAGTATCTGCGCTAAATTTAGAAAAATAGACAGACAGGGCGGTCAATTGTTGACCGCAAATCAAAAAAAATCTTCCGCCCTGTATGCTTTACCGTTATTGCTTGATTAGCAATTGGGTCTGTGTTCCGTGTTGCTCATCATTCACTCGAAGAATGTAAGCTCCAGGATTTAGGTTTTCAAGAACCCATTGTTCGGTGTGGCCTTCACGCTGAGCAACTTGATTTCCGTTCAAATCGAAAAGCTGAAGTGAGGTGATTTGAGTAGCGTTTTGAAATTGGATAATAGATCCACGAAGGGGATTTGGGAAGATGGAAAGACTATGCATAGTACCCATTTCTTCAATAGAATTTGGACCTTGGTTCATTTGGTTCATCTTCGTTTGACGAGCGGCCTGAACGACTTCCTTGCTCGCTGTTTCCTGAACGATAACGGTGGCGTTAATGCGATCAAAATCCCAATCAGAGTTGTACTTTAAGCTGTAGGTGTATACCATTGAATCACCCACCATTGTAGCCGCTGTTACCGGATCACCCATAACGTCGGTAGCACTTTGTCTAAATACATTGTAGTGACGATTCTCCCCATTTGGAGCGGCAAAAAATACCGTGTCTTCAGTTACTGCAAGAAGCAAGCTTAGGTTCCCCAAGCTATGAGAAGCCTCAGTATGAAGTACTACACGAAACTTTAGCATTTCGGTGCTTTGCTCGTAACCAATGGGATCAATAGCGATGGAAATTGGAGAGGTTTGACCGGTATAAGGTGAATAGGTATTCATCGAAGCATAATTCACATTTGCTGCGATTACCGAACCGCCAACTACGATGCGAGGAGTACTTCCAAATACACCGCTGTAGAATTGTGTTCTGGAGTCGTTTTCAGAAGGGTTGTGGTTGTTTAGAAAACAAGTGTTGTAAGGACGACTGGGGTGCACGCTCATGTGCAGAATATCTGAACGAGATGATATGTAGTTAATAAATGAAGGATTTCTTGATCCACAAATACCGCAGCGGGTATTGGTAAAATGTTCAACCATCACCGTTTTAGGAACTTGAGCTTGTGCCTCATTCATCATCATGAATAGGAGTGCCAGAAAGAAAGGTATACGAATTTTCATTGTATCTGATTTTATAGACGTCGTCCAGTAATTTTTCACAAAAAAGGATACTGTACCTCAAAAGAACTGTCCGCTCCTGTACCAAACTCTCATTCTTGTGTAAGGAGAATGGCAGTTGTGCAATTCTCTGACAAAACTTACTTTCGGAGCATGTGGGGATTTATCATACTGGCCATCGGCACGCTTCTATTTGTCATTCTTAAATATGGTAACCGTTCAAAGCCTATAGCGGTACCCGCTCAGTTTCCTGCAAAATGGAGAACGATACTTCAATCTCAGGTCGAATTCTACCAACGATTGAGTCATTCGGAAAAGGACCATTTTGAAAATGACATTTTGGAGTTCCTGAGCCGGGTGAAAATCACAGGTATACAGACTAAGGTTGAAGATGAGGATCGTTTGTTAGTAGCCGCCAGTGCGGCTATTGTGGTCTTTGGGTTTCCAGAATGGCGCTACCAATACCTTCGCGAGGTACTCCTTTATCCAAGTCACTTTGACCGCGATTTTAATTTTCGAAACCCCAGCGAAATGGTCACTGGTATGGTGGGTAATGGCCCAATGGAGGGAGTTGTGATTTTTTCTAAACCCGCCCTTCATCAAGGGTTCGATATCACCTCTGACAAGAAAAATGTGGGTATCCATGAGTTTGTACACCTGTTTGACAAGGAAGACGGTGTGATCGATGGAATTCCACCAGGATGGGAAAACCAGGCCCTACAGACCACCTGGCTTCAATTGATTCAAAAAAAGGTAGAAGAAATCACCGAAGGGGATTCAGATATCAATCCCTATGGTGCGACCAATCGCCAGGAGTTTTTGGCGGTGGCTTCAGAGTACTTTTTTGAGCGTCCGGCACTATTAAAAAAGAAGCATCCTGAATTGTATGATATCTTGGAACATACATTCAGGCAATCCAACGCCAACCGTTGGAAGAAAAAGGTGAGGATGGGACGAACCCTTCGCCGAAACGATCCTTGTCCATGCGGTAGTGGCCTGAAGTACAAAAAGTGCTGCCTAAGCTACAATGCATAAAAAAAGAGGTCAGAATAACTCCGACCTCTTTTTTGTAAAAGCCTAATGATAGGTATTAATGCGAAACGACGAACCGTATCGACTGCAGAGTAGATTGACCCTTGATTTGAAGGATGTAAGTACCGGCTTCCAGTCCCGCAGTGTGTAGCACAACGTTGCCGTTATTATCGGTTTCTGATTCCTGCTGAAGAAGCACACGACCGCTGGCATCAAGTACCGTCAAGTCTCGTTTATCTTCATCCGAGTCGTTCATTTCAATGTGAAGAATATCTCCTTGCTTAATTGGATTCGGATAGACATGAATGAAAGGCTGATCGCTCAACTCTTGCTCAACGGTGCTAAGAGAAGTCGACTGCTTCATGGCGAGCATTGTGCAATAGATATGGTCCTGTTGAATGATTTCTTCCACCCAATTGGATAAGGTATCCGTAGGCAAATGACTTGAGCTAACCTGGGGTTTATCCAAGGTGTCTAAAATCGTAGTGGTTAACGGAATAGGATAATCGCAGTAAGTAAGGTGGTTAAAATTGAAGGACTTAATCAATGGATTATACTCTCCGGCGGGTTTGGACGCATCCGTTCCACCTGCCATGGCCACAAACTTATTGGTAACCACTTCCACAGATCGAACCAACTCATTGGATTCATTGGTAGACGTATTGTAGGCGATTACATAGTTATTGGATAGATCAGCTTCCAAAGTAAGGATGGATGCATAAGTCCATGAAGGATCGACCAGGTCCGCTACAACCATTACGTTGCCATTGGGAGCTTGCTCCAGAGCATGACCTCGCAATTGTGTGTTTGCAAAGTTGTATTGTTTCACTATGGAACCGGTGGGGAAGAAGTAGCCAAGTACAAGATGCTGGGAGGCGGTATGTTGTCCTGTCACTGCCCAACTCAGGCTATCTACCAAAGAATCGTTATCGGTATCCAATTGTTTTAGATCCAGAAATACGACCTCAGGTGAGGTATGCATGGTACTTGGAATCGGGGTGCCAGCCAAATCAAATTCCAAAAGAAATCCTGTTGGAGTGCCGATAGAAGGGGCAAATAGATTTCCACAAACAGCGAAACCTTCCGCCGGAACTCCATCGCCATCTCGATCTGAAGGCTCAAGGGCAAAGGATGAAATGCTTCCCTGAGGAATGGTGTAGAGTTTAGACCACATCTGAATTCCAGAAGCATCAAAAACCGAAATGAACATATCGTTGCCATAGGTTCCTGAAACGGCAATCAAGCCATGGGGAGTTTCTTCTACATCCCAGGCACGAACACTCACTCCAGAGTGGTTTCCAATTTGTCGCGTCCACAGTTCATTACCCATGGCATCTGTTTTAACCAATAGAGCTACTTCGTGCAATCCATTGTGGTAGTATCCACAGGCCGAGATGTTTTGGTCACTCAGTTCGATCACATTTTCAAAGCTTCCAATGACTTCCTGATTGGCTAAGTATTGCTTAAACCAAAGCGGATTTCCATGTTTATCCGTTCGGGCGATCATAGGCAACTTGCTGCTCACAAATTGGGGCAGCATAACTCCTGTGGGTAATTCTCCTGCGGCAACAAAATCACAGTTTTCGGCAATCTTCAACGAGTTGAATTGAGCGGATTCAGGAATGTCCATTCCGATTGGTTCGTCGTAGAATTTGTCAAACTGAGAAACGATACAATCTTCGGTTTCTTCATATCCGCAACAAGTTTGATTGATGTTGCAGATGGTTTGTTCGTTGAATAAATTTCCCGTAGCACCTGTAAATCCCCACCAAACCATGCTGTTGCTACCGAACACGGAATTGACAAGGTCTATATTGTATATGGTCATTAAATACCCATCAAACCACACCGAGAAATCTTGAGTACCAGCGTCCCACGTGATTTTTACCTCGTGATATTGGCCATCCTCGATGTTTCCATAGAGTAGTTGATAAGGGCCATCCAAGGGATTGGCTAAGTCACCATCTTTGACCAAAGCCATGTGGTCGTAAGACGGGTCATTACTCCATCCGTTTAAGAAATCGTCAAATTCCACAGCAAATGATGGAGCAATGATTTGGGTTGTTGGTGGGATATACGACATTCCCAATCCACCACCATTTCCACCCAAGGTATCAGTGGTGTCCTGTCTGAGAACAAAGGCCATTCCGTCTGCACCATTGGCATCTTTGGTGCCAAAATTGGCGTCAAAGCAAATGGTGAAGTCATTGTTGAGGTCCATCATCGAAGTGTTCCAGATGGCTCCTTTTTGGTTTTTGGAGTTAGGAGTAATTTGAAAGCAGGTATTGGATAGGGATGAAGCACTACCAATGGTTGAGAAGCTGTTCATGGAGTGAAACTGAACGGTGTGAGCATTGTAGTACATGCCTGTTCCACTTGTGAATCCCCAATACACATGATTCGTTCCGCTAAAAATGGTGGTAGCAATGTCGATGTTGTAACTAAACTTGAGCGTTCCGTCAAACCAGCAGGACAAGAATTGACTTGAGGGATCCCATTGTATTCGTATAGTGTGATCCACTCCATCTTCGATATTGCCCGAGAGCAGTTGAAAGGGACCGGTAAGAGGTGTGGCAGCAATTCCATCTTTAACCAGGGCGATGTGGTCGTAGCTGGGATCATTACTCCAGCCATTTTGAAAATCGTCGAACTCAATGGCCAGGGAAGGGCTGATTTTTCGAGGTCCTGACGGAATGTCCGTAAAGCCCAAACCGCCTCCATCGCGGCCAAGGGTGTCTAAGGAATCAGACCTCAGTACAAAGGCGATACCGTCTGCACCGTTGTTGTCTTTGCTGCCGAAGTTGGCGTCGAAGCAGATATTAAACGGCTTAGTGAGGTCTATTTTTTGCTTGGACCAAATGGCTCCTTCCTTGTTGGAGGCATTCGGAGTTATTTGGTATTTGTTGTTGCCGAGGCTCGAAGCATCTTTGATTAAATCAAACTGATAGGATTGCCCAAATAGGGCGGTAGGTAGGAAAACTATACTCGAAAGTAAAGAACATAGGAGTGCGGTTCTGGCATAATTCTGCCAGGCAATTTTTAGTTTCATAAGTAAGGTTTTGTTAAGAGCTACTATTTAGTTTTAGGCCTATACAGAATTAAAATTACCCCTTTTATGTGATCTTTTGTTTGAGTGTAAGATGTTGGTATTCAGTTTTGTAATATCCTGTTTGTAAGCTGTGCTGCCTATTTTGTGACCTGTAGGATTTTATTTGCAGAATCCAGTTTATAAAATAAACTTGTTTATATTTGAAGCGTCAAACTAAATTTCCAGAAATGAAAACCCAAGAATTAACAGAGCAGGAAAGCCTGCAAATCATAACCACCATGATTGATAAAGCCAAGGGAAAGGTTGGCGAAGACAGCATCTTCTATTTACTATGGGGATGGTCGGTACTTATCGGTAGTGTACTTCACTTTCTATTAATGAATATTCAGTACGACAAGCCCTGGATCCCTTGGGCCATTTTGATGCCCGCTACGAGCATTGCTGCGGGAATTATTGGAAGCCGAAGAGCCAAGAAAAAATCGACTCGCGGATACATCGATCGCCTGATGGGCTATTTGTGGGGTGCTTTTGTGGTCACCCTTCTTATTGTTTTGGCGAGCAGTCCATTTATTGGTTGGATGAAAGCCTATTCCTTGATGATCAGTTTGTATGGATTGGCCACTTTTGTAAGTGGGGGAGTACTGCAGTTTCGTCCTTTGATCATAGGTGGAATTTCTGCCTGGGTGATTTCGGTAGTGTCCTTCTTTCTTCCGGAACAATGGGTAGTTCTTGCCGTCGGTCTGTCTATGATTACCTCCTACCTTATTCCAGGATACTTACTCAAAAAGGCGCACCGTGAAAAAAAGGCTTGATCCCTTACTCCATAACGAACTTAGGTTGGCAGTAATGTCGCTTCTGATCAGTTTGGAAAAAGCCGATTTTAATTTTCTGCTAAAGGAAACAGGAGCAACCCGCGGAAATCTAAGTGTTCAATTAACCAAGCTCAAAGAGGCGGGCTATCTCTCCATCGAAAAATCCTTTAAGGACAATTATCCCTTAACCACCTGTCAGATCGAAAGCCAGGGAGTGGAGGCGTTTGAAGCTTACGTGGAGGCACTTCAGTCCTTCTTAAAGCCAGGTGGCAAAAAGTCATAAAAAAAGGGCTTAATAGCCCTTCTTTTCCAATTCTTTGATCACCTTTTCAGCAATCTGTAGTCCCCATTGTTGGCCTATCGCCATGGACTCTTGGGTGATAATCGGAGTTTTCTCCGCCAGTTTCTTACCCACATCGCTTTGGTAAAATGCGTTCAATTTGTCCAGGTCAGCTTCTGTCAAGTGCTTGTAGTACACAGGAGCGAGCATTTTGGTCAAATCTTTTAGGGAAGTCTTCTGCATTTCCTGACTGAATTCATCCCAAATCTCAGCAGGAACATCCGTACGGGTAGATTTCATTTGCTCCATCATCTGCTCCACTACGGTTTCAAAGGTTTCTTCCGTTCCATTAAGTTCGAAGTACTTGTTCAATTTTTTCACGTAGCTGTCCGATTGGCCAAAAGAAGCCAGAGAAACAAACAGACAAAAGGCAAGAGTAATTGTGGTTTTCATAGTGTGTTGTTTAGAGTGGACAAGATAAAACGATTTGAAAAGCCCATCGCTATTGGCCGGATCAAAAAAAAGCGCCCCTCAAAAATTGAAGGGCGCTTTCCAATATACCTTATTAACTTCTACAGAAGCCTTATTACTCTTTGATGAAGGATCTTACGTGCTCGCTTCCATCTTCGCGAACGGCTTTCAGGTAGTAAGTTCCTTCAGACAATTCTGAAGTAGACAGTTGAATTTCTTCACCCTGATTAATTACTTCCTGATTCATAAGAACCTTGCCTTCTACTGAAACCACTTGCAAGCGCAAACGCTCAGCATTTTCAGTAGGAAGGAATACGAAGATATCTCCGTTTGTAGGATTCGGATAAACCGAGAAATCACCTTGACCTGGAGTTCCTGATCCACTTCCGTTGGAATGAGGTGGAGCAATGCTACCGGAACTTCTGCGGCAATTGGTAATGTTTACCGTAATGCACTTCTTCAACTGATCGGTACACTTAGGATCAATGGAAGATTCTACAATAACGGTGGCACAAACGGTATAGGTACCATTACTGCTGTAGGTGTGGGCAGCGCTTACATTTGGAGCCAAAGAAACGGTAGTACCATCACCAAAGTCCCAAAGGATTTTAACGGCTTTACACTCTTCTGGAGTAATGCTGAAGTTGTACGCTGAGAAACCAGCCTGACATCCGTTCAACATGGTGTTTTTCAAAGTAAAGTCGCGGATGTCGCACTTACAATCGTCACACTTCTCGATACGTACTACAACACACTTAGTCAAGGTATCGGTACATTTAGGGTCAGAACCAGACTGTACAACTACGGATGCACAAACGGTATAGGTACCATTGCTGCTGTAGGTGTGCAGTGGGCTAACCAATGGAGACATTTCTGATGTAGTTCCATCTCCCCAGTTCCAGATTACCTTAATCGGTTCACAGTCTTTGCTGGTAGTGGAATAGTTCCAGGCAGAGAATCCAACCTGACACTTATTCGGCGTTCCGGCAAATAGCGTGAAGTCTTTGATCTTACAGTCACAAGAATCACAAGGGATGTAAGTAGAATCTGTTTCTGTACACTTCTTATCATCTGTTACGGTAACAGTTAAAGGAGTATTTACAAAAGCAGTAGTGTAAGTAGTAGTAGCTCCGGTGCTCCAGGAAATAGTGTTCGGTGGAGAAGTCATTGGCAATCCGGTGTTCGCATCAATTACGTATGCAATAACTGGAATTTCAGGATTCTCACAAGGATCGATACAAGTGTCTCCTTGAATAACAATTTGTGGAACAAAGTCACAGCAATCGAAGCTCACATCGTTGTCCTGTCCTGGTACGGTATGAACATCTGTTTCGGTGTGTGTACCACCGTTGATAGCGAATTCGATGGTTACTTCAAAGTCATAAGACCCAGAAGCTGATGGGAAGTCTCCAGGGCTTAGTGAAAAACAAAAGGTTTTGTTCACCAAGTCAATGGTAGGTGTAACGGTAACCGGGGTAGAAACTCCACCTTGAATTACGTTCAAAGTGATGCTGTTTACAGTAGCAGTAGTACAGTTGATAGCAGCCATATCGAAGGTTCCGCATACGTCGTACTTCTGTCCAGTGAAGCAAGTATCCTTTGCAGGATCCAAATCGATACTTCCCTGGAAGTTACAGGAATCAGCTACACAGTCTTCACAGATATCATCTACGTAAGCATAACCAAAGTGCGCACCAGCACCACAGTCAACAGCGTAGAATTCCAAGGTAATTACATCACCTACGTTTCCACTTACTTCAAGCTCGCCACAAGTCCAGTCGGAGTATACGGTTTGAGAAATACCACAACCGCCATAAGACTGAGAAGGAACGGAGTTGAAGAAAGGATCACCAGGGTTAGAAATACGGCATACACGGTCCAATTCATTTCCGGAAGCATCCATAGCACGAGCTACGAAAAATGGATTTGCATTGGTGTGATTTGGGTATTCCATAACCAAGGCGTAGTAGAAACCTACTTCAGAAATACCTGCTGAAGAAAGGGTAACTGTTCTCGAAAGACGGTTGATACCGCGATCAGGCCAGCATTGGCTAGAAGTAATCGGGTTGGCCAAAGGCTTACCACCATTAATTCTAACCGCCCAGTTATCTCCCAATCCAGCAGCTGTGTTTACGCGCTGAATAGGTACGTATGGGTCAGAACCAGGTCCTACCAACTGGAAGTTATCCGTGTTGGAGAAAGGAGCTTCTGGAGTCAACGTGGTTACAGCGGTAAGTGGAATAAAAGAACACTCACCTGAAGTGTAACCATTACCACTGGTCGTGTTACCAGAGGCCAGGGTGTAGCCGGTAAAATTACCGAGTTCGAAGTCACCGTTGTTACAGTTACTTACAGGAGAAGCAGCATATACAGCTACCTCATCCGGAAAATCGATGAAGTATTGAGTTCTCCAATAACCGTACTTCAATCTTTCGACGTTTCCTTCTTTTTCAGCATCGGTCATCAAAGGGTGTCCGTGGGCATCCTTTTCTTCGTCCATACTGTGCAAGTAATCGTCAATGACGTCTTGGGGAATAGGGGCATCTAAGTGCTCCTGAATGTATTTATTGATGCGAGCTTCAGCTTCATGCATGCGTTCAATTCGCTCTTGATAGGCCGATTGAGCGAACAAACTACCCGTGAAAAATAGGGCAATAAATAGTAAGGTGAACCTATTGAATAGTTTCATTATAGTTTATTTTTAATAAGTAAAGGTGTTCGACGCAACGTGGTTTACTTGATAACCATCGCGTTGCTAGACCTAAAGATTCTTCCTCCGGCGGTCTTACCGGTCTTCATGAAAATCATTATTTCATTCGAATCAAAGAAGTTTAAGGCAGATCAGAATAGCCATTCTGAATAGAACTGCGTTTAGTTAATAAGGTAATTTAGTCTCCGGACGATCTGAGGTAAAATCAAGTATAAACTCCCTTCAACCCCTATCGAACATTAACGAATGTAACCAAAAAACCTTCGAATTCCTTCAAAAATCAGAATTAACTTCCCCAGTGTTTATAAGGCTTTCCGAACGTTTTTTATTCCCTGCGGTATTGTCGCACTGAGGCCTTTCTAATCTTGAAAAGTAGGCTTTCTTTCCAGCTCTTTTTTCAGGTATTTTCCGGTATGTGATTCGGGATGATTGAGCAGTTTTTTAAGGGTTCCGGAGAACAGAATCTTACCGCCTTTTTCGCCTCCTTCAGGCCCCAAATCAATGACATGATCGGCCACCTTGATGATGTCCAAATTGTGCTCAATGACCAATACGGTATTCCCATGATCGGCTAAGCGGTTCAATACATCCAATAGAATGCTGATGTCCTCGAAATGCAATCCGGTAGAAGGTTCATCAAGTATGTAGAAGGTATTGCCGGTATCCTTTTTAGAAAGCTCAGTTGCCAACTTAACCCGTTGAGCCTCACCTCCTGAAAGGGTAGTGCTGCTTTGACCTAAAGTGATATAACCTAACCCTACCTCCTCAAGTGTTCTAAGTTTTTGAGCGATGGAAGGGATGTTTTCAAAGAAGGGAACGGCATCCTCGATGGTCATATTCAACACATCGGAAATGGATTTTCCCTTGTACCTCACTTCAAGCGTTTCGCGGTTGTAGCGTTTTCCATTGCAGTCTTCGCAATGCACATACACATCGGGAAGGAAATTCATTTCAATGGTTTTTACCCCTGCACCCTTACAGGTTTCGCAGCGACCGCCTTTTACGTTGAAAGAAAAACGTCCAGGTTTGTATCCGCGAATCTTAGCTTCAGGCAGCTGAGCAAACAAATTTCTAATGTCGCTAAATACTCCGGTATAGGTTGCCGGATTGGAACGCGGGGTGCGTCCAATCGGACTTTGATCAATTTCAATGACTTTGTCCAAATGCTCCAGTCCCTTCACTTGTTTGAAAGGAAGTGGTTTTTTGGGAGATCGGTAAAAGTGCTGGTTCAAAATCGGGTATAGGGTCTGATTAATCAAGGTAGATTTACCAGATCCTGAAACACCCGTAACTACGATGAATTTTCCCAAAGGAAAATCCACCTTTACATTTTTCAGGTTGTTGCCTGAAGCACCGGTAAGAGAAAGCTTTTTGCCGCTGCCTTTCCGAGGTTTAGCCGGAATTGGAATTTCTTTGGCTCCGCTCAAATACTTCGCCGTTTCTGTGGGCAGCTGCATGATTTCTTCTGGCGAACCGGCAGCTACAATCTCTCCACCGTGAACCCCAGCTCCAGGACCGATATCCAATACGTAGTCCGCATTGAGAATCATGTCTTTGTCGTGCTCAACGACCATCACGGAATTACCAATTTCGCGCAAGTCTTTAAGGGCCGTGATCAAGCGATCGTTGTCTCGTTGGTGAAGACCAATACTGGGCTCATCGAGGATATAGAGCACGCCAACGAGTTGCGTACCAATTTGGGTAGCCAATCGAATGCGCTGGGCTTCTCCTCCCGACAGGGATTTGGCCGAACGATTCAGGGTCAGGTAGTCCAAACCAACATTGGTTAAAAAGCCTATGCGACTTCGGATTTCCTTTAGAATATCCTCTGCAATTTTCTTTTGTTTATCGCTGAGTTTTTCCTCAATGTTTTGAAACCACTCTTCCAACCAGGTGATGTCGGAGTTGGCCAAATCGGCGATGTTTTTGTCCCCAATTTTGAAATACAGGGCCTCCTTTTTCAAACGACTTCCATGGCATTCAGGACAGGGAACTTTATTCATAAAGCTTTGAGCCCAGCGGTGGTATGCCGTGCCGTAGTCGTCTTTTACGTGGTTGGTGAGAATGTTTACGATTCCCTCAAACCGGATGGTGTAGGAGTTGGATACTCCAGCCACTTCATTTTTCACCACGATGTCTTCGGTAGACCCAAAGAGCATTTCGTGGATGGCCTTTTCTTCGATCTCTTTGACCGGAGTGGTCAATTTAAATCCGTACTTCTGGCCAATGGCTTCGATCTGTTTAAAGATCCAATTGCTTTTGTAAGCCCCTAATGGAGCTAAAGCGCCTTGTTTAATGCTTTTCTTATTGTCGGGTATGATTTTGTTGATGTCTACTTCAGACACCTCTCCCAAACCGTTACAATGGGGGCATGCTCCTTTGGGGGAGTTGAAGGAAAACAAATTCGGAGCTGGAAGATCGTAGGCAATTCCGGTGGTAGGACACATCAGGTTGCGGGAGAAGTAGCGCACTTCATCCGAATCCACGTCCATCACCATCATTACATTTTTACCCATTTTCAGGGCCAGTTTCAGAGATTCAAGAATGCGGCCTTCGCTTTTCTCATCCACCTTTATCCGGTCGATTACCACTTCAATGTCGTGGTTTTTATAGCGGTCTACCTGCATACGAGGTAGGATCTCTTGCACTTCGCCATCCACACGAACCCTAAGAAAGCCTTTTTTGCTAATGCTTTGAAACAACTCACGGTAGTGTCCCTTTCTGGATCGGACCAAGGGAGCCAGTAGTTGAATGCGTTTGCCTTTGTAGTGCTTCTGAATTAATTCGCGAATTTCCTGATCCGAGTATTGCACCATTTTTTCACCCGTGTTGTAGGAATAGGCGTCAGAAGCCCGGGCATAGAGCAAACGCAGGAAATCGTAGATCTCGGTAATCGTTCCCACGGTGGATCGGGGGCTTTTGTTCACCGTTTTCTGCTCAATGGAAATCACCGGACTCAATCCGTTGATCTTGTCTACATCGGGGCGTTCCAGGTTGCCAATGAATTGGCGTGCATAGCTGGCGAAGCTTTCAATATAGCGACGCTGTCCTTCCGCGTGAATAGTATCGAAGGCCAAAGAGGATTTTCCACTTCCACTCAATCCGGTGATCACCACCAATTGGTTTCGCGGAATTTTGACCGTAAGGTTTTTTAGATTGTGCTCACGGGCACCGTATACTTCCAAAAATTCTTCCAAGCTGACTCTTGCTTACTCTGCTGTAATGGTGTCTTCCTCCATTTCGGGAAGTTGCAGGTCCAGCATAATTTGCCTGCGGTATTTTTCGGTTGGAATCTTCACCCAATAGGTATCGCCTTTGGTGTTGTGAAGGTAGCTCTGTCTCAACCAGGGGTTGAAATACTTCAAGACTTTGTAGTTGATTTGATGTTCAAAAGCATAGTCCGCAAAATTGGCCACCGAGGAATCCAGAAGAACTTCTTCGGTCTCAATAGTGGGATACAGGTGCTTGCTTCTAAACGTAAATCCATACTCTGGGGCATGGGTAATGATATGCTTTACAGCCAAAATGCGAAACAGGTAACGCGAAGTTTCCTCGTTGAGCAATAGGTCGTAGTAGTTATCCACCTTTTGACGCTCCAGCTGTTTTCTCATTCCATTCATTCCCATGTTGTAGGAACCGGCGGCTAAGGTCCAGCTGCCAAATTTCTCTTTGGCTTCCTTAAGGTAGTCACAGGCAAATTGAGTGGACTTTTCTACGTGGTATCTTTCATCCACCTCTTTGTTGATGCGAAGACCATGCTCCTGACCGGTAGCTCTCATAATCTGCCAAAAGCCAGTTGCACCAGCAGGAGAAACGATAGGAGTGAGCCCGCTTTCAATCAAGGCGAGGTACTTAAAATCGTCAGGAACACCGTTTTCTGCCAAGATGGGTTCAATCACTGGAAACCACCTGTGAGATCGTTTTAGAAAAAGCAACATGTTGGATTGCCAGTAGGTGTTTACCAGTAATTCCCGATCCAGTTTTTCCCGAACATCAATCAACTGAAGGGGGACTTCCTCATCGCAAAATTCCAATTCGTTTGGAATGTTGAGCGCAAATACATGGTAGTTTTCCTGAAACACCTTTTCGTATCCGGCATCTTCTTTTTCTTCGTACGTAGATTGAATAAATAGGAAACTGACCAGGATTGCGAAACCGAAGCCGCTTAGGAAAATTCGGCTATTTCTTCGCCATCTCTTTTTGTCATTGACCATTTTGTTCCTTGAATTTCTTTCTTGTTTTCGGCAGTTGAGTTATCGTATACAAAGTTCCGAAAACTATTAGAAAATACGAAAGAAACAGGATCGCTTTTAGGTAGGTCCACTCCTGAAAGTTATTAACAATCAGGTAAACAAGGATGTAAGAGACAAAACTGATAAGGGCAAAAACCCGAGCTACATTCCGGTCGTTTAAGCCCAAATAGGAGAGGTGGTGTGTGGTATGGTCCTTTCCACCTACAAAAGGAGATTGCTTACGTCTAAGTCGATTGATGATTACGGTTAGGGTATCGGTAATAGGCACAATAAAGGCAATCATGGTAATGGTTACCTGACGGGTAACGGCTTCTTCACCACCACCAGCTTTGTTGTTCCAGAAGTAAATGATGCCAAAGGCGGCCAGAAAGATGCCCAGAAACTGGCTCCCTGTATCGCCCATAAACATTTTTGAAGGGTTCCAATTGTAGAACAAAAAGCCGATCAATGCTCCCGATAAGCCCACCATTGAGGTCATGCAGAAGTGATTAAAATCCGGACTGATCCAGGCGGAAGACATGGCTGAAAAAATGATAAAGATGGAAACCATAGTGGTAATGGCATCCATGTTATCCAGCATGTTAATGGAGTTCATAACGGCTACTACCCAAAAGATGGTGAGCAGGTAATTGAACAGTTCCAATTCAAACAGAGATATGTAGGTTCCGGTGAGAATAAGCACACCACCACAGGCTACCTGAACCAAAAATTTAAGCAGGGGATTGGTGTTGTAAGCATCGTCGCTCAAACCCATCAAAAAAGCCATCCCAGTGGCCAGCAATATCCCTATGTGCTGGGGATTCAACAGGTGAGTGCCCGGATTGAAAAAGATGGTGTAAATGGAATAGGTGACGAGAAAAATGATGTAAAACGAAATGCCTCCTAAAGAGGGTTTCGAGACTGAGGACCAACGGATCAATCCTTCATCAATATTGCGGTTTCCGAGATTACGGGAGAATCGAAGAAATATGGTGTTTAGGATCAAAGCCAACACCAGAGAAAAGACAAAAAGTCCAACGTATTTGTAAACCAGTAATCTATCCAAAGCTTAAACGAATGACTGAAGCATCAGCTTCAAAACTATAAAACGAGGGATTAAAACAAACTATTAAAATCCTTGAAGGCCTGATTTTGCGTGTCTTTTGCAGATAAAATCGGTGAATCAATTCCCCAATCAATCCCCAAATCAGGATCATCCCATGCAATACCGTCTTCTGACTCTGGGTGGTAATAGTTGGTACACTTGTAGTTAAAGAGCGTGGTTTCGGCAAGCGTTACAAAGCCATGGGCATAGCCTGGCGGAACGTACATCAGAAGCTTATTCTCTTCATTCAACTCGGCCGCAAAGTGTTGGCCATAGGTAGCTGAACCTTTCCGAATATCTACGGCCACGTCAATCACAGCACCTTGTAGAACCCGTACCAGTTTTCCTTGAGCATAAGGTGGATTCTGAAAATGAAGTCCACGCAATACTCCTTTCTGGGTAGACAAGGATTGATTGTCCTGAACAAATTCAGCAGTAATGCCAAGCTTATGGAAAGTGTCTTTGTTGTAAGGTTCGTAAAAATGGCCGCGATGGTCGCCAAATACGCGGGGCTTCAAGAGGAATACCCCGGGTAGGGGTTCTTCAAGTATCTCCATCTAATTCTTATTTTTTTTGAAGCGTTTTAAAAAGGCTTTGCTTTCAGCTTCTTTGTCTTCGTTTTCTTCGTAATAGCCGCCGTAGCCATAGCCATAACCGTACCCATATCCGTAGCCGTATCCGTAACCATAACCGTAGCTATAATTGTAGTTATACCTACCCCGGTTTACGTTTACACCATTAAGGATTACGGAAAGGTGCTGAACTTTGTTCTCGTTCACGATCCGGTCAACCATTTGTACGAAGTTTCTCTTCGAATACTCAGCCCGGAAAATGTAGAGTGGGTAATCGGCAATTTTCAAACATTCAATACCATCGGTAACCAATCCAACAGGAGGGTTGTCAATAATGATAATGTCATACTGTTTTTTCAACTCATCCAGCACGTCGTAAAGCTTGCCGTTGATGATAAGCTCTGAAGGGTTTGGTGGAACAGGTCCAGCGGTGATAAAGTCCAGATTACCCAATTGACTTTTTTGAATGGTATCTTCAATCTTGTCCTTTCCAATCAGCAAAGTGGACATTCCATTTTTGTTCTCGGTGTTAAAACCCTTGTGGATTTTAGGCTTCCGCATATCCAGATCCAGAATGATTACCTTTTTTCCAGAGAAGGCGATAATTCCTCCCAGGTTAATAGCAACAAAGGTTTTTCCTTCCCCAGAAATGGTTGAGGTAATCGCGATAATCTTTGAACTATCGTCTTCACGGCTAATAAACTGCAAATTGGTTCGAATGGAGCGGAAGGATTCGGCCAAAACTGACTTAGGCTTTTTGTCGACTACGAGCTGCGATACCGGAATCTTTTCTTTTACATCGGGAATAATTCCCAAGGTACCGATCGAGGCTTGAGTAAGCTTTACGATTTCATTTAGCGATCCCACTTCGTTGTACAACAAGTAGCGGATCACAACCATGGATACCCCGGCGATAATAGCCACGAGGATAAACACAGTGTAAATCATTCGTTTATCTGGAGAAATAGGCTTCTCAGCTGGAACGGCCAATTCCAAAATCACACTTTCAGGAACGATACCGGCTTTAGAGATGGCGTACTCGGCCTTCTTCTCCAAAAGCAGGGTATAGAATTTCTCGTTAATGGCAAATACGCGCTTCAATCGAGAGTAACGCAGCTCCTTAACGGGTAGTCCACTAAAGGTGCTTTCGATATCCGTGATTTTGCTTTTGATATTCTCTTTGCGCGATTCAATTTTTTGTTTGAAGGAGTAAATACTCTCCATCAACAGCTTTTTCTGGATACCTACCTGAAAGTCCAGATTTTTTACCCGACCACTGGAAGAAGTTACTTCATACAAAGCCTGCTCTTTTTCCAAAAGAAGCTTGTGCAGGTATTTAACCTGGGCCTTAATGTTTTCTTCAAACTGGGTTCCAGCCAATAGTGGAAGTAGATCGTAAACATCCACCGAATCAGAATTAGACTCTGTAGCTGAGGCGATTTCGTCCAGAATGTCTTTCTCCAATTCCAGTTTTAGGTATTCTTCTTCAAGCAACCCCAGGCGTTCCATGTAGCTACCCGCAAAATCTTCGGTACTTCCGGTAACCTTGTTGTTGATCTTAAATTCTTGGATCGACATTTCCGATTCCTTCAAGCGCTGATACACTTCATCGCGCTGCGAATCAATAAACTCCAAAATCTGATTCGAACTGGTAATCTTACGTTCGAGATCATACTCAATAAACCCGGAAGCAATGGTGTTAGATAAGTCAGCCGCTTTCAGGGAGTTGTTGTCCTGAAAGGAAACTTTCACCGTATTGGCCGACATATTCATAACCTTAATCTCAATATTCTTCAAGTAGCGCTTTAGAATATTTCGCTTGGAATTCAGTGTGAAGTAAAGGTCATTTCCGGTGATTTCACCATTGCCCTTTTCTACCTGATCAAAGTCAATCAAACGGATTTTTAGCGTAGCAAATCCCAGATCAATCCAGTTGTTAAGGCTATAGGTTTTCTCGGTGATTTCTCCATCTGGATTTTCCACGCCCAACACTACTTCATAGGCAGTAGGGAAGGATACGTAGTATTTGTTTTTATAGGCATCGGGAGAATGAATTTCATAATCCACGATGTAGGGAGATGACTTGTATTGCTCATAGGTCAAGATCTCACCTTCGGCAAAATAACTTATGTCCAGAGGTAGTTTCTCAAACATAATCTTGAGAAATTCCTTCGAACGAATCAACTCTACATCGGCTGAAATATCATCCTTTTCTCCCATGTCCTCAATGTTGAGAACCTCTTTGGCTTTGTTGGATTCTTTGAGCTGAAGAATACTACTCGACTCATAAATCGGCTGCGTGTAGTGCAGGTAAATGTAAGCCAGAGATAGGGCTAATACCAGAAAAGATATTATCCAAATTATGCTTTTGCGGGCGAGAAATATAAAGAGACCAAGCTCAAACTCCTGGCTGAAGTTGGTTAACCGTTCCCGGTACCTTTCGTAGTTCTCGTCCTGAATGGATCTGTTGTCGTTATACATACCTTAGTTCAGTGACCGTAGTGCTTGAATAGTAGTAAGGGTCAGCAGAAAAGTCGTAAGAAGGGTGATGTAAGGAGTAATTTCTCGCATCACATTCAAAGCGACACGGCGGCGAGGTTCTACGTAGATAATATCTTCCGTTTGAACAATCATATTCGCATACCGCAATCCCTCAATGGTACTTAGGTCGAACTGATAAACCAGAGGGTTGTTGGGATCGTCTGTTTTTCGAATGAGTTTCACTTTTTGAGCCTTACCATTCTCCGATAGACCGCCTGCCAATGCCAGGGCTTCCATGAGTGTGGTGTTGTTGTTCTGTAAGCCAATTACCGCGGCTTGTCCAGACTCTCCAGGAAACACGATAACTCGCCTATTTAAGACCGTAATTTGAACGAAGGGATCGTTGAACGAGAGGGAATACTTCTCTTGAAGCATCAATTCCATTTCCCGTAGGGTTAATCCCTCCACATGGATTCGACCAAGTATAGGTAGTTTGACCGTACCGTCGTATTCCACCAAATACTGAAACAAGGAATTATCACTGTTAAACAGGTTGAAGTTCTGATTACCACCATTAGAAGACCCGGATGAGGTCAGGTCGATCAATTTAAATCCGTCGTTTGCAAATAGCCTGAAGTAAAACAGGTCATTGGCTTGAATAACGTATTGATCTATAATGGTATCTGGGGGAGTGTCAAACGTATAATCTTTTGGGGTTTTGAACATGATGCTTTGGTTAAGCCAGTTACACCCCGAAAATCCGATGGCAAATGCGACCAGGAGAAAAATCCCAGCACTAATTCTTACACCTCTATTCATAATCGCGAGCAAAAATATCAAATTAGTTCCAGTCCCCTGAAACCAAATTCCTGCGAAGATTAATTACTTTTTTGATTCAGCAGGTAATTATAGAGTTTTTTTACGTCCGCAGCCAGTCGCCTGTAGTGGAAATGCTCGAACACAAAGGCTTCACCTGCCGTTGACATGGCGGTAAGTTTTTCTGAATCATCGACCAGACCTACCAGATTTTCGATGAATTTGGTGTCTTCACCAAGAGGGCTAAGTAGCGCTGATTTATTAGGAAGTACAACGTTCTCAATACCCCCGACGTTGGTAGAAACGATGGGTTTGCCCGCAGCCTGGGCTTCAATGAGGCTCACAGGAGTTCCTTCATTGAGTGAGGTTAAACACACCAAATCCAGTCCGGCTAAAGCTTGATCCACTTCTTTGATCCAGGAAGTGAAAATTACATCCGCGCTGGCATCAGCTCCTTCCGAAAAGCTCAATTGGGTATTTTCCTGAATGAAAGTCTGAAGGGCCAATTTGGTTTCGCCATCCCCAATGACATAGGCCTGAATCTTTTGTTTAGCCTGACTTTTGCAGGCATCGATAGCCTTGAGAAACAACTCGTGGTTTTTGATGGGTACCAGCCGCCCGATAATTCCAATGGCCAGAGTATCGGTTGATAGAGTGTATTTCTCTCTGAACTGCATGCGTTTTTCAGCCTTGTCTTCACGAAACCGATCGAGATCAAATCCCAAAGGAATAACCGAGGTTTTGCTTTCAGCAGCAATGCGGTGAATGTTGCAGAGTTCGTTTTTCTGGATGTCGCTAATGGCTATAATTTGGTCGGATTTACGGGCCAGGTAGCGCTCAATGTATTTGTAAGCATGGGTTTTCAGCGGATTAAAATAGCCGTGAAAAACATGTCCGTGAAAGGTATGTACGATAACCGGTACATTTTCATGAAGTGCCGCCAACCGCCCCAAGGCACCCGCTTTGGAGGCATGGGTATGTACAATTTGAGGTTTAAACTCCTGTATGTGCTTCCTGATCTCTCGGTAGGCTTCCCGGTCCATTCCCAAGTTCACCTCTCTTTTCATAGAAGAGATGACGTGGGGCTTTATACCTAAGCCATCGGTAATGTGAAGGGAGCTGCCTTCGCTTTCGTCTTTTTCGCCGCCAATAAGCCGGGTTTCAAAGTCAGGTTCAAGGTAGCGGGTAAGGTACGCTGCGTTGTAGGTAGGGCCACCTAAATTGAAGCGATTGAGGATCCGTAATACTCGGGGTTTACTCATATTAGTGCATCATGTATTTCTTGTACCACGATTGAAAAACAATCAAGGCCCATACGGTATACGGAGCTCCGTCAGGACTGTTTGAATGTAATTTTTGAAGCAGAGATTGGATGGCGGCTGGATTGAATATTTGTTGTTCTTCCAGAAAGTCCGGGTGAAACCATTCTTGTCGAATTCGCTCGTCCAACTCGTTGCGTAACCAGCCCAGTAGAGGAACCTCAAATCCTTTTTTGGGTCGATTAAACAACTCTTCAGGAAGGATTTTCCGGAAGGTGTCTTGAACGATTTTTTTGCGCATCCGTTCGTTTATTTTGAATTGAACGGGAATTTCAAAGGCGAAGTCAACTACATTTTTATCCAGAAATGGGGTACGAACTTCCAGGCTATTCGCCATCGACATGAGATCCACCTTGTAGAGCATATCATTGGGTAAAACCAATTGCATGTCGGTATAGAGTACTTCGTTTAGGTTTCCTTTTTTGGAAATGTTCCGAAGCAAGAAGTCTTTTCTCTTTTTGTAGTCGTAGGCCAGGTCAGATAGGCGCTGCTCTTGCTCGATTAAAGGTTCGCGAAGCAAGTAATTGGACTTTTCCTCATTGCTAAAGGTGGCCCATTTCCAATAACGATCCCGGTTACTTAGCTTCATGCCCTCGGCAAAACGCTGCAGCTGTCTATTTAGGTTCGTGATTTTGGAGTGGCGTCCTTTGGGCAATTGCCGTAGCAGTGGGTAAAGGGAACGGACCATTTCGCCTTTAATTCCTGGATTACGTGCTCTAAACTCCGCATAGTGTTTGTTGTAGCCCGAAAACATCTCATCGGCTCCATCTCCAGAGAGTGCCACGGTTACTTTCTCCCGGGTATATTGACTCAGTAGAAAAACATTAATAGCACTCGAATCAGCAAAGGGTTCGTCAATGTAATCCAGGATGCTTTGTAATCCTCCATAGAGGTCATCGTTGCCCAAAGAGAATACCGTATGTTCCGTATTAAACTTCTTGGCTACCAACTGGGCGTAGTGGGTCTCGTCGAAAAACGGTTCATCCTTAAAACCAATAGAAAAGGTATGCAGTTTGTCTACATGTCGGGAGGCGAGGGCACAAATAGTTGAGCTATCAATTCCTCCGGAAAGAAAGGCTCCTAAGGGAACATCAGAAACCATTCTGCGCTGAACGGATTCATCCAATAGTTCATAGAGAGTTTGCTGTGCCGTAACGTAATTTCTTGGCGTAAGGTCGTTGTAAGTAAAGGAGGTTTTTGGAATCTCGTAGTAGGCCTTCGGTTCGTCATAAAACACCGGCCATTGATTCACCTTTTCAATCTTCAGGTAATGCCCTGGTGGTAGTTTATGCGCATCCTTGAGAATGGTATTCGGTGCTGGAATATAGTTGAGTTGTAAATAGGTGAACAGGGAAGCTCGATCCAACATACGAGGAATGCCAAGGGCCATCAAGGCTTTCATTTCTGAAGCAAAGCAAAATCGTTCCTGATCAGCGTACCAGTAAAGAGGCTTAATGCCCATTCGATCTCGAGCAAGGAGCAAGCTTTGTTCTTCCTTATCGTAAATGGCAATGGCGAAAAAACCGTCCAGCTTTTGAAGGAAATCAATTCCATCGCGCAAGTAGAGCTGAAGCAGCACTTCCGTATCAGACTGGGTACGAAATTTTACCCCTTCGTTTTCTAACAGATTTCGGTAGGTTTTAAACTGGTAAAACTCACCATTGAAAACCAGGGTATAGCGACCGCTTTCATCCTGCATAGGCTGGTTGGCTCCTTCAGAAGTGTCTATAATAGAAAGCCTTCTGTGGCCCAAAGCCAGGTGCTGATCTCGGAATACACCACGAGCATCAGGCCCTCTCGAAGCCAGTTGATCCGTCGCTTTTTCGATCAGATCAGAATGGTGCTCACTTATGATTCCAACGATACCGCACATGGGGTCAATTTGGGGTGAAATTTAGATAAACTTGGCAGGCCGAATTCTATTAATCGATGAATTTTATCAAAAATTCAATACCACTCATCCGGATTCCCGATAGCTATCCGGAACGGATGAGTAGTCAATGGTTTTAAAATAAAAACCCCTTGCTCATCAGTACTCCAACGGAGTCCATTCTGAACAAGGGGAAAAAAATAAGTTTATCCTATTCTTAGATGTGGATGCACTCGTCGTAGGCGTCAGCCGCAGCTTCCATAATCGCCTCACTCATGGTAGGGTGAGGGTGTACGGTGCTGATCAACTCATGGCCTGTAGTTTCCAACTTACGTACAGCTACCAACTCGGCAACCATTTCAGTAACGTTGTATCCAATCATGTGGCCACCCAACAATTCGCCGTACTTAGCGTCGAATACGAGTTTAACAAAACCTTCATTGTGTCCGGCAGCGCTTGCTTTACCAGAAGCAGAGAATGGGAATTTACCCACTTTGATGTCGTATCCAGCTTCCTTAGCCGCTTTTTCAGTCATTCCAACTGAAGCTACTTCAGGAGAACAGTACGTACACCCAGGGATGTTACCGTAGTCAATTGGCTGAGGATCCATTCCGGCCATTTTTTCTACAGCTACAATACCTTCAGCAGAAGCAACGTGTGCCAAAGCTGGACCAGCAACTACATCACCAATGGCGCAAACACCTGGGATGTTAGTCTGGTAATAATCGTTTACAAGGATCTTACCCTTGTCTGTTGCGATTCCAACGTCTTCCAAACCGATGTTTTCGATGTTGGTAGAGATACCTACCGCAGAAAGAACGATATCACAATCAATAACTTCTTCGCCTTTTTTGGTCTTTACAGAAACCTTGCAGCCCGTTCCTTTGGTGTCTACATTGGTTACCTCTGAAGAAACCATCACCTTCATTCCCATTTTCTTGAAGGAGCGACCCAATTGCTTGCTCACGTCTTCGTCTTCTACAGGAACGATGTTTGGCATGTATTCGATAAGTGTTACTTCAGTGCCCATAGCCTGGTAGAAGTAAGCAAACTCAGAACCGATAGCTCCTGAACCTACCACAACCATTTTCTTAGGTTGCTTAGGCAAGTTCATCGCCTGGCGGTAGCCGATAATTTTCTTGCCATCCTGAGGAAGGTTTGGCAATTCTCTGGAGCGGGCTCCAGTGGCTACGATAATATTTTTTGCAGTATAGTTTGTGGCAGCACCTTTCTCATCGGTTACTTCCAATTCCGTAGCCGACTTCAGTTTACCTGTACCCATGATCACATCGATCTTGTTTTTCTTCATCAAAAACTGGATACCGTTGCTCATTTTCTCAGCTACACCACGACTTCTCTTGATAATAGCTGGGAAATCGGCCGAATGATCCTTTACGGAAATACCGAAATCAGAAGCGTGATTCAGGTATTCAAACACTTGTGCACTTTTCAAAAGAGCTTTGGTAGGAATACAGCCCCAGTTCAGGCAAATACCTCCAAGGGATTCTCTTTCAACAATGGCAGTTTTCAGCCCAAGCTGAGAGGCACGAATGGCGGCTACATATCCACCAGGTCCACTTCCTAAAACGATCAGATCGTAACTCATAATATGTAAGAATTTCTATTCAATCAAATGGATGAAGCCGCGAAGTTAAACCATATTTTGGGTTCTGGAAATGGTATTCACTGTTTTCCATATCCGTTCAGGTGCCAGCGCGGTGATTCTTAGGTTGGTTTAAGGAAAGTTAACGGTTGGAAGACAAAATTCAAGAAATAATAGTCGGACTTTTTGGCTCTCGATGCGAATCAAAAAATGGCAACTTATTCTAATCCTTATTGGATTCTTTGTTGGAGTGATCTTTAGTCCGACGGTTCCCGATGATGAACTTCTGGATCGAATAGATGTGGAGCTCAAAAAGTATCCGGCACATTTTAGAAAGGCTCAGTTCGCCATACTTATCGATTATGATAGCCCCGTGTTTAGGAAACGGCTTTGGGTGGTGGACTTAAAAAGTCGCAGAACGCTCTTGAATGCGCATGTAAGTCATGCCTATAAATCAGGGTTACTGTGGGCTACTGAATTTTCCAACGAGCCTGAATCCAAGATTTCTTCAAAGGGAGTTTTTAAAACCCTCAACGCCTACAAAAGCCAATTTGGAGAAGGTGAATATCAAATTGGAATGCGTATCCAGGGTTTAGAACCTGGGATAAATGATAATGTCTTTCAGCGAAACATTGTGTTTCACAGTCACCACTCACCGTGGAGTGAGGGCTGTTTTATGACATTACCCTCGATCAATAAGGAAATAATAGATTTGACGAGGGACGGGAATCTCCTCATTGTTCGTTAGCCTACCAATGCCATGCAGGAAATCTCCACATTTACATTCTTGGGCAAACAACTTACTTCTACCGTTTCGCGAGCCGGAAAATCACCGGTAAAGTAGCTTCCGTAAACCTCATTAATTCGGCTAAAGTTGCCCATGTCGCTGATGAAAATTGAGCACTTTATCACCTGATCCAAAGAAGATCCGGAAGCGGCTAAAACGGCCTTTAAGTTTTTCATCACCAAATGCGTTTCCTCCTCCAGATCATCTGTTTTCACTTCACCTGTCGCAGGGTCGATGGCTACTTGACCACTTACATAAACCATCCCATTGGCTACTACTGCCTGACTGTAGGGTCCAATTGGAGCGGGTGCATTTTCGGTTAAAACTGTCTTCTTCATGGTGATTAATTAAAGTCGTAGAAATTTCGTTTCCGTTCAATTTTCAAATCCTTGAACATGGAGGGCTTCAGATTGATTCCAAAGTTGTACTGCTGCTGACCACCTGCAGGTACCACCATAATTCGGGCTTCCCAGCAGTTCATATCCCGGTAAATAGAGAATGTGGTATACCCAAATTCCCGAGCTTCCAGGTCAAAATTCAAGGAAGCGTCAAACTTCCAGTTTTCGGTGATCTGCATTCTGGAGTTTAAAACCAGGGCTTGAGTCTGCCGTTTGGAATCGTCGTCGTAAGGTTTTTGGTAGTTAAAGGTATATCCTACAGAAACCGACCAAGGAATATTTTGGAATACAAAGGCACTCTTGTTCATGGCCTCCAGCTTCTTTTTCTTTCGTTGCTGCTGCTTTTTGTTAGAGAGGGTAAAGTTGATACCAATGGCGTGACGAACAAATCGTCCCAATCTACCATTTTCTCCTAATTCAAAGTTGCTGGTTCGGAAGTTATTGCCCAGAGTATCTGTGCCGTAGGCATAAAAGTCCATCGAGGAGTTGTAGTTGATTTTGAAAAAGTTGAACAGATTCGTGGATGCTACAATGCTCATGTTGCTCCAGTTGAGCGAGTCGGCAAACAAGTCGTAGTCGGTCGAAAAACGCAACTGATCAAGCAGTTTCACCTTCTTGTAGCCGGTTAAGGTGTCCTTTCGGTCACGCACCTTCATTTCGAAGTTGTTTTGCAGCGACATGGTGATTTTTCCTGTTTCCTTTCCAGTTGGAGCGGCACTAAAGGGGCTATAGTTGTCGTAAATCGAGTAGCTTTTGATGTTTCCAATGGTATCCATCTGAACTTGCTGGATGTAATCTCGGTTGGAGTAGTTAGGGGTTACACGAAATCCAACCTGAGGTGTAATTACGTGGCGAACCGTTTTAATAGGAAGGAAGCTAAAGAAGTCATAGAACATGTACATCTTGGTACTAACGGTGGCACCCGCATCCCAAGTTCCATAACGTCCAAATCGTTCAATCGCATTTTCCTGAATCACTCCTGAATCCGCATCCCAAGTTTGATCGGTTTGTTTGAATTCCCATGTTTCGCGGTAGTTAAAGCTTGGCTGAAAGCTGAATACCTTGAGCAGTTTGTAATTCGTGTTTAAACCAAAGGTGTGTCGAATACCATATTTCAGATCATCCAAAGCCGATTCGGTAAACAGAGAATCCTGTAAGGTGTTGATCTTGTTCAGAGCATTGGTCGAGTAGGTTAAGCCAATCTTTTCATACCACTTGTCGCGGCCCACTTTGTATTTTCTCTTGAAGGGATAAATCCGGTCCATGTTCAGCGTTATCTGGGGCAAAACCAGCTGAGCATAAGTATTGGTATCAATGGTATTCAATTCGTGACTCGCATTCACCGTCATACGGAATGGTGAATTCGGAAAATTGTAACTGTAGTTAATGTTCGATTTAAAGGTGTTGGACAAGTACTGTTGGGCAGTAGAGGTAATGTCCAGCCGGTTGTTGGCATATACGTTTACGTCTGCACTAAAATTGCTGTAAGGACTCGATTTAGGATCTTGAACGTGTTTCCAGAAAATCCGGTAAATTGTTTCGCGTCTCAAATCCTGTGTTTCTGCCGAACCTTCAACAAAGCGGGAGTACTTCAAATCCACATTGCCTCGGAATCGGTACTTTACATTGTAGTTACTTTTTAATCCAAGTCCCCAACTTCCCCGTGAGTAAATGTCACCCAAAAAGGATAGATCCATGTAGTCATTCACGGCCCAGTAATACCCCCCTTGTTGCAAAGAGAATCCCTGACTTTCACTGTAGTTAAACTGAGGAGGGATAATTCCTGAAGCGGCACCTTGGCGGTTTGGAAAAATTCCAAAGGGCAGGAGCAGGGGAGTAGGAATGTTGCCAAGCTTCAAGTTAGCTGGCCCTGTTACTACTTTGTCTTCAGGTATAATTTTGATCTTTTTGGCCTGAATAAAGGTTTTCGCATTGCGATCCTCACAGGGGCAAAAGCGTCCGTCCTCGATGAAAATGACATCACCAGGTAATTTTTTAACCTTGTTTCCGGTTACGTATCCATCACCCTGTTGGGTGACAGCATCTGAAATGAGTCCTTTTTTCGATTGGAAATTATAGCGCATTTCAGTGGCTTCAAATTCCTGTCCTCCGTCGCTAAACTCAGGTTTACCAACCAATTCACCCGTTGTGGTATCCAGAGAACCTCTGGAGAATACCTCATTCGAATTCAGGTCCAATTCAATGTAATCCGCTTTCAGACTGGTCGTTTCATAATGGACTTCACCAGAACTATAGAGGTACACCAATTGGTTCTTAACATCAAAGCGCAGAGAGTCTTCCGCCATGTATTCCACCTTCGAATTGAAGCTTGAAGAACTGGCTTGATCCTCCGTTTTACTGGTGTCGGCTTGGGTTTGTGTGCTGTCTGGTCCGTTTATTGGAATACTATCGTTTTGCGCATAAGCAACGTGTCCACACAACATTATCAACAGAAATGCGTGAAATAAACGGGGACGGAAGGAGTGCGTGGGCAAGGCAGTAGTATTAATTTTGCTCAACGTCAGAAATTCGGCCCAAAACTACGAAAACAAAAAGTTAACGATGCTAAGGATTACGGCTCAAGTTTTAAAAATTATGAAAACCAAACCGTTCATTATTTTGGCTTCCTCCATGCTCTTTGTCCTACTCACCTCTTTTTACCCCTATCGCCCGGGTGAATATGGTTTGAAAAAAGTAGTGATTGATGCGGGCCACGGAGGAAAGGATCCAGGGTCCATCGGGGTAGATGGAATCAAGGAAAAAGACATTGTACTCGACATTGCGCTTCGCGTAGGTCGTGCGATAAAAGCCAATCACCCAGATGTAAAATTGGTTTTTACGCGTGAAACCGATGTTTTTATCGAATTGACGAACCGCGCCAACATTGCCAACAAGCATAACGCAGACCTTTTTATCTCCATTCATGCCGATGCTGCCGTGAACAAGTCAGCTTATGGAACGGAAACTTTTGCTCTGGGATTACACAAAGAGGCAGCTAACCTCGACATTGTGAAGCGGGAAAACAAAGTAATTCTGATGGAGGATAATTACGAATCCAACTACGAAGGTTTTGATCCTAAATCCATGGAATTCAACATATTTTCAGGATTGGTTAGCCAAGCTAATTTGGACCAAAGTCTTCGATTTGCCTCTAAGGTTCAGGAACAGTTCAAGAGCGCCGGTCGGCGTGATCGGGGAGTGAAGCAGGCCGGTTTTGTGGTATTGTACAAAACCACCATGCCCAGTGTTTTGGTAGAAACCGGATTTATTACCAACACTAAGGAAGGACGATTTCTGAATCAGGAAGACAACCGAGTTTTGATTTCCAATTGTATTTACAACGCTTTCAAGGCGTATAAAAAGGATGTAGATAGTCAGTTCGCTGATTTAGCGCCGGGTACGTCCACACCTCCACCATCTAAACCTGACCATGGAGTTCGTTTTCGAGTGCAGATTGTGTCCTCTCCGGAACCCGTAGAAATTAAGGCAACCAATTTTAAAGGATTGGATGATATACGTGAGCTTAAGGTGAACGGGAGCTATAAATATACCGTTGGAAATGAGCTTACTTTTGAAGAAGGATTAAATTTGCAGAAGCACGTTCGAGAAAATGGCTACAAAGATGCCTTCCTGATCGGAGTTTATCAGGGTAAAAGGATCACCATCACAGAGGCCAGGAAGATTGTCGAACAGCACTAAAGACTGCAAATTTGAAGTTTTCCAAAGAGATTGTCATAGCCCTGGTTGTCCTGTTTAGTCTGGGCGTATTTTATTTCGGATACAACTTTTTAAAAGGATCCAACCTCTTCAATCGAGGCATTACCCTCTACGCAACCTACGAAGATGTTTCTGGTCTCAATCCCGATGATCCCGTAACCATTCAGGGTGACCGCGTGGGAAAAGTGAGAAGCTACTACCTCGACCCCAAGAGTCGTCAAATTATCCTTGAAATCGAGTTTTCGCGTTCAGAATTGCTCATTCCCGATGATAGCCGCGCTATTATAGGAAGTACTGGACTTCTGGGTGGAAAGGTAGTGTTGATTGAGCTGGGCAACTCCAATTCCTACCTGGTAGATGAGGATACCATTGCCTCGGGAACCTCTGTAGATGTGCTGGAGTCATTAACCGCAGGCTTAGAACCCTTCGAGAAAAAGGCCATTGAAGTTGTAAATTCAGTGGACTCGGTGATGAAACTGATGCAGCTTGTACTCAATGATAAAAATCGAGGTAACATTGAAGACGGTTTGGAACACATGGCCGATGCACTTGAAACTTTTGATAGTGCAGCCGTCACCTTAAACGATCTTTTGGTAAGCGAGAAAGCACGTTTGGCCATTGTTATGGAAAATCTGCAGGTTATGAGCGAAAATCTGGCCGAGTTTTCGGATACCTTGAATACACTCGAAATCAAGCAAACCATCGACCAGGCGAATACGGCCTTGGCCAGTGCCAACGAAATTCTTAGAAAAGTAGAAGAGGGTGAGGGTACCATGGGTGAGTTGGTCAACAACGATACCTTGTATCAAAACCTGGAAGCGGCCAGCAAAAACCTGGATCTACTTCTAATAGACCTTCAGAACAATCCGAAAAGATATGTCCACTTCTCGGTATTTGGCAGAAAGGATAAAAAGGACAAAAACGATTCTACAAAGACAAATTAGGATATGGGTGTAGGCAATATCATATTCATCGTTGCACTGATTGCAGCAGGTTATTTGTTTTCCAAAAACATCGGCAAAATCATTCGCAATATCCGATTGGGTAAATCGGTAGACCGAAGCGATCAATCGGATCTTCGTTGGAAAACCATGATTCGGGTGGCGTTAGGTCAATCTAAAATGGTGGTTCGCCCTATTCCTGGGATTCTTCACATATTGGTTTATGCTGGATTCGTGATTATCAATCTGGAGATTCTGGAAATCATGATTGATGGAATCTTTGGAACGCACCGGGTTTTTACCGGAATTTTAGGGGCAGCCTACATTCCCTTTATCAATGTATTTGAGGTCCTTGCCCTGTTGGTTTGGGCCGCTTGTTTGCTCTTTCTCATCAGAAGAAATGTACTCTCTATTGCTCGCTTTCGGTCTCCTGAAATGAAGGGGTGGCCGTTTAAGGATGCGAATCTGATTCTTCTGGCCGAGGTACTTATGATGAGCGCCTTCTTAATTATGGATGCCGCCGACACGGTATTGATGAACATGCCGGAGGGAGCTCCCGCTTCTTATGCGAGTACCGGACTAACAGACGTTAAGTTTCTGGTGAGCCAGAATTTGGTGGGTTTGATGCCATCGAATGTGACCGCTCTCGTTATAATCGAACGCTTTTGCTGGTGGTTCCACATCCTCGGAATTTTGGCCTTTTTGAATTACCTGGTCATTTCCAAACACCTGCACATCATCCTTGCTTTTCCTAATACCTACTTCTCCAACTTGAAGCCTAAGGGAGAATTCCAAAACCTGGAATCTGTGAAAAAAGAGGTAGAGCTGATGTTCGACCCTAACGCAGATCCTTATGCAGCGCCAGCAACGGATGCTCCCCAAGAAACTTTTGGAGCAAAGGATGTTACCGATTTGACCTGGAAGCAGTTGTTGGATGCCTACACCTGTACAGAATGTGGTCGATGTACATCGGTTTGTCCTGCAAATACTACCGGTAAACTGCTTTCCCCACGGAAGGTCATGATGGACACCCGTGATCGGATTACCGAGGTAGGAAAAGGAATAGACAAAAATGGTGCGGAGCACAACGATGGAAAGTTGTTGGTAGGTGACTACATTACCGCAGAAGAATTGTGGGCCTGTAATACGTGCAATGCCTGTACGGATGCTTGCCCTGTAAATATTGATCCTTTGTCCATTATCATGGATTTACGCCAGTATTTGGTGATGGAGCAAAGCGCTGCCCCGGCAGAACTGAATAACATGTTTACCAACATTGAAAACAACGGTGCGCCGTGGCAATTTGCCCAGTCTGATCGTCTAAACTGGAAAGATGAAGAATAAACCAAGTCTTCAGAATTTACAAAAAGAAGGAAAGTCCTTAAGCCCTGTTTTAAATGATGGGGTAAAGAACTTTTTGATTGATATAGATGGAACCGTTTGCGACGATATTCCGAATGAGGAACCCGAGCGAATGGCGACAGCGAGAATTTATGAAGGTGCTTTAGATACCGTTAACGGATGGTATGAAGAAGGGCACATCATTACTTTTTTTACCTCCCGCCTGGAAGAGCATCGTGAGGTGACCGAAAAGTGGTTGGATGATCATGGTTTTAAATACCACGGTATTCTTTTTGGGAAACCGAGAGGGGGAAATTACCATTGGATCGACAACCATATTGTGAGAGCCACCCGATACGAAGGCCATTTCAGTGAATTGGTCGAAAAAGAAGTAAAAGTTCAGGTATTTAAATAGAGAGCTGGATGAGTGAGACATTACAGGTGAAAACCATGGCCGAAATGATGGCAGCCGGAGAAGAGCCGGAAGTGTTGTTTTGGGTAGGTTGTGCCGGAAGTTTTGATTTCCGTGCCAAGAAGATTACACGGGCCTTCGTTAAAATATTGAACGGGGCTGGAATTCGTTTTGCGGTGTTAGGAACGGAAGAAGGTTGTACCGGAGATCCGGCCAAACGAGCGGGAAATGAGTTTTTGTTTCAAATGCAAGCCATGACCAATATTCAGGTTTTGAATGGCTATGGCATCAAAAACATTGTGACTACTTGTCCCCATTGTTTTAATACGCTGAAAAATGAATATCCTGGCTTAGGTGGAGATTACAAGGTTCAGCACCACACCCAATTCCTTAAAGGATTGCTTGATTCTGGCAAGGTAAAGGTACAAGGGGGCGTTTTTAAAGGAAAGAAAATCACTTTTCACGATCCCTGTTACCTCGGACGGGCCAACGATGAGTATGAAGCACCTCGTGAATTGCTTAAGGAGTTGGATGCGGATCTCGTAGAAATGAAGCGTTGCAAAAGCAAGGCGCTTTGTTGTGGAGCTGGCGGTGCCCAAATGTTTAAAGAAGCCGAGAAGGGAAACAAGGAAGTTAACATAGAGCGCACCGATGATGCTCTTGAAGTTAACCCAGATATAATTGCGACAGGATGCCCGTTTTGTAATACCATGATGACCGATGGTGTGAAAGGGGCCGAAAAAGAAGATAAAATCGCGGTCATCGATTTGGCGGAATTAGTAGCGGAGGCACAAGATGTTAACTAAAACTCGAATAGATCAACTACCGGCACATTCTCGTGTTTGGATTTATCAGGCCAATAGAACCTTGAATGAGGTGGAGAAGACTGAGATTTCCAACACCTTGCAAAACTTTGTAGATAGCTGGGCTGCTCATGGCGCTCCTTTGCTCGCTGGGTTTGAGGTGGTTTATGATCGGTTCATCGTTTTGGCTGTGGATGAAGATCAGGCAGCTGCTTCAGGTTGCTCTATCGATTCTTCAGTACGTGTTTTTCAAGCTTTGGACCAACATTACAGCCTGGATTTGTTTAACCGTTTGAGCTTAGCCTATCGCAACGAAGCTGGAGAGATAGCGGTTACTCCCATGATTGAGTTTGAACGTCAATTGAAGGAAGGCGCACTGAATGCAGATACGATCGTGTTCAATAACCTGGTTACCAATTTGGGTGAGTTCCAGGCCGGATGGGAAGTACCTGTTAGCAAATCCTGGCACGCTCGGTTGATGCCTTAGAAAACCTCTTTTTCTTAATTCTTTTCCGTTTCCGCTATCCAGGTAGCGTAAGAAATACTTCGCCCATTTTTGAAGTAGAATACGGCCCCATAATGGTGCTTCACTTCTAAGTACTCATCTCCAATTCCGTTTTCAACACGAACCCGTTTGGTAATGTCCTTATTGCCCTCTTTGTACTTTTCTTCGGTCCAGCCAGATGGGAATTGATTGCCTAGGTAGGCTCTAAACTCTGGAGTGCCTTTTTCGGGTACTTCATCAGTAACCACACTGGTCTTAGCTTTAGGTTTAGGTTCGGGAGTTGGAGATGTGGATTTTCTTTCAGGCTTAGCTTGTGGAAGGGGTTCGGGTTTCGGCTCCGGCTTCGGCTCGATTATAGGGCTTTCTTGGGGTACAGGATTTTCCTCGGCGGTTGAAACTGGCGGAGGATTAGGTACTGGAGGCTTTGGCGGAATCGGAATATAGGTTTTGACTTCGGGTTCTTTGCTTTGCAACAAAAGATCAATGTCGTGCAAGATGGCCTTAGTTTGTTGATCATCTGGTTTTATCAGGAGAGCTTGTTTGTATTTCTCCTGTGCCTCTTTGAGTTTGTGCTGCTCAAAAAAGTCGTGTCCTTCCTTGGATAGTTTTTGGAATTGCTCTTCCAATTCTTGTTGCGTCCAGTAGGCGGCATAGGGGTCTTTTTTCTTTTTCTGGGCACTCAGAGAAAGGGCGCTGAGCAGGGCAAGGACAAGGAGTAGCGTTCTCAATTGTTAATTTTTCTTCAAAGGTAGAAAGTATCCTGTCCTGTTGAAAATAAATTGGCGATTCCCCGGTTATACCCTCTAAAAAATTATTAACTTGAAACCCGCTAAATGGATACCAAGTATGTCTAGAAGAAAAATGCTTGTATACTCGAAAACTGTACTTAAGAAAGTCAGTTTCGACGCCAAACTATTTCAAAAAGAACTACGAAAAGCCTTAAAGACTCTATCCGAGAAAGAAGTGGAAGAGCTTAAAACTTGGGTGCTTACCCATTTTTACACGCAGGGAGCACCTGTGTTAATGGCTTAAACCTATTCCGAATGGTAACGCATCGGGGGATGCACACCACGTTTAAATCGGCATGTCCGATTCAGAAGACTGGTCACCCAGTCCAACATTTTTTTATTGCGTCTTACAGATTTTAGAAAGCAGGTTTTAGGCCTGCTTTTCTTTTTGGTAGAGGTAGATCGCTGGAATCAACATAAAGCTGGCCAGGGGAGATTGAATGATCTCCTGAATGTAGCGGGAAACCATATAGAGTTGCTCCGGTAATCCAATCACCTTTCCCATGGCAAATAATACCAGGCTGGTCCCAAAAACAAATAGATAAAAGAAATAAGCCCATTTGAAGTATTTGGTTGTTTGAAATACGGCTTTGATCAGGGCCAGGCTTATCAAGAGAAATAGAAGGGCAAAAAAGGCCGTTAAGGCAAATTTGGTATAATAGAGTAGGGAAGGGCTGAAAGAATTAAATATGGAAAGGATTCCGCTTAGTTCCGAGGGGCTGTTCATTTGCTGAAGAGCCAAGTGTGCATTGATGCTTTCAAAAACAAATTCTCGAAAATAACCCAGGACAAAACCGAGGATTATCAAAAGGCCAATGCTAAGCCTTCGAAACATCAACTTGAGAATATTTGGTTGCCCACAAATACCAAAGCAGGAATACGTAGGAATAGACCAGAATCGTAAAGGTATAGGTGTGGTTAAAGTCTAAGGTTTCGGGCCAATAGTTGGAGACAATAACCAAGGCTACTACTCGAATTACATTGAGCAAATGAATGCTTAAAATGCCCATGGGTATGAACCACAATTTTCTTCGAATCGGTCCTGGAAAAGCCAAAATGAATCCGGTAAAGAGAGCGAACAGGGTAATGCCATTGCAAGGGTCTCCAATCCAAACGCCAGCTGTACCCAAAATGCCTATGGTGTTTACGAATTCTCCGGCATATACATCATCGGGGTTTAAGCGATAGCCAATGGCTTCAAGGATGAAGCGGGCATGTTCCACAATTTGATTGATGGCAAATGCATCTACTGCTCCTTGTGGGTGAATCCAAAGCTCATACAGTACATACCATAGCACATACAGCAGAACAGAAAATACAAGAAAACGAATCAGGGGATTTGAAGTGCTTAACTTCATTCAGCCGGTTAGCGTTGCTTGATTTGATCAAACAGTTTTTTGCCACCCAAAGCAGCACCGGCAGCTACCAGAAAGCTGATACCTCCGTCAATAGGAATACAGGTTGGAATACAACCGGACTGTCCACCAGGTCCACCTCCAGGAGGGCCTTGAGCCGCCAGGTCGAAACCTACGAACATAAAAAACAGCATCAAGGATGCCGGCAGTAGGTATTGAATTAGTTTAGCCATCTCTCTCATCAGTAATCTGCACAAATTTAACCAATTTATTTTCTTACCGAATCAGCATCCGATGATCGGTGTGCTTGTTGGATGAACTAATGCGCAACAGATACATTCCAGAGGAAAGATTACGGGTTGGAATAAGGTATTCCTTTTCCCATTCTTGTTGGGTTTTCCCGGATTTGTAGAGCTCTTTTCCATCAACGGCTAAGAGGCTCCATTCCACCTTTTCGCTGCTTAGTTCAGGAGCTATATGCAGGTAGTATTCACCGCTTTTTTCAAAAATCCACGTTAAGGACTTTTGAACAGCCTGATGTTCAGATTGTCCAAGGATTGGAGCCACCACTTTGAGGCTGCTTCTAAGGGTATCGTCACAAGCAGAATTTCCATTGGATGCAACCAGGCTAACTACATATTCGCCTGGAGTCGAGTAGCTCACCTCGGAAGGGAGTTGAGATACGTACCAAGGGTCGATACCAAAGTTCCAATAGTATTCAATGGCGCCTTTAGATTCGTTGCTAAAACTTAGGGCCTCGCCTACTTCAATTTCAGCGTTGTCAAGGACCAGTTTGGCTTCTACTTCCTGAGGCTCAAACAGCGTGGAGTGCTGGGTAATTGTAGGGCAGTAATTGTCGTGTTGAGTGGCATGGAGGGTATAATTACCAGCGGTAAGTCTAGTGGCCGTCCATACGCCCTGAGAATGGCTCAGGATAACTGGAGTTTGATTGTTCCAAAGTAGAGTAGGAGCAAACGTATTGGAGTCGAGGTGGAAGCTTAGCACCCCATCACCTGATTCGAAACAACTCAAGTGGGTGGCTGTCGGTTCTTCTGGTCCGGCATTCACAAACAATCTAAAACGAGGTTTGGAGCCATCCGCATTTAAATCGAAGGTATAGCTCGATACTTGTTGAATGGGGATGATAGAATCCAGTAAAAGGTCTTTCAAGTATGCACAAACGGGCTTATTAGGAAAATCGGTAAAGTCCAGATGATAGCGATCTTCTTTTCCTGATACGGCATAAGCATAGATATCAATTTCACGACTTTCGTTCATATTCAGGCTATTTACCTGAGTGATGAGGGAGTCATCTACCATCATATAGAGGTTGGGCAGCGGCCACGGGTTTTCAAAAATCAACCCGTCCAATCCATTGTCGTAGCCTTCGCTGGCCAAATCGTTCAATTCGATGGTTGCCCCAACGTTGTATTCACCTGCGGTATCCTTGAGGTAGAAGTAAAATCGCTCGTCATACTGAACCGACTTCCTAAGGTCAATATTATTGGTGATTTTGTCATTCTCGTTAAAGGTAACTGAAGGGCTGCTTCCGGTAGTTTGAACCCAAAATCCCTGAAAAGGAGGAATGCGATCAGAAGAAGCATTAAAATTCGTGGCCCGGTATCCGTTGAAATCATTCAATCCATAAATCTGGGCAGTTCCATTCACATTGTTGCTCGTTACGTTGCTCCAGGCGATAGCACTGGCGTATGGGTTTCCAATAAAACCCCAGGTTTGATTTCCACTTGCATTAGCCGCAATGTTAGCGTTGGTAGAGTTCATGGTGATGGTTCCGGTATAAGGTGTTCCCGAAACGGAAAGGTCATAGTTTTGCTTGGCTCCCTGACCGGAAGATCCTCCAATGTATACTGTCCAGGGCTCATGGGGAGTTACCGCGTTAGACACATTGCTTGCAGCTAACCAACCGTCATCGTTGTTTCCGGACAAGTTTGCAGGTGCCGGATCGTATTGATAACATGAATTGCCGGTTACTCCAGGAGTGTTACTTCCGGTAAACCCATAGAGCCAGAATCCTTCTGGGCTTACTCCATGCATCCAGTCTTGCAAGGTGGTTCCTTGAACTGGGGTGGATAAGTTTCTCCAGCCCACATTGGTTACACCATCAATGTTTCTTTCACAGGCCAAACTTCCAGATATGGCAGCTCCAGCTCCGTTGTTACCAATTTCAGCCAAGTAAGCAGTTCTGGTTGAGGTCGACTTTAATGTAACTTTTCCTCCGGTAGAGAAGGTTCCGTTGTCAATGTGCAAAAAGCGATTAACGTTGATTGTAGCGCTATTAGAAACTCCTGAGGCGTTGTCAATGGTTAAGTTCTCAACGGTAATAAGGCCCGATCCTGTGATGGTTTGTGCTTCACTTCCACTTAATATTAACGAGTCTCCAGCATTGTTTCCACTTGTGATGGCTCCATTTACTTCCAGGTTTCCGGTGGAAATACGTAAGGTCTTTTTATTTGTACTCAGGGTGTTGCCGCTATTGATGATGAGCTTGCCCAGCACGTTATTGATGTCTGTGTCCGAATTTACCGAGGAACTTGTGGTCAGGAACAAATCGTGGTAATTGATTCTTGGGTCAGTTGATATTCTTGCAAAAGTGGTGAGGATAACATCGCTAGCGATGCTGGCGCTGTTGAGTAAGTATCCGCCATTGTTTTTGAACTGAAATTTATTGCTCAGGTTCAAAACGGCACTGGCATACCGCATATCCAATTGGTTCTTGCTGTCTTGAGAGTTGAGGGATGCCTGGAGGCCTAAGGTGGCCGCGTTGAGGGAGTCTTTCAGGTTTACCGTGAGTTCTCCATCTGTTCCGTTGGTGATTAAGCTTACCTTATTGGTTACTGACATAGGAAGCTCAATGTTTACTGTATGATTGGTTGAATCACTGGTAATGTTGAAGTTCTTGCTAATTACAACGGATCCTGTTCCGGTGAAATTGATGGTCGTATTTATGGCAGTTTTGTGCTTGGCTACTAAGTTGGTGCCGATTACCAATTTTCCGTTCACATTTACGGTGCTGGTCTCACTATCATTGTTGAGCTGTACCTTCATGGTGGTGGCGGTGGTAATGGTAGCAGAGGCATCAATCGTAAGATTAGCATCACCAGCCATGGTAATCCTGTTGCAATCATCCGAGGCGTTCGCCACAATAGTGTGTCCTCTTCGAATGGTTACATTATCCGTACTTCCGGGTACGGCTCCTTGATCCCAGGAGTTAGGGTCGCTCCACAAATAGTTTGGAGGATTATCAACGGATCTAAAATTAATCTGCGCTTGTACCTTTCCAGCGCTTACCAGAAGAAGGGTAATTAAAACCATGGCCTGAATAGACCAATTCTTCTGGTTTTTAAACTTCAAAACATTAGCCTGCACTCTAATTCTTTTTGAGTTATTAAAAAACCGAACAGTGAGAATTAAGGTTGCAAAGCTACGGACATAAAACTATGCCTGAAGATAAAGTTACATTTTTTTGGGCCAAAAAAAAAGCAGGTCATCGACCTGCTTTTCTGTATCTATTTTTCGGTTAATTGTTACCGAACTAATTTCAAATGATGGGTTTCATCACCGCTCTTAAGAACAAAGATGATTAAGCCATTAGAATGTGGGATAGCCACTTTTTCGTTACGCTCTCCGGAATCAAGCGTTCCTTCGCTCAGTACCTTTCCGGATACATCCAGGAATTGGTAATTCATTCCGCTCAAAGCATCTTGATCGCTAACCACAAGAACGTGATCTTTCATTCCACGAAGTTGAATTGGACCATGATCCACCCATTCTCCTTGACCCAGGTGATTTTCGTTAACTTGGATAAAGCGCTCTTTACTCATGTTACAGTCATCATTACCGTTTGATACGGTAAGGGCAACTTTGTAAATTCCAGCTTCCTGATAAACATGGGTAGGAATCATTTCCATCGATGTGTTTTGATCGCCAAAGTCCCAGTGATAGGTTGCGATGGCACCCTTACTCAGATTGTCAAAGGAAATCTCTTCGTTCACATGGAAAATCAAGGAATCTCCAGCGAACTCAAAATCAGGGCTCATAGCACCTGGCTCAAACACGGTGAAGAATTCTTCAATCGTTGGACAAGTCAATCCTGAAGCATCAATTTGAATGGTGTAGTTACCCGGCTTCAAATCGCTAAAGGAAACACTTTTGGAAACGGCAAATTCAGTACCAATAACTTGATTGTTGTCGTCCAGTAAGAATACGTTGTGCTGAAGCTGATCGTTGTACAATTCAAGAGCAACGGATCCATCATTCTCACCCGAGCAAGAACTGTTTTCTACATTCACTTCTTCGGCCATATTGTACACATGGAGTACAAAGCGAGCGACATCGTTACTATCGTTCAATTGGAATGAATAAGACAAGCTGTCTGATTGAAATGGAATCATTTTGTTTTCAAACTTGTCCTCCAACACAAAACATCCCTCAATTCCATCTGGATTGGTGAGGTGTAAGGTGTAAGTATCTGAGAAATAACCCATCGTCTTCAACGGGATTTCTAAGTGTGGCAGATGCTGTGAGGTAGAATATACCTGAAGCTCTTCCATGTCTGGGGTAAGGGCTGCAACGTTTGGAGAAGGGTATGGATTCTGCAAGTGTAGCGCATCAATATCCTGATCGTAGCTTGGTGTTGCATTTGCATTGAAGCGAATCGAACCCCAGTTGTATTTCGGTGTGTGAACGTTGGTCAATCTAAAGTAGATACGTTCCTCATCCATAATGGATTTTTGGTAAGCACGTTGGGTAGTTGTTTTGTCATTTTCCTGAAACTCTACCGCTGCATTAGATCCACTTGAACGAATCATAAAACCTTGAAAAGCAGGGATAATGTTTGCATTACCACCTGAGTTACTGGCTACCCAGCCACCTCCATCAGGAGAGTAGATGTACATAACTGCTTCAACGTTACTTGTATTGGTGTTGGCATTCACCAAAGTCCAATCAGTAGCTGAAGGGTAAGGGTTTCCAATTAAACACCAGTTGTAGTTATTATCTCCTGCGTTAGCTGCATCGTAAGCCATATTAGCGCCACTTCCAGCGTTAATTAGGGTAGTACCCGTATTGGCAGCCCCAACCGCTTCGAAGTTGTAAGAACTACGGTTAAAGCTTCCTGATCCAGGGCCAATGTAGAAAATGGTTCCATTGTTATGGGAAATGCTGTTGGTTGAATTAGTAGCCGTTACCCATCCATCGTCAAAATTACCCGATCCGGTCATGTTGGAGTTGTTGTAGGTAAACGTACTCGCAGGGCTTCCAGAAGCAGTATTGGCACCGGTAAAACCCCAAGTGTAAAAACACTCTTCACAAGAAGTAGCATTGTATTGAATGTTTCCAATGGTGAGTCCTGCTACTGGAGATGAAATGTGTCGATAATCAACGTTGGTTAGGGTGTTGGAACGAAACTGGCAAATGATATTACCTGAAATAGCTCCATCTACCTGGCCTAAGTTGGCCATGCCTGATCCACTATCCATGAGTCGAACTCGACCACTGGTGGAAAAGGTACCACTGGAAATGACCAGATTACTGTTGATATCCATGGTATCGGTACCGGAATAAGTTACACCACTTGCGTTGCTGGATGTAACCGTGTAGAGGTTAAAAGTTCCCCCTCCAGAAATGGTTTGTAAAGCAGTACCATTGAAGTTAACGGTTCCAGTGGCGCCGGAAGTAAGTGTTCCGCTATTGGAAACACCGCATCCAATATCTAATGAAGTGCTACCAGCACTCAGGCTTACACCTGATTCAATAATCAGGTTTCCAAATACATTGGTGTTGGAAAAGGATTTAGTTGTAGTTAAAGTGTTGTTGGCATTGACAACGATATCATCGTATTGAAAACGGCTATCTGAACTGTAGGCAGCAAGATTGTCATAAACAGTACGGCCACCTGAGGCCGAGTTTTGAATTTCGCCACCTGTTCCAATAAATTGCCAGGCCATAGTGGATGGGAAGTACAGTACGCCGGATGCATTATCCATATCCAAAACTGTATTGGATGAACTGTGGGACCCATAAATGGATTGGAAAATCGTTTTGCTGTACAGAATGATCGAATCTGTAACGTCTACTGTTACCTGGTTTCCAAAGGTTGTGGCCAGGTAAAGTTGGGTGTTACTCTGAAGCGTGGCTCCAACGTTGACCGTAAGGCCACCAGTAGCCCAGAAATTTACGTAGCCCGTAGCACTGATTCTACCAGAACCGGTAATGTTGAGAACGGAGCCTGAGTTACCGTTATCCCAGCATTGAAATCCGTTGCTAACATTAATAGCTCCGTTAACCGTGAGGTTTACGGTTTGATTAGTTCCGGAAGGCAAAATGTGTAAGCGGGTACAGGTTAGCGTTTGAGACGCGTTTACCGTAAGGGTGGTGGTGTTGCTGTTACCATCAATCTGGATAACTCCACAAGAAGCATCCGCTGTAACGATTATATCATGACCTGATTGAATCGTAACAGAATCAGTTGCGCCCGGGGGAACTCCTCCAACCCACGTTGATCCCACGTTCCAGTTTCCATCGCCGTTACTCGTGACCATTGTTCCGAAAACTGAACCATAGGCAAGGACCAATAAAAAAGTAATAGTTAATCTCATAATGGGGTGTAATTTACCAACATCAAAAATATAAAAAAAAAAGTCAATTATATGCCGTGCTGAATGAATGATTCTATATTTGTTTGAGCCTAAATTCAAAGCATTTCCATTGGTAAATAAGAAGGACCAGATCATAGATTTAGAAGATTTTTCGACCTATTTGAAATTTCTTCGAAAAAATGCACTTATCCTTCTCGTTTTTGGTGGATTAGGACTCATAATTGCCCTTTTTTACGTTCACCGTGTTCCCGAAATTTATGCCTCTAAGGCTCAAATATTATTGAATTCGGGTGATGTTTATGATTATCAGAAGGGACTTCTTAAAGGATTAGGTGTTGATAACTCCTATCAATCCTACAACAAAACCGAGTCTCAGAAGCGTGTTTTACAATCGTCCAGTTTGATCAATTCAACCCTGGATAGACTGGGGTTTGATGTTTCCTATTTCATTGTAGGTCGTATCCGTACGACAGAGGTTTTTGAGAACACTCCTTTTCGAGTTGAATCAGACCATTTTGGTGGTGGTGCTTACGGACGTTTATTTGGCCTTCGCATTCTGGATTCCAATTCCTATAGCCTTACCTTTAATTTGGGTGAGGAGCAGGTGGTACGTGAATACAAGTTCGGAGATCGGATTTTGGATCATGGATTCAACTTTACCGTGAATTTGGTAACCATCAAGTCTCCTAAGATCATCGAAGAGATCAAAAAGACTTCTTACGAGTTTCAAGTAAATCCAAGAGGAGCACTGCTTCAGCGTTTTCAAGGTAGCCTTTCTATTCAGAGTTTAGAATGGACAAGTATTTTGGAATTGACCCTAAGCGACCGGATTCCGGAGCGAGCTTCTATGTTCCTCGATACCCTGTCTGCTACCTACATTGATTACACGGTAGAGAACAAGCGAGCTGTAAATGAGAATACCCAGGCTTTTATCGAAAAGCAAATTGGAGAGGTGGTTTCTTTGCTGGACGAAATTGAGCGGGAATTGGAATCTTATCGAGAAACTCGGGCCATTCTCGATTTGAGCAAAGAAGAATCTGAGTATTTCGAGAAATTGGTGGAGTATGAATCTCAACTCAACGAAGTCAACCTTAGATTGAGTTCCATCAAATCCTTGGAAGATTACATGGTCAATACTTCAGATAAAATGATGTTGCCGCCTTCTCTTTATATATTAGAAGGTGATCTCTATTTGAAGGAATCCATCAACGAATTTTACTCGCTTCAGATTGAGCGAAATAACCGCCTATTCAATTCTACCGAGAACAACCCTTATATTATTGAGATTGACGCCAAGATCGATCGTCAGCGGAAAAATGTTTTAACCTATCTCGAAAATTCAACCCGAGCTTTCGAAGAGCAGAAACGAGCCGTTGAAGTTGCCGTTAATAAATACACGGAGAAGGTTAAGAGCATTCCTAAAAGTCAGCGGGAGATTCTGAATATTCGCCGAAAACTTCAGATTCACGAAAACCTGTATACCTTCCTCCTCGAGCGTAAGGCAGAAACGGTAATTGCTGAGGCCAGTATTATTCCAGAAACCAAGGTGATTGAATCGGCGCGTACTATTGGGCTTATCGCTCCTAACAAAAACCGGATTTACGGAACCTTTGTTTTAGTAGGATTGCTCATCGGTATCTCACTTAGCGTTATTCGTTGGTTCCTCATCGATCGGGTAGAGAGTGTAAAAGAATTGATGGGCCTTACCCCAATCAGTGTGATTGGAGGAGTAGTTCAGTATCTGGAGAAAAAGGATGATGGAGAATACCTGATTTCGGTAAATCAGCCGAAGAGTGCTCTGGCAGAATCCTACCGGGCTATTCGGGTAAATCTTGAGTTTACCTTAGGTGAAATGGAAAAGAAGCCGGGTATAGCCAACAAAATATTAGTTACATCCATTTTACCGGGAGAAGGGAAGACTTTTACTTCTTCCAATATCGGAGCCATTTTGAGTATTGCGCACAAGCGTACCGTCATTCTGGATTTTGATTTACACAAACCAAAAATACACCGGGCGCTTCAGCTGGATAATAAGGTGGGAATCACCAATTTCTTGATTGGAACAGAGCCGGTAGAGAATATTGTAAAAGGAACACAACTTCCTAATCTTGATGTGATATCCGCAGGACCAATTCCGCCAAATGGGAGTGAATTGGTTATGTCTAAGCGAGTTGCAGATTTGATTCGTTTTTGCGAAGAAAATTACGATTACGTCATTTTGGATACCCCTCCAATTGGACCTATTTCAGACGCACTGGTGCTTTCGAGTTATGCCGATGCAAGTCTGTTTGTGATTAACGTAAATAATGCAACACGACGAAATATTCGAAGCATTAATGAATTCTGGGAGAACAAGAGTATTGGAAAAGTGGCCCTGATATTGAACGGAATTCGTAAGAAACGCATGCTGTATTCCTACACCGGTTATGGATATGGATACGGTTATGGATTAGGATATGGATACGGCTATGGCTACGGCCAGGAATATAAGGATGAGGAGAGTTAGGATTCAGGGTGCCTGAGCATCTTGAAGAAACCAACTAAAAGGAAATGGCGAAGTCAAGTTTTAGTGCCGGAATGCTGTTTGAGATAGCAAAGCCTATCTGGAAATTGCTAACCAAGCACAGTCGCAAAAAGTCGATTTGGGTATTGTTAATGATTTTGATAGCAGGTGCTGTCGATGTTATTGGTCTATCCACTATTCTTCCGGTTCTTGCTCTGGCTCAAAACCCCGAATCCATTTTCGATCATAAGATTTTAGCGGATCTTTACGATTGGACAGGTTCTGAGAATTCAGAGAGCTTTGTCCTCCTGCTTTTCTTTATGCTGGTGCCCATCTTCCTTTTCCGGGGATTGATTTACCTGTCTATGCGTTGGGTAGTATCGCAGTTCGCCTGTGCCGTTATTCGCTACATGTCCGTTCGCTTGCTTCGTTATTACTTGTTTAAGCCTTTCCGGTTTATTCAGGCAACGAGTAGTGCAGATTTGCTCCGAAACGTATTCTACAGCACGCACCAGTTTTCTTCCTTTTTGTTGATCCCTTATTTGCAGATCATGTCAGAATTGGTGGTAACCTTGATGATTTTGATTTCCTTGTTCGTTTACAACCCCAAGGTTTTCATCATGTTGATTATTACCATGCTCCCCATTGCTGCGATCTTCTATTTGATTGTGCGCAAACGGATGGATTTTATCGGACGTCGTCAAAATGATATCAATGCTCATGTAATCCGACGGGTTAAGTTGGGCTTGGAAGGGTATACCGATGTAAAGCTGTCTCAAGAGGAGGACTTCTTCATCAAAGACTTTGAAGGTTATCAGCGTCAGAATGAAAAGCTGAATGTAGAGCGTAATGTATTGAATGAGGTTTTTCCTCGTTTGGCAGAATTAACGGCCATTATTGGGGTAGTGGTGATTTACTTTTTCGGGGTTCGAATGTCGGAAGGAGGAACGGAAGAGATCGTTCTTTTGCTCGGGATTTTTGCCACGGCCGCTTACCGTTTAATGCCTTCCATCAACCGAATTGTAGCGTCTTTGATGTTGATCAAGCAGTATCGGTTCCTCGTTGAGCTTTTTGATGGGGTAGAGGAGGTTGATTTACCTGAGCGTATTGATAAAACTCCAGAATTTGAAGGTACCTTGAAGCTGGAAAATGTTCGCTTCGCATTTGATGAGAAAGACTTTAGCTTCGAAATTGATAACCTTGAAATTCGCAAGGGAGAAGCTATTGGGGTTATTGGACAATCAGGCTCGGGTAAAACCACATTGATCAACTTGATTCTTGGATTCTACATCCCTGAACAGGGAAAAATGACCTTGGATCAAGTTCAGCTTCAAACGGAAAATCAACCGGATTGGCAGTCCTATTTTGGATATGTGAAGCAGGACGTTTACATCGCCGAAGCTTCTTTGCTTGAGAATATTGCATTCGGTTACAAGCGGGAAGAGGTGGATGAAAAATGGCTCATGGAGTGTATCAAGCTGGCCATGCTGGAGGATGTACTTGATAAGTTGCCAAACGGATGGGATTCGCCCATTGGAGAGGACGGAGCGGCCATTTCAGGCGGTCAGCGTCAAAGGGTGGCTATAGCAAGAGCCCTTTTCAGAAGGTCCAGTATTTTGATCTTTGATGAAGCAACCTCAGCATTGGATGAGGAAACAGAAAACGAAATCACCGAATCGATTCACAAACTGTCTGATTCAGGAATTACCCTGATCATCGTGGCTCACCGTAAGAGCACCTTAAAGTATTGTAATCGAATTCTGGAGATGAAAGATGGAAAAATCCAGAATGTAACCGAGCGTCCAGCTGGTTCTAAATGAGTCGGGTAACATGTTAATTGTAAAACTTCGTGGAGGAATGGGGAACCAAATGTTCCAATTTGCGTTTGCTCATAGCTTGGCGGAAAAGTTAAATACCGAACTCTATTACGATGATTCTCTGCTCAGAATGAAGCCGAGCAATGATCAAACCCTGTTGCGGGACTTTTCACTGGAGTGTTTTGAGCTTTCAGCTAAACCCATCACCGGATGGAATCGCTACCGGTATGTAGGAGTGCCTTATCATGTGAAAGGCCACCGCTGGTACAACTTTCTGGGTAATCTCTTTTTTCCTAAAAAAGAACTGATTGAAACCGATCGCCGGTTTCATGCAGAATACTTGAAGGCTCAAGACGGAACCTGTATGGTAGGATCCTTTCAAAGCGAGAAGTACTTTAAAGACTCTCGTGAACTTGTATGTAAGGACTTTACCTTCAAATCCAAGATTACGGGAGCAGAGCCTGAGCTGGCTAATCGAATTAGCTCCAATCATTCGGTTGGGCTTCACGTTCGCCGTGGTGATTACGTGAACGATCCCGATTTTAAAGAAATCCTGGGACACATTGGTAAACTATATTACCAACGAGCCATTCAAGAGTTAGAAAAGAAACATCAGGACTTAACCTATTTCATTTTTTCAGATGACCCCGAATGGGCGGAGGAGCATATTGGTAAAGGAGTTCTTCAAGGCCGGCCTTTTCAAGTAGTTCGACCTGGACAACATGACAGGCAGGATGCCGTAGAAATGTACCTACTCTCCTTGTGTAAGCACTTTGTGATTTCCAATTCCACCTTTTCCTGGTGGAGTGCCTGGTTGTCTAATCATCCTGAAAAAATGGTGATTGCCCCGGCAGAATGGGTGAGTACCCCCTGGAAAGAAAACTACCAAGCCCACCCGGCTGATATCGTACCCGATAATTGGATAAGGATGAGCAGTTATGAGTAAACCCTTGCTCAACTTTGAATACCCGCCTCCCAAAACCTGGAGGAACCACTTAAGTAAGGCACTGAGGGATTACAAATCCCGTCAATACAAGAAGCGGACCGATCAATTGGTGAAAACCATCGTAGATCAGGGCGTTTGTGTTTTTGGTCCCTTTATAGGTGAACTTGGGCATCTTCTGGCCCACAACCTTCCCTTGGTAACCTGGTTAAAGGCACAAGGGGTGAAGGTGCATTTTGTGGGCTTTGAGAAGTTTGAAGCCTTTTTGTATGATAGTACAGGTGAGCCTTTGTATGAGCAATTCTATCCCCTTCGCGATTTTGGTGGAGAGACGAGTATCAAATCCAATTTTGCCGAAGAGTTTCCGGCCGATGTAGCAGAAGAGTGGAATCGCCTGAAGTCGTCCTTTGCCGAAAAAGGATGGCCAACCTGGTACCTTGAAGATGAGACAGAATACTGGTACGAATACCGAAAGTGGCTTTACAAAAGTGATTTCTTTCAGGTAAGCGATCTTAGCCAGGTATATGGAAAAAGGGAGCCAGGGAAAAAGGTATGTTCTGTATTTGTACGATTTCGTCCACCCGATAATCCGGTTAAGTTGGCTGCCAATGGTCCACTATGGGACTATGAAAAACTGGTAGAAGCTTTGCTCGATGTTTATGATGAAATTAACCTGGTAGGGAGTCCGCACCAAAGCATTGATTCATTTTCCATTAAAGACGAACGGGTAAAATGGAGAGTGTCCCACAATAATCGTGAAATATTGCAACTTATCGGTTCTTCCGATATGATGATTACGCCACATTCCGGGGCCATGTATCTTAGTGCATATTTTACCGCTGGTTTAACGGTAATTTATCACGGAATTAGAGATTATTCGGAGATTGCAGATGTTCATTCTACATTGGCTTACCTCCATAAATTGAATCCAAATATTAATACCATATTTGCATTCAGCAACACTGATATTAAAGATAAACTGATACGTTTTCATGAAACGACTTGAGATTGATTTTAACTTGAATGGAATTGACGTGCTAGTAAGCTTGGCGCGCTACCAATTTGTATTGAGAACCCACAACAACAGAGAGGCAAAAGTGCTCGATTTTGGATGTGGATCAGGATATGGGAGCCGCTTGTTGAAAGAGCGTTTTGCCGAGGTTGTTTCCTTCGATGTTTATCCAGATGACTACAAGCCCAAAGGAATTGACGTGATCAATGATTTGTCTCCTTACCAGGAAGGCAATTTTGACATCATCACTTGTTTTGAGGTAATTGAACACGTGGATGAAGCCGGACAGGAAAAATTGATGCAGGATCTTCACCGAATGATGACCGACAACGGTACACTATACATCAGTACGGTAAGAAAAATGGATCCTCCTCCCACCGAAAATCGCAAGATTGAGCACATCCGCGAATTGGATTTTGAAGAGTTGCTGGATTACTGTAATCGCTACTTCCACAACGTGTATACGTTTGGACAGATTGATCAAACGATTTCTACTTTTTACCCAGAAAATCACTACCACTTCGTATTCATTTGCAGTGGAAAGAAATGAAGTTAACCACAATCGATAACTTTTTTCAGGGAGTCTCCGACCTTCGGGTATTGGTAATTGGAGAAACGATTACCGATCGATTTCAAAGGGTGAACTACGAAGGGCACTCCATGAAATCCTTTTGCCCGGTATTTAGGGTAGAAGACGATGCCATATCCGAACAACAAGGTGGTGCTATGGCCGTGGCCAATCACTTGAAAGGTTTTGTGAAGCAAGTGGACATCGAAACCAATGGGGACGATCACCGCATTGTGAAAACCCGTTTGATTGATGCCAACAGTTCTGATAAACACGTAGAGATTAACCGTTTTCCGGATTTTTCGAACCATCAGCTGGATGTTCGAGGCCGTGATTACGATGTGGTTATTGTGGCTGATTTTGGTCACGGATATTGTGATAACCTCTTGGTGGATGATGGCTTTCATTTAATGTGTCAAACCAATTCCAACAACTTTGGTTTTAACCGCTTGAGCAAGTGGAAAAACAGCCACAAAAGAAGCATTTGCATCGATTTGAGGGAGGCCAGTTTACAATTGAACAAGAAGATCTCGAGCATGGACGAAGAGACCATCAAGGGCTTGTTTAATTACGAAACGAATACCGAAGAAATTTACGTCACTTTAGGAGCTGCTGGATCTTCATTTTACAACGGATCTCAGTTTATCAAAACTCCTTCCTTTAAAAGCCAGATTGTTGATACGATTGGGGCAGGCGATACCTTTTTTGCCTTTGCCTGTATCGCTTCAGCCATCGATATGAATCCAGAGCAACGAATGCTTGTTCCTGCTCTTGCCGCTAGCTTGTCTACCACTTGGTTGTGCAACGAAAAGTCAGTTGAACCAGAAGCGCTTTTGAAATATGCCACTCAATTTATATAACGAGACATACCGGGCAGTATTCGAGTCGGAAGAAACGGCTCAGTTGCTCGACGATTGGGTTCAGGATATCCTGAATGCCAACAACCTGTACTTCATTGGAAATGGTGGGTCCAATTCAATCACCTCTCACATGATGGAGGACTTTGGTAAAATGGTTCGCAAACGTTCCTATTCTTTTACCGATCCTGCTTTGATCACCTGTTACGCCAACGACTATGGGTACGAAAACGCCCTGGCCGAGTGGTTGAAGTTGTATATGGAGCCCGGAGATTTGCTTATTGCAATTAGCAGCTCAGGGAATTCTGCCAACATTATCAACGGTGTGAAAGAAGCGCAGAGCAAGGGCGTTAAAGTATTGTCCTGTTCCGGATTTTCTGCCGACAACAAACTCAGAGCTCTCTCTGATTCAGATTTCCACATTTCAGCCAAAAGCTATGGAATCGTGGAGTGCTTTCACCAAGTATTTATTCACGCTGTATTGGATGCGTGCGCCGAAAAGCTAAAGGCTTAGTATGAAAAAAGTATTGATTACAGGAGTAGCTGGATTTATCGGATCCAACCTACTTGACCGAGTGATCGCAGAAACCGATTGGATGGTTGACGGAATCGACAATCTGTCCACCGGTAATAAAGACAATATTGAACACCATCTGGGTAACGATAGACTTCAGTTTACCCAAGGTGATTTGGCGGATTTGACCACGCTAAAACCCTACGACATTGTATTCCACCTGGCAGCCCTGCCACGAATTCAACCGAGCTTTGAGCTGATCAATGAGCACATCGTTGCCAATTTGAATACGGCCATTCACTTGGTGGAGTTGATGATCAAAGAAGATCATTATCCTCGTTTGGTATACAGTGGATCAAGTGCCATTTATGGTACGCCATTGCACACACCTACCACAGAAGAAGAGCGGATCGATTGCATTAGTCCCTATGCTTTTCAGAAATACGAGGTGGAGAAATACCTGGAATTGATCAGTACGCGTTTCCCATTGAATTATGTGACCTTGAGGTACTTCAATCCTTACGGGCCGCGATCGTTTAATGCTAAGAACCCGTTCAACGCTTACAGCAGTGTAGTGGGTATTTTCCTGAACAAACAAAAGAATGGCGAGCCATTGACCATTACCGGTGATGGGCAGCAAATGAGAGATTTTATTCACGTTCAGGATTTGGCAGATGCTAATATTAAAGCTGGATTGCATCCGGAGAAGATCAATACTTTCTTCAATATTGGCTATGGCGAAACCATTAGTATCAACGAAATGGCCAATATGATTTCAGACAATCAGGTTTACATTGAGAAACGTGATGGAGAAGCTGAGATTACCCATGCTGACATCAGCAAAGCAAAAGAAATTCTTAACTGGACCCCTTCCTGCTCCCTGGCGGAGTATTTGGCGGAAGAGGTATAAAATCGGAAGATATGAATAGCCTTCTTTCCGGAATTCGAAGTTTGGTTCGTAAAAGTGGATTTGACCTGGTACGCTATCAGGATGAATTATCACCAATTGACCACAGACGTTATTTGGAGATCATCAACAAAGGTAGCTTTGACACCATTTTTGACATCGGAGCCAACATTGGCCAGTTTGCCGAATCGGTATTGCCCTATGTAGATTCTAAGGTGCAGGTGGTTTCCTTCGAACCCATGCCCAAGGAACATGAAGTTATCGCTCAAAAGGCGAAGGGGATTTCAAACTGGACCGTATACGATCGGATTGCAGTAGGAGAGAAGCAAGGTAGCGCCAGCATTAAGATTACAGCTAACTCTGTAAGTAGTTCTTTGCTGGAGGTTAAAAAAGATTTGCAACAGATTTCGGGATTGGGTCAGGTTGGTGAAGTGGAAACACCAGTCAACTCGATCAACAATATCGTTAAAGAATTTCCGAATGCTAAAAACATCTTCCTAAAGGCCGATGTACAGGGCTTTGAAGAGCCTGTAATTAACGGTGCCTTGGAAGTTTTGGACAAGATCGGAGCCATTCACCTGGAGTTATCCCTTATTCCTCATTACGAAGGTCAGGGAGAAATGCATCACTTGATCTCTCGTGTGGTGGAGCTTGGCTACAAAGCCGTATTGTTCTTACCCCATACCACGTTCAACGAAAAAGGAGAACTTCTTCAAGTAGATGTAGTTTTCAAAAGAAAAGACGCATGAAAGTAGGGTTTGCCTGCGGAGTTTACGACCTGTTTCACGCTGGTCATGTGCTTATGCTTCAGGAATGCAGAGAGCACTGTGACTATTTGGTGTTGGGACTCAATCGGGCAGAGAATATAGACCCTGAAATCAATCCAGGAAAAAAGCCTCCCGTGTATTCCTTTGAAGAGCGCAAACTGATTCTCGAAAATTCACGCTACGTGGATGAGGTGATTGGTTATAATTCCGAAGAGGAGCTCATGGAAATCATGAAGGAGCGTCAATTTGATGTACGTTTCTTAGGCGATGATTACCGGGGGAGACCCATCACCGGCCCAGATTTGGCTAAGAGCATTTATTACACCAACCGGGATCATGGTTACAGTACTACCGAAGTGAAAAACAGGGTAGTGGAACACTGGAAACCGGCTCAGGAATAAGTTGATTTACAAACCACATAGAGAGAATCCGTGAAAAAAATTTTCGTCATAGTCGGTACCCGGCCCAACTTCATTAAGATTACCCAATTTAAGAAGTACGGCGCTCAATTTGGATTTGATATTCGTGTGGTTCATACCGGTCAGCACTATGACTATAAAATGGCTCAGGTATTCTTCGATCAGTTTAAGCTCGAGCCAGACTACTTTTTAGAGATTCCAAAATCCACTCAGATCGATCAGATCGCGGAGGTAATGAAGCGTCTCGAAAAGCTTTTTACGGACGAGCAGCCTGACTTGGTTCTGGTTCCTGGTGATGTAAACAGCACCTTTGCTGCAGCCTTTGCAGCCAATCGAATGGGTATTACAGTTGGGCATATTGAGAGCGGTCTTCGTTCCTTTGATCCGGCCATGCCTGAAGAGATTAACCGGGTGCTTACTGACCGCATTACCGACATGTATTTTGTTACCGAACAAAGCGGATTGGATCATTTGACCACTGAGGGTGTGCCTGAAGAGAAGATCCATTTCGTGGGTAATACCATGATTGACACCATGTGTGCCTTCGAGCAGGAAATCGAAGAATCTCCTATCATTGATCAGTTGCAATTGGAAGGTTCACCTTTCATTTTGATGACCATGCACCGTCCAAGAAATGTGGATCAGCAGAATCAAATCGATAAGTTGATTGCGCTTTTGGGTCGACTTTCGGAGCGTTACCGAGTGGTGTTTCCAGTGCATCCGAGAACCCGTAAGTTGTTGGAAGATGCCTTTGAGCAGGCCGAAAACCTGAGTAGTGATCGTATTCACCTGGTAGAGCCTATGGATTACTTCAGCTTTCAGAAGTTGATCAAGTACACCGATGTTATTATTACCGATAGTGGTGGTATTCAGGAGGAATCCACTTTCCGTCAGGTTCCTTGCCTTACGCTGCGTCCAAATACAGAAAGACCCGTTACCATCGATATAGGAACCAATACGCTTCTTCCTTTTGATTTGGATCTGGTGGACAGCTACCTGAAAAAGATTGAGAGTGGAGAATACAAGCAAGGTCAAATTCCACCGCAATGGGATGGCCATGCGACCGAACGTATTTTAGAGGCCATTCAGGCCCAACTTTCCTAAGAAAATTCCAGAGAGGCTTAGCCCTTTTTCCGACCCACGGCAATTACGGAACTTCCAACTCCGATCCGTTGACCGTTTTTTACCTTGTTTAATTCTCCTGCCCAGAAACTGTTGAGGATGTTTTCTACGATACCTCCACCAGATGAGTGGCTGCCTTCAGCCTGATCCGTAATTTCCTCAGCACCTTTTCGACGTCCCAATTTGTAGGGAAGAGAACGTAGTAAAAAGATAGGGGCAATAAGTGGAGCGAATAAGTAGGAAATGTAATCCACTTCAAAGCCACATTTTTCAAGAAGTTCAGTGTAGGTCTTCATGGTGTAACGACGGTAGTGTCCCGCTTCAACATCTTCCGAACTCCAGAGGGTTTGAAAGGCAGGAACCGTAGAAATGAAATGGCCACCTGGTTTAATGGATTCGTGAATTTTCTTTACGAAGGCAACATCATCCTCAATGTGTTCCACCACATCAAAAGCCCCGGCTGCATCCAAAAAATTTTCTTGACTGGGAAGAACCTGTAGGGTAGAGCATATCACATGTTCCACACCACGTTTGGCGGCATTGGCTGCCCCATTCGGTCCGGGTTCTACCAACACACAGGGTTGCCCTGATTTTTGCAAATGTTTGGATACAACACCGTTCCCTCCACCAATGTCACAAAAGACCTCATCCTTTTCCAAGAATCGATCTACGAGTGCTGCGATGCAATCGTTACGGTGATTGAACCAAAAACTTCCATCTTCAATTTCAAAGCATACGTGATTGCCTTCATCCGGATAGGAAATCTTATAATCTTCAGTATAAAACCAGATGCCGTCCTTCTTTTCAAATTCAGGAGATTTTTCCAAAAGTTCAATCAGTGATGCCATGCCTTTAGTATTAAGGGGTGAAAGTGTTCCCTTGAGCGACAAATATATACTTTGATTGCACGCCTGCGAGGAAAAGAAAACACTTCGCTTACTTCCCCAACAGTCGAGCTTGTGCACACAAAAAAATTACATTTGCGACCAATGAACCCCGACAGATAAACCATGGAACACATCTACCTTACTTACCTCGAAATAGGTACCGGCATCTACAAGAGCCAGGTGATCGACGTGGTGGCCAAATTGAATGAATTGGGAGCGGAAAAGGGCTACAAGATTCGATTGGTGGCTTTGGCTCCTTTACGTACTTACTCGAAGAATAAGGAGTGGCTTAAAGAAAATGCTCCAGATGCCATCGTGTTGCCAGCTGTTCCCCGAATCAAGAACTGGAAACTCAATCGGATGGTTCTCAATTTCCTCTTTCTGATGAAAGGGCGTCCTAAAACAATTTTGGCCAGAAACATTCTGGCTGCTCATATTGCTAAGGGGGTAAAAGGGGCACAGGTAATTTTTGATGGTCGGGGGGCTATTTGGAAAGAAGCGGAGGAATACAACATTTTTGACCAAGCCTTGAGCAACGAGGAGGTCAAGCGAATGGAAACCGAGGCGGTTCATCAGAGTGCCTTTCGTTTAGCTGTTTCGAATCAATTGGTGGCCTACTGGAAAAAATACCTGGGGTATACCCAGAACAACCATGTGGTGGTACCCTGTACGTTAAGTACCCATCACCTGGATGAGGCCGGCGGAGTGACTCGGAAAGATCTGGGGTGGTCGGATGATTCTGTGGTATTGGTTTTTAGCGGTTCCTTAGCAGGTTGGCAGAGCTTGGATGATTTGTACAATCCGCTCGAAGCTTTATTGGAAAAACAACATGAAGCCTGTTTGATGTTTTTGAGCAAGGAAAATGAGTTGACCCAACGACTGGAACAGAAATTCTCCGGACGGGTAAAACGTTTTTGGTTGGACCATAAACAGGTGTTTTCCTACCTCTCCTTGGCAGACTATGGTCTTTTGCTGCGGTCTCCAAGTATTACCAACAAGGTGGCGTCACCGGTCAAGTTTGCTGAATACCTGAGTGCCGGTTTACAGGTGCTCATCAGCTCTGATATTGGCGATTTTAGCGAATCCACCCAAAAGGAGAAATTAGGTCACGTGTTGAAATCCTTTGATGATTTAAGAGCATTGAACCTAACCGCGTTAAACAGCTCTGATCGAGAGAGAAGTCGTGCGTTTGCCGCTAAGTATTTCAATAAAAGCAGCGAAGATGTTGAGGCTCGTTTCAAGCAGATTGTCCAATTTTCTTTGGATTCGAAGTAGAAGAACTCCATCACCCAAAATGTAAACTATATCTTGGCCGCCATGTTTTTTAATAGGAATTGGAACAAGTATCATTTTCTGACCATCGCCCTACTGGTGAAGGCTCTCATGTTGCTATTTCTGGTTCATTACCACAGTCAGTCCGATGATCGCTTCCTCTATGGCTGGATCTTCGAACACAATGACTATCATTACTTCCTGCTTCCGGTAGACAATTTCTTTGAGCATGGGCGCTACGAGTACATTCCCGGTCAAACCTTTAGTGGGAGAATGCCCGGGTACTGGTTTCCCTACATGGTGCTCCGATTCATTTTTTCCAAAGCCATTGCTCTCAATTTGCTGGTTATTGGTCAGTTGGTATTAAGTGCGACTTCGGTCTATGTATTGGCCCGAACCGCCGAGTTGATTTTAAACTCCAAAAGAGCCTTTTACTTCACTTTTTGGATTTACTTGATTAGCACTTTTACCTCCGTTTTTGATTATCAGACAATTTCGGAAAGCTTTTCGGTAAGTGCGATGATTTTCTTCTTCTTCCACCTGGTTCGCTACCTAAAAGATCCTAAGAAAAGCACCCTGCTCATGGCTGGACTCTTTTTAGCCTGGGCGATTTTCCTTCGACCCTTTTTAGGGGTTAACCTTCTACTAATCCCGCTGTTGATATTGGTTAAGTACCGGAAGAAGTTTCTGCGAACCATAGTCCACCTAATCATTTTCGGAATTCCTTTCATCGTTTTTGAGTCGGCCTGGGTGGTGCGAAACTACAAGGTGAACGACAAGCTGGTGCTTTTAACCACAGGCGTGCAGGACTATGGTCGGGTTTATAGCCCGGGTTGGCAATCCGTTCGAACTTTATTCTACCGTTGGGGGGGACAAGCCGTCTATTTTGAACCCGGCATGGCCAAATGGTTTCGACGCGATCCCATAGAAGAACCATTTACCTTCCCAGATTATGTTTTCGAGGGAGTAGATTACACCTATCAGGACATTCAAAACCTAAAAGAACGATATCAGGCGATTCAAAACCTGGAGTCTGACGAAGAGTTTTACCGGCAAGATTCCTTGATCCATTGGGAAGCTCAGGGGTATTTAAAATCTTTTCAGGAGGCCCACCCCTTTCGATACAGCGTATGGGCCGGTGTTCGGGGAATGAAACGTTTGATATTCAGCAGTGGAAGCACCTTTCTTCCCTTTCCATCCTTCGGGCAAATGAACATGGTTCAAAAAGGGATCAAGCTTTTTTACTCCTTCCTCTATTACCTGCTACTGGCTGGAATTATTCCCGGGTTGTGGCTTTTATTGCGTAGAAAGGATACCCGTTTTTACGGTATTTTGATAGCTGGATTATGTATTCAACTGGTGCTGGTAATTTCCTATTACTCACAATACCAGGGACCTCGCTATTCCATTACCATCTACCCCATGTACGTCCTCTTGTTATCCACGGTATTCGTGCATTTCGACAGGAAGTTCAAAATTTTGTCCAAGTCGGACTAATATTGCTCTTTCGGGGTTTTTCTAAAGAATCAATTTGTCTACATTTGGCTTGGTCGGTATATCGGCTTTCAGTTCAAATCAGGTGTAGATAAATGGGTAAGAGCATCGTAATTACACAGTCCAATTACATTCCCTGGAAAGGGTATTTTGACAACATCAATGCGGTGGATGAAATCGTGTTGTATGATGACATGCAGTACACCCGTCGTGACTGGCGTAATCGGAACAAAATCAAAACTCCACAAGGGGTTCAATGGTTGACCATTCCGGTAGTGGTTAAAGGAAAGTTTGAGCAGAAGATCAATGAGACCTTAACGTCTGAAACCAAATGGGCCGACAAGCATTTACGCTCTTTCCAATTGAACTATGGTAAGGCCCCTTGTTTTGGTGATATCCATCCTTGGGTGGAAGAGATTTACCAAACCGCTCCTCGCGAAAACCTGACTGAAATAAACCGCCATTTTATTGAGAAGATTAACGCCCGATTGGGAATAGATACGAAGATTAGCGACAGCCGCGAATTTGATCTGGGAGAAGGAAAAACCGAGAGGTTGGTCAATGTATGTCTGGCTGCTGGTGCAACGGATTACTATTGCGGTCCAGCTTCCAAATCCTATTTGGATGAGTCCCTGTTTAACGATAAGGGGGTTCAAGTACACTACTTTGATTACAGTGGCTATCCTGAATATCCGCAGATGTTTGGGGCCTTTGAGCATGCCGTCACCATTTTGGATTTGTTATATAACGTGGGTGATGAGGCTATGAAGTATTTGAAAACCAATGCCGTTTATGACTCCTGAGCTGAGCGTAGTTACCACCGTTTACCGATCTGAGTCCTATTTAAATCGGTTTATCGATAGCTGTTTGGAGAGCATTGAGAAGCTCGGTATACAGTCCTTCGAGCTGATTTTTGTGCTGGATGGTATTACGGATCAGTCCAAAGAATTGTTGGTCAAGCGAAAGGCACAGACCCCTGAGATTGTCATCGTTGAGTTTTCAAGAAACTTTGGTCATCACTATGCCATTACGGCTGGTCTGGAACAGTCCACTGGAAAGGATGTATTCCTTATTGATTGTGATCTGGAAGTAATGCCCTCTTTGGTCGAGCGTTTTTATGAAGAAAAACACAAAACGGGTGCGGATGTTGTTTACGGAATTCAAGCCCAGCGTAAAGGAAGTTGGGTGAAAGCCTATCTGGGATCATGGTTTTGGAAAGTGTTCAACTTCTTCAGCCAAACCCATGTACCCGAGAACGTGATGACCGAGCGATTGATGAGTCAGGAATACGTTCGTAAGTTGGTATCCTTAGGAGACCGAAACCTGTTTTTAGGCGGGATGATGTATTGGGTGGGTTACCACCAAGTAGGAATTGTGGTGGAGAAAAGCTCAAGAAAGAAATCGACCTATTCCTTTTTTCATCGCCTCAATCTGATGTTTCAGGCGATTTCATCCTTTTCACCCAAGCCGCTTTACTTCCTGTTCTATTTAGGTCTGATCATCTCGATGTTGAGTTTGAGTTTTATGACCTTCCTGTTTGTAAAAAAGATACTTTTTCCAGAAACTATTTTATCTGGATTCACCACCTTAGCAGCACTGCTTCTGTTTTCCACAGGAGTGGTCATATTGAGTTTGGGCATTGTGGGGCTTTACCTGTCCAAGATTTTTACCCAGACTCAAAATCGCCCATTGTACATTATTAAAACCATAATCAAGTGAGCAACATTCATTTACCAGACGACGAAAGACAGAGAATTGAGGATTCGGCCGCCGGGTACCATGGAGTCTATAATGATGAGAACATTCGCAACATTACCTGGATTAGTAACCAGATTGTTGCCCATGCCCAAAACCACGACGAAATTCTTGAATTGGGATTGGGGGATGGAACCACAACCCGGATTTTCCAAGAGAATTTTAAACAGGTGACTACCCTCGATGGTTCATCCATTTTAATTGACAAGTTCAAGGAGGACAACCCTGATTTGAACTCCGTGGATTTGGTGTGCACCTTCTTTGAGGAATACAACCCGGGAAAAACCTTTCAAAACATTGCCATGTGCAATGTGTTGGAGCACGTTTACGATCCTGGATTCATCATTGAGCATTACAAGAAATGGTTGGCCCCAGGTGGACGGTTCTTTATCAGCGTTCCTTCCGCCACGTCCTTGAACCGTCGCATTGGATTTGAAGCCGGTCTTTTGGATGACTTGTTTGCTTTTCAGGAACAAGATTACATCCTTGGACATCGACGTTACTATTCTTCCGAAACCATCGTTGAGTTCCTCAAGGATTGTGGATTGACCATTCATCGGGTAGAGGGAGTGGCGCTGAAGGTGATTACTACCGGGCAGATGCAGAAATTGAATTTTGACGACAACATTCACCAGGCTTTATTGAAAATCGGGGTTGACTATCCAGAATTGACCACGATGGTTTACATCGAAGCCTCTGTTAATAGCTAAATATGCAAAACCAAAAAACGGTACTGGTTACCGGAGTTGGAGCCATCATCGGTTATGGCATTTTGCATTCCCTTAAAGCGTCTAAATACGATCTCCATATTATTGGAATTGATATTTATGACGATGCGGTAGGGCAGGAGTGGTGCGATACTTTTATTCAAGGTATTCCAGCCAATGATCCTGATTTTATTCCCTACATCAATCAGCTGGTTGCTGAGCGCCAAATTGATTTGATCATTCCAGGAATTGAGCCCGACATCCAAGCCTTTATGGCCGCTGGTGAGCAACTCAAGGCCAAATGGGTGCACAATCAATCCAAGCTTATGGAACTGTGCACTGATAAACTGGACTTCTACCGATACTTGGAAAATGAATCCGATTGGGACGTAATCCCAACTTTGCAGGGATGTTCCTTTGAGCAAAACGCTGAACAATTGGGATTGCCCTTTTTGATCAAGCCGCGCAAAGGTTCTGCCTCTAAGGGTATTCGTAAGATCCATACAAAACGAGAATTTGATTTTTACACGGAGTCCGACCCCGATGCGATCCTTTGTCAAAAGGTAATTGGGGACGAACAAAGTGAATATACCCTGGCCGTTTTTGGTACGGGAGATGGCAGTTTTAAAAATTCCATTCTTTTGAGAAGAGTTCTTTCTAAGGACGGTTCAACGTCAAAGGCCTGGGTTGAGAACAACGCTGCCATTATGGAATATGCCGCTAAACTCTGTCAGGTGTTTCGTCCCATTGGACCCACCAATATGCAGTTTAGGATGGAGGATGGTAAACCCTATATTTTGGAAATAAACCCCAGAATATCCAGTGCCTGTTCCATTAGAACGTCTTTTGGTTACAATGAACCGGAAATGTGCCTTTCCTACTTTTTATTAGGTGAACTTCCCGAAGAAGTTTCTCTTAAATCCGGGAGAGCTGTTCGATACATCAAGGACCAAATACATTATGACTGAACCCATAGCCTTTATATCTGACATTCATGGGAATTACCCTGCTCTGGATGCCGTTTTAAAGGACATCCACCAGCGAGGAATTCAGCAAGTATATTGCCTGGGTGACTTAATTGGATTTAATTCCATGGTCAATGAAGTGGTTGATCGATTGCGGGAAGAACAGATTCCCTGCATTATGGGAAACCACGATTATGCCTTAATTCACAACGAAGGGCGCATCGATCGATCGAAAACGGCGACTCGTATTTTGCAACGCCAGCAGAAAGAGTTAAGCTCAGAAAATATTTCCTTCCTGGCCGAAATGCCAGAATCCAGAACCATTTCCCGGAATAACCGTAAGTTGATGATGGTTCACGGCGGGATGCAGGATCCAATTGATGAATACCTTTTGAATTTTGATCAGGAATATGCGGACAACTATTTAGAGGATACCCATATTCTGGCTACTGGACATACTCATCAGTTTTTCTGTAAACAAGTGGAAAGTGGCCAAATGCATTTGAACCCGGCCTCCATCGGGCAACCTCGTGATGGAGACCCACGTGCCTCCTACGGTATATTGGAGGAAGACAATAGTTTTGTTCAGGTGAGGGTGGAGTACCCGGTGGATGTGATAGTAGAAGACATGAAACGAAAGGGCTACGAAGAGTACATTTTTCAAGTATTATACCGAGGAGTTAGAATAGGACAATGACACATAAGAAAATCGTTTTTAATAAACCCTATTTCACGGGACAGGAAACAGAGTACATTCTTGATGCCATTGATATTGGGCAATTATCCGGAAACGGGGCTTATACCCGCAAATGCCAGGCTTTTTTTGAGGAGCGTTACTCCATTAAAAAAGGACTACTGACCACGTCTTGTACCCATGCCTTGGAAATGAGCGCAGTGCTCTTGAATTTGCAACCGGGCGATGAGGTAATTCTACCTTCTTACACCTTTGTTTCCACAGCAAATGCATTTGCCTTAAAAGGTGCAAAGCTTCGATTCATTGATTCCAGACCCGATCATCCGGGAATGGATGAAGAAGCCATCGAATCGTTGATCACGCCTAAAACCAAATTGATCGTACCGGTACACTACGCCGGAGTAGCATGTGATATGGACCCCATCATGGAAGTGGCCAAAAAACATGGGGTATACGTAGTAGAAGATGCGGCTCAGGCTATCGATTCATTTTACAAAGGACGGTCGCTGGGAAGTATTGGACAGATGGCCACCTTTTCTTTTCATGAAACCAAAAATGTGATTTCAGGTGAAGGTGGATTGATCGCTATCAACGATGATCAGTGGGTAGAACGGTCAGAAATAGTATGGGAAAAAGGAACCAATCGCTCGGCATTTTTTCGGGGCGAGATTGATAAATACGGCTGGGTAGACTTAGGATCGTCCTATTTGCCATCAGAAATGATTGCAGCTTTCCTCTATGCCCAGCTTCAGAATCTGGAAGCCATTCAGTCGCGAAGAGCGGAGATTTGGAACCTGTATTGGGAAGGACTAAAAGACTTGAACGATAAAGTTCGCATGCCTGTTATTCCAGACTATGCGACCAACAATTACCACATGTTCTATCTGGTTTGTGATTCCCTGAAACAACGATCTGAGCTGATCAAATTCCTCAAGGAAGAAAACATTCACGCTGTGTTCCACTACCAGAGTTTGCACCAAAGCGATTACTTCAAAGACAAGCATGACGGACGAGACTTAAGCAATTGCGATCGGTATTCCTCCTGTTTGGTTCGATTGCCGTTTTATGCTGCTTTGGAAAAGGACGAGCAGCTTCGCGTCATAGAACGAATCAGGAAGTTTTACCTATAAATAGACGGCAATCTTCATGACAGCACCTAAAGCTCTTCTGATTACAGACGGGATTTATCCCATGACCATTGGTGGTATGCAACGTCATGCTTACTACCTGCTTTTGGCTCTCGTGGAACGGGGATGGCAGGTAGAGGTCTATTTACCCGCCTATTTGAACCAGGATAAGTTCTGGGAGGTGTTTCCAAAAACTTGGAAAGGTCAAGTGAAACTAAACCCTGTTGAGTACCCCACTTTTTCCATGCCCCTTACTTACGTTTTGTCGGAACGTGGATATAGTAAAAACTTGTATAAAGCTTTGGAAGGCAGGGACGACCTATCCTCATTTGATGCCATCTTAACCAAAGGGTTTACAGCTTGTACCTGGAAGAAGGAGTCCCGAAAGAATTTTCCACCAGTAATTTCTCAGCTGCACGGCTTGGAAATGTTCCAACCCACCTTTGATTTTAAATCGAAGATGGCAGCTAAGAGCCTCCAACGAATCGCTTTAGACAGTCTAAGAAATGCGGATTGGATTCTTTGTTACGGCGGGAAAATTCGTGACCTGCACCACAAGCTTTTGGGAAGTGATAAGAACTTGATCAATTTTCACGGAGGATTGCTCAAGGACAACCTAAAGGATAGCATACAGCCCACCGGAAGTACTAAGAAGTTTCTTTTCATTGGAAGAAATGAGCGTAGAAAGGGTATTCCCGAACTGCTGCAAATTGCCAATCAGGCATTTGGAAAGAAAGGCGATTTTGAATTGCATTGGATTGGAGAATTAGACGAAGGAATTCGTCCTACCGATGCTGCATTTCATTACCATGGTAAGGTTACTTCACTTACGCAATATTTTAACATTGTAGATACTTGCGATTGTTTGTTACTTCCAAGTATATCGGAAGGTTTTCCTACCGTGTTACCCGAATCTATGGGGCGTGGATTAACGGCTTTGGCCATGGATGTTGGCGCTGTAAATCAGTTGGTCAATGATCATACTGGCTGGTTGGTTCCGGATCATCAGGAGTTTGAGAAACAATTTAATCTTCTCATTCAGGAAGATCCTAAAGAACTGGACCGAAGAAAGCAAGGTGCTTTGGATCAAGTGAAGGAATCATTTACCTGGGAATACCTGGGCAATCGTTTGATAGAAGTATTAAATTCGGCCTCGGTTTGATAGTCGGAAATGGATTAGTAGCGAGGAGTTGTGCCTCTTTGAAGGATCGGGAAGACCTGGTCATTTTTGCTTCAGGAGTAGCCAACAGTGGAGAGAAATTGGAAGATCCCTTTAATCGGGAGTGGACTCTGCTTCAGGAGTACATGGATCGTTTTCCAGATAAAAAATTTGTCTATTTCAGCACCTGTAGTGTTTTCGATCCGAGTAAGTCGAGTACGGCATACGTGCAGTTCAAAAGGAAAGTAGAAGCCTTGCTACTCGAATCCAAGCGAGCCCTGGTGGTTCGATTACCCATTTTGGTAGGGCCGACCTCCAACCCGAATCAATTTTGCAATTTTCTCTACAATCAAATCACTTCTGGTGGAGAATTTGAATTGCATACCGAGGCTGAACGCTACCTGTTTTGGTCAGGAGATTTGGCGGCAGCTATCTCAGCGGCACTCACTCAATCTGATTTGTTTGAGATCAATGTTTGCCACCCTAATGCCACATCGGTATCCCGGTTGGTAGAAATTATGGAAGAGGGGCTTGGGCAAAAGGCTCGTTACCAAAAAGTACACAAAGGAGATCGCTATTCAGTGGATACTCAGAGATTTGAAACACTGATTGAAAAGGATAACCACCGCTATCTTCAGTCACCAGAAGAGATCATCACCCAATTCTTGACCGATAAAAATAAGTAGAGTAGAAATTTGCTCTAAAATTTGGATGATCGAGTTGATGAATTGCTTATCATCCACAGGGTAAGTTATTATATATTTACGGGCCCGTAGAAGCGCAGATCCTAAGCAGTTCAATTCATGGTAGAGTTTATTAAAAAGAACTTTTCATTTCTGATATTTTTAATGAGTTGGCCGCTGATTTTTCAGCTGAATTCATTTTTAATTATTGGGATCGTTTTGATCTTTGGGCTACTGCTTTTGGCCCAGAGAAACTACCTCATGATTTTTATGTCCTTCTGGTATTTGCTTATCCTTTCAGATAACTTTTACCTGGAGTTTGCCACCCAAGTCAAGCCGCTCTACATGGTCATAGTCTTCATTGGGGGCCTTATGATTTATCGGCAATACGGCTATACCAATCATGTTTTAAGGAATCTTACGCCCTTTTTGCTCCTGGCAATGGCTATGGTTTTCGTAAGTCCTGACCTCGGGTTAAGTGCGCGTAAATACTTGTCCTATTGCCTTTTGGTAATTTCAGCGCCCTTTTACATGAAGTACTTTACCGAGCATCAGCCTCGTACGGCGCTTAAGGGAATTGTTACTTTTTCGGCACTCATTATTATTTCCTGCCTGGTTTTTGGATCCATCAGTGAATATGGAATCAGTCACGGGGGGCGCCTTCGTGGAATCTTTGGTAACCCCAATGGATTGGCCATGTATTGCCTCTTTACCTTGCTGTTTTTTGAAACCGTTAAGAGCAAACTTGAAGACAAGGGGTTTGGACGTAGAGAGCGCATCTTTTTTTACCTCATTGTTATCGTCACGCTACTTTATTCGGGTAGTCGGGCAGCCTTGATGTCGGTACTCATTTTTTATGTTTTCAATTACATCACCTCCCGAATCTCTTTAGCCGTTGGCTTACTCATGGTAGGTACCCTGATATTCGTGTACGATTTTGTATTGGAGGCAGGTGTATATGTGCTTACCGAGGTGGGATTGCAAGATGAACTTCGATTGGAAGGTTCTCAGGGTGTAGAAACGGGTTCTGGTCGACTAATTGCCTGGCGATTCGCCTGGGAGGAGATTCAGAAAAACTTCTTTTTGGGTCGGGGATGGGCCTACGATGAAATTTGGATTTTCGGTCCTATTCAGATCCTGCTGGAAACCCTAAACCACCAAGGTGGGGTGCACAATACTTACCTCATTGTTTGGCTGAACAACGGCCTGATTGGTCTGATCCTGTTTCTGGGAGGATTGCTGGCTACCTTCACCCGGGCTGCTAAGAAAAGTAAATTGGCTTTCCCGGCATTATATGCCGCCTTCTTTCAGGCCAACTTTGAGCCTTGGTTAGGAGCATCACTCAACCCCTATACCGTCATCTTTTTTATGACCGTTACCCTGCAATTGAGTGAGCTAAAATGGGAGGAAGTAGAAGAAAAAATTCCTGCCTTCGTTAGTGGTACTCTAAAGCGTCAGTTTTGATTCGGAAAATACTTCTGGTTATAGTCGTACTCCTTTTGGTTTCCGAAATTGTAATGCGTTTTATGGGCATGGGGAACCCTGTACTTTATATGGGGGATCGTGATTTCGAATACATTTTGGTGCCCAATCAAAAGGTAAAACGATTTGGAAACCTGATTGAGACCAACTCCTTGTCGCAGCGTAATCCCGAGCCGGTAAAGGGAAAGATAACCGTACTCAAAATTGGAGATTCGATCATTAATGGTGGAGATCACCTTTCTAATAATGAGTTGTCCAGTAATTTACTCAAGGATAGTTTAAACCTGGCGATCGATACACCCATTCAAGTACTTAATATTTCTGCCGGAAGCTGGGGGCCGGAAAATGGAGCGGCTTACTTGAAACGATATGGCACCTTCGATGCCAAGGTGATGATACTGGTTTACTCTTCTCACGATCGAAAAGATTTCATTGGCGAATACAGTCCCATTGAGGTAAATATCAATTATCCAATAGAGTCCTACAGTCTGGCCTGGGTTGAATTGATTCGTAAAAAGTTGGTGATGCACCGCTGGGATGCTGCCCCTTATCCCAATGCTCCTCGCGACCCGAGCTTTGGGACCGAAAATCAAGGCTTCAGACAGTTAAAAGAAATGGCCGATCGGGATGGAATTCAGGTATTGGGATACTTGCATCCGACCCGAGAAGAGGTAGCCCAACAACAATATGAACAAGACGGACTCGAAATCCTGGAGATTTGGAAACAGCAAGGAGTTCCCACAATTCAGGGAATGAATTACATGACTGATGAATGTTACCGAGATTTCATTCACCTCAATGCATTGGGAAATCAAAAGGTAGCCTCGGCTATTTTACCCAAGGCTCAGGAAATGGTACAAAACTCCCTTTAACGAATCATTCCGGCACCCAAGGTCTCGTGAGTCATTTCATCCACGATAATAAAGGCACCTAAGCGTCTATTGGTCCGGTAAGGATCTGTCATCAAAGGCTGGGTGCTTCTCAACTTCACCCGGCAGATATCATTCAAACGGATGTTCAAATCCTCCTCGTTTCGGCTCATGGTGTTGATGTCTACTTTGTACAGCACTTCTTTCACCATAGCTTTCACTTCATTGGTCGTATGCTTCAGCAAGTAACGTTTCCGCGTTTGCAAGGCATTGTGACTAAACCAGCAGATCATGGCATCTAAATCCTGGGCTTGTTCCGGTTGATTGTTCACCCGAACCAGCATATTACCGCGGCTGATGTCGATATCATCTTCCAGAGTCATTACTACCGACATAGGAGGATAAGCTGTTTCCACTGAGTCATCGCCCACCATTATGTCCTGAATGGTGCTGGTCATTCCGGAAGGAAGGGCAATTACTTCTTCACCCTTTTTGAAAACCCCTGAAGTAACCATTCCGGCGTATCCTCTAAAATCGTGGAAAGCTTCGCTGTGTGGGCGAATTACGGTTTGTACCGGGAATCTGCTATCGAGGAAATTTTCGTCATTCGAGATATGTACGGTTTCCAAGGTATGGAGAAGGGTAGCTCCGTGGTACCAATCCATATTTTCGGAAGAATTCACCACATTGTCGCCTTTGAGGGCGCTGATTGGAATGAACTGGATATCCTTAACCTGGAGTTTGTGAGAAATCTCGTTAAATTCCTGAATCACCTTTTCATAAGCTTCTTCCGAATAGTCGACCAAATCCATTTTGTTGATGCAAACGATCAAGTGAGGAATTTGGAGCAAACTGGCGATGAAGGCGTGTCTTTTGGTTTGTTCAATCACCCCATTACGCACATCGACCAAAATCAATGCTAAGTTGGCGTTGGAGGCACCAGTCACCATGTTACGGGTATACTGGATGTGTCCTGGAGTATCGGCAATGATGAATTTACGCTTGGGAGTGGAAAAGTAGCGGTAGGCCACGTCAATCGTGATTCCTTGTTCTCTTTCGTCCTTTAGTCCATCCGTGAGCAGGGAGAAGTCCAGTTCATCCAGGCCTCTTTTCTGGCTGCTTTGCTCCACTGCCGAGAGCTGGTCCTCAAAAATGGACTTGGAGTCATACAACAAACGTCCAATGAGGGTTGATTTTCCATCATCCACACTACCGGCGGTAGTAAAACGTAAAAGTTCTATATCTTCTGTCAACATGTGTTTGGCAATTCTGTTAAAAGTAACCTTCCTTTTTTCGATCTTCCATGGCCGTTTCTGAGCGCTGATCGTCAGCACGTCCACCACGTTCGGTTTTGCGGGAAGCAGCAATTTCCCCAATAATCATTTCCAGGTTATCGGCATCCGATTCCACGGCACCGGTAATGGTCAAGTCTCCAATGGTTCGGAAACGAACTTTTTTCATTACTGGAGTCTCATTGGGTTTTAAGTTGAGGTAGCTCGAGTTGGCCAGAATAGTATCATTTCGGAAAATGACTTCTCTTTCGTGAGCAAAGTAGAGCGATGGCAATTCAATGTTTTCCAGCTGAATGTACTGCCAGATGTCAAGCTCGGTAAAGTTACTTAGCGGGAATACCCGAAAGTGCTCGCCCATGCTTTTCTTGCCGTTGTACAGATTCCAAAGCTCCGGACGCTGGTTTTTGGGATCCCATTGCCCAAAATCGTCGCGGTGGGAGAATATTCTTTCTTTGGCCCTGGCTTTTTCCTCATCTCTTCGGCCACCACCTAAACAACAATCCACCTTGTTTTCTTCAATGGCATCCAAAAGGGTAATGGATTGAATACGATTGCGAGATGCGTTTACTCCATTTTCGTCCTGAGCACGTCCTTCGTCAATGCTCTTTTGAACCGAACCTACGATCAAGCGGGTTTCCATCTTCTCCACAAAGCGGTCTCTAAATTCCAGGGTTTCCGGAAAGTTATGTCCCGTATCAATGTGCATCAAAGGAAAAGGAAGCTTTGCCGGGTAAAACGCCTTGCGGGCAATATGTGCCATCACAATGGAGTCTTTTCCACCCGAAAAAAGGATCACAGGGTTTTCAAATTGGGCATAGGCTTCGCGAATGATATACATAGCCTCTGCCTCGAGAGTTCTTAGGTGATTTAAGTGCAATTTCATGTAGGCCTAAATTCTGTTGCAAATGTAAGCTTTAGCCCTTCAACCTGGGGATTAGGTAATCCAAAACTTCCTGGGTAGAAGTTTCCAGTGAACGGGTACCTGTATCTACCCGAATATCAGGTGATTCAGGAGTTTCGTAAGGGCTGTTGATTCCGGTGAATTCTGGGATTTCGCCATTGATCGCCCGTCGGTACAATCCCTTTACGTCTCTTTTTATGCAAATCTCTATGGGACAGTCTACAAAAACTTCCACAAAATCCTCAGGGCCAACGATGGCCTTGGCTTGTTCTCTGTCCTTGGCAAAAGGAGAAATAAAAGAGGTGAGGGTTACAATTCCTGCATCGCAAAAGAGCTTGGCGGTCTCTGCGATACGTCGGATATTTTCCTGGCGGCCTTCGGCGGAAAAGTCCAGGTCGCCATTGAGTCCTCTGCGAATGTTATCGCCATCCAGAGTATAAGTGGTGATGCCTTGCTCAAACAGTCGTTTTTCCACCTCATTGGCCAATGTACTTTTTCCCGATCCGGAAAGACCAGTGAACCAAATCACCAGATTGCGATGACCCAGTTGTACATTTCGGCTATCTCGGTTTATTTTAAAAGACTGTTCGTATACGTTTTTCATACTGTTAGAAACAAATAGATGGCAAAAAGAGCAAAATACAAGCCGCTGTAAAAGACTCCAATTTTAAGAAAATCCTTCATACGGTAGGCCCCGGCGGCGCTAATCATCAAATTAGTTTGGTAACCGTAGGGTGTAAGGAAGGATGCAGATGCTCCAAAGGCCAGCGAAAGGAAGATAACAAAGGACGAATCCTCTGGAAAGCTTAGGGTCAAACTGTAAACAATAGGGAAAAGTATGGAGACCGCAGCCACGTTTGTTAATAGGTTGGTTATCGCCATGGCCAACAAGAACACACAGAGTGAAACGCCGATTAAAGGCATATCCTGAAGCGGAAAAAGCAAGGATTCAGCAATCCAGTTCGTGGTACCCGATTGAATCAAAACATCCCCAATCAAAAAGGCCGAGGCGATGATGGCGGCAATATCGAGGTTGAGGTTTTTCTTGATTTGATCGAGGGAAGCTCTACCTGTGGCAATCAGGGTAAATAGGATCAACGACACCGCAGGAAGTAAGGGTAGAACACCAAATAGAGCCAATAACAGGACGCCCAAAATAACGGGTAGGTATAGCTTTTGAAACAAGCTTGGGGCTTCCTCGGTTTTACGATTGCGATGGGTACTAATAAAATAGAGATTCCGATCTGTATTCAACCGTTGGCGAAATCCTTCACCGGTGGTGAGAAGTAAAAAGTCTCCAGGTTGAAAAACCTGATCTCCAATCTTTCCGGATAGTGTTTCCCCATTGCGGTGGATTCCAATAATGGCCGCATCATAGGTTTCCCTGAAATTGCTCTCCTTTACTTTTTTGCCAATCAAGTTGGAGTTGAACGGAATGATTACTTCTTGTATCTGTTGGTTTTTTCCGAGGTTAAATTTTGAATCCTTAGGCAGAATCATATCCTCCCTCGATTCAATCAATTCCAGCAGCTGAACGGTGTCTCCGGCAAACAAAAGCCGATCATTGGCCTGTAGCACTTCCCTGGGCGAAACCGGGGTAATCACTTCTGTGCCACGAATAATTTCCGTTAGGAAGCCGCCTTGCAAATTTCTCAGACCAGCATCTTGAATAGTATGACCCACTAAATCAGATAGAGTAGGGATCTTGGTTTCAAGGATAAATTCTTTAGGGTTGTTTTTGATGGTCTGCATCAAGGAAATGCGATCGGGTAGAAGTTGGCCTGAGAAGAAGGTGAGAAATAAAATTCCTCCAAATGTGACCATGGCTCCGGGAATCAGATAGTGAAAGGTGCTAAGCTCCGCGAGTTCGGAATTAGAAAGCATTCCATTAAGTACCAGATTGGTGGAGGTACCGATAACGGTCAAGGTTCCTCCCGTGATGGCTGCATAAGACAATGGAATAAGCGTTTTACTCGGAGATATCTCCATTTTGCGTGACCATTCTTGAACGTAGGGAATCAGCAAGGCTACGATTGGGGTATTGTTGAGAATGGAGGAGAAAAGCGAGACTCCCGTAGTCATCCTAAAAAGAAAGGTGCCCGGCGAAGGCTCTTTTCCCAGAAGTCGACCAAACAGCCGATCCAATTGAATATTGTCTTTGATCAGGTTGGCCACAATGATGAGCATCAATATGGTCAATAGCTGCTCGTTGGACAAAAAGGATAAAAAGGTTTGAAAATCAGAATACCCCAGGAAAATATAGAGCACCGCCGTACCTATAAACACCAACGATGCCCTCCATCGATCCCAAATGAGAACGCCGAAAAACAAGGCCAGAATACCTACGATTATCTGATGGTCAGAAAGCATCATTCGATGCCAAAAATACCTAACCAATTCTTATAGTCATCAATAACGCCGTTTGGATGCCTTATTTTACCGAAATATTGGGTGTGATAACTTCCTTAATTATTAGTATTGTGCTCAAATTCAAGGATAGCTTGAAACCCAAAGTCCTCTTTTTATATACCGAAATCGCCGAGTACTTTATTGCTTGTGCGAGTGAGTTAGCCAATCAAGCGGAAGTTCATATTGTGAGATGGCCGCTGAATTCGGAAGCGCCCTTTCAATTTTCTAACCTGGATAAGCTTCATTTGTATTCCAGAAAAGATTTCGATCACCCTCAACTCATTGAGTTGGCTGAGCAAATTAATCCGGATATTATTATCTGTTCGGGCTGGGTGGACAAAGGTTACCTGGAGGTTTGCAAACGATTTAAGGGAGCCATTCCCACCCTCATTTCAATGGACAACCATTGGAAGGGAACGTTAAAGCAATGGGTTGCCCGATTGGCTTTTCCCTTTACCATTGGCAAGTTGTTTTCACATGCCTGGGTGCCTGGTGCTCCTCAGCGCAATTATGCCCTCAAGCTCTCTTTTAAACCTCAAGAAATTCTAACCGGATTTTACTCCGCAGACATGAAGCTCATGGACAAGCTGCGAGAGGACAATCTGAAGCAAAAAAAGAATACCATTCCCAAACGCTTTCTTTACTTGGGGAGGTATGTGCCTCAAAAAGGCCTGACCATTCTTTGGGATGCCTTTAAACAATACCGGCAGGAGGGAGGACAATGGGAACTTTGGTGTGCCGGAACCGGAGATCTTTGGGATACCCGATTGGAAATGGAGGGGCTTCGACATTTGGGATTTGTTCAGCCTCAAGAGTTTAATCAGATTCTGGGAGAAACAAGCGTCTACATCTTACCGAGCAATATTGAGCCTTGGGGAGTGAGTGTACAGGAAATGGCGGCTTGTGGTATGCCTATGATATTGAGTGATAAAATTGGTTCCAAAGATGCCTTTTTGGAAGAAGGAAAAAATGGATTCTCCTTCCGACACGATCAAGTAGCCGAGCTTAAAGCCTTGATGCATAAGTTTGATTCAATGGGCAACGAGGAATGGCAGGAAATGAGCCAACACGGTATTCAACTTGCTCAAAAAATTACGCCTCAATCCTGGGCACAAAATCTTCTAACTTTGGTAAATTCCAACTGAAATGTGCGGAATAAGCGGAATTTATGGCCTTGATGGAGCTGATTTTTCAGCTCAACTCAAACGAATGACGGATGTGCAGGCCCATCGTGGACCTGATGCTTCTGGAATGTATACCGACGATGCCGTTGCTTTAGGGCACAATCGGCTATCGATCATTGATTTGGACGAACGGGCCAATCAACCGATGATTTCAGACGATGGCAATTGGGTCATTGTTTTTAACGGGGAGGTATACAACTACGCAGAAATCAAAAAGCTTTTACCCGATTATCCTTTTAAAACGGATTCGGATACGGAAGTGGTTCTTGCGGCCTGGAAAACCTGGGGTGAACATTGTGTGCATCAGTTCAACGGTATGTTCGCCTTCGCTATATGGAATAAGGCTAATCAAGAACTTTTTCTGGTGAGAGACCGATTAGGAATCAAACCTCTTTATGTCCATGTGGGAGATCAAGTGGTGTTTGGTTCCGAGGTTCGAACCTTGTTGGCCAGTGGCTTGGTGCCCCGCAAACTCAGTAGAAGTTACCTTGCTGAATACTTAAAATACCAGACCGTTCATGCTCCAAGAACTTTGGTGGAAGGAGTAACACTGGTCCCTCCCGGACACTACCTTAAGTTGGCTGAGGGGGAAATGGAGGAGAAACAATATTGGTCCCTTTCCGAAAGAGCAGAGCGATTTACCGGAGATAAGGCGAAAGCCGAGCAAACCATTCGGGAAAAATTCGTTCAATCGGTGGAGCGCCGTTTGATCTCGGATGTTCCATTAGGAGCCTTTCTTTCAGGAGGAATTGATTCCTCTTTGATTACCGGGGTTGTATCCGGTGAATTGGGTAAAAAGATTAGCACCTTTTCAGTGACTTTTAATGAAGAGGAGTTTTCCGAGGCCCCTTTTGCACGCCAAGTAGCCAAGAAGTTTGGTACAGACCACCACGAAATAAAATTGACTCCTGAAGATTTTTTGCAGGAGATTCCCGCTGCGCTCAGTGCCATGGACCATCCATCGGGTGATGGACCTAACTCTTATGTCGTTAGTAAAGTGACTCGAGAAAAAGGAATTACCGTGGCTCTTTCGGGTTTAGGAGGTGACGAGTTGTTTGCTGGTTACCCCTTTTTTACGCGCTATCTTCAGCTACAGGATAAGAAATGGATGCTGAGTTTTCCCAGAGGATTTCGCTCCATTGCCGGACAAGCCCTTCGTAAGCTCAAACCGGGTGTAAGTAGCGATAAAATTGCCGAATTACTCAACCAAGGTTACCTGGACTTGGCCCACGCCTATCCGGTTAACCGAAGAGTTATGGCCGATAAAGACATTCGATCCTTATTGGGTTCTTCCACCGTACCTGCCGATCCTCTGGCTTTGGAGATTGATGGCTTTTTTGCCTTTGGTCAAGCAGGAAGCCGTTTACCCGATTTGAGTAAGGTATCCGTCACAGAGATTTCCACCTACATGCAAAATGTGTTACTCAGAGACACCGATCAAATGGCAATGGCCAGTGCATTGGAAGTGAGAGTGCCGTTTTTGGATCATCAATTGGTGGAATGGGTATTGGGAGTTCCGGACTCGATCAAATACCCGCACTCACCTAAAAAACTGTTGATTGATTCCTTCGCCGGTTTATTACCTGATGAAATTGTAAACCGACCCAAGATGGGGTTTGTATTGCCCTGGCAGAATTGGTTGAAAAAGGAACTGTTACCCGTGGCAGAAGAGAGTCTGGGTTACCTTAAAGAAGTGAATGCTTTGAACGGAGCTGCTTTGGATCAATTGCTGCAACGGTTTTTAAATGATGATCCTTCCATCACCTGGAGTCGGATTTGGCCTTTGGTTTCCCTTGGATTCTGGCTGAAAAACAATGAGCTTGAGTAAACCACAGATATTGATATTGGTGGATTGGTACTTGCCTGGTGTTAAAGCCGGGGACCTATTCGAAGTGTTTCGGCGATCGTAAATCGCTTGTCCAAAGACTTTGACTTTCACATCGTCACCCGAAACAACGACTTTGGTGAGGACAAACCCTATCCAGGTATTCAGGCTGATGAGTGGATTCAAAAGGATGGCTATCGAATCAAGTACCTTTCTCAGGAAAAACTGACCTACGCTTATTTGAAAGAAGAGGTGAGGTCGGCCAGGTACGATCGAATCTACCTAAACAGCTTTTTTTCCAAATCTTTTACCCTTTGGCCACTTTGGGCCGCTCGAAAGGAAGAGCGAAAGAAAATTATCTTGGCTCCAAGAGGTATGTTAGGAGAAGGTGCCTTGGCCTTGAAATCTGGGCGTAAGAAGATCTTTCTGAAAGCGGTTCAATTCCTGGGGCTATACAAGGATATAGATTGGCACGCTTCTACGATTCTCGAGGAAAAGGAAATTAAAGCAGTATTTCCCAAAGCCAAGGTTACACCCCTAGAGAATTTGCCTGCGATCATGCCTGCTCCTCTGTTTGAGGTGGACAAAAAAGCCGGGGAGTTAAAGCTGGTGTTTTTGTCTCGGATAAGTCCTAAGAAAAACCTGGCCTTTCTGTTGGATAGATTGATTGAAATTGGTGAGCCGGGTATTCATTTGGATGTTTATGGTCCTGATGAAGATGAAGAATACAGTAAGCTATGTAAAGAAAAGGCCGAGCAGGTAGCCGGTGAAGTTCGTTTTTTGGGTACCGTGCCTTACGAATCTATTACCGCAACATTTCAGCCTTATCATGCCTTTGCTCTTCCTACCTTGAGCGAGAACTTTGGCCACGTGATATTAGAAGCACTTAATGCATCCTTACCCATTTTGATTTCGGATCAAACACCTTGGCTGAATCTACAGGAAAAAGGTGTGGGACGAGATCTGTCCTTGAACGACATGGAGACTTGGAAACAAGTATTAATAGAGTGGTTGCAATCCGATCAGGAGGCCTACGGTCCCCTTCGTAAAGCTGCCTCTCAATTTGCTCAGAGTAAATTTGCCAACGCAGAGCTCGAAGATGGGTATAAACGGCTATTTTCGAATTCCTACATTTGATCCATGAGTGAATTGAAAAAAACAGATTTGTCTTCCTACAACAATTCCTGGTACAAACCGGGCGGGGAATCAAAAGATTGCTTTGGTACTTTACCAATGCCCTGTTTTTTATCAATCCTTTATTCCCTTTTTCAGGGCCAAAGATCTTTCTGCTTAAACTCTTTGGTGCCCGCGTAGGCAAAGGAGTACTACTCAAGCCTTCGGTAAACATTAAGTATCCCTGGTTTTTGGAAATCGGCGATCATGTGTGGATTGGAGAAGGAGTTTGGATCGATAACCTGGGAGAGGTTAAAATTGGAAGTAATTGTTGTTTATCTCAGGGAGCCATGTTGCTTTCGGGCAATCACCATTATGGCAAAACCACCTTTGATTTAATGGTAGAACCCATTCGATTGGAAGGAGGGGTCTGGATTGGTGCCAAGGCTACGGTTACTCAAGGCGTTACTTGTCATTCTCACTCCATTCTTACGGTAGGCTCAGTTTGTTCTTCCGATCTTGAAGCTTATACGATTTACCAGGGAATACCAGCCAAACCCGTTCGAAAAAGAGACATAACATGAAGGTTTCCATAATCACCGTGAGTTACAACGCGGTAAAAACCATTGAGCATACTATTCAATCGGTGTTGGATCAAGATTATCCAGACATTGAGTACGTAATTGTAGATGGGGGATCGAAGGATGGAACCGTTGAAATAATCCAACAGAAAGAAGGACAAGTTGCCCGATGGGTAAGTGAGCCAGACAAGGGTATCTATGATGCCATGAACAAAGGAGTATCCCTGGCGACCGGAGATTTGATTGGTATTTTAAATGCCGATGATTTTTACATGGATCATCAGGTGATTAGTAAAGTTGTTGCCACCATTCAGGCAGCAAATGCTGACTCCCTCTATGCCGATTTGCAATACGTTGCACAGGATAATATCTCAAAAGTCATACGTACGTGGCGTTCTGGTCAATACGCAAAGGGACTGTTCCTGGAAGGCTGGATGCCACCTCACCCCACCTTTTTTCTTAAAAAATCGTGCTACGAAAAGTTCGGAACCTACAACCTCGAATTGCGTTCGGCAGCAGATTATGAGCTTATGCTGAGAATGCTTCATAAAGAAGATATCAGCGTGGCTTATCTACCAGAAATCATTACTCAGATGCGTGCTGGAGGAACATCTAATGCCTCCATGAAAAACCGGATTAAAGCCAATAGAGAAGACCGGAAAGCATGGGAAATGAATGGGCTTAAACCCAAATGGTACACGCTAATAAAGAAACCCTTAAGTAAATTAGGACAGTTCGCTAAGCGGAATTAGAATTTCGCTCTGGATCTTCTGCGCTTCACTTTACGGTGAGCAAAGTGATACTTTCTTTTCTTAAAGCTTCTACGCTTGTCTTTAAGCGCATAGCTGTAAGTAAACCCAGTGAACATGTAGACATCGTCATTGTCCGGATTTCCACGAGGAGTGGGTTCATCTGGATTTGCAACAGATCCGGCACCATAATTCGCTGAACCAATAAATAGAGGATCATTCGATCCTTCGAGCTCAACACTTCTATCAGCCAAAGCGGCAGCAGTAGGGTCCGTGTGAGGTTCTGTTACATAAAAAGAGCTTACATCATCCAAGTAATCGGTAAAGGTCCAACGAAGACCAAAATCCCAACCAATGATGTGACGTTTGTCAAAGCGGAATTGGAATCCTAAACCAATCGGAATAGAAGGCTGGATTCTGCTGTATTTTTTTCCTTCGGTTTGAAGCGGCTGTAGAGCAACCCACTCACCATTGTATTCTGCTTTTGGGTTGTGGTAGAAAACACCAGCACCTGCAAAAATGAAGGAGCTAAAGTCTAAACGATAGCGATAAGTGCGACCCAAATCCTGAATCTTAAAGAAATGGTATTCAGCACGAAGGGAAAGTTCAATAATGTCGTTGCGGAAACTCAGGTTTCTTGAGTAACGTTCCTTGTTGTTGGTTAGGTTGTCTGCACCTTTAATTCGTCCATAAATTAAAGATCCTTGAGCTGCGAAAGACTTGCTAAAAAAGCGACGTCCAGTAACTCCAAAGTGGTAGCGGGATTGGTTGAGCTGTACATCAGCGATACCTGGGCGGGCAGGTCCATCCTTACCACCGATATCACCAAGATACATCGCTATACCAGCCCGAACACCAAAATCAGTCCCATACTGAGCCTGAGCAAAGAAAGGTCCGAGGATTAACCCCAGAACTAAAGTAGATATAGCGATTCCCTTGTTCATACCAATGCTGTATAACAGCTTCAAAAGTATAAATATTTATGTTACCATTTTAACAGGAATTAAGTCCATTTGGGAAAAGTTTTGGTCGTTAGTCGAAAAAAGGCGTTCAACAACTGGGAGTAGGGGTTTCAAGAATTAGCACGTAATAATTGACTACTTTCGCAGTTCTAGTGGTCGGATTAATGAGTTGGACGAACAAAATAGGATGCTTTTTAGCCTTAATCGCACTGGTGGTTACCAGCAATCTTTCTGCGCAGGTAGCGGCGCCCAAGCTCTTATGCATTTCTGTGGAAACCAATGGAGATATTACCATCACCTGGGAGAAACCACCGAATCCCAATAACGAGTTTGTATCTTATGATATTCAATGGAGTGTAAATGGAGGACCATTCATTAATCTGTTTACAAGCACCATTCATGGCCAGCAGGTTTATACCCATGCCGGAGCGGGTTTTGGAGCATCACCCAATACAAATTACCTCTACCGTATTATTACCAATTATAATGTGGGTGGAAATCCAGGAACCTCGAATCCGTCGGATACCTTAACTCCCATTAACCCGAATCTGTCGGTAAGTGGTAATGTGTCCGGAAATTTGATTTGGAACTACATTTCCCCCAATGGAGTTTTGCCCAGTTCGGATCCCAATTATGAGGTGGAACGAAGATTTCGTTTCAATTCTCCGGTTTGGGGAACAGAGGCTAATCCGCCAGTAGGACAGGAAATTTTTAGAGATACCGTAGCCCGTTGCCACGACACCGTATTTTACCGAGTTAGCTTGAGGGATCAGAGTGGTTGTGTTTCAACCTCCTTGGTCGTTAATGCTGAACTGTTGGATAACCTGGGTGCAGCAACCATGACCTATACTCAAGTAACGGTGGACAACCAAAACGGCGTAACTTCTTTGCATTGGAACAAGCATCCGGATCCATCGGTGACTTATTACCGCATTCTTTACCGAGGGCAATCGAGTACACCTGGACCAGGTGGGGTGTTTATTGATTCGGTTGGTGTAGACTCCCTTTTTGTGATTGACGCCACCAACAGCGCCTTCAAAGATTTTCAGTGCTACCAGATTCTGGCCTATGATTCATGTGGCAAAACCCAGGGATCAGGTAATGTATTCCATTGCACCATGAATGTGGATCACAGTTACGACAACTGTAAAGCCGAGCTGACCCTGTTTTGGAATCCATACATCGGGTGGAACAAGGTGAAGAACCACAACATTTACCAAAGTATTAATAACGGACCTTATAAACGAATTGATTCCATTCCCGGAACGGATACCTCGGTAGTTATCGGTAATGTGAATTCGGCAGATGCCTATGCCTTCTACATTGAAGCCATTGATGAAACCGGAGCTTATTTTTCACATTCTCAGGTATTCGCTACCCGTTTTAGCGCACCCAATCAAACAAAGTACTGTACCCTTCGATCGGCTACCGTTAGAGGAGCGAATGAGGAGGTTTGGTTAAGAACCTACTTGGACAAGGATGCTCCCATCCAGGCTTTGCGCGTTTATCGAGCTTTTGACAAGGATGGTCCATTTCAGCACATTCAAACCGATACCCCCAGTGTGAGCGTGTTTGATACGGTTTTCTTTATCAAAGACAACCAGGTGCGACCAGAGCAATTGGAGTACTATTACTATGTTGAGGTAATTGACAATTGTGGAAATGCGGTGATTCGAAGCAATACGATTCGAAGCATTCTGCTGGACGGTACTTCCGACAAAAACGACATGATCAGCGAGCTGACGTGGAGAGATGCATTCCATTTTGACAGTACTCAAGACGAGGATAATTTACCCTTCTTCGAAGTGTTTAAAAGCTTGAGTAGTACGTTTGGTAGCAACCCGTTACTCAAAACCCGATCGCTGTATTACACCGATGATTTTAGTAGTGAAATTGGAGAAGGTGGTCGCTTTTGCTACTACATCGAATACATTCAGCCACCCACGCTTGAATTCCCCCTTTGGGATACGAGTTACTCCAACTCCTTGTGCTTCAATCACGAGCCCGATGTGTTCATCGCTAATTCTTTTACTCCTAATGAAGATGGATTGAACGAAACCTGGAGACCCTATGTAAGTTATGTGGTTCCAGTCCAGGATTACCGTTTGCGCATCATTGACCGCTGGGGGAGAGTGATTTATGAGTCCACCGAACCAAGTGAAGGGTGGGACGGAAAAATCAATGAAAAATTTGCTCCTGCGGGAGTCTACGTCTACGAATACAGCTACGTTTCTGCCAACGGAAGTTCCACTCAGGGAAAAGGCTCTTTTCAGCTTGTTCGATAATTCGCTGTTTGCCAGCGTTTTGTAAATCCTAAAATCTCTTCAAATCTTATTAATGTTTAACAACCATTTGCGCCTGCTTATTGCTTAATTTTGACCAATTTTTTAAATCCCTCAAATAAGAGAAAGCGCATATGTCATCCGATAAGTTTATTGAAGAAGGCCTTACCTACGACGACGTACTCCTTGTACCGGCATATTCCGAAGTGATTCCACGGGATGTTGTCATTTCTACCAAGTTTTCCCGCAACATCTCCATGAATGTTCCGATTGTATCGGCTGCCATGGATACGGTTTCCGAATCGGCTTTGGCGATTGCCTTGGCTCAGGAAGGGGGAATTGGGGTGCTTCATAAAAACATGAGCATCGAAAGTCAGGCGAATCAAGTGCGGAAGGTAAAGCGCTACGAGAGTGGTATGATTCAGGATCCAGTTACGCTGGACGAATCAGCTACGGTAGGTGATGCCTTGGCTTTGATGAAGGAACACTCCATTGGAGGTATTCCAGTAGTGGATGGTATGCTCAAGTTGGTTGGTATCGTAACCAACCGCGACTTGCGTTTTGAAAAAGATTACGACAAACCCGTCAGACAGGTAATGACCAGCGATAATGTAATTACCGCTAAAGAGGGGACTACACTGAAGGAAGCTGAAAATACCCTTCAGAAATACAAGATTGAAAAACTACCTGTAGTTGATCAGGACAACAAATTGGTAGGTTTGATTACCTACAAAGACATCCTTAAGCTGAAAATTAAGCCCAATGCCTGTAAAGACCAATACGGTCGATTGAGAGTAGCTGGTGCAGTTGGAGTTACTTCGGATACTCTGCAACGAGTAGAAGCTTTGATCGATGCAGGGGTTGATGCCATTAGCATTGATACGGCTCACGGACACTCAGCTGGTGTTGTTGGAATTTTGAAGGATGTGAAAAATGCGTTCAGCAACATTGATGTAGTAGTTGGGAACATCGCCACTGGTGATGCCGCCAAGATGTTGGCTGATGCCGGTGCGGATGCCGTTAAGGTGGGAATTGGTCCTGGTTCTATTTGTACTACCCGCGTTATTGCTGGAGTAGGTGTTCCTCAATTGTCAGCTGTATTGAATGTAGCGTCAGCCATCAATACCAATGAAGTTCCCTTGATCGCAGATGGAGGTATTCGCTTTACTGGAGATATCGTGAAGGCTTTGGCCGCTGGTGCGAGCTCTATTATGGCTGGATCTTTGTTTGCAGGTGTGGAAGAGTCTCCAGGGGAAACCATTATTTACCAAGGAAGAAAATTTAAATCATACCGAGGCATGGGATCGTTGGAAGCGATGCAAAAAGGATCCAAAGACCGCTATTTTCAGGATGCCGAAGATGACATTAAGAAACTGGTACCGGAAGGGATTTCTGGACGTGTACCTTATAAAGGAAAATTAGCCGAAGTTATCTACCAGATGGTAGGAGGTCTTCGGGCTGGAATGGGCTATTGTGGAGCACCAACAATTGGTGATTTGCGTCAGGCCAAATTCGTTCGTATTACGGCAGCTGGAGTAGCGGAGAGCCACCCACACGATATTTCGATTACCCGTGAGGCACCGAATTATTCCAGAAAGTAATTGAACCTAAACTATACTCATTAAATCTTAACCAAATGAACAGAACAATTGCCTTGTTATTAGGACTGATCATGAGCACTGGTTTGCTGGCACAAGAGGATGTACTCCTCAACATTGCCGGTGAAGACATCACGCTCGATGAATTTTTGATGGTCTACAATAAAAACAACAGTAACGCTCAGTCAATCGACCCGAAGACGAAAGAAGAGTACCTCGATTTGTACATAAACTTTCGATTGAAAGTTCGCCAGGCGGAAGATATGGGTATGGATACCAATCGCAACTTCAACAAGGAGTTGAGCGGGTACCGTAGACAATTGGCTGTTCCTTATTTGAATGATGAAACGGTTACCGAAGAATTGATTCAGGAGGCTTATAACCGAATGAAGGAAGATGTGAACGCGTATCACATCCTAATTCGTTGCGAGCCGGATGCAAGCCCTCAGGATTCGTTGGAAGCCTGGAGAAAGTGTATGCTGATCAAGCGTAAGATCACCGATCCTGCTACTGATTTTGAAAAATTAGCCAAGGTGGAATCAGAAGATCCATCTGCCGTAAACAATGGTGGAAATTTGGGATACTTCAACGTATTTCAGATGGTTTACCCCTTTGAAAGCGCTGCCTATAATACTGAGGTTGGACAGGTTTCAGATCCTGTTCGTAGCCGATTCGGATACCACTTGGTATGGGTAAAGGACCGTCGTCCTGCTCGTGGAGAAATTCAAGTGGCTCACATCATGGTGCAAACCAGTGAGAACGACGATGAGAAGGCCGCCGAAGAAAAGGAAAAGAAGGCCATGGAAATCTATGACGAGCTACAGAAAGGGGCCAATTTTGAGGAATTGGCCAAGAAGTACTCAGATGATCGCGGTACGGCCAATAAGGGGGAGAACTTCCTTGGTTTGGAACCGGTAGAATGGTGCCTGAGTTTGAAGAAGCAGCCTTTAGCCTGGAGAATAACGGAGATATTTCAGCTCCGGTAAAATCCAATTTTGGATGGCACATCATTAAACGCTTAGAGAAAAAAGGGGTTCCTGCGATGGAAGATATCGAAGCGGATCTGAAGAAAAAAGTGGCCCGTGATGGTCGAGCCAGAAAGAGTAAGGATTCTTTCTATGCCCGCATCAAAAAAGAGTACAAGTTCAAGCCTAACTACAAGGCTGTAAACGCTATGGCCGGATACATTGATCAGTGGTACTACAATGCCAAATGGAAGGCGGACGAAAAATTCAAGTCTGATTCTCCGGAATGGATCATGAAGTTGACCGATAAGAAATACATCAAAGAAGTTCGAGTATACACCCAGGCTGACTTTGCCCAGTACATGGAAAAGAACAAAACGTATCAGCGCAAACCTGCCGTTGATTCGTTGACTGTGGTGAACAACCTTTTCAAGGAGTTTTACCAAGAGAAGTTGACCGAGTTTGAAAACCAGAGATTGGAAGCCAAATACCCAGAATTCAATGCTTTGATGAAGGAGTACCATGATGGCATCCTGTTGTTTGACCTAATGGACAAAAAAGTTTGGTCGAAAGCGGTGAAGGATTCAGCCGGTTTAGAAGAGTTTTACCAAGCCCACAAAACTGAGCACCAATGGCCTCAGCGCTTGGAAGCCACCATTTTTGTTTGTGCCGATGCGAAGATTGCAGAAGCCACAATGGAATTGGCCAAAAGTCAAATTGATTCAGGTATTGATACCCGTAAGATTGCCGAAGAAATTAACCGCGAATCTCAATTGAACCTTCAAGTCTCTGAAGGAAAATTCACGGCTGACGACCACCCTTGGATGAGCAAGATTAAGTGGGAAGCTGGATTTAGCGAAATTATCACGGCCGATGATAAGATGGGCTTTGTTTACGTGAACCAAGTATTGGAACCAGGTCCTAAGAAATTGATCGAAGTTCGTGGATTGGTTATTTCGGCTTACCAGGAAGAGCTCGAAGAGAGATGGATCGAAGAATTGAAAACGAAGTATACGGTTACGGTTAACAAAGAGCTTCTCAATTAATCGTTTACCCTTCATCTTTATGATCTTCGGTCAAAACTCAACAGGAATGAACAGACGACTTATTGTTGGAGTTTTGATCACCGTTTTGGGAATCACCTCGGGCTGCGAATTCATTCAACGGAATTCGGGGCAGGAGGGTAGACCTCTGGCTCGTGTTGGCGAGCAGTATCTTTATGAAAAGGACCTGCAAGCCCTATTTACCGACGAACTTTCTAAAGAGGACAGCTCTATATTGGTTCAGCGCTATGTGAACAACTGGGTGGAGAATCAACTGTTGATCCAGCAGGCAGAGTTGAACCTTCCCGAAGAGAAAAAGGACTTTGAGAAAGAGATGATCGACTACAAAAACAGTCTGATCATCTATGCTTACGAAAAAGAACTGGTTCGCCAAAAGCTGGATACCCATGTAACCCAGGAAGAAATTCTAAGCTATTACGAAGAAAATCAGCACAACTTTGAGCTGAAGAACTACGTGCTTAGAGCGTCTTACATCAAAATTGACAAGGAGGCACCCAAGCTTCAGAAGGTGAAGAAATGGTTGCAATCCGGAGAAGAAGAGGACAGTTTGAAGCTGGATGACTACTGCTTGCAATATGCCTCCAACTACTCGCTGGAGTATTCCTGGATGTATTACGATGAGCTTATTAAGTTGGTTCCGCTGCAGGTATTGAGCGTAGAAGATTTTCTAAAAAATCAAAAATACCTAGAGCTGGAAAGAGACCCTTTCGTTTATTTGTTGTTTATCAGGGAATATAAATTGAAAAATAGCGTTTCACCGCTTGAATTGGAAATCAATAGGATTCGCAATATCATCATTAATCAAAGAAAACTGAATCTGCTTAGCGATGTTCGAAAAGGACTTTTGAAACAAGCCGTGGCTAAGAACAAGGTTCAATACTACCCATGAGAATATACCTGAGTATACTGCTGGCCCTCTTTTCCACTGGAGCATTTGCTCAACCTGGTAATGAAAAGGTGATTGATGGAATTGTAGCCGTCATCGGTGAAAACATGATCCTCAAAAGCGATGTAGAGGAACAATTTGCTGCTTACTTGAATTCGGGTAAAGCGGTGGATGGCAATACACGCTGCGAGTTGTTTGAAGACTTGCTCTTCAATAAGTTGTTGCTGAATCAAGCCGAAACGGATAGTTTGTACCCTTCTGAAGGTCAAATTGATGATGAAATCAACAGACGTTTACGCTACTTCATTAATCAGTTTGGAAGCCAAAAGAAGCTGGAGGAATTCTACGAAAAATCGGTGGACGAAATTCGAATCGAGTTCCATGATCCGATTAAAGAGCAATTGATGATTCAGCGGATGCAAGGACAGATTTCAGGTGCTGTGGAGGTTTCTCCTGGTGACGTAAGATCTTTCTTTGAGGATGTGATGATGGACAGCTTGCCCAATATCAATGCGCAGGTAGAGTTGGCCCAAATCGTTAAGAAACCACCGATCGATGAAGCAGAAAGAACTCGGGTAAGAAACAAATTGCTGGAACTTCGCGAACGTGTATTGGCCGGTGAAGATTTTGGAACCTTGGCCTACTTGTATTCTGAAGACCCGGGGTCGGCACGTGAGAATGGAGTTTTGGGACCTATGGGTAGAGCTGAGCTGGTACCCGAATTTGCTGCTGTTGCATTTACCTTGGAGAAAGGTGAAACTTCGGGCATTGTGGAAACCGAATTTGGTTACCACCTGATTCAGATGGTGGAGCGGGTTGGAACCAAAGTAAACGCCAGACACATTCTGTTGATTCCAAAAGTGCAGCCAGAAGATTTGATCGAGGCCAAGCAGTTTTTGGATACCCTAAAGGGAAACATAGCCAAATACGATTCCTTGAGCTTCACCACAGCCGCCATTCTATACAGCGACGATAAAGACACTAAAAACAGTGGAGGGTTAATTCTAAACCCAATGACTGGCTCTTCCAAGTTTGAAATGGATCAGGTTTCTCAAATTGACCCTTCCCTTTACCTCATGCTGGATCGCATGGAAGAAGGGGATGTGGCAGGACCAGAATTGGCTCAAATGAGGGATGGAAGCCGTGCCTACCGTTTGGTAAAGCTGGTGGACATCGTAGAGGCTCACGAAGCGAACTTGAAACAAGATTACCAATACATCCAGGAGCTGGCTACCCAGTACAAGCAAAATGAGGTGATGAATTCCTGGATTGAAAAACGAGTCAATAGTTTTTACATTCGGGTAGACGACAGCTATTCAACCTGTCAATTCCGATTTAACTGGCTCCCCAAAACCATATCCGCCACCGAGGAGACACCTGAACCAGAGGAAGCTCCGGCACCTAAAACCGAAGGAAAAGAGTAACATGGAAAAAGATTTACAACTGGTTGAGCGCTTTCACCAACAATACAAAGGGCTTAATGATGAGATAGGAAAAGTAATCGTAGGTCAGCAAGATGTAATCAAGCTTGTATTGATCTCCATTTTTAGCCGCGGTCACTGCCTTTTGGTAGGTGTACCGGGATTGGCCAAGACTCTTTTGGTAAACACCATTTCTGATGCCTTAGGCTTGAATTTTAGCCGGATTCAGTTTACCCCCGACTTGATGCCTTCTGATATTGTAGGAGCAGAGATTCTGGATGAAAACCGCAACTTCAAGTTTATCAAAGGGCCCATTTTTGCCAACATCATTTTGGCAGATGAGATTAACCGGACACCACCTAAAACACAGTCCGCACTGCTGGAAGCCATGCAGGAAAAAGCAGTGACCGCTGCTGGACATCGCTACAAATTGGAAGAACCCTTCTTTGTATTGGCAACTCAAAACCCGATTGAACAAGAAGGAACTTATCCGCTTCCCGAAGCTCAGTTAGACCGTTTTATGTTCAACGTATGGGTAGACTACCCAAGCTATGAAGAAGAACTGGCTGTGGTGAAAAGCACCACTACCGATCGTTCAGCTTCGGTGTCTAATGTAATGAGTGCTTCCGAGATTTTGGAATATCAGCAGTTGGTTCGTAAAATTCCAGTAACCGATGCGGTGATGGAATATGCAGTGAAGTTGGCTGGTCGTACCAGACCGGATCAAAACGCTCCGGAAATTGTCCAGAAATACCTAAATTGGGGTGCCGGACCAAGAGCTTCGCAATACCTGGTGGTAGGAGCTAAGTGCCACGCCTTGATCAATGGCAAATTGTCACCCGATATCGAAGATGTACAAGCCATTGCACTACCTATTCTACGCCACCGGATAGTTCGCAACTACAAAGCCGAAGCAGAAGGTTTTGGTTTGGAACGAATTATTCAAGAATTGCTGTAATAAGAACAGGTTATGAGTAAAAAAGTAGTGGTCGCATTGAGCGGATGTGGCGTATACGACGGAGCCGAGATTCACGAATCCGTATTGACTTTATTGGCCCTCGATCAAAAGGGAATTTCTTACCAATGTGCTGCCCCGGATGAAAATCAATTTCACGTGGTGAACCACACCAACGGGGAAGAAATGGAGGAAACACGGAACATTTTGGTGGAAGCTGCTCGAATTGCCAGAGGAAACATTAAGCCCTTGTCTCAAATCGACATGGCTGATTATGATGGTCTCGTAATTCCAGGTGGATTTGGTTCGGCCAAGAATTTTTCGAAATGGGCATTTGAAGGTCCCGAAGGTCCGGTTCAAGAAGAAATTGCTCACCTTATTCGCAGTACTCATGCCCTTGGTAAACCGATTGCTGCACTTTGCATGTCTCCCGTAGTATTGTCCTTAGCTTTTAAGGGATCGGACGTTAATCCGGCATTGACAGTAGGTACCACTCAAGCTCCAAGTCCTTATGAAATTCAGGCCATCAGTGATGGAATGGAGAGCCTCGGAAGTAGAGCCGAGCAAGTTGCGGTAGAAGATGTAGTGGTGGATCAAGCCAATCGAGTGGTGACCTCGCCTTGTTACATGATGGAGGCCTCCATCGCCGATATCAATGAGGGAATTCAAAAGACTGTAGCTGCATTCGAAGAGCTACTCTAAGCAACATGGAAAAGCATTACCTGCCTGTAACCCGAACTTCCAGGCAATATTTGATGGGCAATCAGGAAGATCCTGAAGTGCTCTGGTTGGTTTTACATGGATTTGGCCAACAAGCCCGTTATTTTACCCCCAAAGTGAAGGTGCTCGACAATGGGCGCTCTCTGGTCGTTGTTGCTGAAGGATTAAACCGGTTTTATCTTGAAGGCTACAATGGTCGTGTAGGAGCCACCTGGATGACGAGCGATGATCGGGAAAAAGACATTGAAGACAACAACAATTACCTGGAAGATTTGGTGTGTGCGGTTACGGATCAGTTTACTTCTCGCCATTGTCGGATTAAGGTGCTGGCTTTCTCTCAGGGAATTGCCACGGCTTGTCGTTGGATGGCAGCTACGCATTATCATGTAGAGGAGGCCGTTTTATGGGCTGGATCATTACCTCCTGATTTGGATTGGGAAGCTACCGCTCACCGTTGGAAAAAGATGAAACTCCACTACGTTTTCGGAAATCAGGATGAGTTTTTTAACCGGGAAAAAATTGCCGGAAACGAGCAACTGCTCAAGGATCAGGATATTCCGTATGAGTTTCATTTGTTTGATGGGAAGCATGAAATGAACGATGAGGTTCTATTAGGCATTCTCAATCAAGATTAACCATTCACATCTACTTCTATAAGCCTTTCTTCTAAGGTGAACTTTGAGTACTTTAAGTGGTTCTAAAGAAAGCATCATGTTGGTGTGAATTGAACTATTTTTGACGCTTAAAGATTGAAAGAATATGCGCTATAACCTCAGCGAAATCACAGATGTCATTGAAGACAGGAGAACCATTTTTCCAGAACAATTTTCCAAACGGAAGGTCCATCGGGAGATTATCGAGAAATTGCTCAATGTTGCTCGCTGGGCTCCTACGCATAAGTTGACACAGCCCTGGAAGTTTTCCGTTTTTCGCGAAGAGGGATTGAACCGACTTTCAGAATTTCAATCGCAGACCTATTCCCAAATTACCCCAGAGGACAAGTTTTCGGAAAGGAAGTTCTTGAAGCTAAAGGAACGTCCGCTTAAATCTTCCGCAGTCATCTTTGTGACGATGAGTCCGGATCCGGATCGACGGGTGCCTGAAATTGAAGAAATTGCTTCGGTAGCCGCTGCGGTTCAAAACATGTCTTTGCTGGCCACAGCCTATGGCTTGGGTTTTTATTGGAGTAGTGGAGGATTAACCTATCGCGATGAGTTAAAGGAGTTTTTGAATCTGGAAGAATCGGACAAAGTGATGGGTACCATCTACGTGGGTTATCCGGATATTGATTGGCCTCGAAAGACACCGCGTAAGCCCATCGAGTACTTTACTCACTGGGAGGAGTAGGATGATTTTCTTCGAAGCTCAATGCTTAACATGGAAAGGCTAAATCTTCCGGAATATCAGTTTCGGCTGAAACGCGAGGATGGGAAGATTCACATCTTCGATAGCATCCGTAAAAAATTTCTGGTGCTTACACCCGAGGAATGGGTCCGGCAAAACTTCATCGAATACTTGCATCAGGAATTCCAGTATCCCAAATCACTGATGAAATTAGAAAAGCCAATCAAGTACAACCGAATGGACAATCGAAGCGATATTGTTTGTTACAACAACCGGGCGGAAGCATTGGTGCTGGTGGAGTGCAAGCGACCCTCGGTGGAGATTACCCAAAAAACCTTCGATCAAATAGCTCGCTACAATTCCGTTCTGCAAATTCGCTTCTTAGCCGTAACCAACGGATTAAACCATTACTATTGCGAGATTGACCACGACAAGGGCAGCTATCGATTTATTGAAAGCTTGCCCGAATATCAAAGTCAAGTGGGCTGATTTGTGCCCGGGAAATCTTAATTTTAAATCTGTTTTTCAGTGCGATATGAAATTTGGGCTCACCTTATTTACGATTGTCTTTTCCTGTAGCATTTGGGCACAGGACATCGTTCAAGGCAACTTGTGGTTAAGCGCCCGTGCAGCCGAATGGAGTCAGTCGAGTCGTCCCATGTCTCTTTATGTTCAGGGCAGGGGAGATGAAATCCAATCCTATCTGCTTCAGCACAACGGAACTTACAAACACTATTTTCGAGGCTATCACGCTGTGGTTTTGCCGGAAAATCAAGTAGTCGATTTTCTGGGTCAATCCTTTATCGATGGATACTATACCAGCTCGGGTTACGGCCAGCCGTTAATCGATACATCAACGGTTCAAACCGGGGCACGTGCCATTCATCAAGGGGTGTTGCCTCTTCCGTCGGCCTATTCGGGCAAAGGGGTGATTATGGGAATCATCGATTCGGGAATCGACTTTAACCACCCCGATTTTCAGGATTCAATCGGCAATACACGGATCATCAGTTTGTGGGATCAATCGAGAAATCTGGATACCAATCGTTTTCCCAGCTATGGTTACGGTGAGGTATATGATAGCATGGATATCAATGCGGGAAATTGTCCGCATGTCGATCCCAATAGCTGGGGTGGCCATGGAACCATGGTTAGTGGAATAGCCGCCGGAAATGGTTTATCTGTCCCTGATACGGTTGCCGATTACCGCGGTTATGCCTACGAATCTCCCATCATTTTTGTGGCCACCGATTTCGGCGCGTCCAACTGGGATCAAACCGTGGCCGATGCTGTAGAATACATTTATGCCCTGGCTGATTCTTTGGATATGCCTTGTGTTATTAACCTGAGTGCCGGTAATTACCTGGGAGGTCATGATGGACTGGATTTGCCCACTCTTTACATCGATTCTTTGGTGAATGCTAAGTCGGGACGCTCGTTTTCCTGTGCGGCTGGTAATGCGGGAAATGTACCCCTTTTCATGCCCATGCCAGTTTGAGTAACGATACGGCGTTTTCCTGGTTTGAGATTAATCCCAATTCGGCCTTCGGTAGTTCGGTCTTTATGGAACTTTGGGCCGATACCGCCGATTTCAATCAGCTTACCTTTGGAGTAGGCTACACCGACACTTCTACCTGGATCGATTCTATCTATTTTCTGGATACCATCACCAATCGTTTGGATACCCTGTTGGTTACTCCCTTAGGAGGTAATTCTCAGTACATGACCTGGGCCGAAGAAATCAACGGTCGCTATTTGTTGCAAGTTCTTATCATAAATCCACCAACCGGCCGCTACTATGGACTACTGACCATGGGTACTGGTGAATACGACATTTGGGGAGCTTCGTGGTTACGGATTTCCAATTTGGTGAGTACTGGGCTTCCGAGTACTCAGCAATACCCTAATATTCAATATTTTGTCACTCCCGATACGCTGCAAAGCATTGTAAGCGGATGGGCCTGTGCCCCGAACTTAATTACGGTAGCCAATTACAACAACCGTTACGATTTCGAAAATGTGGATGGAGGGAGACATGTCACCGTTGATCTACCCATTGGGGGATTGGAGCAACTTCAAGCTCTGGGCCGACCCGTCATGGTCAAATCAAGCCGGATATGGCAGCGCCAGGTAACTTTACCTTGACTTCCGGTCGTTTGGTCGATTTAAACTTTTTAGCCAATACGCCTTCTCAACGCCATCGACTGGCGAAAGGAGGGTATCATTTTACCAATGGAGGGACTTCTATGGCGTCACCGGTAGTGGCTGGAATTGCTGCACTTTACCTTGAAAAATGCCCGGATGCAACCCACGCCGAGATCAAACAGGCTTTGATGGCCACTTTGTTTGGAGATAGCCTTACCGGCGGATTGCCAAACCATCAATTTGGTCATGGAAAAGTGCACGGCTTAGATGCTTTGCTACATTCCAATTTCAACCCTCCATTAACCACTTCTTCCGGTGATTCGGCTTTTTGTACAGGAGATAGTCTAAGCGTTTCCATTACAGGCTCCTATTCGAATGTAGTTTGGAATACGGGAGACAGTACATCTTTGATCACCCTACATCAGTCAGATACGGTATTCGCTCGTATGACCAATTCTCAGGGATGTTTGGGATTTTCAGATACCTTGGACGTGGAGCAGTATCCCTATCATCCTGTTGTCATTAGCGGCGACACCCAATTTTGTGCGGGTTCTGAGACCGTTTTGAGAGCCCAGGGATCAGTTACCTATATATGGAACCCCGGAGGTCTTTCTGGCGATTCTGTAACGATTAGTCAGGGTGGAATGGTCTACGTTGAGGCTCTGGATAGCAATCTTTGTCCTTCTTCTGATTCCATTCGGGTTTATGAATTGACCTTGCCCATGACCCAAGTCACGGGTGATTCCATGTTCTGTCTCAAAGACTCTTCAGTTTTATATGCTTCTGGGGCGTTGACTTACTTTTGGTCAGATAGCTCTACAACTGATTCCTTACGAATCTATGTAGGCGGCACGTATTGGGTAGAAGGAACTGACAGTTTGGGTTGTTCTTCAAAGGATTCAATCAAAGTAGTTGCCATTCCATGTGTTTGGGAAGGGATAGACGATGAAAACAGTCAGTCTACCATCAAATTGTATCCTAACCCCGCCAACAATGTTTTAACGATACGGCTGGATGATCCAGCGGTTGAGCCCGCTCGCATCCAACTGTTAACTTTGCGAGGACGTGTAGTTAATGAGACTTCTCTCGAAATGGGTGAAGTACAAAAAGTTTGGGATTGGGGCCAGTGGCCTTCCGGTTTGTACCTGATAAGAGTGGTGCAAGCTCAGCAAGAAAATTGGTTTAAGATTCGAATAGAACAATGAGAAAAGGGTTAATATACGGTTGGTTAATGGTGATGTGCAGCTTCGTCATGTCCAATCTGATGGCCCAGAATAACTACCAATTGGGAAAGGTCCACATCAAAGTGGCACCTGAATACCAAGATCAGTTTTACTCAGAAAAGTACCCAGAGTCCTTCGAATCTATTCAGTATGAATTTGATCTTCGGGTTTCTCAAAAATTTCCCAATCAATCTGAAATTGCCGAACCGGGAACGGTGGCGGTAGAGCGTATTTATGTTTTGGAATTTTCCCCGCAGGAAAATCCGATAAAGCTTTCCAAATTACTGATGGAAACGGGTCTGTTTGATTATGCAGAACCCTGTTGGATTGGCCAATTGGCATACACGCCTAACGATCCGGATATCACCAAGCAGTTGTACTTACATACCATTGGTGCTTATGATGCGTGGGATATTACGAAAGGAAGTAGTTCAACCATTATTGGAGTTGTGGATGCTGGAACGGATACGAACCACCTGGACCTAAAACCCAATTTCTACCGCAACACCAATGATCCGATCAACGGCGTGGATGATGATCAGGATGGATTTGTAGACAATTATTACGGCTGGAACTTTGAAGGAAACAATAACAACGTTCAATACAGCGGTGGAGTAGATCACGGTGTACAAATGTCAGGGGCTATAGCACCGGCTACCAACAATAGTTTGGGTGTAGCTGGCCCAGGATTCAACTGCCGAATGATGAACATCAAGGTGACCAACGGCTCTCAGGTACTTTACGGCTACGAAGGCATTAAATATGCAGCTGATCACGGATGCCAGGTGATTAACTGTTCCTGGAATTTTAAAATCCACAGCCAGTTTGGAGAAGATATGGTCAACTATGCGACCTACGATAAAGGAGCTTTGGTTGTAGCGGCCACTGGAAACCAGGGCAAAGAAGATCTGAATTATCCTGCTTTGTACGAAGCGGTGCTGTCAGTGGCTAATGTGGATTACAGCGGAAGTGCGATGAGCAATTCCAACTATGGCTACTACGTGGATCTATCCGCTCCCGGGCTTAACATTTGGTCGACCAAGGGTGGAAACAAATACGCTTCTAACAGTGGTAGTTCTTACTCCTCGGCCATTGTGAGTGGCTGTGCCGCTTTGTTGCGATCCTATAAGCCAGGCCTTACACCTACTGAGGTGAAATCCTGGTTAAAAGCTAGCTCGACCGATATTTACGCTAACGGCCAAAATTCTTTTTACAAAAACAAGTTTGGAGCTGGAATGATCCATATCGGTGAAGCTCTGAAGTTTTCGAATAAGGCCTATCCTGAATGGGTGAAGAGCTATTTCACAGAACCTGATAATGGAGTTTCTGAACCCGGAGATACGCTGGATGTATTGGTCGAATTGGCCAATTACCTCGATCCATCAACCGGTTCCTACCAATTGGAACTAAGCAGCCTGAATGGATATGCCCAGGTATTTAAGTCCAAGAGTACTTTGCGAGCTCTGGCCACCAACGATACCGCTTCCGCCGATAGTGCATTTCAACTGTCCATCGCTTCGAGTGTTCCGGATAATTATGCCCTGCAACTGGAGCTCAAGGTCATTCAGAATACCGATACCTTTTATTATGGTTTTACCCATCAGGTAAATCCGACGTATTCCGTTATCAACTACAACGATATCACTACCAGTTTAGGAACCCGGGGCACCTACGGTTGGTATGAATACCCGACCATTTCAGGAAAAGGCGTTACCTACCAGGGCGGAGCACAGTTGCTCCACGAAGGTGGATTGATGATTGGAAACGATATCCAAAATGAAGTCACGGTAGTCGATCGTTTAAGAGGTTTTCAATACGTAGAGCAACGCGATTTTCTGGCGACTCGTGGAATCTCAGAATGGAACCCTGCACAAGCACCTTTCGCCCTTACCGGAGGTTTCGATGATTCCAATGCCAAGGATGAATTGGGAGTGGGAGTGGTGCAAAATGCCTACGCTTGGAAGGGAGATGGCAAGGATAATTTTGTGCTCTTTGAATACCAGATTTTTAGCCGTAAGAATAAGGACCTTAAGGATATCTATGTGGGTATGATGAGCGACTGGGATATCGGTGATTACAACAAAAACCGGGCAGCCTACGATGGCCAGCGCTATTTGGCTTATTCCTATGAAGTAGATCAGGAGGATACATGGTGCGCTATGCAATTGATAAGTCCGGAAAAGGAATGGAAAACCTATGCCATAGACAATATCTCCGGTGGTGCTGGAGGAATTGATATTACGGACAACGACGTGTATAGCAAGGAAGAAAAATATTACACCTTATCCACCACCCGTGAGCGGGCTGGGGAACAAACAGGGGGAGGTGATGTACTCCAGGTGATTAGTTCAGGTCCTCATCAAATTCCCGTGGGTGACACTTTAACCTTCCAAGTTGCTATTTTGGTAGCCCATTCTTTCGCAGAATTGCAGGAAAGTGCGGATTCAGCTTACTACCTAATTCATGGTAGATTGCCCAATTCGGTGACCGAACCTGCTTTAAAATCGTCTCTGAAGTTGTATCCAAATCCGAGTGACGGTCAGGTAACCATCCAATCTGAATCGGTCGATATTCAACTTTTAACCCTCACCGATTTGTCGGGTAAAGTGTTGGACCAAAAAACGTTAGAGCCAGCCTTGGAGTGGAATTGGGATTTGGGGCATTTGGAATCTTCGCTCTATTTGATCCATGTTCAAACCGCCCAGGGAAATCAAGTCTTTAAGCTTCGAATTTATTGATCCCGGATCACCCTATTTTTTTGTCGAACGAAGCGGCTCAAAATCTATATTTGCGTCGTCAAATTTGTTTGTATGGATCTGAGTAAAATTTTGGCCGTTTCTGGTAAAGGTGGATTGTTTGAGATCGTGGGGCAGACCCGTAATGGTGTAATTGTTCAATCCCTTTTGGATGGCAAGCGCTATCCGACCTACGCTAATCAGCAAATTTCAGCTTTGGAAGAAATTAGCATCTACGGAGAGGTTGATGATATTCCACTGAAGGAAGTGTTTCAAAAAATCTACGATGTAGAAAATGGAGCCGTAACCTCGGTAAAACCAAAAGCCTCAGGTGCTGATATTCGCGATTATTTCTCAGATATCGTTCCAGATTTTGATGAAGAAAGAGTGTACAATTCAGACATCAAAAAGGTGATGAGCTGGTACAACTTGCTGTTGGATAAAGGTTTTCTGGAGCCTACAGAAGAAGCGGAAGAAGAGAAAGTAGTGGAAGAAGCCGCTGCTGAAGATACCGCTGAGCCTACTGAAGGAGAGTAAGATATTCCGGGTCCTTGAACGGGCTTGGCATTCCAAATAAGTTTATTTCAAGAACTCATGATGAGCGAATTGTTCACATTCGGCCTCTTGGCGTTCACTTCTTTCTTTACCCTGATCAATCCTCTGGGAACCATGCCCGTGTTCATGACCATGACCTCGGAGCTCACTCCCCAGCAAAGAAGAAAAACGGCTCTTAAGGCGGTTACAGTGGCTTTTATTGCCTTGATGATCTTCGCCTTTTCGGGGAATATTCTTTTCGATTTTTTCGGCATTTCTATCAATAGCCTGAGAATGGTGGGGGGAATCATCTTCTTCCTTATGGGAATGGATATGTTGCAGGCCCGCTTGGCTAAAACGAAGGTGGATGAAAATTCGGCTCGCCAATACGTGGATGATATTTCTGTTACGCCACTCGGTATCCCCATGATTTGTGGTCCGGGAAGTATTACCAATGCCATTGTTTTGATGGGAGATGCTCCCAGCTACGGTCATCGCATTACACTCATCGTCGTTATGGCTTTGATTCTCCTACTCACCTTTTTGATTTTGTGGAGCTCCACGAAATTGATCAAAATTTTAGGTGAAACCGGAAACAAGGTAATGCTCCGACTTATGGGGTTAATCGTTATGGTTATTGCAGTTGACTTCTTCTTTAGTGGTCTGAAGCCGGTGATTATCGATATTCTTCAAAGCGCATCCTAATCCAGGGATACGTTACCGTTAAAATTCAGGTTAAAAGTAAAGGTCAGATTCAGGGCCCAGTTGTCCAGGTAGTAGTCCAGGGCATAAGGTCCGTAGCGGTACATGGCGTTTAATCCTATTCCCACATACATGGCCGAATAGATGTTGTCTACACCTAATCCGGATTCGTAGTACCCCTGATCGTACTCATGCAGGCCTGGAGAGCTTGATTGATTGGCTGCACTTAGATTTCCTATACCCATGTTGGTATACAATACGATAACGGGCTGAATGCTCTCATTTCCCGTCCTGATCTTTGGAAAGCTGTGCTTAAAGAATAGATGCGAATACTGATCGCTAAAGAATTCGTTGGGACGCATGGTTTGAAAGGACCGATCTACCTCTATAGGAATGACTCCAAAAGTAGCGGGAGCATTGAAAAGCGCTGTTCGAGGCAATTCGGTATCAATGTATCCACTGGTTACGCAGAATTGAGTTCTACCCAGTACCCGCCAACGCAGCTGACCGGAAACTTTCAGATCAATCCGGTTGTAATCAAATTGACCATCTAAGAGTCCTTGAATACCCCGGGTATACTTTGCAGAAATAACCGGAGCCTTGGTACCCATGGAAACATCGGTAGAATTCAGACGGACATACTTTTCATTAAAGGCATACCGTACTCCCACACCCACCTCGGTAAAGTGAAAATCCTGTTGAGGGCTAAATTCTCCATCGCTAAGGTTGGGAAAGTAGCGATAGCTATCATTGATGCTTCTAAAGTCTTTGTTGAAGAACACATAGGGCTGAGCAAAACGCATCATTCTCCAACTTACCAAACCCTGCCAGCGTTCCTGCCTATCCATTTTGTTGATGAAAACCGGACGGTACATTTGACTGCCTATTTGCAACTTGGGCTTGACGTAAAACACAGTAGCTCCCGTTTCCACCACGTCGTTGATGTAGGATCCTTTGATGGTCAGGTCTCGGTATTTGTATGGTTTGTAACTAATATCGCCTCCAAATTTCCATTCCTTGTCTGCGAATCCATAGGCGAAATAGCCCCAAACTTGACGTGTTGAGAAAATTTGTCATTGGTATGAGCTCCTAACCCTAAACCTAAGCCTTCGTAGCCATTAAATCGCATCAATCGGTTAAGGTCAAAATTGATGAACTTGTAGGGCACCTGTCCGCTAAACAGAGCGTTGAGAATGTAGAGGTTTCGTTCAAAATTGAGCTCCTTTCCAATGCTGTCTATGATGTGGTAGGTGTTTGAATCTTTGTAGGTAAACTCACCCCGACGCTTTGATTCCCAAAACTCCGGAGTCTGTGCACTGGCCATGGGATCCATTTCCACCACAACGTGGTTAAACTCTCGTTTTTTGAGCACCGGATCGAGCTCGATGTTTTCGATATATCCATTCAACCGACCAATCAATCGATCGGAATCAGGAGTGGTGTCGAACATGAAGTAGATCTCCGATTTTAGTTGAACGGGAAACCATTTGCGTTTATCCACAAGCTCGTAATTCTGCTGAATGGTAATGTTGGCCCCTTCCAGATATTCGGAGGGTTCGGCCAGCACTTTTTCAACGGCATAGCCTTGCGTATTGATGTAGAGGAGTCCTCGGAGCCCATCAAATTTTTTCCCGGTTCTGGGTCGAAAGGAAAGAATGAAGGTCGTGTCGGGTTCGTTGACCACGGTATCCTCGAGAATGAAGAGGTACTTTTTGGTACTGTTTTTTGAAATAGGGTTGAGGTATTCGCGATCGCCGAGGTAAAAGTTCTCCTCATAGAAAGTAAAGGATTGCATTTGTCGCGCAATAGCAGCAAATTGTGCCGACTTCAGCCCACTCACTCGTGAGGCGAGCACCACTTCTTTGTCCCGGTTTGGTGGACGATACTTTCGGTAGGTCACAGATTCCATCAGAAACAAGTGCGCGTTTTGAATGTACTCGGCCAAATCCTGAGTGGTGACGGTATCGTTTTCCAAATCCTCTAAGTCATTGTCTTTGAGAAACTGATCGTTTTCAAATTCGCTGGCATCAAAATCCTCGGGTATTTCGGAGGTGTCTAATTGGGCCAGGCGGGAACTGTCAATCTCCAGAATTCGTGGAGGTTTGGTGGTGTCGATATCGGCGGTGACCACAAACTTGTTGTAGGTTTCGTAGGTAAAGGATCCGTTCTTTTCCGGGTTGTTGAGATCGCGGTTGTTGTAAACCCTCGCCACAATGCGGTGGGCTGGATTTTCTCCTGGAAAAACTTCAACGGGTTTCAATGAGTAGGACTTCTTCACCAATTTAATGGTTACCTGACTGGCCGATCCTACATCAAAGATTTGGGTTTCATAGCCCACATAACTCAGCTTTAAGTACCTGGTTTGGCCGAACGAATTCAATTCAAAATAGCCGTCAATATCGGAAGAGGTTCCGTAGTTGTTTACGGTATCTACCAGGTTTACAAAGGGTAACGGCTCTTTGGTTTTGCTATCGATGATTTTACCAGATAGCAAATTTTGGGCATGAATACCCGAGGGAACTAAGGCTCCGAGAAAAAGTGAAAACAGGAATAACCAACGCATTAATCGTACGGTTTTGGACAATGAAAACATGAATGTTCTGAAAACCGGGTTAAAGTCTTAAGACCGAAAATAGCCGATAATGTTTAGCAAACGGAATGTAATTGGGATGAATTGTGGCTTTGGTTTATAGACGGACTTATTTGATGATATTCACCTCCCGCTCAAGGGTGATGCCGTACTTCTGGTTAACATCTTCGATAATGCGCTCGGAGAGTCCGTAAATCTCGTTGCCACTGCCTCCGCCGTAGTTGACCAATACCAAGGCTTGTTTCTTGTGAACTCCATAGCGATCGTCAAAGGTCTTTCCTTTCCAACCACTATGCTGAATCAACCATCCGGCAGGAACCTTCACCTGATCACCGGGCTGATCATACCCTGGCATATCGGGATGAGCTTCATGAAGTTTTTCATAGAGTGATTTGGCAATTACCGGATTCTTAAAGAAGCTTCCCGCATTACCTATTTTACTTGGATCGGGTAATTTGGATTGGCGGATGCGAATCACGGCCTCACTTACTTCGCGAATTCCAGGTGATGAGATACCCATGCTTTCAAGCTCCTGTTCAATGGCCCCATAGGAGGTGTTAATCTGGGCTTGTTTGTTCAGTCTTAGGGTTATGTTCAGAATAATGGCTTTACCCTTCAACCGGGTTTTGAAAATACTGCTCCGGTATCCAAATTCACACGCTGGTCCGCTAAACGTTTCGATTTTATTCTCTTCGGGTAAATAGGCTTCCAACTCGTGGAATACGTCTTTGATTTCCACTCCATAGGCACCAATGTTCTGCATGGGGGCGGCTCCGGCATTTCCGGGAATTAAAGACATGTTTTCAATTCCAGCCAATCCTTGATCGATGGTGTACATCACCAAATCGTGCCATACTTCTCCAGCATTTACTTTGAGGTAAACGTGTTGCTCATCTTCGGCTACTTTTTTAATGCCTTTTAGATCAATTTTGAGGATGGTTCCCTCGTAGTTTTTGCAAAAAAGTACGTTGCTTCCACCTCCTAAAGGTAGGATAGGCGATCCTTGCAGTTTGGCCGATTGATAAGCCTCAGCGATGGTTTCTACCGATTGAGCTTTGACCAGGTAGCGAGACTTTACATCCAGTCCAAAAGTGTTGAAGGGGAGGAGTGAGGTATTTTCCAGAATTTCCACGAAGCTAAGATAGTTTCCGCCACCATGGGGTGGGCGGGTGGGCCGGGTAGTTATAAATCAGCAGGTGTTTAAAACTACTCGATCAGATTCTGGTAATGCCGGTAGCGGGCCATGACTTCTCTTACGTAGTTGTAAGGTTCGGATCCGCGGCAATACCCGTGCTTACATACTGGATCGGTGTAGTATTCACGTTCGGTCTTTTTCAGGATGTAGGTTTCCACGTTTCCATCCCATAGAGTGGGGTCGGCACCGTATTTGGCGGCCAAGTTCTTGGCGTCAATAATGTGACCCAATCCCACATTGTAGGAAGCCAAAACAAATTTGGTGCGTTCGGCCGTATCGGGTACTGAGCCCTTCCAAAAATCATTGATCCAGGCCAGGTAGCGCGTTCCTGCTCTAATGTTACTTTCCGGATCCAACAGGAAGGTAGAATCTACTCCATAAGTGGCAGCCGTTGTGGGTAGCAATTGCATCAATCCACTGGCTCCCGTCCAGGCAACGGCATTGGGATCAAAACCGGATTCTTGGTAAATCTGTGAGGCCAGCAATCTCCAATCCCAATTCAATTCATTGCCATACTGTAGAATGAATCCGTCGTAAGGAGAAATCTTACCTCCGGATAGGGAAGAGTAGTCGCTTTCAATTTTGGTTTTAAGCTTGGTTCTGGCCTTGAAATACTTCAGCTTAATCGTATGGAAGTCGTTGGTCTTTTTGGCGTGAATAATCCAGTCATTTACCGCATTCCTCAAGTTGGTATCCGGCAATCGCATGGCCCAGGCGATTTTTTGGGGCAGGCTGATCTCCGTTTTAACGTGAATTTGAGGGTACAGCTTTTTCTCCACCCGGGCAATGTGCTCGTCGGCAACAGTAAATTGAATTTCACGTTTGGCCACTCCTTCGATCAATTGGATGGTTTTGTTCAAGACGTGATCATCCAAAGAGTCGCTGAGCGCCACAATATCAATGTCTTCTCCGATTTCCTCACTTAGGTTCAAAAGGCGCTCGTAGAAAGAAGATCCGGCTCTTACATGGATGGTTTTTCCAGCCAATTCGGTTGGATCCAAAATGAGGTCTTTTGAGTTTTCAGGATTTTGAACCAAGACCTGGCGGGTCTTAAACAGGTGTTCTGAAAAATTTGCCTGTTCATTGCGGTCTCGGGTTACGGTTAAGTTGGCAGCGATCAAGTCTCCCTCTCCCGAATTCAATTTGTCCAGCACACCATCCAGGTTATACACCAACTTTACTTCCAACTCCAGATCAAGATCTTCACACATCCTTTCGAGCAATTCATACTCAAATCCCATGGGCTGACCTTTGTAAAGAAAATAACTCGTAGTTGAGTTATCGACCAGGGCCACGAGTTTCCCTCGTTTTTTGATAGAATCTAAATCAAAGGAATAGGGCGGAGGTTCAACCGGAATTGGGGGGGAGGTGGCTCGTTGGTACAAGCACCTGCCAGAATCAAGGCCAAAAGGCCAATAAGCATCCAAGGGTAGCGGAAACTACAAGACTTTAACCAGCAAATAATAGAAGGCGAGGACACCACCAATAATAAGAAATAATTTATAGATGTCCTTGTAATAGGTTTTGATCACAGAGCGATCTTTCCAGTATGCGGCGCCAATAACGATTAGGAAAACGACTATAAAACAAACCGCAAATATGATTCTACCCGTTGTAAACATGCTGCGAAATTAAACCGTAAAACGACAGCCTGAAAGAATCGGAAAGGAATTTTTGGCTAATTGGCCGGAGCCTGTGTACCCTGAGCTGGAGCGCCCTGAGATTGTTGCTGCATTTGTTGCTGAATTTGACGAATCAGGAACTGATGGTATTGCTGGTATTGATTCGTGCCAAAGTACATGATCGTAGCTAAAAAAGGAGTGGTTTTCTGGTATCCGGCAAACACGTTAATTCGATTGAGATTTTCATCCAATATGGCGTAAGAGGGGTAGGTGGTTTTCCCATCCAAAAGGGAATAGGCAAACAAGTGAGTGGTTTTGCGCTGACCCGGTTGGGCCAGGTTGTAAAAAGTGTAGTTGTTGAAGATTAAGGTATCCGGACTTTCGGCATCAAATTTAACCGAGTAGTAATTGCGGTGCATGTACTCAATAACTGCCGGATCTTTAAAGGTAGTGGCATCCATACGTTTACACCAGCCACACCAATCGGTATACAGATCAATAAAGATCTTTTTGGGTTCCACTTTTACTGCTGCTTCTGCTTCCTGGATCGTCATCCATTTTATTCCAGCAGGTTGTTCCTTAACTTCTTGATTTTCCTGAGCATAAACCGCCAGATTCATTCCCAGCAAGAGCGCTAATCCAAGTAAAACCTTCATACACATTGAGTTTGGTTCAAAGATACCGATTCAGGGTATAAAAAAAGGGACAGCTAATTGACCGTCCCTTTCCTTTTATAAAGTTTTAAGCTTATTCTACGCCGTGCATCAGCTTTTTAATAGGCTTATTTAGAATCACAATCAAAATGGCAATACCAATCAAAGCCAAACCAATGGTAGTAAATACAGAAAGGTATTTTTCCAATCCAGCTTGTCCGGTAAGTGCTTCTCCAGTGTCACCATGGCCACCTGTCAAAGCTGCAATTTTACCCCCTACGTAGTTGGCAATTGCAAAACTTAGGAACCAGGCTCCCATTCCGGTACCAGCAATCTTCTTAGGGGTAAGCTTGGTTACCATAGAGAGTCCAATCGGAGACAAGAAAAGCTCACCAGTGGTGTGCAACATGTACAAGAAGAATAGAGTCCAAAGTGGAACTTGGAATTCTGGGCTAACGAAAAGTACACCAACTTGGGTCAACAAGAAACCAGCAGCCAACTGAAGAATACCAAAGGCAAACTTCAATGGAATACTTGGGTTTTTACCCATTTCGGTCAACTTAATCCACATGATGGAGAAGATGGAACCGTAAAGGATAATGAAGAGTGGGTTAAAGAACTGCGTCATAGAAGCAGGCATTTCCCATCCAAAAATTATACGGTCTACGTTACGGTCAGCAAACAGCGTTAAAGAGGTACCAGCTTGCTCAAAACAAGCCCAGAAGGTAATGTTGATGATCATAAAGATGATCAGGGCAATCATTCTATCCTTCCAAATCGAAACGCCTTCTTCCTTGTCGGCTTGGATTCCAGCAGTAATCAGCATGTAACATACACCCAGGAATAATCCAAGAAGGATATAATCTAACCACTCATTCTGAAGAATCAGGATGTAACACAATGGAATTAGGAAGAATGATCCAATGGTGATAGCTTGAACGTAGTTTAATGGGCCCAATACCTTTTTCTTTCCAGCTTCAGGGATGTCCACTCCCGGGGCATGACCATATTTGGCTCGACCACTCCAGAAAATGAAGATACCCGCAAGCATACCGATACCGGCAAGACCAAATCCGTATTCAAATCCGTACGTTTCTCCTACCCAGGCTACCAGCGTGGTTGCCAGGAAGGCCCCGACATTAATACCGATGTAGAAAATGGTAAAACCTGAATCCCGCCTCGGGTCGCCCTCTTTGTACAGCTTACCTACGATGGTGGAAATATTCGCTTTAAAGTACCCGTTTCCAATAATCAGGGCGCCCATCCCGATCATCAGGAATTGTTGGTCACCACCAAGAATTAAAAACTCCCCAAGGGCCATCATCAATCCACCGAGAATTACGGCGTATTTGTAACCCAAAAATTTGTCGGCCATTCGACCTCCAAGAATCGGTGCAGCGTACACCAAACCGGTATAGGCTCCGTAAATGAGAGAGGCTTCAGCATCGCCTTTCATAAGAGATTTTACTAGATAAAGGGTAAGGAGTACCCGCATACCATAGTAGCAGAAACGTTCCCACATTTCCGAAAAGAACAAGGTCATTAACCCATCGGGGTGTCCTTCTTTGATCGTTGTATCAGACATACTTATTTGATTTCAGTTGCGAAAAGTAATCGACGAATATAAGATAATTTGGATATGATTAGAGGTTGCGCTCTACGTAATCCGTTAACAGCGTGAAGAGGTGTAGCCTCGTTTTACCACCGTAGATTCCGTGATTTTTGTCCGGATAAATCATCAGGTCAAATTGCTTGTTTTCTTTTTGAAGGGCGCTCACCATCTCCACGGAGTTTTGGAAATGAACGTTGTCATCTGCCGTACCGTGAATCAATAAGTATTTGCCTTTCAGTTTTTTGACGTGACTGATCGGTGAGTTCTCTTCATATCCTGAATTCTCTTCCGGCGTACGCATGTAGCGCTCAGTGTAAATGGTGTCGTAGAATTTCCAGTTCGTTACCGGAGCAACTGCCATGGCCATTTTAAAAATATCGGATCCTTTAAAAAGACAAAGTGAAGACATATATCCACCGTAGCTCCATCCCCAAATTCCGATGCGATCTGCCTGTACATAAGGCTGATTTTGCAAGTACTTAGCGGCTTCAATTTGATCCATGGTTTCGTATTTACCTAACTGGAGGTAGGTCATTTTCTTGAAATCCTGTCCACGAGCACCCGTTCCACGGTTATCTACCGATACAATCAAATATCCTTTCTGGGCCATCATCTGGTACCACAAAAAGTTGCTTCCGCCCCAGCTATCTTGCACAGTTTGGGATCCAGGACCACCGTATACGTACATCAATACCGGATACTTTTTGCTGGCATCGAAGTTCGGTGGCTTGATCATCCAGCCATTCAGGGTTACTTTTTCGCTGGTCTCAAAAGAGAAGAATTCCTTGGGACTCAAATTGTAGTTGGCCAATAGATCTTTCAATTTTTGGTTATCCACCAAATTGCGTACAACCGAACCATCGGACTTTTGCAAATCGATAACGTAAGGGGTGTTGGCCGTAGAGTGGTAGTTGATGAAGTATTTGAAACCGGTGCTAAAGCTGGCATCGTTGTTTCCCTTGTTTTTCGATAGTTTTTCCAATCCGGAGCCCTTTACCTTGATGCGGTATACTTCTCTTTCCATTGGATTTTCTTTAGCTGCCTGGAAGTAGATGTATCCTGATTTTTCATCAAACCCATACACCTTGGTTACTTCCCAGTCACCCTGAGTTATTTGGGTTTCTTTGCTGCCTCCTTTGCTGTAGAAGTACAAGTGGTTGTAACCACTCTTTTCGCTGGTCCAGATAAATCCTTTGTTGCCTTCCAAAAAGGTTAGGTTGTCATGAATATCAATGTAGGTTTCGCTTTGCTCCTGGATCATGGCACGAGCCTCACCGGTTGAACTGTTCACTTCGTACAGATTCAACTCCGATTGGTGGCGGTTCATTCCGGTTACCGTCAAATACTCATCCGTAGCTGACCACTTCACGCGAGGAATGTAGTAATCACGTACCTGAGCACGAGTTAGGTTTTTGGTGTTTACGTCGTAGATGGCTACACGTACCACCGAGTTAGCTTCACCCGCCTTAGGGTACTTGAATCGGTAGTCCTGAGGATACAATTCCGCTTTGTACATTGGCATGTTAAACTCAGGTACCAAGGTTTCGTCGAACCGGTAAAAAGCGATTTTGCTTCCACCTGGCGACCAGAAAAAGGCCTTGTCAAAAGCAAATTCCTCTTCATACACCCAGTCCGTAGCACCGTAGATGATTTTATTCATTTCCCCTTCCTGGGTCAACTGAGATTCTTCTCCGCTTTTCAAATCCTTTACAAAAAGGTTGTTGTCGCGTACAAAAGCCACCTTACTTCCGTCCGGTGAAAACGTGGCATAGCGTTGCTTTCCTTCCGACAACCGGGTAAGGGTCTTTTTTTCTAAATCGTAAATGAAGTTCGCTTCCCGGGTAGAATGACGGTAGATGCGTTCCGTTTCCGTAGAGAGCAACATCAGCTTTTCATCGGCAGAAAATTGGTATCCATCAATGCGAAATGGACCTTTAGTTGATTCCAGATCAGCCGTTCGAACCAATATTTTTTCCTCGTTTTGCTTTTCGTAGGAATACTGTACAATCGTTTGTAATCCTCCACGGTCATTATTGAGAGTTGTGTAGTGTACACCGTCGTTCATCGATCTCAAACCAGATACATAATCAGGGCGGAACATAGGACTGCCCCAAATGCTCTTGAGATCAAGGTCTTTTTTATCCTGGGCTGTAAGCGAACCAACCAGGATCAGGGATAAGGCGAACCAGATAGATTTCATAGAAGTTTCGATTTTATGCGCCGAAAGTAAAGAATTGCAGGCGGTTTGAAACAAATATTACACCAATGGGAAGAGGGAAAAGTCATTTTTTAGACGGTAGAGTAGTGGGAAGTGATTCCGTGCTTAAAAACAGACTCCCTGGGAAATAGCTATATTGGTTTTGGAATTAACCTTAATAAATTCTCAATATGACCTTTAAAGAACTGGCAGAAGAAGTACTTCGTCATGCCAACCGCCCCTTGTCCAGTAAAGAGATTTGGAGCTTAGCCGTTAAGCAGGGATTAAACGTGAAACTGAAAAGTTCAGGGAAAACTCCAGAAGCTACGTTAGGAGCTCGATTGTATGTTTCGGTTAATAAGGATCCAGAGAGCAACTTTATAGCTGTTGGAAAACGACCTAAACGATTTGCACTCAAAAATGAATCAAGTAATGGAGCAAGAATAAATGGAATAGCTATACCTAAAGAAGGTTCACCGAAAGGGTCCGAAACGGTAAAGCAATCATCTAAGTCATTTTTAGAAAAAGATTTACACCCTTTCTTAGCCCATTTTGCCTACCACCATTTAAACTGTCATTGCAAAACGATTAATCACAGTAAGTCAGATAAAAAGAGCTACGGTGAATGGGTTCACCCTGACCTTGTTGGCTGTGTCTATCCTATTGGAAAGTGGGATAATGAATTATTGAATCTTAGTTCGGCAGTTGGTAATACTTCCGTGAAGTTTATCTCTTTTGAATTGAAGAAAGAATTAAAACTTTCCACACTTAGAGAAAATTTCTTTCAGACCGTTTCTAACTCTTCCTGGGCTAACGAAAGTTATTTAGTGGCTGCTAAAGTTTCTAAAAACGAAGATTTTATAAATGAATTGGCTAGGCTTTCTTCCTCCTTTGGAGTTGGGGTAATAGAGCTCAACTTAGAAAAACCTAAAGCTTCACAGATTAAATTTCCCGCCATTCATAAAGGAAATTTAGACTGGCTTACTATGAATAAGTTGGTCTCCATGAACAGCGATTTTAGCAATTTTGTAAAGCGGGTTCGAATTGATTTGAATAGCAATGAAATTATAAAGGAACGTTACGATAAGGTGCTTGATGAACGCCAATTAGCAAAACTGCTTGATGGATAAGCCACTCAAGTTGTTTGTTTAGAAATTTAGTAGCTTCGACCCATCTTGAAAACCACACCCGCCAAAACCGAACGCCTCCATGCCCTGGATTCTTTGAGAGCCATTATGATGCTTTTGGGATTGGTTTTGCACACAGCCATCACCTATGGAACGGTAGATTACGGTTCTTCCTGGATGCTCAAGGATCCCAATACGACTCATGTAACCTTCGATGCGATTGTGGCTCTAATCCACTCTTTTCGTATGCAAATCTTTTTTCTAATTGCAGGCTTTTTTGGGGCCTTGCTGTTCTACGAGCGATCACCAGCTCGAATGATTAAGAATCGGATACAGCGCATTGGCTTGCCTTTTTTGGTCTTTTTGTTCGTCTTATGGCCTTCGATCAAGTTTGCTTTTACCTATACAGATTTGGTTTTTAGTGGTGCTCCGGATGCCTGGCAACAAGCGGTTGAGGATTTATGGAGCTGGAGTTCATTGCTGCCTACTAACACCTTTCACCTTTGGTTTCTTTACGATCTCATTCATGTGAACATATTGTTCCTTGGCTTCGCGTTTTTATTCATTCGATGGAAGAGGGGCGCGGACTTTATCAAAAGGAATTTTATTTGGGTGATTAAGCGCCCCTTGGTTCGCCTTGTAGTCTTGAGCCTTCTTACCGGGTTGGTATACTATTCCATTGACACCTACTCTGTTCCCAGCACGGCCTCGTTCATTCCCAATTACCTGGAGGTATTCTATTACTCGTCCTTTTATGCCTTTGGCTGGGTGTTGTTCAAGGCGAAGGAGCAATTGGATGAATTCAAGAATGGAGACCGAATCAGTTTGGTTGCTGGAATTGCCCTGTTTTTTGTCCACATCATCTACCGCGATTCCTACACCTTTTTGCAGCACGTCGTGCTTCAGGCCATCACCGTGTGGCTCCTGATTTTTGGAATTATGGGATGTTTTATCCGTTACGGAAGCCAGCACTCTTATAAAATGCGCTACATCTCCGATTCCTCTTATTGGGTCTACTTGATTCACCTTTCCTTCGTAGCCTTTTTTCCAGGGTTAATGGTGGATTGGCCTATTCCGGCAGTAATCAAACTGTTGATTGTGGTTGGGGCCAGCAGCATAATCTGTTGGATTAGTTACCACTACCTCGTTCGATCTACTTTCATTGGCAAGTTTCTAAATGGAAGGAAATACCCTCGAAAAGGGTAGCATGAACCCGAGCTAAGAAGGGTCTGTCGTGGCGGATTCCTTCAAATTCCAATCCTTAATAACTCCTGACTCGACTCTCGATACCTAACTCTCATTCCGTATACATTTGCGGTGTTTATGCGCAAAATCTGGTCACAACAATCCGAACTGGTAAAAAACTTCCTGACTTTGTTTTCAGGAACCTTTCTGGCCCAGGTGGCTCCATTTCTGGCCTCCCTGTTGCTGGCTCGGTTGTTTTTACCCGAAGAGTTTGGTGAATTTGGGGTAGTGATGTCCATGGTTTCGGTTTGCGCAGTGATGATCAGTGGGCGTTATGAGCTGGCCCTGGTTCTCCCTAAAAGTGATCGGGCGGGTAAGGCCATTTCGGTTGCCTCGATGCTGTTTACTCTGGTTTATTCCGTTTTGTTGGGAATTGTAGCCTGGATATTTTGGCCTCAAATTGGCGCCTATCTTCAGTTGCAAAATCCCTATTGGGTATTGGTCGTTCCCGGTATCTGTTTTGTTGCAGGTATCTACAATCCTTTTAGCTATTGGCTGACCCGTAAAAAGGCTTTCAAAAGAGCTGCTGTCAATAAAGTGGTTCAAACCTGGTCCTTAGCAGGTGTCTCACTGGTACTCGGTTTTTTGGCCGTTCGCAGTGGATTGATCTATGGGTACATTGCAGGATGGGTTTTGCTTACCGGATTCTCCATCTACCAGGCCCGATTAGAAAATTGGGACCTCAAAGGAATCAGTTGGAGAGCCGTTAGAAGGATGGCTCATGAGTTTAGGGAGTTTCCGTTGCTCAACTCCTTGCCAGCTTTGCTCAACACCTTGGCTCCGCACATGATGGTGTTCTACATTTCCCACACCTTTTCGCAAGATGAGGTAGGGTATTACAACTACGCCCGTCAGCTGCTGTTAGGCCCACTATCCATGATTGCTACTGCCTTTGCTCAGGTTTATTTTCAACGTATTGCCGAGAAAAAACAGGACAACGAAAGCTTTTACTCCGAGTTTAGAAAGCTGTTTCTTCTCTTAGCCGGAGGCGGACTTCTGGTGGCACTCGTCGTTGCCTTTTTAGGACCTTGGTTGTTCAAGACAATCCTGGGAGATATTTGGGAACCATCGGGTCAATTTGCTCGCATTTTGGTGATAAGCTATGCCATTCAATTTGCCGTATCTCCGCTTTCCACCATCTTGGCGGCCTTGAAAGAAATGAAGCTGGCTACCCTGTTTCCCATTCTTTACTTCATTCTCATGCTCGTGCTCTATCTGCTCAACATGCAAGATATCAACCGCTTTATTCCTTGGTTGACCGCCTTTGAATCAGTAGCCTACATCATCTACGGACTGATTATTTGGTACGCGGTACGTCGCTATGAGAATCGGTTGAATCCTAGATAAAGGAGTTTCGCCCTCAGCTCAGGCACTTGCTTTCCCCGCTCTCAAACTCAATATCCCTATCTTGAAGGCCCAATCCAAATAGATTGACAAAACCGATGAAATACATACTAACGACCCTATTTGCTGGACTATTTGCAGTTGCAGCTCTTGCTCAATGCAATGCTCAATTGGAAAAATACATCACCGGTTTTGATAGCCTCAAGGCAAGTTCATTCTCCTTTTTCGACAGTAGTTTGAAAGACGTGCGCATAGTGGGGTATGGGGAAGATACTCACGGAACGGCTGAATTCACTTTGCTGACCAAGGATTTGATGACCTACTTGTCCCAGAATCATGGATTTAAAATTTTGATCCTTGAAACGGGTTTTGGTGAAGGGCAATACTTAAATGACTACATCCAGGGGCGTAGAGATGATTTAAAAACCATTTTGAAAGAGCACAATTCTACCTGGAGATACAACACCCAGGAGTTTCATCAATTAATGAATGGCTTGAGGGAATACAATCAGAATCATGCGGAAAAGATCCATGTGTACGGCAGCGAAATGCAATACGTGATTTCAGACGCGAACAGAATAAGAGATTTCCTGAAAAAAGCAGATACCAACTATCGGATCGACGGGTTTGAAAAACACCTGTGGCAGCCGATGGAGGAGTATGAGAAAACCGATTATTACGTGTCTTATGTGAAGCTAAAAAACTATTTCACAGATAACTATGAAATCCTCAAAAGCAAAACCTCCGAAAAAGAGCTGGAATTAGCCTATCGTCATGTGCTGGTGCTGGGCCAATTTGTTATGGCCATTCACCAAAATGCCGAACAGCGCAAGCATGACATGAGAGATATGTACATCGCCGAAAACATCGAGTGGATTTTACATTTTCACGGTACCGAATCCAAAGCCCTTTACTGGGCGCACAATGCTCATGTAGGAGATTGGGTGGACAACGGATCGGTAGATGTGGCGGGGCACCAATTGAGAAAGATGTATGGCGATGCCTATTTTAACCTGGCTACAGATTTTGGAACCGGCGAGTATATGGCGTTTTCACACGACGGCAAACTCATTGCTTTTGGTCATGAAAGTGTGGTAGAAGACTCCTTTACGGCTTGTTTGAAAGACTTTGGTAAACCCAATGCCTTTTTAAATATCCGCCAGGCAAGAGAAGATTCGACACTTATAGAATTCCTGAATTCCAACCTGACAACCATGAGTGGTGCAGGGGCGGTAATCAGGGATGAGGAAACAGAAACCAAAGAACTCGGTAAAGCTTTTGACGGGATCATTTACCTCAACCAAACCCATAAAATCAATTGGGCAGAATAAGTCCATAGATCTTAACGATCCATTTACCGTTATCCCTTGCTCAAAACTCTTTTCCGCATAGTTGGCATTTACCCGAGACAAAAAAGTAACTTTACCCAATCGTTAGGGGTGCCCCTTAAAGGCTGAGATTATACCCTATGAACCTGAGATGTTTAATGACAGCGGAGGGAAACGAGGATTGAAAATCATTGGATACATAGATATATGAGCCACTCTCACGGTTGTGATTGTGGCTTTTTTATTGCTCAAAATTTAACGCTATAGACAATGCCTGAAAAAGAACAATTCAGCGGAATATTGAAAGAATTACGTGAACAATCACCTTTGGTTCACAACATCACCAATTATGTAGTGATGAACAACACGGCCAATGCATTACTTGCTGCAGGGGCATCACCGGTAATGGCTCATGCCATTGAAGAAGTGGAAGACATTACCTCTATTTCATCGTCCTTGGTGATCAACATGGGGACCTTGAGTCCCAAATGGGTGGAAGCCATGGAAAAGGCGATGAAAAAAGCCAATGAGCTGAACAAACCCATCGTTTTTGACCCGGTAGGTGTGGGCGCTTCGAAATACAGAACCGAAACGGCTTTGAAGATTATGGAAACCTACAAACCGACAGTGATAAGGGGAAATGCTTCAGAGATTATGGCCTTGGCCCAACTCAGCAATAGCACCAAAGGAGTGGACAGTACCACAAGTTCAGAAAATGCTTTGGAGGCTGCTAAAGAGCTTTCCAGGCAACTCAACAATACTATTGTGATTAGTGGGGCAACTGATTTTATAGTAACAAACGAACGATTGGACAAAGTAACCAGCGGAAGTCCCCTGATGGCCAAAGTAACCGGAATGGGATGTACAGCTACCAGTATTATTGGGGCTTGTGTTGCGGTTAACCCAGATTATCATTCGGCGGCTCACCAAGCTATGGAAATTATGGGCAAAGCAGGCGAGAAGGCAGAAGAAACTGCCCAGGGTCCAGGAAGCTTCCAAATGAATTTTATCGACGCTCTGCATCAATTGCTTGAAGAAAAGTGAAAAAGGCAGACTGTTCTTTGATGTTTGTGACGGACGAGCGCATCACCAACGACGAGCTCTTTTTCCAGGTTCTGGAAGCCAGTCTAAAAGGTGGAGTAAGTATCGTTCAGTTAAGAGAAAAGACCCTGAATACGAAACGATTTTATGAACGTGCAGTGGCGGCGAAAAGCCTTTGTACAAAGCATGACACCCCGCTGATTATTAATGATAGAATCGATATTGCTTTGGCCATAGACGCAGATGGAGTTCATCTGGGGCAAAAGGATATGCCCGTGATCCTTGCTCGAGAATTATTGGGGACCCAAAAAATCATTGGCTGGTCCGTCAGTAATGAAGAACAAGCGGCTGAAGCCAACCACCTTGAAGTAGATTACATTGGCTTATCTCCGCTTTATAACACGGCTACAAAAACGAAGGATTTAGATCCTGCTTTGGGTATTGAGGGCCTACAAAGATTGAAGGCCATAAGCATAAAGCCTATCGTTTGTATTGGGGGAATTGATTCAAACAATGCGGCGGAGGTTATGCAAAATGGGGCAGCGGGAATTGCGGTGGTTTCAGCTATATCTCAAGCAAACGACCCGGAACAGGCAACGAAACAACTAAAAGAAATTATATGGCAAGCTGGTACAAAGAAATAAGTGTAAAAACAGATTACATTTTTCAGCAAATAACGGAGCATCCTTTCATCAAAGAGCTCATGGCGGGAACGCTTCCCAAGGAGGTATTCCATTTTTACATTCATCAGGATACGCTTTACCTGGCCGAATACAAAAAGGTTTTGGCTCAGATCGGTATTCAATGTCCGGATGAAAACGATACCCAATTCTTTTTGGGCGCTGCAACGGGAATTATCCACGTAGAAAATGCCCTGCACCAAAACTTTTTGGGTCGGGAAGAGCGGGTGAATGAAACCTCTCCCACCTGTGAATTATACATCAGTTATTTATCCCGGATGGCCCATTCAAAATCCTTGGAAGAAGGTCTTGCTGCCGTGCTCCCATGTTTTACTATCTACAAACAAGTGGGGGACTATATCCTGGCTAATCAAAGTCATGAGGGCGATAACCCTTATCAGGATTGGATCGATACCTATGGCGGTGAAGAGTTTGCCAATTCGGTAAAACAAGCGGTTGAAATCACTGACAAATATGCGGTTACCGCTTCACCAGAAAAACGGGAGAAAATGAATGAAGCTTTTGAAAAAGCGTCAAAATTGGAATGGATGTTTTGGGACAGTGCCTACCACAAAGAATCATGGAAAGTATGAAGAACCCTTACAAGAGTGTATTGACCATTGCCGGCAGCGATTCCGGAGGTTGCGCTGGAATACAGGCGGATATTAAGAGTATTTCGGCTTGTGGTGCCTATGCGGCAAGTGTTATCACGGCCACAACGGCACAAAATACCCAGGGCGTTACGGATATTCACCCCATCCCGATTTCACACCTCGAGAAGCAATTGGATGCCGTATTTAGCGATATCCATTTTGATGCGGTAAAAATTGGAATGCTTCATTCCTGCGAAGTCATTGAGGCGATTGCCCAAAAACTGTCAGAGTACAAGGCCTCCAACGTTGTGATTGATACGGTTATGGTAGCCACTTCAGGCGATCACTTAATTACCCGTGAGGCTGTTGGTTGCCTTAAGGAATTGTTGCCCAAGGCCGTCTTGATTACTCCAAATACCAAAGAGGCGGAAGTACTGATCGGGCATACCATTGATCGAAACAATACCGAAGCCACAGCACGCGAAATTGGTCAGCAGTTTAAAACCTCTGTGTTGCTAAAAGGGGGGCACTTAGAGGATTCAACTGAAAACATGATGGATGTGTTGTACGAATACGGCCGTGATAGAACGGTGATTATTGAGAACCCAAGAATTGATACGAACAACACACATGGAACCGGGTGTAGTTTGTCCTCAAGCATCGCCACTTTTCTGAGTCAGGGTAACGATTTGGAAAGCGCAGTAAGGAAAGGATGCGAATACATCAATCGTGCGATTGATCAAGGTAAGGACAAAACCTTGGGCCGGGGAAATGGTCCGATAAACCACTTCGGGTTGAAATAAGGACAGTGGCGGTTTGATTTTTCGTAGTTCTGATATCTTTATCCAAAACGAATTTCGGTAGAATGAGGGACAATGCCAGGTATTCTGATTCGTTTCAACTTTTCAACTATGGAAGATATAAAAGGTCAGTTTGAGATTCACGAGCCCTTCATCATCACCGGAAGAGGGCTCACTTTTGCAGGAATCGTTCTCCAGGGTGAAGTGAATCAGGGTGATGTGCTCCAATTTGACATTAACGGAGAATCCTTGAAGCGGATGATCACTGGAGTGGATATGGGAATGCGACTCCCCAAGGAGAATCGATTGACGGGGCTATTGATCAGGTGCGAAAATGAAGAGGAAATGAAAGCACTGAGAGCCTGGAACCCCAATAAAGCAAGGGCGTCCATCCTTTCGGGTAGATCGAGCTGACTGCATTCAAAAGGTTGAGAACCATTTAGTAAGTTTGATGCAAACTCGTAGCCAATTGCCCAATCCCATTAAATACAGGAGTTTATGAAAGAAGTGATAATTGCATCCTGCATGCTTTTGACTTTGGTAGTATTCAAATTCCTGAATAAGAAGGCAGCCAGCCCAGTGGTGATGAGAAATACGCATTCCATGCCCAAGGCTTATTTGTTTATGGGCTACTTAATGATATTGATCGCATTGGCCATCCTGATTGTACCTCGCTTTATGTCGAATGCTCCTGAGTATTATCATCCTCTGGTTTGGTTGATCATCGTGGCAGTATTTCTATTCGGAGTATGGATTATCAGATTATGCCAGGTACATAAAGTTTCAACCACTGATGATGGATTCACGGTTCACACCCTATTTGGTCAGGAAAAGGAATTCAAGTTCGATCAAATTCAATCCTTGAACATCAGCCTGTTGACCTACTTCATTTCGATTAAAGACAAACAAGGGCAAAAGAGCAACATGTATTTTCATTTGACCGGATTGATTGTTGTGCTCAAGAAAATAAGGTCGAAAAGTGGGAAGGATATCACTGCCATCGAGCGATTGCTGTCCTCCTTTTAAACGAATAACCTATTTCAATACCCGTGAGAAAATACAGAACCAATGGAGCAGTAGGAGCCTTACTCGATGAGTATGAAAAGGCATTAAACGAATTGTTTACCGTTATCGCTGATTTGAGCTCAAGTGAATTGACACAGATCATTGATCCGGATACAAAAGACGCCGATTGCCACTCCATCCAAACTATATTGACTCATCTTGTCCAAAGCGGTTATACCTATGCGGTTGAAATCAGAAAGTGGCAAGGAGAGGATGAGGATTATCGCGACAAAGAAACCTTAAGCAGTGTCCAAGAATACCGAGCGGCCTTGTGGATCATGTTTCAGTTTACCGAAAAGCTTTTCGAAGACCACCCCAATCTCAAATTGACCGAATACGACAACGCTAAAAAGATCCAAGTAAGATGGGGGCAAACTTTTGATGTGGAGCAGCTCATGCAACACGCCATTGTCCATATACTCCGGCATCGGAGACAGATCGAGAAGTTTAAGCTCTTATTAGGTTAGCTAAATTTTCTATTTTCCGATTCATTTAGAGAAAGGGATCATGACTTCTTTTGATACCAAGAAAAAACAATCCATGAAATACATTGCCCTGGTTCTCATTTTGAGCCTGAACTGCTTTACCGCTTTTTCTCAAGACCCGGATTTTGGAGGGAAGAAACATTCAATTAACTCCAAGTACCTAAATGAGTCCCGCGAAATTTGGGTAGGACTACCTGCCGGTTACGATTCCACGATTAGCTATCCTACCATCTATGTGATGGATGCAGAATACCAATTTGATATTACCTATGCCATTATGAAGGAGTTAGCGGTTAATGATAAGATTCCCAATCACATCGTTGTCGGCATTCCCTACCAGGATCCCCAAAAGAGGGTCTACGATTTAACCTTTACCACCAACAGCTACAATTCTGATGGAACCCCTGATTCGCTGATCGCGACCTATTTTTCGGATAGTCTCACCGGGGGAGGAGTCAACTTTTTGAAGTATCTGGTAGATGAAGTAGTTCCATGGGTCAACTCCGAATACAACACCAATGGTTTTGATGTTTACATCGGTCATTCCTTAAGTGGGTATTTTGGGGCTTATATGTTGGTGCAGGAGAATCCCTTTGAAGCCCTTCAGTTGTATGATCCGAGCATCTGGTACGAACACGGTGATGTGATCCGGTACGTGGAGAAAAACGGCAATTCAAAAATTCAATCCAACGTTTTCATTTCCACTGCCAATGGAGGAAAGGAAAGGCAGCAATACAATGTGGATACGCATCAGGAATTCTACGATCTGTTACAAGGCAAAAAGGTCAATTCAGAGTTGAAAATCTATGAAGAAGGGCATAGTTCTGTTCGGCTTCCCAGTTTGATTGACGGACTAACCAACTTGTATGAAGGTTATGCCATTGGCACGATCATGCCCACTGATACAATCACCGCCCAGGATGTAAAAGACCACTACGCAGCCTTTTCGAATAAGGTGAATTTTGAGTTTACTCCAACCGTAGAGGCCTTTCGATGGACTGGCTATGTTAATCACTATCAAGGAAAATGGCCCGAGGCGATAGATGCGTACAAAGAATGTACAAGTCTCTATAAGTCCGATCTAATGATGCTCTTGGAATTTGCAGATTGTTACTTTCAGCTGGAGGAATACGGCAAGAGTATGGAGGTGTACGAAATGGTCCTTGAGATTGACCCTACAAATGAAGGAGCCCAATTGAGAAAGGAAGAAATCAAGAAGCTTTTAGATAAGGGCTAATGGGATGGCTTCCGTTATGATAAAGTGAATCTAACCAACCAGATGATTCACAATAGCTTCACAAACCCCAAACGATTCATACCGTTATTGAGGTAACAAACAATTGAATCCAAACGTCCTCGGACTCAAACTCGCACTGTAATGCTCCTCCATCACCTAAACTGCGTCCAAATAGAATCACCCTTTGGATCTGCCATTGGCCATTGCCTGCTCATTGAAAACAACGGAACCCTAACTCTGATAGACGTCGGAATAGGATTAGAAGAAAACCGCGAACCCGAAAAGAAATTAGGGAAAGAACTGGTAGAAATCACCGGATTTCAATTCGACGAAAGCTATACTGCCATTCGCCAGATTGAGCAATTAGGATTAGATCCAAACCAAGCAAAAAACATCGTGTGCTCCCATCTCGATCCGGATCACATCGGTGGGGCAGTGGACTTTCCCCATGCCCGGTTGCACGTGTCCAGCGAAGAGCTTGATGCCTTCAACCAGGGAGACGAGCGCTACCTGAATTACCAATTGGCCTATCATCCCTCCATACGCCAGTATGAGCAAAATGACAGCGAATGGTTTGGATTACCTGCTCGTAAGCTGGACCTGGATTTTGAAGCCTACCTCATTCCTTTATTTGGCCATACGCTTGGTCACTGTGGTGTAGCCATCAAAACCGATAAGGACTGGCTTTTTTATGCCGGAGATGCCTACTACCTTCGAGCAGAATTAAAGGATAAAAACCATCCCGTAGATCAATTAGCGACTATCCGAGCGGTGGATAACGAAGCCCGATTGGAATCCTTGGAAAAGGTTCGTCGTTTAATTGAAACCCATGGAGATCAAATGACCTATTTTGGATACCACGATCCCGAGGAGTTTGAATGGGAAAGGGCGATTGAAACCCTTAAGTAGGGATTAACCCGGTAAATCGCTACCAGCCTTTTTGCGCATGGCTATCCGGTCAATTTCATGTTCCGGTTGCTGTACCCGGTACTTTTCTACGTCGCCCTGATCATCCAGGAAAAACTCATAAGTCACCTCTGGACTAAATCCATCGACAATGAATTTTGTTTTGGAGTCGGGGATTAATTCAAGTTTGGTTTCCTTGTCCAGTACCATCCAAAGAGATTGATGCTCCAACAAAATGACCTTGTCCTTTCCTTTTTCAGAAACGTAGGTTCCGGCGTACTTTTTCAAAAGATCTGTGGGGAGTCGAAGCTGGCTTTCCAGGGGCTCATTGTATAACACTCTTCGGGTATTCTGCATCGGTATTCTGGTTTTGCCAGTGGCATTTCCATTGTTTTGAAGAATGATCATGACTTTGTTATCATCCAAATGGGTTTCCAGGTAGGTGACATACCCGGCCCAGCCTCCGCTATGTGCGGCGATTTTTCCGTAATTCTCATCATCCTTCAAAAACCAGCCAAACCCATAATTGATTTCTTCTTCCGAGTTCAAAGTAGAAGGGGAGAAAAGGCTTTTTGTTTCCTCTTCAGAAAGCAGTTTATACTTCCTTAATCCCTGGTGCCATTTGAATAAATCTGTAGTGGTTGAATACAATCGTCCCTGGCCATAAACGCCATCAAAAATCTGAGCATATTCAATGTTGGGTACGTATGAACCCGTTGAATCTTGGGAATAGCCAGCGGTTAACTTGTTCAATTTTACACCGTCCTTGTACACAAAAAGCAGCTTCGTATCCTTCATGTCTAATGGAGTAAAGATTCGTTCGTCCAAAAAGGCCCCAAAGGATTGATTGGATACCCGTTCAACAATCGTAGCGAGCAGGAGGTAGCCCGTATTGCTGTAGCGCATTTTTTCATTGGGTTCAAAAAGAAGGTCTGGCTTTTCCTTCGCAAAAAGTTCGATCACCGAGCTGTTGGAGGCTTCTTGCGAAGTGTCGCCTTTTTCATCCCAGAGCTGCATGTAATCGGGTAGGCCAGAAGTATGTCTGACCAGGTGATTGATGGTTATTCCTTGGTAAAATTCAAGTTCTGGAATGTGTTTTGCCAGTTCGTCATCGAGGGATAGCTTTTGTTCCTTAGCCAGTAAAGCAATGGCCGTAGCCGTAAATTGTTTGGTTACCGAGGCCAGGTTAAAAACAGAGTTATCCTCGAGCATTTGACCCGTTTCTCTTTTGGCCAATCCAAAACTCTTTTGAAAGATGATGGTATCGTTTTCCGCTACCAGCACGTTGCCATTGAATTCCCCGTATTGGTGCAATTCAGTATACAGCGAGTCCAGGATTTTCGATTTTTCATTGTAAACGGTGGCGGGGCTGTCGGAAGAAGAGGTTGGGGAGCAAGATCCCAGTAAGCCTACTACAGTTAAGGCTAAAAAGGTGTATTTCATTCTTTGGGGTGTCAATTAGTTGGAGACAACAACGCACCGAATCGAGAAATCGTGTTTGGGAAAGAGAACTTCGATAATTTTAGCCCGGAAACAATTCTTAGGATGCTGGAGTATCGGTTCAAATTTAAGCTCAACATCCATTAGAACAAGCATAGCCATCGGTTAAATCCATGAAAAAACTATTCCTGCCTCTTTTCATTTTTCCCCTGATTGGGTTTGGTCAGCAGTCAGTTCAACAGATAGATTCCATTGTTCAGTCCAAATTCAACAACGGTCCAGCCGTTAGTGTGCTTGTTAGTCAGGAATTTAGACCCATCTATTCTCAGGTAAAAGGTTTGAGCAATATGGAGTTAAAGCTTCAAGCAACCGAGCATACCCGATTTAGAATTGGATCCGTGACTAAGCAATTTACGGCCATCGCCATTCTTCAGTTGATGGAAGAGGGGAAGCTGAGTATAAAGGATCCCATCCAGAAATTCCTGATCAACTTCCCTAAAAAGGAATATCCCCTAACTATAGAACATCTTCTGACCCACACCTCTGGATTAGCGGAGATCACCGAACTGGAAGTCTTTGAAAAAGACCTAATGCAAAACGGTTGCGATCCCGATTCTCTGGTCAACTACTTTAAGGATTTGCCCTTGGAATTTGAACCCGGTTCTCAATTTAGTTACTGCAACTCGGGTTATCATTTGTTGGGTTTGATCATCGAGCAAGTTTCAGGAGAGGACTACAATCAATACATCTCCAATCACCTTTTGAGCCCAGCAGGTATGACCCACACCCTGGCTGATCGTACCGATTCGATCATAGACAGACGGGCAATGGGTTATGAAGAGGTAGATGGAAGGATTCAAAAAGCCACCTTTATCGATATGTCCATTCCCTTTTCCGCCGGAAATCTGCTCTCCACCGCCAATGACTTAAACAAGTGGTATCAGGCACTGTTTGAATACAAGTTGGTCTCTAAGCAAACGCTTCAATCCGCTCACACTCCCTTCCGGTTAAACGATGGGAGCTATTCCAATTACGGATACGGCTGGTTTGTAGATAGCCTACAAGGAGAAAAACTCATTTCCCATGAAGGCGGAATCAACGGATTTCTTTCCAGTGCCTGGTTCATTCCATTCTCCAAAACCTTGACCATTATACTCTCCAATTGCCTGTGTAGCCCCACAACCCAAACAGCTAAAAGTTTAACCGCAATAGCCATAGGAAAACCCCTTCCCATCAAAAAGAGAATCAAGCTCCCTGAAGACCTACTTCAAACCTATACCGGAGTATACCTTATGAATGGCGAAGAGTGGACCATCTCGATGCAAGATGGCGAGCTCTACTTCCGATTTTCCAATGGTAATGGGCATCCCATCTATCCACTATCCAAAAATGAGTTCTTCGCCGAAGAATGGGATACTCAATTTCTGTTTTTTGAAAAGGATGGCACCGTCGAGTTTCACTTTGTTTATTTGGGGGAGATTGTTCGGGGGATAGGCAGTGAATGCACATTCATGGTTATTGACTTAGGTGACTTCCCTTCAGAAGATTCCTATTAACTTAGTAGTTACCAAACCAGCAACAAAGTGGAAACCTACATACCCAAAGGACAACGAATCATATATAGCCGCTGGAAGAGCCCACCTCATGATTTGTCAGACTATTTGAAGGATGTATTTACCCCGTTAAACAGCATTCAAGGTTTCTGTTTGGTTTATCGAAGAAATGGCTTTTTGTCATTGAATAAGATTAGAGCAATTGTATTGTTCTACGATGATGATCAAGAATATGAAAAGGAGAATTTGATCCTTTCCAAAAAATTCGAAGACTACTTTTCAGATGTGAGTTATTTCATCGATTTAGTGTCCATGGATATGAAAGATGATTTGGCATTGACCCTCGCTAAGAATATGGAGGATATGGGCGTGGAGATAGTAGAAACAAACAACGAATCAACCAATGATTAAATCCTTTTCAATCAAAAGCCTCCCAATCTTTTTGACCATCATGTTTTTCGGTATCAGTTGTGAGACCACCAATCAATCAGAAGAACTAAAAATAGGAGATCGGAAATCCTTCCAGGTAATTTCGGATATGAAAGGGAGGGTTTATCCATCTAATGATTCGGCATCTTACTATTCCTTTAAAGCTGTCGCTAATTATTTGGAAGCTCACCCTGAATGGGTATTTGAAATTGGGGTGCACACTGACCACAGGGGGGATTCTGTTGCCAATCTAAAACTCAGTGAATGGAGAGCAATAATGGCTTGTCAAGTCTTTCACGAGACTTTTGAAATAGAATCTGAAAGAATGGTAGCCAAAGGGTATGGGGAAGGTGATCCCGTATTTTCCGAGGAGAAGATTCGAGGCATACAAACGACGAAAGAAAAGGAGCTAGCTCATCAACGAAATAGAAGGTATGAAATTACGGTTTTAAGGAGATACTAAATTTCGGAATTAGTTTTGAGTTTGGCCAGCCAAAGCACTTATCTGATTGTCTGGCGGTAATGCCTAAGAGGCAGTTGACTTTTATTCTCTTTTTGTGGCGATTATATTATCCCTTTCCATTTTATTGAAGTTCTTCTCAGTGAATTTAACGGTCCGCTTAAACTCATTCAATGAAGTATGAAAAGCTTCATGAAAAGTGATGAGATTACCTTCCATTTTCTCAATAGTAAGGCTCTCGAAGGAATCTATAGATTGATAAAATTCGTCTACTACTTCATCATAGACGACAATGTGAAACACTCTTTGGAGACTCAAACCCAATATGCCGTCATTTCTATTTCCTGAATATTGCGCTAAAACAATTTTTGTTTTATTCAGAGATAGTTTTTCACCATTAGCAAGAAATCTCCTATTCAGTATTTCTCCATTGAATTCAAGTGTTCCAAGATAGGGGCCACCCATTCCGAAGGATTCTTCAACGTCTTGATATCTTAGGTTTGATAATCTCATTTCCGATCCTTCTAAAATATTGAAATAGTACTATACCATTCATGTGTTTTTAGCCCTACTTTTCTTTCATCTATATTTGAGTCAAGCCAGATCAACTATCAGTAATATGGACTTTACGGGCAAATGTTTAATGCATAGGAATAGGCTTTAGTAAATAAGATAAAATGGGAACCTGAAACACAAAAATATAGGGAGGAATAACTCACTTCAATGGTATACATATTGTGTGGCGCCGGCTGGAATGATAGAATACAAAACTTTGTACTTCATTAAAATGGAACACTTAGCATTACGATGTAATTTGACATTAAAGGATTTTTGTGGCCGAATGAAGAGTCTTATAGGCTTGTCTGAATTTCAATTTGATAGCGAAAATGAAACTGAGTGGGGAGAATCAAGTAAGGATGATTTGAAATTTAATGTAAGTCGGCCTTATGAGGAAGGGACACTTAGTGATTGGGATAATACAGTTCCGGAGAATTGCAACTATGGAATTTCGATTACTAAAAATAAAATTGACTAAAAAGAGATTAAAGAAATTGGACAATTGATAGCAAATGAGTTCAATACAACAGTCTATTATCATCGAACATGGGTAGCTTCAGGCAGGAACATAAAACGAGAAATTGAAATAAAAGCGAGCTACAATACGAACTTAAATGCATCTCTAACCTAACCGTCAAGCGACATTTAAGTCAGAACGTTGAATTCTATAAAAATGAAGCATACCATTACCATAATCGTTTTTCTAATCTCTCTTTCGGGTTGTCAACCTAATCAGACCAATGCGAACGATTACATGAATGAAATAAGAAAAGATTTTGCCAAGCACGCTGAAAGGCATAATCAGAAAGTCCTTGCCTGGGATTCAAAAATCCAAGAGCTGTATAGACGTTCCGATGCTAATCTAAAAGATGGAGTGATCTATGCTGACTCTTTGATTGAAAATGACAAGTCACTTGATGATTCGAAGGTTTCTATCCTTCATGCCATTGTTGGTGAAATCTATTACGACAATGACAGTATTGCTCTTGCCATGGAGCGATTTCAGTTGAATGAATTATTAACTTTTGATTCACCCAGAAACCAAGCAAATAAGGCCGGCTGCTATATTAAACAAGGGGACTTTGACAAAGCGATGGCCTTGCTTGCACAAGCGGCCGAAGTGAATCCTGACTTTAAGTGGTATATCGGAAATCTTTATGAAATTCAAGGGAATCCCGAAAAAGCAATATCCGAGTATCAATATGTTTACCAACAAGATACCGTTGTTTATTCTTTTTATTACCAGAGAATACAAGAATTAGAAAACAATCCAGACCAATTACTGACTGAGCTCTATTATAAAGACAGGAGGAAGAGAAATTATCTTCTCTATGAATGAGTTGATTGATGCGATAGAGACATAAATTGACTGTTAGGAATTGGGTAATCAAAAGAAGTCGGGAATAACCAAAACTCAGTAGATGACAAAAAAACAAACGCTCTTTCAAAGAATTGTTGATATTGGGGCAAACGACAAGTTTTCAGTAACTGAGAAAAGGTATCTGCGGGTAACCAATATAGCCGGAATTTTAGGGGTTCTGTTCAACGGGTTGTGGATGGCCATTGCCCTGTCCATATCGGAAACTACAAGCGCGGTGTGGAATACCATATTGGGCCTGATGTTTCTGCTCGTTTTGGTGTTTAACCAGAAAGGTCGGCGGGTATTCGCTTCCGTCTGGCTTTCCTTAGCGGCCTATTTGTCCGTTCTCGTATTTCTTTATTTATCCGGCTACCGTTCAGGAATTACCACAGTCGGTTTTTTGCTAATCATTTTACCCTACATGACTTTTCCGCGTAAGGCAAGGGCGATTGCCAATGGTTTCAGTTTATTGGCCTGTTTGACTTTGATTGCTGCGGTTGTCTTTCAATCAGAATTCCAGGCACACAACGAGGACATGGATCCATATTTATCCCAGATTGTCAATATCGGAATGACGGCTTTGATTTGTATCGCCTTGATTTGGAGCTTGTCTGTACTTATTGATAGATCGGAAGATTCCTTGTTGGCAGAACAGAAAAAGTCAGATGATCTTCTGCATAATATTTTACCCGAACACATTATAAAAGACCTAAAGGAGAGTGGGAAGACCATCCCTAAAAGACATAAGAATGTGTCGATTTTATTTACTGATTTTGAAGGATTCACAGAGTTGGTGAGGTCCATATCGGCCATCACCTTGGTCAATGAATTAAACGAAATTTTCGGGCGATTCGATGACATCATGGAGGAAACCAACGTTGAAAAGATTGAAACCATTGGTGATGCCTATTTAGCTGCGTGCGGCCTGGAAGATGAAAATACAGATCATGCAGCCAACTGTGTTACCGCAGCAAAAATGATGCTGTCCTACCTTGAGGAGAGAAACAAAAGCCACGAAATCAAATGGAGGATGCGGGTGGGCATTCATTCAGGAACCATAGTCGCAGGTGTAGTAGGAAAAAAGAAGTTTGCCTACGACCTTTTTGGAGACACCATCAATACCGCCAGTAGAATAGAGTCCACCGGCGAAGCCGGTAAAATCAACATCTCCGCTTCAACTTACGAACTGGTCAAGGACAACTTCACCTGTCTCTCCCGGGGAAAAATCTTTGCCAAGGGAAAAGGGAGTTGGAGATGTATTTTGTTCAGTAGTTGTGGGTAGCTGAGGTGTCGAGGGCTGAAAGCTACATGGCTGGATGATTGATTGCGTTATGCGAGAAAAGACGATGATCATGGATGAAAATTGGAAGCACATAAAGACAGTCTTGGATAGTGAGTCTTTTGAGGTTAAAGGTTTGAATATTTGGGATTTAGAATGGAAAACGACAGGTGAGTCTATTAAAATCAAAGACCCAAAATATGGTCAATGTTATACCTTCAGCGTTTACCAAATTACCCGAGGTTCTGAAACAGTTCGGTTTTCAGCTGGTGAATTTTCAAATAATATTTGGGGTATTTACATCGAACAAAATCCCTAATGTAATTAGCATGAACAATCAGATATGTGATATTTGGATTGAAAGTGAAGAAAAGGGGGCCATTCTGGGTGGAACCTTAGAATCAAATGACAATTCTGATGTTATTGTCACTTTCAAGAATAAAAGCAGATATGTCGCTTCATTCTTTACCTACAGAAACATTGAGTATTTAAGAAAGAAAAATCAAAAGAGCGGCGAATGTTTAGATGGTCGATTCTTTTGGGCTTCAAACATGATAATTGTAGAACGCATATGCAGAGCTGAAATTGAAGAAATAATCAATCATTTATTGTCCATTGAGGAATTCAATTTGATTTTTAATCAAGTTCAAGATGATTAGAAGTATTTTGAATTATCTCCGATAAACTTTCCTAGCCTCGGCAAAATATCAGCTGGATTAATTCGCTAATTGAGACGATTAACCAACCGGTTTGAATCTTTAGGCGAACATTCTCATTTTACCTTCATCAGGGATATCGAAATCGGATTCCAACTAAATCTTGTCCAATACGGGCCATAGAGGCGAATCCATGCTACCCAACCCCCACAACAACATTCCCAACCTTACGTCCACTATCCACACGAGCGTGAGCCTGGGCTATATCCTCTAAAGAATAAACCTCATCAATCACGGCCTTCAGTCTTCCAGCGGCAAACAATTCCTTAAACCAGTTCATGTCTTTCTCGGTTTCTTCGATCACACCGGAAATGACTTTGTGTCCTCCCAAGGGCGCAGAAAAGGCTCCTCTTAAGGTCATCCCTAAGCCGGCACTGGCCAATAGGATAACGCCGTCTTTTTTACAGGCTTTGCGAACCTGTGAGAAGGTACACTTGCCCACGGTTTCCAAAACAACGTCATATTGAACCCCATTTTCACTAAAGTCTTCCTGGGTATAATCAATCACATGGTCGGCACCGAGGGATTTGGCCAATTTGGTATTTCTTCCACTGCATACGCCGGTGACTTCAGCCCCCAACTCCTTCGCCAGTTGAATGGCGATGGTTCCAATAGCTCCGGAGGCTCCGTAAATCAGCACGTGCTGGCCTTTTTGAATGTTGGCCTTACGAAGGAAATGAGCAGCAGCCGTTCCACCAAAAGGGAGGGCGGCGGCTTCTTGGTAAGACATGTTTTCCGGCATTAAGGCCAGGGTACCGTTTTCGGCAATGCACTGGTACTCGGCATGAGCTCCGAAGGACATGCCGGTGGTTCCGAATACTTGGTCGCCGGCTTTGAATTTTGTCACCTTCTTACCCACGGATTCAACTTCACCGGCTACAACCACACCCAAAACGGATTTGCGAGGCCCTCTAAAACCAAAAATCAAGCGAATGATGGCTGGATCGGCTCTTCGGATGCGGGCGTCTCCGGAGGAAACGGTGGTGGCTTTAATCTTGACCAAAACCTGATCATCTTTAGGTTGAGGTTTGGCTACTTCTTGCACTTGAATGACTTCTGGGCTACCGTATCGGGTACAAACTGCTGCTTTCATAATTTTTGTTTTTAATGAATGACAAGGCAAACGTACCGCGGCAATTGCGCCTAAATGTTCGGGATATCATAGAGGTGTGTGGAATTATAATTCCGAACGAAGTGGGAGCCCGGGAGTCGCCGGACAGAACGAGAATGGGAACGAGAATGAAGAATAGGGCTTTTTTGATTGGTTTTAATAGGAACTGGTTAATCTCGCCAACTCTAAAAAGTGTGCTGGCCTGAGCCAAATGCGCGGGCAGAGTTTGGGGAAGTTACGCTTGTCGGAACTTGGGGGCTGGGGATTATTTGGCTCTTGATTTTTTCTTTGCCTACTTTCTTTTGTATCAAGACAAAAGTAAAGTCGGTTGCACTAAAGTTGGCAGGATATTTCCAGGGTCAGCCAGGAAAATAGAAGTGGGAAGGTAAAACAATCCGGTTCTCAGTTAAGTTTGTGAAAGGTATGAACCACAGCTATTCTTTCAAAAATTGCTTCGGAGTAAGCCCCGTGAGCTTTTTGAAGTAAGTATTAAATACCGTTTTGGAATTAAAGCCGCTGTCATAGGCCATTCCCAGCAAGGTGAGGTGAGCGTTTTCCGGATTCCTGGCCAGTGTTTTAAAATGCTCCACGCGGTAGGCATTGATAAACTCATTGTAACTCTGACCCATTTTTTCATTGAGCAACCAGGACAATAGATTGGGATGCAGATCAATTTGATCGGCCAGAATTCGAAGACTTAGGTCGGGATCCAAATAGGGCTGGTTTTGATCGATATGGGCCATGAGTTTTAACCGGAAGTTTTCGGCGGAGTCATCATCCATAAGCGACTTCTTACCCGGCTTGGAAGCACTTCCAACTTTGGAAGGAAACATTTTCTGGTGAAAGCTTAGGTAGCGTGGATCAGACCGCAGTGAATCTACCAAAGGATCTGGATAACGCAACATCAACAAAGACGTCTTTCGCTCCAACCCGGAGGCCACCCATTCGAAGGCTTTATCGGTTTCGCCGGTAACGGCATACAGCAGAAATAGATACGAATCCGCCGTAAACCCATCCGTAGATTGAGCTTGCTCTTTGAGGATTTTTAGGTATTCTAAGGTTTTTACCTGATCTCCCATTAAGGCGTAGGCCAGAGATGTTGCACCCGCCTTTTCTCCCTTTGGAAGTTCAACAGGCAAATCGTCTGTGTAGTGGATCACCTCGTGGTATTGCCCCATTTTAAGCAGGCAAAGGGTTTTAACTGTATGAGCCGGAATGTTCTTTGGATTGACAGCCAGACAACTGTTCAATTGCTCCAATGCATCAGCATAGTTACGATCCATGTAGGCAAAGTAGGCCTTGTAAAAAAGCGTCTCTTGCGAAAGTGGATCAATGCCCAGGGCAATGTCCAAATGCTCTCTGGCCTGAGAAGTGTTTCCCGCCAATACATGTAGGAAGGACAGAAACTGCTGGGCTTCTACGTAGTTCGGTTTTTGCTTGATGGCTGCAGTAGCATGACGAAAAGCCTGGGTATAATCGCAATCCGTGAAAAAGGAACTATTGGCTTTCTGGTAATACGCTTCAGGATGTTGGGCATCCAATTTCAAGGCATTTTCTACCAGGTCATTGGATTTTACCCAGGCATCTTGAAAGGACAGCAGGCCCGTCATTCCCATAAAGCTGTATACATCGGCCAGTCCAACCAGCGAAGCCACATGTTCTGGATCCAATTCCAATCCTTTCAAGTAGTAGTCTTCTGCCAGCACGATATCATCCGGATTCCACTTGTTTTTGTGGAACTTGGCCATGAGTGAATACTCGTAAGCATTGATGTTATCGGTCTGCTTCAAAACCAGGTGATCCTGAATTTCAAAGTGCCCAAAATTTTCCCGAATCTTATCGGCAATGAGCAAACTAATTTCATCCTGAATCTCAAATATGTTCTCCAGTTTCCGGTCCCAGTTTTCCGACCAGTAATGAAAGTCTTCCTTCGCTTGAATCAGTTGAGCCGTGATTCGAACCATATTACCCGCCAGTCTTACACTGCCTTCTAAAATGGTGGTTACACCCAGTGATTTGGCGATTTCTGAAACAGGAATCTCTTTGTCCTTAAAATAAAAAGAAGAGGTTCGGGAAGTTACTTTCAGAGAACCGATCTGGGCCAAAGCATTAATGATCTCTTCCGTAATTCCATCGCAGAAGTACTCATTCTCCTTATCCGAACTCATGTTCTTAAAAGGCAAAACAGCTATGGATAGGTTCTTTGTCAACGCCAAGTAATGCGGTGTAAAAATAGTCTTATTGATTCAGGGCGTGGTGCTCCAGGTCTCGATTATTACAGACCATAAAGATTTCTAAATTGAGTCGATAATCTTTTTGTTTTTAGCAATTCAGTTGTAAATTTTCTGGAAATACAATTAGCCTTAAATGATCGTACAGTTTTCGCACAATGGACCAGAATTGAATCTTTCAAGACGAAGTTCTAAAAATGGGTCGGCTTATCGATTTGATGATGCAATGGGGAACACGGGAATTCGTTTTTGGAACCAAGAGTCTGTTCACAAAAGGAAGTTCATTAAGCAGCGTGGATATTACCTGGAAAATTTGGGGGATTCCTTGAACTTCATTCCCAAGCAAGGAGATCTCTTTTTTTGGGGAGAATGGGAACCTCCATCCAGATTTGAATTGACAGGAAATAAATTCTCGTTCTTTCCTTCTAAGCCTCATGCCATTCATTATCCATTCTTTCCAAATCAAGCTAGAGGATTACATAATACAGATCCCTTTGTTTTTGGTGAACACTTCTATTACACCAATTGCAAACAGCCATCCAGGAAATTTTTACAAACCTTAGACGAGCATTCAATCATCATTTTTGGATCTGAAAGGAAGAGGAGATACTCAATTTCTGTTTTTTGAAAAGGATGGAACCGTTGAGTTTCACTTTGTTTATTTGGGGGAGACTGTTCGGGGGGATAGGCAGTGAAATTTCCTGTTTTTGAATGGTGCTCAAGGTGGTCTTCTCTCAATTCACAAGAGAATTCAATAAATCAAGCCTGATCCTTTATTTCCAGGATTATTCGATATCCGGTTAACAGTTTGATGTCCTTGTTTTTGAGTCTTATCTCTCTTTCATTTATATTTGGTATTGCCACTTTAAACGATGAATTGCATTCAGGCAAGCTTGTCTTGAAAAATTTCATGATTCTTTAACTTTTAAAATCCTATTGGTAGTGAATTAAGGGTAAGGCGGCACGATATTATGTAATTGCCCTGGGCAAGCGGATAAACAATAAAATGTCAGAAACTATAGAAGAAAGTAAATGTCTTGCCTCTTTGGCTGTTTTCAGGGAACTATATAACAGTGAGAAGGATATTTACGGTATTATATCAGAGTTTATCACTGAAGTAATCCTGTCAAGCTCAAAACATTCTTTCAACTTGACTGAAATCACAAACTTATTAAATGATACATATGATTTCAGTATACCCGAGGCAGTAATTAGGACCTCACTGAACAGGGTCGAATCCCTGAGTAAGGAAAGAGGTATTTATTCGATAGACAACCTTGCCGAATTAAAATCGAAAAATATCAACATAAAAAAGGATCAGATTCAGAGTAATAATGATAAGATTATCCAATCATTGTTCGAATTTGTATCTGGACACAAGGAAAAAGAATTAGCAGAAAAGGAGAAAACAGATTTAGTCCATTCCTTCATTACTTTTTTAATAGATGGAGCGAACTCCAATAAATATTCTGAGTTAATTAGTGCATTTATCATCGGCAAACAAGATGATGCTTCTTTTAAAGTGCAGCTTTCAACAATAAAGGAAGGTATAGTTCTTTACACTGGAATTAAATATAACACTAATCTTAACGAAATAGGTTCTTGGAAAAATGATTTTACAATTTTCATCGAAACGGAAATACTATTTCATCTAGCCGGTTATAATGGTCAGGTCTATCAGAAACTTTCAAATGATTTTTTCAATTATGTGAATGAGATAAATAGGCGACACCCAAACAGAATAAAGCTTAGATATTTTAGTGAAGTAAAAGACGAAATCGAAAGATTTTTTAAAAAGGCTGAATACATAGTTGAAGGAAAAGATAAGGCAAACCCAAGGGTAACAGCCATGATGACCATTGTTGACGGATGTGATTCCAAAGCGGATGTGGTTGGCAAGAAAGCTGATTTCTTTTCGTTACTAAAATCTGCACTTATCAAGGAAGATGATTACAATGAATACTTTAGTGAGCATAACCATAAGTATAATATTGTTGACCAGAATGTGATAAATAGGTTAGCGGAGGATTTAGGGATTGAGGCCCCTTCAGAATACCTTCGGTTTCTGAATTACGTGAGTATTCATAGAAAAGATACCAAGGAAAACAACTTCGACAACATTAGATACATTTTACTTTCAGGCAATTCTAAAACTATTCAAATTGCATGGAATGAAAATGTTAAAGCTTACGGTCAAGTACCTTTAGCTACAACCTTGAGCTTTTTAACAAATAAATTTTGGTTTAAGTTGAATAAGGGTTTTGGAAATGGGAAGTTGCCCTTAACGTTTGATGTAATTACAAAGGCTCAGATTGTTCTATCAAACCAAATTAATGAATCTGTAGGCCAAAAATTTGAAGAACTACAAACTAAATATAGAACTGGTGCGATTAGCGAAGACCAAGCCAAGGCCTCAATAATTGAACTCAGAAAACAAGCAAAAAAACCCGAAGACGTTGTAATGGATAACGTTGAGGCAATATTGGACGGAATATCTGAAGATAGCATAGAGACATTCTTGAAAGAGCAAGAACACTTCAAGAAAGAGGCGGCCAAGCAATCCGAGGAAAATAGTATTTTAAGAAGTAATCTGTCTCAGAAAGAAATAGAAATACAAGATCAATTAAAGGAGCATAACAAGGTCAATTTGGATCTCTTGGAAGCGAAAAGAACAATTCTCAACGAGAAGGAAAATTCGAAGAGAATTTTAGAGAACCAGAAGGCTCAGATTGATTTGCAAATTAGATCATCTATAAGAAATCACAAAATGGTCTTTTTAATAGTATTGATTGGAGCATTTATGATTGTTCACTATCTAATCTTGCATTTTGGGTGGAATAACTCTGAACAATGGGCTTGGATTTTATTTTACTCAATCCCTTTATTTTTTTCGTTGATCTATATGGTGTTTACCGAAAAGACAGTAAATCCAGTTCAGTTAATTGAAAGAAGAAAAAACAGAATTAGAGATAAGATGTACAGGAAGTCAAATTTTGACAAAAGTCAACTTGACAAATTGTCGAACGAAATAGATGCTTTGGAGAAAGAGATAAAAGTTTGACGGTAAGCACTAATTAGAACATAAGGGAATCTTGATTTCTGGGTTGTGCCCACTATAGTTTAAGCTTTGATCTAACCCCAACTCCCCAACAAAATCCACCCACCCAATTTCCCTCCCAACTTAGCTCGAAAACCCCTCTAAAATAGCAGAGTTTCAACACCTACCCATTCTCAAAATGAAATGCCTAATTTTGTCGCCAATTTGAGGATATGTTAAAAGGGAAAACCGTGGCCGTCGTTGTACCGGCCTACAACGAGGAAACACAGATCGGAATGGTGATCGAAACCATGCCGGATTTTGTGGACCGTATCGTAATTATCAACGATAAAAGTAAAGACCGGACTTCGGAAGTTATCCGCGACTACATTGCCAAGGATACGCACGAAACCACCACGATTCCCGAGTTTGACAAGGAGATCGTAAAGACTCGCTACAACGAGGCCGATGTTGTGGTACACCAGGCTCAGGTGGAAGAAATCAAATACTACGTTAAGTCGGAAGTCTACAATACCCAGGAAGATACGGATCGAATTATCCTCATCGATCATATCGACAATGGGGGAGTGGGCGCCGCTATTGCCCGTGGATACAAGTGGTGTAAGGACCACAACATTGACTGTACTGCGGTGATGGCTGGTGATGGTCAAATGGATCCTGATGAACTGGAATCGATTTGCCTACCGGTAATTGAAGAGGGCATTGACTACGTAAAAGGTAATCGCCTGATTCACCCGAGTTCTAAAATTGTGATTCCTAAAATCCGCTTTTTCGGAAACTCCATCCTTTCCATTTTTACCAAGATTGCTTCAGGATACTGGAAGGTTTCGGATACGCAGACTGGGTACACGGCGATTAGTCTACATGCCCTTCGCTCGATTAAGATCTACGATATCTACCGGAGCTACGGAATGCCCAACGATATGTTGGTCAAGCTAAACATCATCAGCGCCACGCTTCGTGAAATCGAGATTAAGCCTGTGTATCGGGTAGGGGAGCAGTCGAAAATGAAAATCAAGAAGGTGATTCGGAAGGTGTCCTGGTTGCTGATGAAGCTGTTTTTTCAGCGTCTCTACCAGAAGTACCTAATCCGCGATTTTCACCCGCTGTTTTTGCTGTATCACCTAAGCTTTGCCTTGGGGATATTGGCGATTCCTTACGGATTAAAAATATTGATGTCATTCATTCAGGGTTACTCCCTGTCATACGAACCCATTTTGGCGTTCTTCTTCCTATTTACCGGGTCGTTCCAATCCTATTCTTCGCAATGTGGATGGATATTCAAGACAATGACCGATTAAACAAATAGACTTTTTATGTGTGGAATTTTTGGATTTGTAGCTAAGGAAAAAGCCGATTTGAGCAGGAAGGAATCGGATGATCTTTTGCAAAAACTATTTGTGCTGTCAGAAACCCGTGGAAAGGAATCTTCGGGAATCGCGGTAAGAAATCTGGCCAACCAATCGATTCAGGTACTCAAAGAAGATACCCCAGCGACGGAGCTGATCAAAACAGGAACCTACAGCAAGTTTGTAGAAGCCGGCTTTGAAGGCAGTTTTGAAAACGGCCATGTGGCTTCTCCTATTGCCGTTACGGCTCACTCTCGATTGGTGACCAACGGTAGCCAGGAAAACAACGACAACAACCAGCCTTGTATCAAAGACGGATTGGTGATGGTTCACAACGGAATCGTAACCAACGTAGATGATCTTTTCCAAAAATTCCAGGGATCCATCGATCGCAACTACGAGGTGGATACGGAGATTTTGGCAGGTATCCTTTCTCAAAAATTGAAGGGCGGACTTTCCGCTTCAGCTGCCGTTACGGCCACGTTTGAAGAGATTGAAGGAGCCGCTTCCATCGCGGTACAATGTGCAGACCGGGATTTGTTTATTCTGGCGACCAACACAGGATCACTTTACTACTGGATCGCATCAGACCAGAGTCTGTTGATCTTCGGTTCGGAAGAATACATCATGAAAACATTGGCTGATCAAGTTGGCCTGCAAGAGCGTTACGGAAACAAAGACATCCATTGGTTAGCCCCGAGAACGGGAATCGCTATTGGAATGAAGTCTTTTGAAGTACAGAATTTTACCTTCGAAAAGACCCAGAATTCTCCTCAGTCTGAGATCTATGTTCCAGCTGGAGAAATCAAGGATCACTCCCAACAGAAAAAACACAAGAGCGAGTTCGTTAACCTGGACAACCTCAATCTATCCACCCTTGAGAAAAGGTTGGAATACAACACCGACGAAATCAAGGAGCTTAAGCGTTGTAAAAAATGCTTGCTTCCGGAAACCTTCCCACACATTCACTTCGACCAGGGTGGCGTTTGCAACTACTGCAACAACTACCAAACAAAAGGGCTGAAGGAAAACAAGAAGGAAGACCTGCTCAAAGTTTTGGAGAAATACCGCTCCAAAGACGGTTCACCTGACTGTGTAATCGCCTTTAGTGGTGGACGAGACAGTAGTTTCGGATTGCACTACATCGTTAAAGAGCTGGGTATGAATCCGCTTACCTTCACCTACGACTGGGGAATGGTAACCGACCTGGCCCGAAGAAACATTGCCCGAATGACCGGTAAACTCGGGGTGGAAAACATTCTGGTATCGGCCGATATAAAAATGAAGCGAAGAAACATTCGCCTGAATGTGGGTGCCTGGTTAAAGCAACCTCGATTGGGAATGATTCCCTTGTTTATGGCCGGGGATAAGCACTTCTTCGTTTACGTTAACAAGATTCGCCAGCAAACCGGAATTCCTTGTGATATCTGGATGGAGAATAAGTTGGAAAACACCGACTTTAAAGCCGGATTTGCTGGGATCAAACCGAACTTTACCAAAGACCGGATTGACAAACAATCTACCTTGGCCAAGTTGCAGATGCCGCTGTACTACGCCAAGAACTTTATGATGAACCCGGGGTACATCAACCCGTCGATTCCGGATACCTACAGTGCTTTTAAAGCCTACTACATGGAGCCAAGGGATGTGTACTTGCTGTTGTTCGACTACATTCCCTGGGACGAAGAAGAAATCAACACCACTTTGATCGACGGCTACAACTGGGAGACATCACCGGATACCACCTCCACTTGGAGAATTGGTGACGGAACCGCTGCCTTCTACAACTACGTGTATTACACCGTAGCCGGTTTTACCGAGTTTGACACCTTTAGAAGTAACCAGATTCGCGAAGGAATGATTACCCGTGAATTTGGAATGTCAAAAATCTACGAGGAAAACCGCCCGAGATTGCAGTCCATGGTCGAGTATTTTAGCCTGATTGGTTTGGATACTGCTAAGGCCATCGATCGGGTAAACCGGATGAAAAAATTGTACCGTTAATCGGGGATTCTGCATGAAAGTTGCCATTTCCATAGAGCATCCTGCCTGGATCCACCAGTTTCGTCAGATCATTTTGAGGTTGCAGAAGGAGGGACATGAAGTGCTCATTCTGGCCATTGACAAAGACGGCGATATCGAACTGCTCGAAAAGTTTGGATTAGACTACGAGTTGGTTGGAAATTCCACCGGTAAGAATGTGTTTGACAAAGCCTGGTTGCTGTTTTCCATCACCTTCAAAATGTGGTTAAAGTGCCGCAAGTTTAAGCCGGATGTATTCATCGGTCGGGCGAGTCCTATGTTGGCGATGAATGCAGCGATTGCCGGAAAGCCCCACTTGATTTTTGAAGACACAGAGCGCTCTACCATTAGCTTGAAGTTTTGCCAGTGGTTTTCCAAAGAGATTATTACGCCTACGACTTTTCGTACGAATTTGGGTCCCAAGCAGAAAAGAATGCCCACCTACAAGGAGCTATTCTACCTGCATCCCGATTACTTTCAACCCGATCGTCAGGTGATTCGCGATATGGGGATCAAGGATGATGAGCGATTTGTATTCATCCGTTTTGTTTCCTGGAATGCCAGCCACGATATTGGCTTCAAGGGTTATTCCGAAGCGGCGAAAAGGGAATTGGTAGAAGCCATCTTACCGCATGCCAAAGTGCTCATCTCATCCGAGGAAAAGCTGGCCGATGATTTGGCCGTCTACCAGGTAAAAGTTCCTTTTGAGAAAATTCACCACGTGCTTTATTACGCTTCAGCTTACGTGGGAGAAGGAGCTACCATGGCCTCCGAGGCGGCCGTATTGGGTACGCATGCCATCTTCGTGAGCCAGTTGACTGCAGGAAGTTTGGACGAGCAGGAAAAAGCCTTTGACCTGGTGTTTAACGCCGATGGAGACGATCGTTTTGATCGTACCCGCGAACGTACCCTCGAATGGCTGGGCGATCCGCAGTTGGAAGAGAAAGGGCGAGAAAAAAGAAAGAAATTGCTTCAGGAAAAAACAGACATCAACGGCCTGTTTATCCAGAAGATTGAATCCTATACAAAATAGATATTCATGAAAGTATGTAACCGCTGTGTGTTGGACGAGTCGGTACCCGATATCAAATTTGATAAATCTGGGGAATGCAACTACTGCAAGGCTCATGACCTGCTTTCAGCCGACTACCCTTTGGGCGAAAAAGGGAAGGCCGATTGGGAAGCACTGGTTGCCGAGATGAAGAAAAACGGTAAGGGCAAACAATTCGACTGCATTGTTGGAGTAAGTGGAGGAACCGACTCAACTTACCTGTTGCTCTTGGCCAAGGAAATGGGATTGCGCCCATTGGCCGTAACCTTCGACAACGGCTGGCACAGTGAAATCGCTGTAAACAACATCAAAAAGGCCCTGGACATCCTCAATATCGAATTGAGAACCTACGTGATGAACTGGGATGAGATGAAGGGTATTCACCGCTCTTTCATGAAGGCATCTCTACCTTGGCCGGATGGAACAACTGATATTGGAATTACTTCAGCCCTGTACCGCATTGCGGCTAAGGAAGGAGTAAAACACGTATTGATCGGTCACGATTTCCGCTCGGAAGGAAAACAGCCGGAAGAATGGACCTATGTAGACGCCAAAATGGTGAAGCATATCGCCCGTAAAAACAAGGTGAAATTAAAGTCCTACCCAAACCTGACCATGTTTGATTACCTCTACTACGGAATGGTAAAGGGGATCAAAAACGTAAGACCTTTCTGGTACCTGCCTTACGACAAGCCGGCTGCCAAAAAGATCATCGAGGAAAAGGTGGACTGGGAATACTACGGCGGACACCACCACGAAAACATTTTTACCAAGTTTATCATCAGCTACTGGCTACCCAAGAAGTTTGGATTTGATAAGCGTAAGGTGACTCTATCGGCTTTGGTTCGCTCCGGAATGATGGAACGGGAAGATGCGCTCAAAGAATTGGCTCAGCCTCCCTACGATCCGGAACAGATGGAAGAGGACCGCGAATACGTGATGAAGAAGCTCGATATTTCCGAAGAAGAATTCCAGGAAATGTGGAATGCTCCCAACAAGAAATTTACGGACTACCCGAGCTATTTCCCTTTTTACAATCGCTACAAAAAGCTCATCCTGTGGGTGTTTAAATACATCCTTCCCTTTAAGCCGATGACGGCTTATGATGTGGATGAGATGGAATAGAGCCATGCCCAAAAACATCGCCCTTCATATCTCCCAAACGCCCTTCAAGTCTGAGGCTCGATTGATCAAATCGGCTAAGGTGGTGGAAGAGCTGGGAATTGTGGACAAGGTGATGATCGTAGCTTTCCTGGAAGAAGGCTTGGAGGAGCATGAAAAAATCAGCGACACCATCGAGGTATGGCGGGTGAAGACCTGGTTTCGGTTTTCGCTCAACAACATGGGCATCTTTCACAAGGTGATGCTGATGGTGGAGTGGAACCTTCGCATTTTGCTTTCCTTTCTGTTTAAGCCGGTTAAGTATGTCAATGCCCATAGTGTGGAGACCTTGCCCTTGTCGTGCCTGTTTAAGTGGCTCAAGGGGAGCAAACTGGTGTATGAACCGCATGAGCTGGAGGCCGTGAAGGATCCTTCGCCTTTGTTGCGGAAGATTTACGCCAAAGTGGAGCGAATGCTGGTTAAACAATCGCATGCCGTTTTGGTCGTGAGTGGTGGTATTCAAGAGTGGTACCAGAAGGAATATGGCTTGAAAAAGGTGTACTTGGCTCAAAATGTTCCAGAAAATCCTTTTGATCCTAACCAGAAAGTGGCTTCTTACCGGGAGCGATTCGGGATACCTGAAAATGAGCTCGTTTTTGTTTTTCAGGGGGGATTGATCGGTGCCCGAAATATTGAGCGATATCTACGCGTTTTTGCCGATTTTCCGAAAAAGCACCTCGTATTCATGGGTAACGGATTTATGGAAGAAACCATTCGTCCATATTTGGACAAGTATGCTCACATTCACCACATGGGTTTTGTTCCGGTTTCTGATATTCTGGCCCATTCACACACGGCCGATGTTGGGTTGTGTTTGATTGAGCAAAAGAATCTAAGTTACTACTATTCAGCACCCAATAAGCTCTTTGAATACCTCACAGCGGGAACTCCGGTTTTAGCAAGTCATTTTCCCGGAATGGAAAAGGTGGTGGTGGAGCAAGGAATTGGTTGGTCCGCAGATCCGCATGAGGATGAGGCATTAAGAACTTGGTTGGAACAAATCACGCCGGAAGAAATTCAATCCAAAAGAGATCAGCTGGAAAAAGTTCGAGGCCAATTCAACTGGTCCGAAGAGAAAAAACAAATTATCGAGCTCTACCATACGATAGCCTGATTTTCTCCGTTAAGCAGCATCTTTTAACCGATTTTCATGCTGCAACCCATCAAAAAGATCATTCTACTTTTCCTATCCCTATTGGTTTTTGCCGGTATATCCGCTGTTTACTTTTTCCAGGAGACTCCTCTTGAAGCAGAGGATCAGGAAGACAGTTCGGAACCAACAGCCATTGTTTATCCTGAAATCGACATTTCGATGCAAGGCTTGCTGGATAATAACCGATGGTCGGAGTTGGAAGCGGTTAGGCGCCAACTGACTCAGGGAAAGCTGGATGCGAAAGTCAGGAAACGAATCGAATCTTTGATGGGACAACCCATTCCCCAATCCAAACGCAACGATCCTGATGCGCTCATGGCCTGGTTGATTCAAATGCCTGCTGACAAAGACATTTTATACGATTACCTGAAATTTCAAATTCCCTACCAGGTGGATCAGGCCATTGACTCCACCAACGATCCGGGACGGCGAAATCTACGGTTTGCCTGGATGTGGCATGAATTGGCTATTGCTGCTATGAATGGCTATGAAGCAACCGGAGAAACCCGCTTTCTAAATCTTGTAGCTGAAAGTTTTGACGTTATCCTTCAATACCGCGACGATCGTTTGGGTATTGTAGATGGCTTTTTGGGAAAACCAGTCACCTCCTGGGGGCATCAACGTCCAGAAGACACCCTTTGGTGGAATGAGGTTACCATTCCAGGAAGAATAGCACAGCCCGCTGCCATGTTTTGCCATGCAGTGTATCAAAACGATACTTTGAGCATGGCCTATCGAATTAAAGCCGACTATTTCAAAAAGGAACTCCGGGATGTAATTCTGGGTTGTGCCGAGATGTATGAAGTAGATGCTGGCAAAGGCTATTACGTTAATCATCAGCTCAAACGTCCCGATGCAATCAACCACATCAATGCCTTTGCTGCCTTCTTATCCATTTATCAAACCCTGGGTAGAGATGCAGACATGTCTTGCCGATTGGAAGAATTGGAGCAAGGATTTCGCCAGCATTTTTGCGAATTGGATAATGGTAGCCTTACCTGGCCCTATTTCTACCAATCTACCACGGATGAATCGTGTGAGTTAAAGCCTGAGTATTCCTGGAAGGCTCAGGTATCCATGTACTTTCCCGTGTTTGCTCATAAATATGGCACGGGCTTTTCGCAAGAAGAAGTGAAGCAGTGTGCCCAAACCTTTAAGGAAAACATTTACCGCGGCGACCGCTTCAATAGCATTATTGGCTCCAATTACGTGGACTATGCAGATGCCTACGATCCTCAACCGTACAGCATCACTGGTTTTGCCATATTATCGGAGTTCGATCCTGAGGTGTTTTCCATTATCGAACATACCGTTGCCCATCGGCAAGATCTTATCGAATATGGCTGGTTTAGCAACCGCATGACGGCCATGGCCTATAGCTACAAACTCCTCATCGGGCAGTAGTTACCGAAGGAATGTTGAGAATCCCTTTTCAGAATACCCCCAGTTGACCTAAAATTAGTTTCTTTTGAAGCCATGAATGGTCTTTTACGTAAGTCCCTGTTGGTTTTGTTGTTACTGGGTGTTACCGCCTATGTAGGCTACAAAATGGCTATTCAGATCTTGCATGGATTCAATAAGTACCATTTTATTGACAATGTGGAGCTTGCCATTGAAACTTCGGACGGCCCGTTTTCAGGCGAGATTTACGGTAAGGCTTTTCGAGGTGCAGATCGTCCCTTTGAGCCCAATGCAACCGGAACTTGGGATTACCCCAATCACCTGCGGGAAGTTCTGGTTTACACCTCTGCTGAAAATCGGGACAAAATTACCTCCATGACCTTTCAGCTGGATACCTTCCAATTGGTATTCTCGGGTGAGCAATTGCAATTTTCAGAATCATCAGTCGAAATCAATGGTCAGCAATATACTGCCTGGAAATTGAATACCGGACCTGAAGACTGGCCCAATGTATCGAATGTACCCTACCTGAAGCCCATCTTGAACTGGAGGGGGGATTATCACTTTCTCCGATTTGCTTTGAGTAAACTGTTTTCAGGTAACTTCTTTTTTCTGCTCAAAATCATTTTGTTTTTTGGTTGGTTTCCGCAGGTCTTGTATCCCTGGTTTAAGCATCGACTCAATGAGCATTTGGATAAGTACCTGGTGCTTGCCCTTTCGGGGATTTTCTCCCTTATGTTTACCAACCTTCTGCTTTACTACTTGCTTATTCTTCTTCCTCATTCCACCGAGTTATTCTACATCGGAACTGTATTTGCCATCTATTTGGGACTCTATTTTCCTTACCGCAAGGAGCATATTCAAAGAAGAAAAAGAGCTCGTGAGTCCTGGTCTTCCGTAGGTCATAGGTTGAAAGAGTGGGAACAGAAGCTCGTGGAGCAAAAGGAATACCACCTAAAAATTACAAGGCATGATTTGCTGAAGGCCGTTAGGTCTGGCGTATTCGTGTTTTTAGGAATACTGGTTCTTTGCATTGGGGCTCGAAACAGCGTTCACACGCTCGATGGTTCAGCAGATATTTTCGAATACGCTGCCACGGGAAAAGCCCTGGCTCAAAGTAAGTCCATCGATTTTCTCAATCCTTTTTACAATGGCCCAGGTAGTTTTACCCGGCATTCCTTTCATGCCCCCGGATTTGTCTTATTGATGACCTGGGAGTCGCTGGTCAATTCCTTTTTCAGTGTAGATGAAATTCGCTGGTACAAAGTGGTTAACCTGTTTCTGGCCGTAATGATGCTGATCGGCGTTTTTCGCCTGGTCAAGCAAAAAGGGGAGTGGTTGGCCTGGCTGGCAGTTATTGCTTTGTTGGCCAGTTTTAGCTTTCTGTCCTTTGGTTTGAACAACCACATCGACATGTTGCGTATTGCCACTTTGTATTCGGCTATCCTTATGGCGGGATTGTTCTTGCAAAAACCATCGACCAATCTGGCAGCCTTGTTTGGAATGGCGCTCGGTTTTAGTGCTTTTTCCCATTCCATGAATACCATTTTGGCGGTAGGATTAGCCGGTATCACACTATTGGTGGCCAAGAATACGATAGGCGATAGAGTAAAATCAGGAATCATTACAGGATTGTTTTTTCTGGCCTTTGGAGCCATACATTACGCCTTGGATATGGCGATAGGAACCGGTTGGATTTTTAGATGAGCAAGCAGATTAACATATCGCCCCGGAAGTACTGGATTGGTTTGGTCTTATTGATGGCCTTGTTGCTGATCTTTTACCTGCTTACCGATCGTACGCATGCCTTGTCTTTGGCCAGCTCACAAGGAATTGACGGGCCGCTCCGAAGATGGGCCAACGGATACCTGGGAACTCTTTTCCGCTTTACCTACATCGGTACTTTGAGTTTATTGGCCATTCCGGCCATGGTTCGTTTTGCCTTGACCTGGAAAACCCGTGTGCCTTGGCAGAAAGGATTATTTCTGTTCTACTTGTTCATGCTGCTTCTCCTCGGAGTTAAGGGATACACCAATTTCCGCTACCTCAGTACCACGGTAGTCATCAATACCTTGTTTGTTTTGGCCATGGTAGGGGAGTGGGCATCTGGAGTAGATCGCAGTTGGCGATTCCGTTTGGGTGTAGGATTGTTTCTGGTTATTATGATCAATCCTATGATGAACCTGGGGAAATTCAGTCATTTTCTCAAGATTCGTTTAGCACAATCTCAATCGGCTTCGGCTCCTACAGATTTGTACGAGGAGATGGAGCGCAAACAAATGATCAACCCCGATAATCAACTTACGGTAGCTCATGCCAGCAATTGGTTTTACTTTACCGATATACCTGCTCAGACCTATGGAATTAGTACGGTAATGAAAAACCGTGTGTACCGGGGAATGGTTACGGTTGATTCTTTGGATTACCTGTTTCCCATGGTTCAGGATTCAGGATACCGTTTAAATGAAAGTACTTTTCAGCAGGCTTTTCAAAAGCTCAAGCAAGACTATGGATCGCGCTACATGCTTTTTTACCCGTACCGCGAATACTACATTCCTGAATTGTTTTTTCTGGCGCGCAAAGGAGCCTATTTGATTGGTGAGGATAAAGGCTACAAACTCTACCGCCTCAAGGATGACCCCAACGAAAACATTGCCTGGCTGAATATGGAATCCAAATTGTTTCAGTTTAGAAAGTCCAATGTTTCCAAATCGGGTGAACTCAAGGCCAATGCACGGTTTAAGCTTCCGTCTATTGAACGCAAAGCGAGCTGGAAAGAACTATGTCTGAGTTTTAATCAGCATGATACCTGGTTAGAAAAACAAGAAATTTTGCTCAACGGAATACCCTTAGAACCCTCCCGAAAAGTAAATGCCAATTGGTATTTCAAATTACCCGATTCCTTGCAAACCTTTGAATCGCTTAAACTGGGCAATGCCTACGTCGGTGAAAACCTGCATTTACTTTACCTCGGTTTTGTGGATACCTCCGCCTTCCCATACCTCAATCAGGGGTACCTTGATTTTGGATTAGTAGATAGCAACTTTACGGTTTACAACGGTAACTACGATCCGCTGCGATTGGAAATTCGATCGGACGGAACGAGTGGAAGGATGTTTAATCGCCGAAGTGTTAAACTAAAAGCAGGAAAATACCGATTGAATGTTCGGTTGACTGCGGAAGACGAAAATCAAAAGGGCGAGCTTATGTTCTGGCTCAAGGTGATTGGAGAGCAGGATGCCCGGATTGAAAATACTTACTCTTCAGAGGATTTTGGAAAGGTGATGGAGCTGCCCTTTGAGTTTGAACTGGAAAAGGATGGTGAGGTTTATTTTGGAACCTACATCAGCGACGGATATTTTATCACACTTAAACATTGCTCGCTACAACAGATCGGATGATGGACGTACCTATTTGCCTTAATTTTGACCCAATTATCTGCCTATGATTACCATCATTGATTACGAAGTAGGAAACCTATTTTCAATCAAAAACATCCTCAAGAAAATTGGGGTCAAATCCCAGATTATTGCGGATCCTGAAAAAGCCAAGGATGCGGAGAAACTCATTCTTCCGGGAGTAGGAAATTTTGGGCACGGCATGCAGAAGCTACGCGAGTCGGGTTGGGAGGAAATGTTGAACCAAAAAGTACTCACCGAAAAAACACCGATTTTGGGTATTTGCCTGGGCATGCAACTACTGACCCAGGGAAGTGAAGAAGCTCCGGATGTAAAAGGTTTAGGTTGGTTTGAAGCCGATACGCGGAAATTTGTTTTCAACGAAAACCCCAAGCGATTAAAGGTTCCGCATATGGGCTGGAACGATGTAAAGGTGGAAAACAACAGCCGCCTCTTTGATGGATTTGAAGAAGAACGTCGCTTCTACTTTGTACACAGTTACCATGTAGTTTGCGAAAACTCAGCCGATGTGATGGGTACTACCCACTACGGATATGACTTTACCTGTGCCCTTGAAAAAGACAACATTCTGGGAGCTCAGTTCCACCCCGAGAAAAGCCATCGTTTTGGCATGCAATTGCTTAAGAACTTCGCCAATAACTATTGATTTATGCAACGAATTCGAGTTATTCCGGTATTGTCCCTTAAGGGATCTGGACTGGTGAAAACAAGGAAATTTGGTAAGCCTCAATACATCGGCGATCCGATCAATGCGGTTAAGATTTTCAATGACAAGGGCGTTGACGAATTGATCTTTTTGGACATTACCGCTACCAAGGAAAAGAAGGTGCCCGATATGCGTCGCATCATGGAGTTTGCCTCGGAGTGTTTTATGCCAGTATGCTACGGAGGTGGTATTTCCACTCTCGATCAGATCAAAGCCATATTCAAAGCCGGAATTGAAAAGGTATCGCTCAACACAGCTGCCTTCGAAAACCCGGGATTGATCACAGAAGCTGCGGCCATTTACGGCAATCAAAGTATTGTCTGTTCTATCGACGTCAAGAAAAACTTATTTGGAAAGAAGTCGGCCTACATTCGTTCGGGAAGTAAGAATACCAAACTAAGTCCAGCTGAATTTGCCAAGCGGGCAGAGGATGCTGGTGCTGGTGAGATATTGGTAAACTCGGTGGACAACGATGGACTTTTTACAGGCTACGATCTGGAAGTGATCAAGCAGGTGGCCGATGCGGTCGAAGTGCCCGTTGTAGCCTTGGGTGGGGCCAAAGACATGTCCGATTTTCAAGCCGCCATTCGAGAGGGTGGAGCTTCGGCGGTAGCCGCAGGGAGTATGTTCGTTTACCAAAACACCAACCGATCCGTATTGATCAACTACCCCAAGGAAGAAGAATTGAAAGAAAAACTCTATAACCTGTTTTAAATCAAGTGGGCATTATTACGGCATATCTGATCAAGACTTTGTTGTTCCAGATTTTACCTGGACTGTCTTTAAGCGTTCTTGTGGCTCGCAAATGGCCAGAGTGGCCCTTGCCCATTCCATTAGCCATCGGACTTGGAAGTGCTTCTTTGATTGGCATTTGGTTGATCAATATCGTGATGCTTTTATTACCTGGCTTACCAGCATGGGTTCATGTAGGGTTAGCCTTGGTGCCTTTGGGGGTATTCCTGCCCTGGAGCCTCCTGAATAGATCTTGGGTTTTGGTCTTCCAGCGATTAAAAGGAATTGCTGTTTGGCAATTTATGGTGGGCACATTGGCTGTTGGAATGGTTTTGATGGTGGCCTTGTTTTATGCCTACAAAAAGCCGGTGAGCGAGCATGATGCCTTCGAATACCTGGCTTTGGGAAAACAGCTTGGAAGAGACCGAGCCATTACCTATTCCAAATACGCCTACTTCGAAAACTCCGGTTTCTTTTACGTCGGGCGACATGCTTTTGCCTATCCCTTGAATTTTACCCTGGAATCGCTGAGTGATTCTGTTGTTGGTCCATCGGATGCCCTGTATTTTAGAGCCTATTCCAGCTTTTATCTTTTATTACTGGCTTTGCTGCTCTATGGCATACTTCGTTTGTATTTTAGAGATCAGTCCTTTTGGTTGACCCTCTTCTTTATACTCAACTATGGATTAATTTTTAATGCCCTGCAGTTTCACCTTGATTCGGCACGGATCTTCTTTTTGTTGGCCACGGTTTTGGTCTTAATTCAATGGCCCGTAAATCCCGAGAAAAGGCACTACATTACCTTAGGTGTGTTCATGGGTTTTCAGGCCTACATGCATTCCATAGGGGCCATATTTGCAGGAATCGAGTTACTGGCATTGGTGGTTTATCTCACCATTCAGAAAACCATTGTTTGGCCTAAAATGGCCCAGGTGGCCGCGCTTGCACTCCTCTTTGGAGGCTACCATTACGTGATCGATACATTTTGGGGGACCGGTTGGATTTTTTAGGTATGGAGAAAAGAAAAAATAACGCTTGGATTGCCGTCACGATGGTGCTTACGGGTATAGCACCCGTGTTGCTGATGGCAGAGCGCATCGCCGATCCCAATGGAAATGCCAACTTGATCTCCCGAAACATTGAGACCGCACCTAAGCTTTGGCTCAATGGTTACCTGGGCACCATCACCGATTTAAGCCTAACGGGATTCTTTGGAATACTTATGGCCATTTTGGCCCTGCTCTTTTATAAAGCGGGTCAAAGGCTAAAAGGCAAGGCCATTCTGCTGGCCATCATTTACCTGATCACTTCTCTGATCGTAGCAGCATTAGGCTACTACAACGATCGCTACCAACTTACCCTGGTGCCTTTTACCCTGCTCATTGTTGCCTATTTACTCAATCGTTTGTTCGTAGCCAGTGATCGTTTTCGTTTGCTGATGGTACTGGGTGTTTTGACTTTACTCAACACCGCTTTCTTTTTTCGTTTCGATTTGTGGGAACGCTATGCTTCTCGGCTGAGCGATTTTCAACCTGCAAAAAAAGAAGAGCCCGCTCAGACGAAAACCGAAGAATCTCCCGTTTTAGATTCTATGACAACCAATACAACAAAATCAGTCAAGGATATTTATTTGTACATCGAAGAGGAATTGCCAGAAGGCGACTTTCTGGTCAACAACGTTCCCGCCTTTTATGTTTATACCAGCCGCAAAGGCCATTACTATTGGGCTGGGTACGACGATCTGTATTCGAAGGATGGTCCTGTGGCATTGATGGAAGATCGATCCGAACCGGAACTCTCCCGCTACCTAACTGAAGACTTGAATTGTACTTACCTGCTTCACGCCGAAAAGCTCATGAAGTTTTCACCCACATTCGATCAGTTTCTTGTCAACCAATGCAAGCTCATTGCCGCCGACTCCAAAGGGTATCAGGTGTATCAGATTGTTGCAGAATAATCGGTCCGAACAAGAACTTTAGCTTTTCAAGGTTGTAATGTTTATCGCTCTTGGCCTTTTCTTATCAAAGGGGAGCCAGGGATTCTTTACTTTGCCTTGAATTATGACGGGAGCCCAAACTCATTCCACCTACAGCATTGTCATTCCATGCTACAACGAGGAGCGTTACATTGGCAAATGCCTCGATTCTCTGATCCAACTCGATTGGCCGAAGGATCAATTGGAGGTTTGGGTGGCAGATGGTGGCAGTAAAGATGGTACCCGCAAAATATTGGATGAATTTGCTGCCCAGCATGATTTTATTCATTGGGTGGACAATCCTCAGCAGTTTACTCCTTATGCCCTCAACCTGGGTATTAAAAAATCCTCGGCCGATAGGATCATGATCTTGGGAGCTCATGCGACCCTGGATTCACAGTTTTTGAAGGAAAGTGAAATCGCTTTCCAAAAAGACGATCGCATTGGCTGCGTGGGAGGATTGCTCGAGAACGTTTACGAAAACGAAGTCTCCCGAGCTGTCGGAATTGGCGTTTCATCACCCTTTGGAGTAGGCAATGCCCATTTTAGAACCGGAAAGAAGGAAGGTAAAGTAGATACCGTGGCCTTCGGTGTGTACAAGAAGGAAGTGTTTGACAAGGTCGGCTATTTTCATGAAGAATTAACCCGGAACCAGGACGACGAATTTAATTTTCGGGTTACTCAGGCCGGTTTCCTTATTTGGTTGTCTTCTTCCATGAAGGCCCAATACTTTGTTCGGGCTTCTTATTCCCGATTATGGCGGCAATACTACCAGTACGGCTATTGGAAGGTGTATGTAAATAAACTGCATCAAACCGTCACTACTGTTCGGCAATTGGTTCCCGCTTTGTTTGTTCTCTATTTGTTTTCCTGGATATTGGCTCCGCTACTGCCTGGAGTCTTAATAGGCGCTCAAATTTTGGCGCTCATTCTGTATTTACTTCTTGGAATCACCACTTCATTTGCCCGCTCTGCTTCCATTCTTCAGGGATTTAGAGTTTGGTGGGTGGTTTTGCTCTTGCATCTGTCCTATGGATTAGGATACCTTCGCGGAATCTGGGACTTTTTGCTCATGGGTAAGAAGCCTGTTAAATCGATGGAAAAAACTTCGAGGTAATTCAACCATGTTAGGAATCGAAAAAAACGAGAATTGGCAAAGCAGGCATTATTACCTGACTGTGCTTTTCGTTTTTCTGATGCCGGTTTATCAAAAGGCCGTTCCTATCGTTATCGTTTTGCTTTTGCTCAATACCCTGTCATTAGGAAAAGGAGCGTTTCGCATTCCCACTTTTCGAGCCAATTGGAGTTCCCTGGCATTGATCGGGTTTTACCTCTGGCACGTGTTGGGCATGTTGTGGAGCTCCAACAGCGATTTTGGTTGGTTTGACCTTCAGATAAAGTTGTCCTTTTTACTCCTTCCCTGGATCTATGGAGTCGCCGGTACCATGAATTCCGATCGGTTTCGAGGGGTAATGTGGGGATTTGTATGGGGTTGTTTGGCAGCTGTGTTCATCGGTGTTACTTCCTCTGTTTTGTCCTATTACTCAGGAGAATCGCCATTCATCAATTTATACGATGTCAATATTTCTCCGGTGCTGCATATCGGTTATTTCGCCATGTACCTCAACATGGGATTAATTGCGGTAGTCTACCTCATCCTTCGCAGTGAAGACAAGTTCTATTCGCTGCGCAACGCCGGATTAATTGGAGTTGCCTTTGCCTTGGTTTTTGCCATTTTTCTGAGTACTTCTCGTAATGGTTTCCTTTCTCTTGTGGTGATTCTCCTCCTGATTAGCATTTATGGAATTGTCAAATTCAGACGCTGGTTACTTGGATTTACCTTATTACTTCTTTCCTGGATTGTGATCACCACTTTGGCTAAGGGTTGGTTCGATCGTTCGGTTACGCTTCATGGTTTTGAGCAAGTAGGGGAGGTGATGGCTACCGATGAAGTGGGGACAGATGCCAGGGAAAGTACAGCCGTTCGTGTTTTGATTTGGAGGTCCTGCTGGGAAATCATTCAGCAGAAGCCGATTTTGGGAACGGGTACTGGAGACATCAAAGATGAATTGATGCACCAATACAAAACCCACAATTACATTTACCCCTACGAGCGTCAGTACAATGCCCACAATCAGTATTTGCAAACCTTTGCGGCTTTGGGGATTCCTGGCATAGTGTTGCTGCTGCTTTCCTTGTCCTTGCCCTTTTTTCTCGGGCTACGTCAATTTCGGTTTTTAGATCTGTTGTTTTCCATTATCATTTCTACAGCTTGCCTGACTGAAAGTATTTTAGAAGTGCAGGCAGGAGTGGTGTTCTTCGCTTTTTTCGTAGCTTTCTTTTCCAACAACTCGTCCAACATTTCCTTGAGATCCATTCAGAAACAAAAGGAGGCGTAATATTTTATTCGCTCAATCACTTGGACTGACTAATTTTGTTTTCCTATGACACAAGTACCTTTTTCACCTCCAAGGATGGATCAAAAAATGACCGATGCGGTCGTTGAAGTGCTCAACTCGGGTTGGATTACCACCGGCCCGAAAACCAAGCTTTTTGAGGAACGTTTAGCCGAATATACCGGTGCTCCTCGGGTTGTTTGTTTCAACTCTGCTACCGCCGGGTTGGAACTGGCCTTACGTTGGTTTGGCATTGGTGAAGGAGATGAGGTTATTCTACCGGCCTACACCTATAGTGCTACCGGTAATGTGATTTTGCATTGTGGGGCACGTCCGGTTTTTGTGGATATAGGCGATGATTTTAATATTAGCCTGGAAGCCATCAAGGCGGCCATCACCCCGCGAACCAAAGCCATTATGCCTGTAGATATCGGCGGGTGGCCTTGTGATTACGATGGGATTAACGAATTGATCCGCGAACCTGGAGTTCGGGGAATGTTTAGCCCGTCTAATGAAGTGCAGGAAACTTTAGGGCGGGTTCTCCTATTGTCCGATTCTGCACACTCCGTTGGTGCCTGGTACAAGGGAAAACGCTCTGGGTCGTTGGCCGACTTTTCAGCCTTTTCATTTCATGCCGTCAAAAATCTCTGTACCGCAGAAGGAGGAGCATTAACGCTTAACCTTCCTGAACCTTTTGATAACGACGAAATCTACAAGCAACTCAGAATTAAGTCGCTTCATGGGCAAACCAAAGACGCCCTGGCCAAAACCAAGGCTGGAGGATGGCGCTACGATATAGTGGAGCCTGGATTCAAGTGCAACATGACCGATATTCAGGCCGCACTTGGCTTGGTGGAGCTGGAGCGCTACGATTCCGACATGCTGGCTAAGAGAAAGTACATTTTTGATCGTTACAGTGCTGGATTCTCTTCTGAGCCCTGGGCTCAGTTACCGATTTACGAGAGTGAGGAAAGTAAAGGATCTTACCACATTTTCATGCTTCGGATCAAAGACGCTACCGAGGGGCAGCGCGATCAAATCATTGATGCCATTACTGAGAAACAGGTAGCTGTGAATGTCCATTTTCAACCGCTTCCCATGTTTACCGCGTACCGGGAAAGAGGCTACAGCATAGATCCCTATCCCAACGCCTTTGCCCAGTATGCTTGTGAAATTACCCTTCCGGTATTCTACGATATCAGCGATGAACAGATTGATGCCGTGATCGATGCGGTGAAGTCTGCCGTTCAAAAAGTGATGGGATGAATCGATTGGCCGATCTGATTTTCAGTTTCCTGGGGCTCCTCTTTTTGTGGCCTCTTTTGGTTCTGATTGGATTGGCAGTTTACTTCACCTCCAAAGGTCCTATCTTTTTTCACCAACAGCGGGTAGGAAAATGGAATCGCGATTTTTACCTGATCAAATTTCGTACGATGAAGGTGGACTCAGAGAGTAAAGGTCAGCTAACGGTTGGAATGGCGGATAGCCGAATTACTTCCGTAGGAAAATACCTTAGAGCTTGGAAACTGGATGAGCTACCTCAACTGATCAACGTGTTTAAAGGGGATATGAGTCTCGTTGGACCAAGACCTGAAGTTCGTAAATACGTGAGACTTTATTCCCACGAGCAACTCAAAGTACTTTCGGTTCTACCGGGAATAACTGACTACGCATCCATTGAATACTCCAATGAAAATGAATTGCTCGAAAAGGCCGATGACCCGGAGCAGTTTTACATAGACACCATCATGCCGGATAAAATCCGATTGAACCAAAAGTTTATTGAGAATCCGGGGTTCTTGAATTACATCAGAGTAATTCTTCTTACCATCAAGAAAATAGTCAGCTGATCTTACTCCTGATCCGGGTTGTGGCAGTGCTTAGGGATAAGCTCTAAAACCGCCGGGGAGGTGTTACCCAATTCCTGTGCTCTAAGCAAATCCACGCAACCTTCTTCGATTCGGTTGAGGTTGATTTTCATAACGCCGCGTTCCACCCAAGCTTTAGAATTGGTAGAATTTACCTGAATTAATTTATCCAAGTCGCGAATGGCGAGTTCAAATTCCTGGGCTTTGTTCAGCAGTACACTGCGGTTGTACAGCGCCAATTCTTCATTGGGCAGATTTTCCAACAAGGCATTGTAAACTTGAAGTTCTTCATGTTCATGGCCTTCTTGTTCCAGAATCCGAGTCAGGTGATAGTAGAGTTCTGCTTTTTTGGGGAATACCTGGATGGCTTCACGGTAAGCTCCCTTGGCTTTTTCCATATCGCCCCAGTAGTAGTAGCAAAATGGGATGTAATAATGAGCCTCATTCACCGTACTGTCCAGTTCAAGCACCCGCTCAAACGATTGAATGGATTCATTAAAACGACGTAATTTGAAATAGGACAAGCCCATATTAAAATAGGCCTTCGTGTAGGTTGAGTCATAGCCTACCGACTTCTTAAAGAATTCAATAGCCTTTTCATAATGCCCGGCATTGTATTCGTTTAATCCCTCAAGATTGAGCTGAATGTGCTCCTGTCCTTCACTAACTACAAATTGAGGCTCTTCCTGTGCCGTTGCTAAGGTGCTAAAACCTGCTAAAAATGCGATAAATACAACGATTTGATATGCTTCTTTCATTCCCTTGCTAAGCCAATTTATGTTAGTTTTGGTCCTTTCAAAAACGAAGGTACCGCAATTTTTGGACTACTTATACTATGAACAAAATATTAGTTGCTAACAGAGGAGAGATCGCATTAAGAGTAATGCGCACGTGCAAGGAAATGGGAATCGCTACTGTAGCGGTGTTTAGTGAAGCAGATAGAAATGCACCTTTTGTAAGGTTTGCTGACGAAGCCGTTTGCATTGGTCCTGCTGCATCCTCTGAATCTTATTTGGTGATGGATCGCATCATCGAAGTGGCCACTTCTTTAGGAGTGGAAGGTATTCACCCTGGGTATGGGTTTTTAAGTGAGAATGCTGAGTTTGCTGAAAAAGTAGCAGCAGCCAATATCACATTTATTGGTCCAGGCACCGAAGCGATTCGAGTGATGGGATCGAAGTTGGCAGCTAAAGATGCGGTTAAGAAATACAACATTCCGTTGGTACCCGGTACCGAAGGTGCTATCGACGATATGGACGAGGCGCTTAAGGTAGCTCGTGAAATCGGATTCCCTGTTTTGGTAAAAGCTTCTGCCGGTGGTGGTGGAAAAGGTATGCGAACCGTAACCCGTGAAGAGGATCTGGAAGAACAAATTGAACTCGCCATGAGCGAAGCCAAGTCTGCCTTCGGTGATTCTTCCGTTTTCATTGAGCGTTTTGTGACTTCTCCACGTCACATCGAATTCCAAATTTTGGCCGATACTCATGGGAACGTAGTTCACCTATTCGAGCGGGATTGCTCGGTGCAACGTCGTCACCAAAAGGTGATTGAAGAGGCTCCATCATCCGTTTTGACTGAGGAACTGAGAAATGAAATGGGAGCTTGTGCCATCGATGTAGCCCGTTCTTGTGACTATGTAGGCGCAGGTACAGTTGAGTTTATGCTCGATAGTCAAAATCGCTTCTACTTTCTGGAGATGAACACTCGTTTGCAGGTGGAGCACCCGGTGACTGAAGAAATCACGGGATTGGACTTGGTAAGAGAACAAATTCGTGTAGCCAGGGGAGAAGAGCTTGGATTTACCCAGGATGAATTGACCATGAAGGGTCACGCCATCGAGATTCGGGTTTATGCCGAAGATCCAACGAATAACTTCTTGCCGGATATCGGTCGTTTGGAAGTATATCGTCCGCCGGTTGGTGATGGTATCCGTGTGGATGATGGGTTTGAGGAAGGAATGGATATTCCCATCTACTACGATCCGATGATTTCAAAGTTGATCACCTATGGTCCGGATAGAAAAGCAGCTATCAAGCGAATGATTGAGGCAATTGATCAATACAAAGTGGAAGGAGTAAGTACTACTCTGTCGTTTTGTCGCTTTGCCCTCGAACATGAAGCTTTTGTGTCTGGAAACTTTGATACTCAATTTGTTGGAAATTATTTTACGCCCGAAAAACTACATCCTTTCAACGAAGATGAGGAACAAATGGCAGCCTTTTTAGTTGGCAAATTATTTGAGGAGCATAGTCCCAAAGCGAATATCAATAATTCGACTTCCGAACCCGTATCAGACTGGCGGAAGAATAGAATGTAACAAGCTAAAAACGAAATAAAATGGCTTATCAAAAATCTTCAAATCCGGTTTTCAGCGATAAAGTTTTCCAGAAAGCCGGCGTTCAGTCATCAGAAGGAATGATGACGATTCAAGGAACGGTAAACAAGTCCTTTATCCTATTCATGGCTCTTTTGGTGCCAGGAATCTGGTCTTTCTTCAACTGGGAGTTGATGGGGTCTGGATTAATTATTGGCGGGTTTATCGGTGGATTGGTTCTGGGAATTGTAACCGTATCTAAACCGCAGTGGTCTCCGTACACGGCACCTCTTTATGCCGCCTTTCAAGGAGTAGCCCTGGGTGCGATTTCTGGGATTTATGGTGCTGCATTTGATGGTATCGTGTTTCAAGCCATCATGTTGACGCTGGCCATCTTAGGATTCATGCTTTTTGCTTACCGAACAGGATTAATTAAGGTAACCGAAAAACTGAGGTCGGGGATTATTGCCGCCACCGCAGCGATAATGATCGTGTACATGATTTCTTTTGTTCTCGGATTCTTCGGTATGCAGGTTCCTTACCTTCATAGTTCCGGAATGATTGGAATTGGTATTAGTTTGGTAATTACCGGTATTGCGGCTTTTAATCTGCTATTGGATTTCGACTACATCGACAGAGCTGTACATTACGGTGCTCCTAAGTATATGGAGTGGATGGGAGCCTTTGGATTGATGGTTACCCTGGTGTGGTTGTACCTCGAAGTTCTTCGACTGCTTTCTAAGTTGCGCGATTAATCAAGGCACATTCTTTGTACCTTTAGTCAACGGTTTAGAAAACGATCGTGATGAAAGGTTCAGTCATATTGCTTTTTCTTCTGGCACTGATTCCGGCGCTAAATGCCCAGAATCAGCAAGCTGCCGAGGATTCTGATGGCCAGGTAGTAGTCGCCAGAGTCCAGGAAGGGGATACCGTACCCCAAGTTTTTTTGAATACTTATTTCCTCTGGGAGTATCGTTCGTTTACCACTGAAAAGGAGCGAAAGAAGTACAACAAACTTCAGCGAAATGTTAAAAAAGTTTATCCCTACGCTCGTAAAGCGGCTGATCTTTTGGCCAAGTATGAGGATGAATTAGAAGGCGTTGAAGACCGAAAAACGAGAAAGAAATACTACAAAAAGGTAGAAGAAGAACTCTGGGATGAATACGGCGATGAGATTTCCAATTTAACGGTTTCTCAAGGACGTATCCTCATCAAACTTATTGACCGCGAAACGGATCGAACTTCCTACGAATTGGTTAAAGACCTTAGAAGCGGGTTCACCGCCTTTGTATTCCAGGGAATGGCTCGATTATTCGGCCACAACCTCAAGTCAGAATACAACTCCGCAACCGAAGATCAATACATTGAGGAGATTGTAGTGGCCCTGGAGCATGGGAGGATTTGAGAGAGGAGAAGCGAGAGGCGAGATATGAACGACGAGGGAGGTGAACTTAGATTCAATTCCGGTAACTATTGGAATTCAGACTTCAGAACTTTATCCGCTCGCTCCATGTCGATCATCCACCGAGAAGAATCCCCTTGTTGTAAATAATAATTGGCCCGTAATCGGAATACCTGGTAGTGATTCGGAAACAATCTAATCAGTTCCTCTAACTGCTGTCCGGCTAAATCACAATTCTCTTGATCGTAGTTGCACTGATAAACCAGGGCCAAGCCATAACGGTACTGAGGATAAAACCTTTCCGGATGAGCCTTAACGGCTAACTCATATTGATAAACGGCATTGTGGTAATGTCCCTTGTTTAGCCATTTGTCTCCGTCTTCCAGGTAAAAGTCGTACTGCTTTTCTTGCTTCTGAAGTTGTTTTTCGCGTTCAAGGTTTTCCTTTTCTATTCGGGAGTTACCCGGTGATGGACTTCCGAAATCGGCAATAACCATGTTAACTATGGCCCAAATACCTATAACCAGGATAATAGAAACAACAACCGTAACCACCCATCTCAACTTTTGATTGCGTTGATGATAGAGCATCAATTCCATCCGGATTTCTTCCAGCTGCTCAGGAGTGGCGGTCTTGTAATTCAGATCACGCTTTTTGAGTTCAGCTTCATAGAACTCCTTGTTTTGAAAATACCCGTTTTTGAAGCGGCTCGAATTCTTTAATAATTCCCGGTTGTAGCGCAACCGAATAATCATATCCAGAATTCCTCCACCCCCTCCTCCGAATGCCATGCGAGTTACTTTTGGTTTGGGATTGGTTCTTTAAAATTAAGCAATCCCCTGAATTAACAAGGGGTTTCAGGTTAATTACCTTCCCGGCGGACCAAGGGGAGGCTCCAATGCCAGCGAATGGCTCCCAGCCGAAGGAGGACAATTGTCCCCATTCCAGAAGCGAAGGAAAGGATGGCTCCTGCATCCAACAATTGACTCGTAATTAGATAAATTACCCCTCCTGCCAAACAAGCCGTAGCGTAGATTTCCTGACGTAATACCTGCGGTACCCGATTACAAACCACATCTCTTACCACTCCACCAATTACTGCCGAGGTCATCCCAAAAAAGACCGCCGCCAATGGATTGGCTCCAAACTCCAAACTCTTCTGAAGGCCCACAATAGCGGCCAAGGCAATAGCAAAAGTATCGGCCACCAAAAAGGGTCGCTCGATCCACCTCAGTCTTTCCAAGGGAAGAATGGACAGAAAGGCTCCAAGGAGAATAACTCCGATATAGGTGGGGTCGCTAACCCAAGCGATAGGCATAGCGCCAATGAGCAGATCCCTAACCGTTCCGCCACCAATGGCCGTTATGAAGGCCAGAAAACAAACACCGAAATAATCCATGTTTTTACGCTTGCCAATAATTCCACCGCTTAAGGCAAAAAAGAGGACACTAATCAGATCAAACCAATACAAGAGAGTCATGGCCTAAGTAATTAATCGTTAATCAATTCTATTTCTGGTTCCACGATCAATTCAATATCGTGGGGAAAAGGTTTGCCTTTTCGCAAGGCCACAAAAACAAATCGGGCCGAGCAGATTTCGGTGACTGTTCCATGGCGGTCTTCCTTGTTTACTTGCACATCCACCGTAAGGGAGGTTCTTCCGGCTTTTACCAGCACCGATCTAAGCTCCACGATGTCTCCAAGCCGTCCGGGATTTTTGAAGTCAACCTGATTCAAATGGGCAGTTACCAGTCCGTCGCATGAAGTTTCGTACAGTGCTTTGCGCACGGCATTTGAAGCAGCCAGGTCCATTTCAGCCAATAACTTGCCACCGAATAGGCTTCCGGAATAATTCAAATGGTCAGGGAACACGGTGAATGAACTGAGGTATTCCTTCTGGAGAATACTCACCGCTTTATCGGTACCTCGTGAACCGATGAAGAAGGGCTTTTTTCGTTTCTGTTTGTTTGTTTTCATTGTTTTTGGGCAAAAGAGGAGTTTCAATCAGAGGCCTTGGGAGCTTGATACGATTAATCTATGTTTAGAGGGATCGTGTCTTAGCTCCAGCAGAGAGGTTTTCTGCACATCAGGTGAGCACACTGCATAGCGTTCCAATTCATGGCCTTCTTTTGAGAAGGACAAGCAGGTTTAGAATATGCGTGCTTAAAAGACATCAATAGGGGACCTGGGGTCCGTTTAATTTCGATGCAAAACTAAGGGCGAAAAATGAAGAAAAAAATACCCGAGTGTTAAATTTTTAGTTTTCCGATTATTCCCATCGGACCTTGACAGTATTGTTGGTGGCAAACCAAGCAATTGTCGATCATTCGGTTAAAGGTTTCTACCCGGTTTGAATCGGCTTCTTCAAAGCTTTTGAGATTGAGCAAATACTGTTGGGCAAAGGCATCGAATTGAGGACCAGCATTTCCTGGATCGGTTTGGGTGGCGGTGGGCATGGATTCGTATTTCAAACTCCACTCCACATCCGATTTTCCGCCTTCAGCAATCATGGCGCGATGTTTCTTTAAATCATCATAGAGATTGCGCATTAAAATGGCCAGCTCGCTTCTTTTATTTGGAGAACCTAAAGTGTCAACCAGGGCAGGCTTTGTGGTAGTAGACTCGGCATTTTCATTGGGAGGAGAATCACAACCCATAAAACCAGCTATAAATAGTACCCCAAATGATAGGCTTACAAGGCCGTTTCTTAGTCCACGATGATTCATTAGATGATGATTATTTGATCCTTTCAAAATAAAGAAATTACCACCATCGGAGGGATATTAAAACGAAGGCGTGTTTAAAAAAATTCTAAATTTAGCGTTCTTACTACTGCAAATAGAAGAACATGTCGGAAAACCTTGGATACTTATCCGGCCGAAAAGGCCTTGATGATAATCTTTTTGATCGCTACGTCAAAAGTGCCGAATCCTCCGGTACGGTTGAAGTTAAGGAGTTAAGCGAACTGGCGGAAGAGTTTCTCTTTGGAGATGCAAATACCTATGGCGCCACTTCCTTTTACGACTTCCTGAAAGAGGAAAACAAAGGCAAAAAAGTATACGTCTGCAACGGTTCAGCATGTATGTGTGCAGGTACTCAGGAAAAACTTACCGAAGACCTGAAACAGCACTTCCACGCTCAAGAAATTGGCCATATGTGTTGCCTGGGAAGATGCCATGAGAATGGGGCCTTTTCGTACGAAGGGAACAACTATTCGGCTAAGTCTGAGCAAGAGATTGCCGAGATTATTGAAGGTAAAAAGCCTGCCTTGGATAACTACTATGTTGGTACGAATTGTGAAAATCCGATTCTCACCGCAGATTTTCCAGGTGTTGAATCTTTCTATGCCCCACTTTGGGAGGCCTTGAAAACAAGTCCTGATGAATGGTTAGAAGAATACAAGAAATCGGGCCTTCGAGGCAGAGGTGGAGCAGGTTTTCCAAAAAGCTACAAACTCGAAGCCGTCAAAAAGGCGAAAGGAAATAAGAAATTTATTGTTTGCAATGCCGATGAAGGTGATCCGGGTGCGTATTCAGATCGCTGGCTAATGGAAGAGCGGCCACATTTGGTGCTCTTCGGTATGATGCTCGCTGGCTACATTGCCGGAGCAGATAGAGGTGTGCTTTACATTCGTGCAGAGTACCCTGAATCGGTTCGAATTGCTGAAGATGCTATACAAGATTTGATAAACCGAGGATACCTGGGAGATAATATCCAAGGTACAGGGTTCAATTTCCATTTCAAAGTAATTAAGGCCGCAGGAGCGTACGTATGCGGAGAAGAAACGGCATTGTTATCTTCTATCGAAGGTCAGCGGCCGGAAGTTCGGGTACGTCCGCCTTACCCAGCTGAGAAAGGATTGTTCAACTGCCCGACTTTGGTTAACAACGTAGAAACTTTTGCCTCTGTTCACTACATCGTGAGTAAAGGTGGCGGTGACTACGGTAGCCGCGGTCGCGGTAGATCTACTGGAACGAAACTGGTTTGCCTGGACAGCTTTTTTAATCGTCCGGGCATGTATGAAGTGGAAATGGGAACTCCGCTTCAGGAAGTAATTGACGGCTTAGGACAAGGATTTAAAAGTCCGGTTAAAGCACTGCACATAGGCGGTCCTTTGGGTGGAATTGTTCCAGCCAGTCACTTTGAAAAACTGACGATCGATTTTGAATCCTTTGCGGAAAACGGATTTCTTCTTGGTCATGCTGGAATTCTTAGTATTCCGGAAGATTTTCCCATGGTCAAATACCTGGAACACCTTTTTGAATTTACCTCAGTAGAATCTTGTGGTAAATGTTTCCCTTGCCGATTAGGCGCTAAACGAGGTTGGGAAATGCTGACCAAAGTGCAAAACGAAGACTACCGCATCGACCGGGAGTTGTTCGATGATCTGTTGGAAACCATGGAAGATGGTTCCCTATGTGCCCTTGGAGGAGGATTGCCTCTTGGGGTGAAAAATGCGCTGGATCATTTTAACGAAGAGTTAAGAGAGTATTTTTATTAAGTCGCTGAAAACCTGAGTGTAACTACGGTTTAGTTAATCAAGATCCTTCCGAGGAAATTTGTAACAAGAAGTATCAGAATGAGCACGGTAAAAGAAAAGCAAAAGCCCTTTGTAATTAAAATTGGTGATGAACAAGTTGCCAAGAAAACAGCCTATATCAATGATGAGCCTTTTGAAATGGAGCCGGATGAAACGGTTTTATCCTTTGTAAGAAGGCATCATGGCAATGAGGAAGTGCCCACACTATGCGATGCCCCGAATTTAGATCCTTTTGGTTCTTGCCGGGTATGTAGCGTTGAGGTAGCCCTTGAACAAGGGGAAATACCAAAACTGTTGCTTCTTGCCACACTCCAATGCAGGATAATTATTACATCTATACCAATACGCCAAAGGTCCAAAGGCTTCGTAAAAATATTGTGGAGTTGGTTTTAACAGACCATCCTTTAGACTGCCTTACCTGCGAAGTAAACGGTAACTGCGAATTGCAAACCGTGGCGGCCCAGATCGGAATTCGGGAAGTGCGCTACCCGGAAGGAGAAAACCACCTCGATAGAGGCAAAGACCTGAGTCACCCATACATGACTTCAGACCTTTCAAAATGTATCAATTGCTACCGCTGTGTGAGAGCCTGTGATGAGGTTCAAGGGCAGATGGTACTTTCTATGGCCGGCCGTGGTTTTGACAACCGAATCATTAAAGGAGCTGATGTTTCCTTCCGTGAATCCGATTGTGTTTCCTGCGGTGCCTGTGCCCAGGCTTGTCCTACCTCCGCTATTTCGGATGTATTCCAGTCAAAAGCAGTTACGGCTCATGAAACAACCCGCACCGTTTGTACCTATTGCGGAGTAGGATGTAACCTCGAAGTATCTACTAAAAATGGGGAGATTTTGAGCATTCAGGCTCCTTACAATGCAGAGGTAAATCAAGGGCATACTTGCTTGAAGGGAAGATATGCCTTCAAATTCTACGATCATCCCGAGCGATTGAGAGATCCGTTGATCAAACGTAATGGCGAATTCCAAAAAGCGAGTTGGGAAGAGGTTTATGAGATGATTGGAAGTAAGCTAACTTCCATTAAAGAAGAACATGGCCCAGATGCCATTGCCGGTATTTCTTCTTCTCGCTGTACCAATGAAGAAAACTACTTGATGCAGAAGTTCATTCGGGCAGTTATTGGTACCAACAACATTGATGGATGTGCCCGTGTATGTCACTCTCCAACCGCCTTGGGGATGCAACGTACCTACGGAACCGGAGCGGCCACCAATTCGATTGAGGATATTCCCCATACCGATATGATTATGGTTATTGGAGCCAATCCAACCAAAGCTCACCCGGTGACAGGGGCCAAGTTGAAGCAGGCTGCCATGAAAGGCACAAAGCTCATTGTGATCGATCCTTACCGCACCGAGTTGGCCAAGTATGCTGATTATCACCTGCAATTAAGACCAGGTACTAATGTGGCTGTGCTGAACATGATGTTGTATTACATCATTCAGGAAGGTTTTGCTGACAACGACTTCATTAAGAACCGTACCACCGGTTACGAAGACTTTATAAAAGACATTCATAAGCTCGATATTGCTGAATTGGAAAGAGTTTCCGGAGTAGACCGAAACTTGGCTCGAGAGGCAGCATTAGCTTATGCCCAAGCTCCAAATGCTATGTCTTTCCACGGACTTGGTGTAACCGAACACAGCCAGGGAACTTTTACCGTTATGTTGATTGCTCAATTGGCTATGGTAACCGGAAACATTGGACGTAAAGGAGTTGGAGTAAATCCATTGAGGGGTCAGAACAACGTTCAGGGTTCTGCGGATATGGGTGTTCAGCCGCACCAGGGTGCTGGTTATTTGGATATCACCCAAGGTGAAGTACAGAACTTATATACCGATTTTTATGGGGTAGATGTACCTGGCGAAATTGGCTTGAAGATTCCGGAGATGTTCGACGCAGCAATCGATGGAAAACTCAAAGCAGCCTGGATTATTGGAGAAGACGTTGCCCAAACCGATCCGAACACACAGAAAGTAGTGAAAGCTCTTGAAAGTCTTGATCTATTGGTGGTTCAGGAACTGTTTATGACGGAAACGGCCAAGCTTGCTGATATTGTATTACCGGGTGCATCCTTCCTCGAAAAGAGTGGAACGTTTACCAATGGAGAGCGACGAATTCAACGGGTGAATCAAAGTGTTGAGCCAGTTGGAAATGCTAAGGTAGATGGTCAGATCATTATTGATATGATGAACCACCTGGGCTACAAGCAAGCCGATTACCATCCCCGTACCATGCTCGAAGAAATTTCTCAAATCGTTCCCTTCTTCAAAGGAGTTAAATGGGATGAATTGGGTGAAAATGGAAAGCAGTGGCCGGTGAAAGAAGATGGATCCGATACTCAGATTCTACATACCGAAGAATTCAAAATTGGAAAAGGTCGTTTCTTCTATTTTGATTGGAAAGAAAGTCAGGAAATCGAAAGTCATGGAAAGGAGTATCCATACATTCTAACCACCGTTAGAGAGCTGGAACATTATAACTGTGGTGCGATGACTCGAAGAACCAAAAACGTTGAAATTCTTACCGAAGATCTTTTGGTGATCAATCCTGAAGATGCTGCATCCAAAGGCATTAAAGATGGAGACATGGTATGTGTTTCTTCGGCACGTGGCAAGGTGGATATTCGAGCTAAGGTTTCTACAGATGTAAAGCCCGGAGTATTGAGTTCAACGTTCCACTTCCCGGAAATTATGTTGAACAACATCACCTCAGACGAACACGACAGTGAAGCGCTTTGCCCTGAGTATAAGGTAGTATCCGTAGATATTCGAAAAAGTAAGGGGCTTTTAAGGAGGTCGTTTAGTTATTGCGATTTCCAGGTTTGATTCTCAAAAGAAGGAGTAACAAATCAACTCCTACGGAGAGGATTCTGAAGAGTACTTCGTGTATTCCTTTTAGTATTTGGTGGCCCATCAGTTCTCGGTTTATTTTAGAGATATGAAGATACGTCTAACCTAGTCTTTTCGTATTCTTAAATCGTTCGGTGGTAACATTCCTTCGTTGAATGTTACATCGTCATCTGAAACGTGGAGTAGAGCGGCTTGCTCGATAGGGAAGGCTTCAGACAATCGTTTGAAATTTGAGTAGATGGCTGGTCACCACTTCACGAATCACTTCTCGGTTCATGGTTTCCTCATGGAAATCCCGGATGAGCTGAGAACTCAGCCTATCGTTGCCGAAGTATAGAAACCGAAGTCCCATTTTGGTCTCGAGGCGAAACGCATAACTTGGCGTAAAGCAGGTAACTCCTTCATCGCACTTGTAATTCAAGTGGGCAGATTCTACCAACTGTTCCAATACGTATCGATTCGTTTCCCGACAAAGGACCTCAAGCAATACCAATTGATTACCCAGGAAATAGAGCTTATGCACAAACTTCAATCCGTGAATCAAAAACTTATAATAGGCCTGAGTGGTTTGTCCCTCATAACGCTGAAACAAGGGTTTACGGTACTTGGAGGGGAGGTTATGAAGGTTCATACCAAAAACCAGCTCCCGGTATTGCGAAGCGGTATTAATAACGTGTTTTTCGGGGTCTAAATCGCGGCAGTATCGAGCAAATATGACTTCGGGTGCTTCTAAATCATAACGGGCAAACTGCTCCTCGCGGCTGTCATATTTTTTGTAATTCATGTAGTAAAAGGGCTTCCTAGATCCGTGGCATTCCTGTACGTGGATCGAACTAGGAAAGTTCCAATTTTGGGAAAATTTTTTTTCACAAATTCCCCTCTTGGGTGTGTTTTCTTATCTGTGAACCCTTTTTGGGCTTTTGAGGATGGCTTTAAATAGCAATTGGATAGCTATTAATTGTGTTTCGGATCTACTGCTATGTCCCGGCTTTGTATTAGTTTGGAACCACCAAAACCATGAGCATGAAAAAGGGAATCGCCATCGTAATTGCCTGCCTCTTTGTAAACCTGACCTGGGCCCAGGATTTTGAGGTGCCGGAAGACTACTCGTTTTCGGATGAATCAGAGTACCAGGAATATGAAGACGATGTTTTGGATTGCATTCAATGGATGATAGAGACGCCACCTGATGTAGAGTTGCAAAAAAGGATGGATGCTCAAACGTTTTTCCTTAAATGGGTAACCGGAACCCCTACCATTACTTTGGAGCTTTCTGGAGATGGAGTAGAGTTGGCCTCCAAAAATTCAATGCTTCTATTTATATATATGGCTGGTTATGCCCGCTATGAAATAGAAAACGAGGACACCGATCCCAAGGAAGGAAACGAGATTGGCGTGAAAACGGTGCTGGACTATTACAAAGAACACGAAGAATATTTAAAAAGGGATAAGAAAATCGAAAAGCTGATCGAGGAATAGGTCCTGCTTTTCGAATTAGGTTTTTTTAGGAATCCGAAGCAGTTGAGAATTCAGTCGTTTGTATTAAATTAGTATGCATAATCAACTGGAGAAGTTCACGCTTCATTCCGATCAAATTTTATTATCATGATGCTTTTAGATTTATCCACCTGGTGGTCAGGTATGGGTACCTTTGAACAGGTATACTGGATCATCGCGTTACCTTCCACCTTAATTTTTCTTATTCTCCTGGTCCTCACCTTCGTAGGTGGTGATTTGGATGATGCCGGTGGCCCCGATGCAGATGTGGCTGGAGACGACGGCGTCGGATTTCAATTTTTTTCCCTCAAAAACGTAGTTGGGTTTTTCACCCTGTTTGCCTGGAGTGGACTGGCCTGTATTGACGCTGATCAATCGCAGTTAGTTACCCTGGTTGTGTCCATCATTTCCGGTTTTGTGATGATGACGGTTATGGCTTCCATCTTTTACTTTATGAGTAAGCTGACGGATAGTGGTACCCTCGACATGCGCAATGCTGTAAATGGCATCGGTGAAGTTTACCTGCCTATTAAAAAACAGCGGGGAGGATTCGGAAAAGTGCAGATTAATGTTCAGGGCGGACTGCGCACCCTGCAGGCCATGACCGACGACGGTGAAGATCTGCCTATGGGGACCGTAGTTCAAGTTCAGGACATTATCAACGATCAGATCCTGCTGGTTACAAAAAGTTCTAATTAAACAATTTTTAAAACCTAATTAATTATGGGAGATTTATTTGGTGTAGTAGGTATTGCGATAGCGATACTCTTTATCTTCATTCTCGTCGTTTCGATGCTGAGGCGCTACAAGCGCTGTCCATCCGATCGTATTCTTGTTGTATACGGTAAAGTTGGAGGAGGTGGTGGCCGATCCGCCAAGTGTATTCATGGTGGTGCCGCCTTTATTTTTCCGGTGTTTCAGGATTATGCTTTCCTGGACTTAACACCTACTTCTATTGAAGTGGACCTTACCGGGGCACTTAGTAAGCAAAATATCCGGGTGGATGTACCTTCTCGATTTACCGTGGGTATTTCTACCGAACCAGGAGTTATGACCAACGCTGCAGAGCGTCTGTTGGGATTGGCTCAGGATCAAATCCACGATTTGGCCAAGGACATCATCTTCGGTCAGCTTCGTTTGGTTGTAGCCACCATGGATATTGAAGAAATCAACAGCAACCGTGACAAGTTTTTGTCTAATGTAGCAGCTAACGTAGAGGCTGAATTGCAGAAGATTGGTCTTAAGCTGATCAACGTAAACGTAACCGATATCAAGGATGAGTCTGGTTATATCGAAGCACTTGGTAAGGAAGCTGCTGCCAAGGCGGTGAACGATGCCAAGAAAAGTGTGGCTGAGAAAAACCGGGACGGTTCCATTGGTGAGGCGAATGCGATGCAAGTGGAAAGAACTCAGGTTGCCGCTGCTGAGGCTAAGGCCAAAATTGGTGAGGCCGCTGCTGAACAGGACGAAAGAATCCAAGTGGCTTCTGCTGTAGCTCAGGCCAAAATTGGTGAGGCCGCTGCGGAGAAACAAGAGCGTATCGAAACTTCTGACGCCAATGCACGTGCCGTGGAAGGGGAGAACAAAGCCCAAATTGATATTGCAGAATCCGATGCCACCCGTAGGGAGGCTCAGGCAGAAGCTTCTCGTCGAGCCGTAGCTGCTGAGAAGGTAAAAGACGCAAAAGCCAAGGAAGAAGCCTATATGGCTGAAAAAGAGGCGGAAAGTGCTCGTGCCCAAAGGGATAAAGCTACTCAGGTTGCCAACGTGGTTGTTCCAGCCGAAGTGGATAAACAAAAAGTTGAAATTGATGCCGAAGCCGAAGCCGAGAAAATTCGCCGGAAAGCGAAAGGGGAGGCCGATGCGATCTTCATGAAAATGGAAGCCGAAGCGAAGGGTAACTTCGAGGTACTGAGCAAGCAGGCGGAAGGTTTCAAAATGTTGGTTAACGCCGCTGGCGAAAATACCGATAGCGCTGTTCTCTTTATGATTGCTGACAAATTACCTGAACTGGTTAAAATGCAATCTGAAGCGATTAAGAATATTAAAATCGATAAAGTTACCGTTTGGGATAGTGCCAACGGAGGCGGAGGTGATGGTAAAACCAATACGGCAAACTTCCTTTCAGGACTTTATCAATCTGTGCCGCCACTTCAGGATATGTTCCAAATGGCGGGAATGGATTTACCGGAATTCATCAAAGGAAAGGACAAGCCCGATGTTCAGATTCCCTTGAATCCCACAAAACCGAATACCCCTGATGCTGCGGATGACGCCGAAGTGGTAGAAGACTAAGCATCATGAATCCTCCCTGAAACTTACCTGCACTTAGTGGGGAAGCGGAAGGGAGGATTTTTTTTAACTTCCAACATTCAATCTCCAATCTTCAATCTCGAACTCAGAGCAAAGCAATCACCGCAGGTAATCTCCAATCTCACATCTCGCATCTCTCCCGATGGCCATCGGGGTCGAATCAAGATTGAAAATTCGAATGCGTCTCTCCTGACATTTCTCTTACATTCTGTTCAAAATATAGAAGACCTTCTATAACCAATCCAATTTTTAGGTAATTTCAGGCGCTCAAAATTGCGCTAAATGACAGGTTTTAAATTTCTTCAGGTTGTGCTGGTGACTTTGCTATGTTCAACAGTGACCTATGCACAACAGAACTATACACTTTCTTTTAAATCGTTGGAACTAACTCCAGAGGTTTCCTCCGATTTCAATAAGGATCTGGCTTCGTTGGACCGTTATCAGGGAAAGCGATATGGAATTATCCAGTTTTTGTCCATTCCTAACCAGGAGGTACAATTGACGCTTGAGCAACGAGGCATCCAGTTGTTGGAATACATGCCAAACCTGGCCTACTTTGTGGCCGTTGACGATCAGGCCATTGAGCAGGATTGGTCTGGTTTGGGAATTCGATCGGTTTTGGAACTTCCCTATGTAGCCAAATTGCAACCAGAGTTGGTTCAATTACCTTATCCAGAGCATGCCTTGGAAGACGGTTTGTTGATGATCAATATCAAACTTCATGAAGGCATCAATCCAGCCCATGTCGTGGCGAACATCGAATACCTCGCTGGATCGGTTGAAAAAGTAAACGAGAAAGCCGGATTGCTTAGAGCTTATTTGCCTCCTCAAAACCTGCGCAATTTGGGAGAGCTTGCTGCTATTCAATACATTGAGCCTATTGATGCTCCTGGCGAACCTGAAAACGATCGGGCAGCAGCCACGCACAGAGTATCAGCTTTGTCCCGCACCACCACCGGATTGTCCAAAGATCTAAATGGGGAAGGTATTCACGTCATGCTACAGGATGATGGAATCATCGGTCCGCACATCGATTACCAAGGACGGATTGGCATGCAATACGTCAATTTCAACACAGGTGATCACGGAGACCACACGGGTGGTACCATTATGGCAGCTGGTAACCTGAACCCAAAATACCAGGGAATGGCCCCGGCTTCGATTCTTTATGTATATGGAGCAGCAGGTCAAGGATACCCTGGATTTGACTCAGCGTATAGCCATTACAACAAACATGAGATTAGAATTACCTCTACTTCTTATTCCAATGGATGTAATGCCGGATATACCTCCCTTGCCCGAGAGTTGGATGTTCAAACCAATGACATGGAAGACCTTACTCACGTGTTTTCAGCTGGAAACAGTGGGACCTCGAATTGCGGTTACGGAGCCGGACAGTTTTGGGGTAATATCACCGGTGGGCACAAGGTGGCCAAAAACGTAATCACCGTTGGAAACCTAAATCACTTGGATCAGATCAATACTTCCAGTAGCCGTGGTCCAGCCGCTGATGGGCGAATTAAGCCTGATGTGACGGCGGTAGGAACGGATGTGATGTCCACCACCAATGATCACAACTATGTACGTAAAACAGGAACATCGATGTCTTGTCCTGGCGTTTCAGGAACCATGGCTGTTCTTTATCAAGCCTTTAAGGAGCATAACAGCAATCAGTATCCGGATGCGACCTTGATGAAAGGAATTTTGTGCAACACTGCCGATGACCTCGGTGAGAAGGGCGCTGACTTTGTTTATGGATTTGGTCGGGTAAATGCTCGTAAGGCCTACAAGGTGATCGAATCGAAGAATTATAAACTGGATTCACTTTCCAATGGCGACTCCATGAATATTACGGTTCAGGTTCCAGGAAATCAGCCTGGAAGTGTTCGCTTTATGTTGGTGTGGAACGATCCTCCAGGAGCGGTTGGATCTTCCAATCCTTTGGTTAATGACTTGGATATTCGTGTGTCTGAGCCATTAGGACAATCTCACCTTCCATTAGTACCGGATCACAATCCTGCTAATGTAGCTGACCCTGCTATTGAAAGAGTGGATCGCTTAAATAACATTGAACAAGTGGTTATCGATTCACCGCTTCCTGGTAATTATCAGGTGACCATCAAAGCGCATCAAATTCCAATGGGAAAACAATCTTTCTACCTCACCTGGTGGGTAGAGGAAGAAGCAGTAGTGCTTGAATACCCCGTTGGCGGCGAGAAATGGGTTCCTTCTGAATCTGAAACCATTCGCTGGTCGGCTCCCGATGGAAACGATCCATTTGATATTGAGTTGTCTTTGGATTCTGGAAATTCTTGGACGGTTTTGGCCAACGTGCCGCCGAATCAGCGTTATTACCAATGGACTGTGCCAAGTGGAATTACCAATACGGGTAAAGCCATTATTCGCATTATCAATGGCAACCTTGTTGATGAGAGTGAATTGTTTTCCATTATGCATGTTCCTACTGCTATGAGTGTTGAGCGTGCCTGTCCGGATACCTTGAAGCTACGATGGATTCCAACTCCAGGTGCTACTCATTATACGGTTTATCGTTTGGGAGCTAAATACATGGACTCAATTGCTACAACTACAAATCCTAATGTTTACATCACCAATAACTATCATCCCTATACCGAATACTGGTTTGCTGTGAGCGCCCACGGTCCTGATGATGCCGTGAGCCGCAGATCTGAAGCTATTCGCAAGGCGCCAGGATTGCTCAACTGTCAATTGGATGAAGACCTGGAATTGGTGGAATTTGTATCCAATCTTTCCACGGTACAAAGCTGTTCTCAAGGATCCGATTTAGAGGTGACTGTGAAAGTGAAGAATGCCGGTGGAGTGAATAGCTCGAACTTCGATCTCATTTTGGATGTGAATGGAAATGCGGTTACCGAAACCTTCAATTTACCGATTGCTCCAGGTACAGACGTGGATTACACCTTCACGCATAAACCTACGTTGAGTATTGGCCCCAATGACATTGAAGTAACTTTGGACTACAGTCCTGATCAAAATGTATTCAACGATACTCTCGATGCCAGCGTAGACATGATTTCAGGGGTAACCTACTCCGCTTGTCACCGTACAGATTTCGAGAATTTTACGAATTGCGGAACCGAATCAGATTGTGGTGCCGAGGTTTGTGACTTGATTGATGGTTGGTTGAATGAAGCCAACGATGTGGTTGACGATATAGACTGGCGGGTGAATAGCGGAACTACTCCTTCTAACAGTACAGGGCCCGTAGTTGATCACACAACGACATCTCCTTTAGGAAAATACTTGTACCTGGAAGCATCAGGTTGTTACGACCACGAAGCTCACCTCATTTCTCCATGTATTGATTTGTCCAATGCCTATGCACCTAAATTGTCCTTCTGGTACCATATGAATGGTAGCAACATGGGAACCCTTTCTGGTGATATTCTGGTAGATGGTGCCTGGGTAGAAGATATTTTTACCCCGCTTACTGGAAACAAGGGCGGAAGCTGGTTGAATCAAGAAGTTGATTTAAGTGCCTATGTAGGTAAAGTCATTCAAATTCGCTTGGTTGGAAGAACCGGAAACAACTTCCGCAGTGATATGGCCCTTGATGATATTAATTTCATTGATGCGCCATTGGCAGGATTTGAATGGAAACAGCAAAACGGTTTTACAGTGGACTTTACCGATACTTCCAAGGTAGCTAATAGCTGGTCTTGGGACTTTGGTGATGGAGGAACAGATACGGTTGCTAACCCCACTCACAACTATGGTCAGAATGGAATATTCCTGGTAAAGCTCAAAGTAGAGAATGAATGCGGTGTTGATTCTGTTCAACGTGGAATTCAGATTTTTGAAACCAGCGTGACTGAATGGGAAGGCAATGATGCCCTGAGCATTTACCCCGTTCCAATGGACCAGCAACTACATGTGGATTTGAGCGAATGGCCTGCTGAGGTTGGAACCATTCGTTTGGTGGATCCGCTCGGAAGAACGGTAGCGTCTTCTGAGGTGAATGGACAGTCTTTGGTCATTCTGCAGGTGGATCATTTACGAGCTGGAACTTATATACTTGAATTGGAATCTGAAGCTCAGGTGGTTCGACGTACACTCATTCACCGCTAATGGCTGTAGAAAAGGTTGTTGTATCTGAAAAATTAGGCCTTTTCTCCGACCATTGGAATCCGAGAATTGTCGCAGAGCTCAACGGTCAATTGGTAAAGTTGGCCAAGTTGAAAGGAGAGTTCATTTGGCATAAACACGATGCTGAAGATGAATTGTTCTACGTGATCAGTGGCCAGTTAAAAATCGAATTGAGGGATAAGACCTTGGTTTTAAATCCTGGTGAAATGGTTGTAATTCCCAGAGGAGTGGAGCACAAGCCGGTGGCCGATGAAGAAGTTTCGGTCATGCTGTTTGAACCTAAGGAAACATTGAACACCGGGGATACTGAAAGTGAATTAACCCAAAAGGAATTGGATCGCATTTAGAATTCGAGCTGCTTCACAGGTGCTGGCCAGATTTTATCAGATCGGCAGACATATTGGTTGATGTACCGGTAATCCTCAAAGGCTTTCATGGCCTCTTCGCGAGGAACGGCATCGGGTTCTGGAATAAGGCTTAGGTTCGATTGAATGCGGTATACCTCGTTGCCCCAAACCACTTGATTGCGATACACGAAATTGGGTAACTCCATGGCTTGGATATTCAGCGGAATAATCTGATTGGATTGGAAAGTGGGCACGGTGTCCAGGCCATTCCCCATCCAGGGCTGATTGCCTGGAAAAGAAAGACCATAATTCTCCTGAAGCAAGGCCTGAAGACTGGGCAATACGTCCAAATGAGAATGCAAGCCCGGAAAATGCCCCGTTCGCTTAAGATTTGGAGAATAGATCATGAGCGGAATGCGGTAATTCTTAAATGGCCCTTGATCCAATCCCAAGTCGATGGCATGATCACCGGTAATGATAAAGATCGTTTCCTCAAAATCCGGGCGGTGTTGATAGGCCTGCATAAATTGCCTCAATGCATCATCCGCAAACAGAATAGAGGCCAGAGGAGCATTCGGTATCTTGCTTACGCGTTCTCGATCGATGTTAGGTAATTGATCTATCCGCTTTTGTTGGAATTCTTGGTCGTAATAATGCTCTTCTACCAGGTTGAATGGGCTATGAATGCTCAGGGTCTGGTAAATGTTTAGGTAGGGTTTTGGACGGGCTGATTGGTCCATTTCAAGCAACGAAAATCGAAAGACATCTTTGTCGTTGTATCCCCAGACCATCTTGTTTCGGGAGCCATCATTTTTCAAGTAAACTTCCGGATCAAAATCTACATCACTGCTGTATTCATCAATACCCAAATGACGCAAATACACGCCAATATTGTCAAAGTCGATCCAGCCGCCATAGTAGAAATGCGTATGGTAGCCATTGTCTTTGAGCAGGGAAATAAGAGATAACTGATTCGGGTATCGTTGCCCACTGTCCAGCTCCACCTTCATGTTTACAAACCCACGCTCACCGATTCCAGCAGGGGAGGAGGCCAAAAGGGAAGGGAGGGCGCCATAAGACCGTTCTGCATTGGACAGAAAATTGGGCCAGTATAAACTTTCGTGCAACAGGCTATCGGTAAAAGGCATCAAGTTACCCACTTGGGTGGAGTCTCCAACAAATGAAGCGGAGAGACTTTCCGTAATGACCAGAACAATATTTGGCGGTTTATCGCCCTTCGGAAAGAAAGGGGCCAATACATTTTGGGTTGAACCTTGGTGAATCAATGGAAACTGCTGATCCACATAATGGAAATTGGGATTTTTGGATTGCCAGGCCGGAATGCGCTTGCTCAGTTCGAATGCCGAAAACTGATCCGGATCTTCTGTGGAATCTTTAAGACTCTTAAAAAAGTAGACCCATTTGGAATTACCTAACTGAAACTTCAAGGTGGAATCGAAGTACTTCAATTCCTTAAACTGATGACTGCGATTTCCCCAGGTTACAATGAGCGCTACGGCATAAAGGGCAAATCCGACCCGTTTAAGGGTTAGTGGGAGAGAGCCTTTGGGGAAGAAATATAACCCAATTGCCAACCCTAAAAAAAGAAGTAACCCGAGTGTTTCCGGAAGGCGGTTTAGGGAGAATTCGGCCAAAACAATTTTGAAGATCTCCTGTAGTTGAAACTCCAATACGCTTCCAGTTAGCAGCGTTTGAGAAATCAGAAAATAGATCGTGTCTACCAAAATCGCGAAAAAATAGAGTAGAGCACCGGTTCTTAGTAAGGCCTTTGCCCAGCTTGCTTGGAGGAAAGAGAGCAGAAGGAAACCGGGAAGGCACCACAAAGAGATCCAAATGGTGTGCAGCACATCAAAATTGATACTTCGGGAAAACAACACATCTAAGCCAATATCCATCTGGAAGTGAACAGTCCAAGCCAGGTATTCGACCACGCGAAGCAATACGAGCAGCAGTAGGGTGATTAAGATTACCCTCAAATATTCGGTGGCGTAGGCTTCCAGGCGGCGAATCATGAAGGCGTTTTAGGTGTCCTTAGCGAGTACAAAGAATCATTCCACTGCTGAATCCATCTAACGGCTTTGGAATCATCTGTTTGGATATAATCGGGTTGCAAACTCCACGCTTGATAGAGTGCCTCCCGGCCATTAGGCGTCCAAATCTGTACTTTCCACCCCGCTTTTCGGACGGCTTCAACTTTTTCAGGCGTCAATTCGGGATCGGAGAAGGAGTAGGACAAACCCTGATAACCTTTCTCCTGAATAATCTGTTTGGCCTTTTCCCAGTGGCCATAAGCCAGCAGGTAACAGGGAATGGAATCCGATCGGGAGCGAATCCGATCCAATACATCCTGGTAGTCTGTTTCTACCATCACAAAGGGAGTCATCTCATACCGATGAATGAGTTGGACCAATGAATCAGCTAAGCCTAATAAGTATTTCTGATCGGCATTTTGACCGGGAAAACACGCCTCGGAGAAATACCCTTTAACGTCCAGAGAAATAGATTGGAGAAGACCATATTTACGGTGGTAGTCAAAAATCGTATCTAAGGGAGCCAGGTATTTGTAGGCACGAACGCGGCTGGCCATTTGGCGAATTTCAAAATCTCCGGATTGAGGAATGCAAAGTTGGTTTGAGTCTTGATCTATCATTAAAGCATCGTGGTACATCCAGAGGGTTCCATCGGCACTCATCTGAATATCGACTTCCACTCCTTGATAGTGGTCCAATCCCATAATGACGGCTGGATAGCTGTTTTCGCAGATACTATCTTGTCCCATTACCCGACAACCGCTTCCACTGCCGCGATGGCCCAGAACGTGGGGTAAGGCCAATTCCTCCTGAGCTGGAGGTACTGAGGTACACGCCCCGAAAATGAATAGGGAAAGAATGAGGCTGTAGCGAAACACCATGGGATAAAACCGAATCTATCGCTTCATTACCTGATGACTCATTTGAGTGCCCAAATCGCCTTCTATGCGTAGGATGTATACTCCTGGATCCAAATCAAAGGTGAAGAAGGAAAACTCACTAACGCCTGTTTTGGCCTGTTGCTTTAATAGATGACGAACCAATTTGCCCTGCGCATCGTAAATCGAGAACTGTAGAACCTCAGGACGATCTAATTCGATGCGGGCTTTAAACTGGTGATCAACCGGATTAGGGAAAACCAATGCTGTTTGTTTCTTAGCTGTTTCTTGTACCGAAAGGAAGGGATCATCCGGGTCAGCCGGCGTGCTTACATGCGATACCCAGATTGAACTTTCGTTATTGGTTTTAGCAAAATAGCCTGCCAACCAAGCTGACTTGGGACGATTAAAATCACGTTGCATTCCGAAGTAGTCCCCCATCGTTCAGAAGTTCCGTTAATCACATCCACATAACCTTCGCCGTCAATGACGCGTTTCACTTCCGAGTAGTTTCCTTTACCATCGTAATAAACCACTGCATTTCCTGCAAAATGGTTCGGACTGGAATGGTCAAAACCAATCAAAGCACTTTGGTTACTGGCATTGATTCCGGAGTAGGTGATATTGGGGAATCCAAGATCAAGGCTATCGTCTCCAATAATTTCCAGGGAAACGTCGATTGGACCATTCAGGTTTTTGATAATACCATGGTAGATGCCACATCGACCCGAAGTGGAATCGAGTGTGTTTCCAACAAACTGAATTTCTCCATTGTGCAAAAATCCTCCCAATACCCGTGCGTCATTGGTAAACAAGGGTTGAGCTCCAGTGGCCTGACGAGCTGCCGGTGGAGTGTGGTAACGGGCATTGGCCTTACCTGGGCGAACCACCAAAGTTGCATTTCCACTGGCTTTGGTATCCGTCACTTCGATCAGAAAGATGGAATCGTTGGAATAGCTCAGGGTATCTCCAAAGTCAACCGGAATACTTCGGTTTGAAATAAAGTACATATTCGGTCCAGCGGGCCCAGATCCGTTTTTAATCGGGCGGAAGTAACGAAGAGGTTTACCATTGTAGTTAATCTCATCCCACAAATCCAGCGTCAAAGTTGCATCGCCGCGGTAGCCTGATTTCTTATCGATCTGCCAAATCAGGGTACTTCTAAAACCGTGAATCCAGCTTTGGCCGTCTTCCAATAGGTTTACGGTGTAAAACAGTTCGTCTTTGGTAATGGCAATTTGGGGGTAGTCTGACCAGAAATTGGTATCCAAGGGATTTCCGTCAATTTCATAAAGGTTCCAGGGATCAGTAGGGTTGGTGGAAGTGGAAAAGCCAAGAATCGTTTTGCTGTCTTGTGGAGTACGACCACTCAGATACATCAGGATAAAGCGCTTTTCAATCGGATCGTACAGGATCTTAGGATCGAAAGGAGCACTGGTGGAAAGTGTATCAGCAAACTGCGCAAATGAAATAGCATTGAAAAAGGGATTGGGCTTGTACATGGCCGTATCCGCATTCATGTCGTGGGCGTAAATCAAGGTATTCCAGGAGGTCAGCAGATATCCATCTTCAGATAAAGCCAGGGTATTGTCATTTGGTCTTCCACCAGCATGGTAAGTCGTGCCATTGGTCGGGTGTTCCCAAGTCAATCCGAAGCCATCCAAAATTTGAGGCGAATCCGCCGATTGTGTTCCTCTCACAGCCGTGTTTCTTTCCTGGATCGGAAAGTCTGCGGTTACCTGCTCTTTTACGCGGGCCAGAAAATCGTGGTAACCTTCTCCTCCCGGTTTGGGTGCCTCCAGACTTTGAAGTCTTGGAGCAAAAGAAGTTTTCACCGATGTGGGCTCAAAAGACCGGATGAATTTGGCTTCATAGGTCTGTTTTCTAAAAGAAGTTTGCGCCATTAATCCTGAACCCATAATAAGGGTTAGTAGCAGTAGATGAATGCCTTTCGGCAAGTTTGAAGAACTGTTCATGTCACAAACTTACAAGAATTGAAGGCAAAATCTTTTTTAAATTGATTCGGAGGTCTTTTATCATCGGGAAAATTTCTCTTAATTTGGAAGGAACAACACCCATAATAACCGTAGGAAATGAACATCTGCTTTATCATGTATCCCTGGGAACAGGCTGATGACAGAGACTCGACTGTAAAAATGGTTCATGAAGCTGCCTTGCGTAAGCACACGGTGGCCATTACCACTCCCGGAGCTCTAACTATTCGTAATTCGGTAACGTCGGCTTTTTGCCAGGTCGTTATCAAGGCGGATAAGGTGGCCAGTAAAACTTCAGCCTTTTTTAAGAAGGTGAGGTTTAGGGATCAATTGTTACCCCTTGCTGGATTCGATATCATCTTTATGCGTGCCAATCCTCCGATTGACAACATAGCACTTAATTTCCTGGATTCGGTTAGAAATGATGTGTTCATTGTGAACGATATTCAAGGGCTGAGAGAGGCCAATAACAAATTGTATACGGCTGCCTTTGATGATCCAAACAACGAGATCATTCCGGTTACTCATGTATCCAAAAACAAAACGTACCTCAAGAAGGTGATTCAGGAGTCCAAATCAGAACGGATGATCATGAAGCCGCTCAATGGTATGGGAGGAAGTGGAGTAATTGTTATTGAAAAGAATGCGACACAGAATATCAATTCCCTACTGGACTTCTACATCGCTGGTAAGGATGGCGAGAAGAGTTATGTAATTATCCAGGAATTTGTAGAAGGGGCCGAGCAAGGTGACGTGCGTGTTCTTATGCTCAATGGAAAGCCCATGGGAGCTTTTCGCCGTGTTCCCGCAAAAGATGATATCCGCTCCAATTTGTCGGCGGGTGGCCGTATGGAAAAACACCATTTGACCAGGCAAGAGAAAAAGGTTTGTGAGATTATCGGTCCTAAGCTGGTAGCCGATGGATTGTATTTTGTAGGTCTTGATATTATCAATGGAAAACTGATCGAAGTAAATGTGTGCAGTCCTGGCGGTGTAGTAGCCATCAGTAACTTGAATCGCACTAATATTGCAGCCAAAATTTTGGACTTTGCTGAAGGGGTTGTTGTGAACAAGGAAGAAGCCCTAAAACGCAAAGCCATGTTCAGGCAAACGGTAGACAATGCTTAGGTTATCAGTTGATGAGATCATCCAAAAAATAGAAAGTGGCCAAACCTTTGAGGCCATTTCTCAAGACCGCTCCTTCCGAATAAAAATTGAAAAGTACGTTCCCTTTCTATGTGCCGCTATTCACAATGGCCATGGATTGAGACCGGAATTAGAAGAAATAAGTGCCCTTAGCGAATACGAAAGATGGTATGAGGAAGATCCCTATACCATTGATTTTGTCCGTTCCTTCCCGATGACCATCGAAGGCATGGATTCGCGCTACGAATACGATTTGAATCGGGGGCCAGAAGGCGCCGTTTTTGAAGAAGCCTGGGGCAAACAAGTTTGGACCCGCTCACTTTCAGATCAGGAAAAACAACAGAGTTTAGATAAACATGCCGCTTTTTACCAGGTAATTGACGCGTTGTGCGCAGCCATGATGGATCGTTTTTCCGGTGGTTTGGTTTACGACATTCACTCCTACAACTACAAACGCCACGATCGGGAAACACCTGTTTTCAATATCGGAAGCGAACGGGTAGACCAGCACAAGTTTGGTGCTCAGGTTGAAAAATGGAGAGACGAGCTGAGCAAAATCAAATTGCCGAATACCCACAACCTGACCCAGATCAACGGAATCTTCTACGGCAGAGGATATCTACTGGAGCATGTCTCCAAGAGATTTGAGGATATTTTGGTGCTCGCCACTGAGGTCAAGAAAGTGTATTGCGATGAACTTACCGGGGAGAGTTTCCCAAAAGTGATCGAAGCCCTGCACCAGGGATTTAAGCGAGCTATTCTTAACCACACCTCTCAGTTTTCCAAGAAGAAGACCACGTACCGAATCAAGAAGAAATCGGAGCTGTTGAGTGGAACCCTTTCAGAGACCATCTCTAAAATTGACCGCCTTCTGTATCGAACGGTACGCGATTTTGAATTGTTGGAATTCGTCAACCCGGTAAATCTGGAACAGGAAAGAAGGCGTTTTTATGCTTCCAACTACCAGCGGATTCCTCAGTTTCATTACAAACAGATTCACCTCGATACCTGGCGACTGAAGCGTACCTTGTCTCAATTGCCCATTGAGGATATTCGTGATATTTCTATCCAAAACCTGTACAAGGAAGTAGCTCAGGCTTACATGGACAAAATTGATATGCTGTCCACTTTGGGTACTTCCAAGTTTAAGTTTAACTCCCTTCGCTATTTTGGAGAGCCTTCGGCCAAGGATATTGACAATGCCCGCTATTTGCTGTACTGCCCGGATTTTCAAACGGTAGAAGAAAATGCCGACTTGGATGTGGAAGACGCTTCAGACCTATTTCGGTCTTTGGGTAACGAGTATGGGTTCGAATTTAAGATTAAGGTAAGCGATCGGGTAGTTTCACCAGCAACGGTATTGAATGCTCGAAAAACGGTTGTTTTGAAGAAAGGCGCGCAGTTTAGCCAGCGTTCTCTACAGGCTTTAGGAAATCATGAAATAGGGGTGCACATGGTAACCACTATGAATTCCAATATTCAACCCCTTAAAATATTTAATGTAGGCTTGCCGAGAAATACCATGACGCAGGAAGGATTGGCTGTGCTTAGCGAATTGCTTTCGGGAAGTATGGGAATGACTCGGTTATGGGAATTGGCTCATCGGGTTTTTGCAGTAAAGTCGGTGGTCGATGGAGCATCCTTTGTGGAAACGTTCAAGATGCTGCACGAAGATTTTCAATTGGATCGGGACCGGGCGTTTAACCTGAGTACTCGTGTTCACCGTGGAGGCGGATTTACTAAAGAGCATTTGTATCTGGAAGGTTTCCGTCGGGTGCTTAAGCGGTACAAAGCGGGGGTAAAGTTGGATAACCTGCTGATCGGGAAGACTTCTTTGGAATTTCACGATACGATTAATGAGATGATTGAGCGGAAGATTTTGTCAAAACCTCATTATGTAACCAAGCCTTTCAATGATCCGGTAGACATTCATCCGAATCTTTCTTACGTGTTATCCGGCTTGAAGTAAAAAAGAGAAAAGAAAACGCCCGATTTAAAACCGAGCGCCTTCTTTCCATTCAAAATAACACATCTTACTGTGGAGGGAGTAGTACTCCGTCGATCACGTGGATCACTCCATTCGTGGCATCGATCGTTGCCAAAATTTTATTTCCATTAGCGAATACATCTTCGCCTTCTCGGGTAATCTTTACGTTGCCTCCTTGCGCCATGTAGAGGTCCATTCCATCCTTGAGCAGGTCACCTTTATAGGTTCCAGGCGCTGCATGGTAGTGGATGACGGAAATGAGGCTGGATTTGTTTTCCGGCAAAAGCAGGTTGTCAACCGTTCCATCTGGCAGTGCATCAAATGCTGCGTTAACTGGAGCAAACACTGTGAGCGGTCCATTGTTGGCTAAAACATCTACCAATCCTGCTGCTTGAACAGCGGCTACCAGAGTAGTATGGTCCTGAGATCCTACCGCGATCTGTACAATGTTTTGCTGGGATACTTCGTCAGATACAAAAGCCTGACCTTTGACTTCCTTAGGTTCTTCGGTTTGGGTTGATACACTGGCTTGGCTAACCGGAGCGCTATCATTCGTGCAGCTACTGAGCAGAACGATGCTGATAACGAAAAGCCCGATTTCTGCTAATTTCCATCTGTACATCATTTCTGTTTTTTTAATGGGTGAATTTCAAAGGTGCGACATATCCCAGCGATATTCTATGAGTCTTGATAGCCTAAATTGTGATAAATGTCACCTGATATTCAGAGGTTTACGAGGTGTGTAAAAACAAAAAGCGCCTGTCGGGAACATACAGGCGCTCTCTTGACTTGCGTTTTCCTGGCGGAAAACTTGCAGGGTTGACCCAAGCGATTAAGATCAGAAATTTCAACCACTTGGTTCGCATCACGTTTAAGAATATCAAAGATGCAAAGGGGTATATTGGACAGCTATGAGATGGTGCAGGGCCAAATATGATTTTTATCAGCTTTAGCTCCATTTTTCCCCGAATCACCCTTACTGTGGTGTCATCATTAAACCTTACTTTTGACCGCCTTGCTTCAAGCCCTCATACAGCCGGCTTGAAGGGGTTCCAGAACAAATTTTACTACACATGTCAGACGATAAGAAGATAATATTCAGCATGATCGGAATTTCTAAGGTAATTCCGCCTCAGCGTCAGATTTTGAAAAACATTCACCTCTCCTTTTTCTACGGAGCGAAAATTGGAATTATTGGATTGAACGGATCCGGTAAGTCAACCTTGATGAAAATCATCGCGGGAGTAGAGAAATCCTTTCAGGGAGATATTCATTTCTCTCCAGGCTACTCGGTGGGTTACCTGGCTCAGGAACCTGAAATGGATGCGGATAAAACCGTGATCGAAGTGGTAAAAGAGGGTGTTCAGGAAGTAGTAGATGTACTCAAAGAATACGAAGAAGTAAACAACGCTTTTATGGATCCTGCCGTAATGGAAGATCCGGATAAAATGCAAAAGCTGATCGATCGCCAGGGAGAATTGAATGACCTGATTGAACAGCACAACGCCTGGGAATTGGACAACAAGCTGGAAGTGGCCATGGATGCTCTTCGCTGTCCGGATTCTGATGCCAAGGTTGCTCACCTATCTGGTGGGGAAAGACGTCGGGTGGCTCTATGTCGCCTGTTGCTGCAAGAACCGGATATCCTATTACTGGATGAGCCTACCAACCACTTGGATGCTGAGTCCATTTGGTGGTTAGAGCAGCACTTGCAACAGTATAAGGGTACGGTAATCGCGATTACTCACGACCGTTACTTCCTGGATAATGTAGCTGGATGGATTCTCGAACTCGACCGAGGTGAGGGGATTCCCTGGAAAGGAAACTACTCCAGTTGGTTGGATCAAAAAGCCAAGCGATTGGCTCAGGAAGAAAAGCAGGAAAGTAAACGCCGTAAAACCCTGGAACGAGAGTTGGAATGGGTGAAGATGGCTCCGAAAGCACGTCAAACGAAATCGAAGGCTCGTATCTCTAACTACGAGAAAATGTTGGCCGACGAAGGCAAGGATAAATTGGAAAACCTGGAGATCTACATTCCACCTGGACCACGTTTGGGATCTGAGGTTATTGAAGCTGTTGAGGTTTCCAAAGGATTTGACGATCGTCTGTTGTACGAAGACCTGAATTTTAAACTACCACCAAACGGTATTGTAGGAATCATTGGTCCAAACGGTGTAGGTAAAACCACACTTTTCCGCATGATTATGGGATTGGAAGAGCCGAACAGTGGAAGCTTTAATGTGGGAGACACCGTTAAGGTGGCCTACGTAGATCAAACCCACGCGGACATCGATCAGAACAAAACAGTATACGAAGTGATTTCCGGTGGCAACGAATGGTTGGAAATCGGATCGCATAAAATCAACTCTCGGGCTTACGTCAACAAATTCAACTTTGGTGGTGGCGATCAGCAGAAGAAGGTGAACATCCTTTCGGGTGGAGAGCGTAACCGTCTACACCTGGCTATGACCTTGAAAATGGAGGCCAACGTGCTGTTGCTCGATGAGCCTACCAATGATATTGATGTAAACACCCTCCGTGCTTTGGAAGAAGCGTTGGAGAACTTTGCCGGATGTGCCGTGGTTATTTCGCACGACCGCTGGTTCCTCGACCGGATTTGTACGCACATCCTGGCCTTTGAAGGCGATTCTCAGGTGAAGTACTTTGAAGGATCCTTCTCCGAATACGAAGAGAACAAACGCAAACGATTGGGTGACATTACCCCGAAAAGATTGAAGTACAAAAAATTGGTTAGAGACTAAACCATGGCCAAACAACGACTAAATACCCCGAAAGGGACCCGCGATTTTTTACCCCTCCAGGCAAGCCGGAGAAATTACCTATTCGATACCATTCGATCGGTATTTCATACTTACGGATTTGCTCCCATCGAAACTCCTGCCATGGAGTTGACCGAAACGCTGATGGGAAAGTACGGTGAAGAAGGGGATCGCTTGATTTTCAAAATCATGCCGCGTGGTGAGAAATTGAAAAATGCCGGATCGGATATCCGCTCCGAGGAAGCGTTGCGTTACGACTTAACCGTACCCTTTGCACGTATGGTTGCACAGCACCGCAATGAATTGAGTTTTCCTTTTAAGCGTTACCAGATTCAACCGGTATGGCGTGCGGATCGACCTCAAGCTGGAAGGTACCGAGAATTCTATCAATGTGATATTGATATGATCGGTTCGGAGAGTTTGCTCAATGAGGTGGAGTTGATTCAGGTGATCAATGAAGTGTTTTCCCGTTTGAAATTACCGGAAGTGACCATCAAGTTGAACAACCGGAAAATTCTTCAGGGAATCGCCGATATTCTCGGTCAGAGTGACAACATGATGACCATCACCATTGCTTTGGACAAATTGGATAAAGTAGGTCGCGAAGGAGTAGAGAAGGAGTTACGTGAAAAAGGAATTCCTGATGAGGCCATTCAAAAGTTGGAAACGGTTTTCAACCTTCCACAGGATGGAGCTGAAGCCTTAGATGCATTGAATGACCTATTTGCCGATTCAGAAATGGGGCAAAAGGGAGTAGAAGAGTTACGCTTTTTGATCGACTACGTACAAAATCTGGATCTTAAAGGAGTACAATTTGACGCTACTTTGGCCAGAGGATTGAACTACTATACCGGAGCCATTTTCGAAGTAACTCACCCCGATTTTAACTCCAGTATTTGTGGTGGTGGACGATACGACAACCTAACCGGGATTTTTGATCCCAAATTGGTTCTATCCGGAGTAGGTGTTTCCTTTGGCGCTGATCGCATTTACGATTTGCTTTTGAAAAAGGAACTCTTTCCAGCTGATCTGGATTCTACCACAGATGTGCTCTTCGTCAACTTTGGGGAGGCAGAGGCGGCTCAATGTATGAAGTGGGCCACAGAGTTAAGGCAGGCGGGAATTCGTACCGAAATTTATCCGGATAGCGCTAAGATGCGCAAACAGATGAAATATGCCAACGACAAGCAAGTACCTTACGTCGTTTTGGTAGGGGAGCAGGAAATGGAAAATGGACTGCTAACCGTAAAAGATATGAAGGCGGGGACCCAGGATTCGGTATCCGTTCAAGATTTAATAGCAAGATTACAATCCAAATAAGAGCTTATACATGAAGGTTCATCATTTGATCTCCTCAGAACGACTAACCCTAACCACGATTCGTGACATCATTCAATCGGAGCGACTATTGCATTTAAGTGATTCCGCCCGTGACAAAATTGTAGCCTGTCGCGAATACCTGGATCGTAAAATGGATACCCAGGAAGAGCCGATTTACGGAATCAATACCGGATTCGGATCTCTGTACAACCATTCGATTTCTCGGGAAGACCTCAGCCAGTTGCAGAAAAACCTGGTCATGTCTCATGCCTGTGGAACCGGTGATCAGGTAGATCCTGAGGTAGTCAAATTGATGTTGCTCTTGAAAATTCAAGGTCTTTCTTACGGCCACAGCGGGGTTCAATTGATCACCGTAGAGCGATTAATTGATTTCTACAACCACAATGTGCTACCCGTAGTTTTCGAGCAAGGGTCCTTAGGTGCTTCTGGAGATTTAGCCCCTCTGGCTCATTTGGCTTTGCCACTTCTCGGTTTAGGAGAGGTAACCTTCGAAGGAAAGATTCAACCAGCAGCTGATGTTTTGGAAAGTATTGGCTGGGAACCCATTGAGCTACAATCTAAAGAAGGGTTGGCCTTGCTAAATGGAACTCAGTTTATGAGTGCCTTGGCCGTTTGGAACTTATTGAAGGCAACCGAACTATCTGAAAAGGCAGATAAGATTGCAGCCCTGTCTTTAGATGCGTTTGACGGTAGACCCGAGCCTTTTGATCCGAGTTTGCACCACATTCGCAATCACCAGGGACAAATTGAAACAGCCACCCGTATCCGAGATTACCTGATTGGAAGTGAAATTATTGAGCAGAGCAAAACCCATGTTCAGGATCCTTATTCCTTCCGCTGTGTCCCCCAGGTTCACGGGGCGAGCAAAGACGCTTTGAAGTATATCCTGTCTGTGGTTGAAAATGAAATTAACGCGGTTACCGACAACCCTACCATTTTTCCAGAAGAGGATAAGATCATCTCCGGTGGAAACTTTCATGGACAGCCCTTAGCCTTGGTACTTGATCAAATGAGTATTGCCTGTGCGGAATTGGCCTCTATTTCGGAGAGAAGGGTATATAAAATGATTTCAGGTCAACGTGGTTTGCCGGCCTTCTTGGTGGCTGAGCCAGGTTTGAATTCTGGTTTTATGATTCCTCAGTACACCGCTGCATCCATTGTAAGCCAAAATAAGCAGCTTTGTACGCCTTCATCCGTCGATACCATCGATTCATCCAATGGACAGGAAGATCACGTATCTATGGGCGCCAATGCAGCTACCAAGTGTCAGCGGGTGGTAAAAAACCTTCAGCGGGTGTTGGGAATTGAATTACTGAATGCAGCTCAGGCCTTGGAGTTTAGAAGGCCGTTGAAAAGTTCTCCGGAATTGGAGGAATGGGTGAGTGTATACAGACAGACGGTGCCCTTCGTTGAAAAGGACACCGAGCTGCATGTATTGATCAAAAAATCGATTGCCTTTCTCGACTAATTCTTAGTCGAAGTGGACTTCACCGTTTTCGAGGCTGTAGTAGGCCGAAACGATTTGTACATTTCCTTGTTCAGCAGCATCCTTAATGATGGCTGAATCGGCCAACAATTGAGTGGCTTGTAAACGGGCATTTTCGCGAACTACGTCATTCACCTGATCGCTTCCTGCTGATTCTACTGCTGGATTGATAAATCCAAGTAGGTGATTCAGGTTTGGTCCATTGTCACCTCCAGCGATGGCGGCTGCGCAGGCACCACAATTTTGGTGACCCAACACCACAATAAGTGGAGTTTTTAGATGTGCCACTGCGTACTCAATAGAGGCCATCGAACTTGGGTTTGCCGTGTTACCAGCAACACGAATGACAAAGATTTCTCCAATTCCCTTATCGAAGATCAATTCAGGAGCAACTCTTGAATCGGCGCAACTTAGAATAATGGCATAAGGCTCTTGACCACCTACCTGACTGGCTCTGCGGTCTTGGTCGCTATTAGGATGAGTCAATTGGTCTTGGGTATATCGCTGGTTACCTTCCTTCAGTCGGTCCAATGCTTCTGATGCTGTAATCATAGTGTTTTCTTTTTAGTTCTGCTAAGATAGAAAAGGATTGGTTTGGTTCAGGCACAAAAAAATCCCCCTATCCGATGGATAGAGGGATCTCTCATTTTATAAGGTAAAGCTTATGTTACTTTACATAGACACGCTGAGCGTGAACTACTTCGTTGGAGTTGCTTACCTGTACCAGGTAAATTCCAGCAGGAGCGTGGAAAGAAACCACTTCGTTAACCTCGCCTTCAACGTTCATGTTTTGACTCATGATTTGAGCACCAGTCATAGACAATACACGCATTTCCAAATCTTGGTGACCTTGAGCCATACCAGTCAAAGTCAAAGTTTGATTAGCAGACAAAATGTTCCAGTTTCCATCGTTGTTCAGCTCGCTTACAGAGTTAGGCTGTGTAGCTTGCTCGAAAGTCTTGTAAGTTTCGCAAGAAGAATCATTAGTACTGTCACCATCGATAGCCAATTCGGTAGCCATACAGATGTCGAAGTTCTTAACCGTGGTAGGAGCAGTTAGACCTAAGGAACGAATACTTCCACGGATGGTAGTTGTTTGTCCAGGGCCAATGTTAATTGGGTTCTGCTGAGTACTTGTAATACGCAAGTTGCTTGTAGCGCCATCAACGGTAATAGAAAATGGAAGAATCAAGCTCTGAGAGTTGAAGTCAAACTGACCCAAGAAAGTCACGTTTCCGTTGTTGCGAACAGTTAAAGAAATAGCGTTGATAGCCGTTCCGATTTCAACTGAATCACCAGGATTCAACGCTGGAGTGTCAATTGCGAAAGATTGTACAGAAAGATCAAAAGCTTCTACAGTAGTAGAGGAGCAAATGGTATCGTTGTTAGCGTTGTTGTCTGACTGACCTACCAAAGTAGAAACGATACAGAAGTTGTGTACTCCTGGAGCGATGTTAGAGAATACGGAAAGGGCAGATACCGTATCAGTAGCACCAGCGTTAAAGTCAGTACTCATGTCACGGGTTAAAGTCAAGTAGCGAGTTCCATCTACGTACATAACAAAACGTACAGTATCACCATTGGCACCCTTTAGGGTATCACCATTGTTGGTGTAAGAAAAACGGATTACTTCGATGTTGTTGCTGATTGTGTCGTTGTTGGCTGGTGAGAAAAGAGTTCCCATGGCAACATCGTAAGTCTGTGCCTGGAGAATTCCTGTAGAGGTAAGTAAAAGTGTAAAAATAAGTAGTGCAAATTTTTGCATGACATGTTTTTTAGGGCCGAAGCCGTGTTATTCAAAAAAATACCGCGATTTATGGATCGCGATTGTCGAAACTAACAGCGGACTTTTACCTAGGGTTGGTTCAAATCGCAACATTTTCACATAAAAAAAGGCCCTCCTTTTACAAGAGGGCCTTTTTCAGTATAAGTGGTGCTATAATCTTAGCGCCAGTAGATCTTTTCTGTGGCTACCACATCGTTTCCAGAACGGATTTCAGCGATGTATATTCCCGAAGGAATGTCAAGAGCGTAACTGCCAGTATATGAGCCGTTCACTTCAATGTCGCGGCTAAATACGCGGTTTCCAACCAAGTTGTAAAGGTTCACTTTCAACTCGTGAAAATCCTGGGAAATGAATTCCAAAGCCAGGCTGCTGTTAAAACTTCTAATATTTACAGCCATTGGAGAAACTTCCAATTGTCCGTCAGACAACATTAATGGCTGATAGATTTTAAAAGTCTTACAAGCCGTATCGTTGGCTTTGTTTGGATCACCTCCAAGTGGAGTATAGGAAGTCCAGGCACAAATCTTAAGATCTCCAGTTTGATTGAAGATATAAGAGTTGTTTACAATAAGGTTTGCACTTTGAGTAGGTACAATATTGGTACCCAACTGTGGTGCGGATAGAGTTCCTTGGCTTACACCATTAAAACTCCAACCCATGGCAACGGAATCGGTATTGTTCAAAATTCCGGAACCAAAATTGTGCAATGTCATTCCGATGGCGACGGTGTCTCCAACACCGGCGGAATCACCGTCGATAGGGGTCCATGGATTAATATCCGACAGGACAAAAATTTCGGTAATGCCCACATCTTGGGCTTGGGCAACTGACCCCATTAAAAGGGCCGAAAGTGCGAGGGTAAATAACTTTTTCATAGCGGTATTTAATTCTGACTGAATCCAAATATAATGCTTAGATAATATTTCAACGGCATAATTTTCAGGACGATAAGAGGGGTTTGCGAAATCCTTATATCGGTTCACCGCATTTTCGACAGAAGTTTGAATCGGTCTTTTCTTCCACATTTCCGCAGTTGGAACAGGTGATGGGACCGTTCTTTTTTTCTCGCTTTTCGTCGGCCTTAGCGAGGTTAAACGTAACAATACCGGTGGGTACAGCGATTATGGAGTAGGCTATGATCATGGCAAAAGCTGCAATAGCTTGACCCAGTGGAGTTTGGGGAGCGATATCTCCATATCCTACGGTTGTCATGGTCACAATGGCCCAATAAACGGATCGCGGAATACTCGTAAATCCATTTTCCGGACCTTCCACCATAAACATAATGGTACCGAACAACACATTAATACTCACCACAGCAACCAAAAAGACGATAATCTTCTGCACACTGGCTTTGAGGGCTTCGGCAAGCATATTGGCCTGACCTACGTAGGAGGATAGCCCGAGTATTCGGAAAACACGAATCAATCGAAAGGTTCGGATAACCTGGGGAAGGTGAGAGCTCCCAAAAAACAATCCGAAGTAGGTTGGAATGGTGGAGAGGAGATCAATAATTCCAAAGAAGCTGGTAACGTAGCGTTTTGGATTATGTGCGGTTAGAATGCGAAGGATGTATTCAATGGTAAATAAACCGGTAAACAGCCATTCCAGAATATCGAGCCAAAAGCCATACTTCTGTTCAATACTGGAAACACTATCCAGCATAATTACGGCAAGACTCATCAGAATGGTGATCAACAAGGCGACATCGAAGGTTCTTCCAGCCAGGGTGTGATGACCAAAAATGACCTCGTGTACTTTATCCTTCCAAGGTGGGCGGTTTTGCTCCATGATAGAACAAGTATAGTTAAAATGAGAAAATGAGATGGGTTCTTACCCCGATCAGTTCTTCCGCCAGAAGAATGGCGTGAGCAAAATCAAAACGGTGAACAACTCCAAACGTCCAAGCAACATCAAAAAGGAAAGAAACCATTTGCCAAAAGGAGAAATGGCTGCATAGTTATCCAGCGGTCCCACATTCCCCAATCCAGGTCCGATATTACCTACACAGGCAATAGATGCTCCAATGGCGGTTTTAAAATCCAATCCTGTTGAAGCCATAACCACGGCTCCAATGATGAAGATCATGAGGTAAATGAGGAAGAAGGAAAGAACGTTGAATACACTTTCTTCTGAAACGGCTTTGCGATTAAGCTTTACCGGAATTACGGCTGAAGGGTGAATCAGCTTCTTTAATTCAAGAATGCTGTTTTTGAAAATGATGATATGCCGTACCACTTTCACCCCACCACTGGTAGATCCTGCAGACGCACCGGTAAACATGAGCCAGAAAAAGATAACGGTTATAAAGGGAGTCCAACTGGTGTAATCGCCGGTCACAAAACCGGTAGTGGTTCCGATGGCTACTACCTGAAAGAAGGCTTCACGCATGGCCGGTTCGAAACTCAGTCCGGGATGGATGATGTAAATCACCGTTCCCACAAACAGGCCAATACCAATACTTAAGAAGGTATAGTACCTAAACTCTTCATTCTTCCAGAGGCGGCCTAAGTTTCCTTTTAGCGCAAAATAGGTCATCGAAAAGTTGATTCCTGCGATAAACATAAACAGGATGATCACCCATTGGATAAAAGGGGATTCGTAGTAGGCCACACTGGCATTCTTGGTGGAAAAACCTCCAGTTGATAGGGTAGACATGGCGTGGTTAATTGCATCAAAGGCGCTCATTCCACCTACAATAAGCATCAAGGTCTCCAACCCGGTAAAAAGCACGTATATGGCCCACAGTCGTTTGGCTGTTTCTTTAATTCGGGGTGTAGTTTATCCGCTGAAGGACCTGGAGATTCAGCAATGAAAAGCTCCATACCTCCAATTCCCAAAAGGGGGAGAATGGCGATCGTAAGCACGATAATTCCCATACCTCCAATCCAGTGCGTGATACTGCGCCAAAAGAGAATCCCATCGGGCATGGACTCGATATCGTTGAGGATCGAGGCTCCGGTAGTTGTGTAGCCAGATATGGTTTCAAAAAAGGCATCCGTAAAAGATGGGATAGCACCAGACAAAATGAAAGGGAGGGTACCGGTAAAAGCCAGAATCAGCCAACCCGTTGTAACGATGAGATAACCTTCCCGTTTTCGGATTACTTTTTCATGATTGCGGGTGGCTAACACAGTTAATCCGCCCAAGCCCATCCAAACCAAACCAGAAATGAGGAAAGCGGAAAATGCCCGGTAATCGTCCATCATGGTCACTGGCAAAACCAAGAGCATAAAAAGCCCATTGATAACGCTAAGCAAGCCCAATACATAAACGACTATCCGAATATTACTCATCTTATTTGAAGAAGGTCTCTACTTTGGATACAGAACCAGGAAGACAGAATACAACCAACTTGTCGCTTGCCTGTGCCTGGAAGTCTCCCATGGTAATCAGGGTTTTTCCGTTGCGCACAGCTCCGCCAATCACAGCAGATTTTGGGAACCTAAGATCACGAATTGGCTTCTTGGTGATTTTTGAACCGGCCTTTACATCAAATTCGAGAATCTCGGAATCGATACCTCGAAGCATGGTAGAGGAGACTACGTTTCCTTTTCGCACATACTTAAAGATGTTACTGGCAGCTGTCAATTTTTTATTGATAAACACATCAATACCAACATTTTTGGACAAGTGCAGGTATTCCATGTTTTCCACCAAGGCAATGGTTTTAGACACCCCGTGAGCTTTGGCTACAAGGCAGGACATGATATTGGTTTCCGAGTTTCCGGTTACCGCAATAAAAACACCCATTTGCTCGATGTTTTCTTCCTCCAGAAGTTCCACATCGCGACCATCCCCATTAATCACGAGGACACCTTGCAGAGATTCTGCAAGTTCCATGGCGCGGTCCTTATTGCTTTCTACCAGTTTTACCTTGTAATCCCGACAAAGAGCACGGGCGGTTTTTTCGGCAATTTTACTTCCTCCAAGAATCATTACGTGCTTCAGATTCCGGCATTCGTTTCCGGTAAGGTTGAGCACACGGGAAATTCCTTCACGCTGAGAAATGAAGTAGCAGTCATCCCCTTTTTGAATCAGGGTGTCACCTCTTGGGATAATGGTTTCATTATTCCGGTGAATGGCGATGGCCATAAAGTTGAGGTGCGGATTCATATCCGCTGCCTGGCGAATAGTTTTATTGATAATGGGAGCACCATCACCCATGTGAATACCGATCAGATTGAGTTTTCCTTGCTCAAATTGAAAGGCATCGGTAAAGGCGGATTGGCGAACCAGGTATTCAATTTCTTCACTGGCCAGTTGTTCAGGAGAAATCAATGAATCTACTCCAAGGGAGGCCAATCCCAATCGGTCGTAGTTTTTAATCCATTCGGTGTTGGTAATACGGGCAATGGTTTTCTTAGCGCCCAATTTCTTGCCTAAAATGGCAACGGTAATGTTGGTGGTTTCCGAATCCGTTGCAGCAATCAACAGGTCACAGGTATTAACATGGGCTTCTTCCATGACGGTCACAGAAGTGGCGTCACCACGGTGAATTAATACATCGGTGTGTGATTCGGCATAGCGCAGTCTGCGCTTATCCATGTCGATTAGGATGATGTCTTGGGATTGGTCAGCCAACAATCGGGCGAGATGAACTCCAACTTCTCCTGCTCCTGCGATAACTATCTTCATCGTTCAAAAAATCGCTGCAAAGTTACAACGAAACAGCCAGTTGAAAAGAGACGAAAGTCATGTTTGAGCTTAAAAAAACGAAAGGGGATCGAATTCCCGAAATGGGACTAATTAACCTCACCGTTAAAGGAGTATTGAATAATGTTGGCGCCCATTTTTAGGGCCTCAATTCTCTTCTCTTCCGGATCGTTGTGTACCGAAGAATCTTCCCATCCATCACCCAAGTCGCATTCGTAGGAGTAGAAGCATACCAGGCGTCCTTCATAGAACAGGCCATAACCTTTAGGCGCTTTTTGATCGTGTTCGTGAATTTTTGGGAGTCCGCGGGCAAAGTCAAACTTTTGGTGGTAGATAGGGTGGTCGTAGGGCAGTTCCACAAATTCGAGTTCAGGAAATACCTGTTTCATTTGGTTGCGGATGTAGGGATCCATTCCATAGTTGTCATCGATGTGCAGAAAACCGCCGGCCAACAGATAATTTCTCAGGTTACTGGCTTCTGCTGAGCTGAACACCACATTTCCATGTCCGGTCATGTGAATCCACGGGTAGTTGAACAGGTCTTTACTTCCTACTTCCACAATGGCTTGCTCCGGGTTGATGTTGGTTTTGAGCGTCATGTTGCAAAACTGAATCAAGTTGGGAAGCGAAGTTTCCAGATTGGCATACCAGTCGCCACCACCGTTGTATTTGAGCAAGGCAATTTGAAAATCCTGAGAAGAAGCATTCAGTGTTCCCAGGCTGATTAAGAAAGCAAGAAGTATTCTCATCATGTCCAATTGGCTAAGGTGCAGGCCACTATGCCGGCAGTTTCCGTTCTCAGAATCGACTTTCCAATACGGGCTTCCAACAAACCGTGGCTTCTCGCAAAGGTAATCTCTGAAGGGCTAAAATCTCCTTCAGGTCCGATCAGGATGGTGATTTCTGACTGATTTTTAACTAATTTTTCCAGTGGCTCCTTGGATTCACTCTCCGAGCAGTGAGCCATTATTCCAGATTCCTGTTGTTCGATAAATGCTTTTACCGGGGTTAGATCATCCAGCTGAGGCAGGAAAACCTGCTTGGATTGTTTCATGGCCGAAACCAAAACTTTTTGGATGCGATCCGTTTTTAGAACCCTTCTTTCGCTGTGTTCACACAATATAGGGACGATCCGGTCAATGCCAATTTCCACCGCCTTTTCGGCAAACCATTCCAATCGAGCCAGATTCTTGGTCGGTGCAATGGCCATGGTGATCTTCTTATCCGATCGGCGGTCCTGATGACTTACTGAGTCAATCGTAAGTTGACAATGCTTAGCATGCCCCAAAGACAAGTGAGCCTGGGCCAAGTCTCCTTTCCCGTTCACCACTTCCAGCGTATCGCCTTCTTTCATGCGGAGTACTTTAAACAAGTGTTTGGACTCCATTTCCGGAACCTCAATCACACCTTGGAGCTCAGTGGGTATGTAGCTGCGATGTCCTGCCATAACTGGGGAGCAAAATAACACAATTGCCCTGAAACAGGTGGAATTGAAGGTGAGTTGTCGAATAGACTGGTAATCTGGTTTTTAAAGTCCGTTTTAATTTCTACATTGTTGTCCGAAATTCAACCCTTCGAACTAAACTGTACTAACTACCTCCCGGTTTTCCCGATGGGAAGAGTTTCACCTATTTTAAACTATAATGAAAACTATACTATGAAAGCGATTATTACTTTATGCGCCATTGTGCTCTTTTCAGTAGGAGTGCACGCTCAAAATGCCATGAAAATCTGGAACCAAACCAGCTGTACTTACATTGTTCAGATGTATGCCGTACCTGCTGGTAATTGCACCGCCTCACCCTTCGTTGTAAACTACAACGTATCCGGCGGAGCTTCAGTAGGAGCCATTGCTCCAGCTGGATACGAGTGGATTTATGCTGAAATTACTTCATTCCCCTATTGTACTGGTGGAGCTTTAGGAATTGCTCCCGGTGCTGATATTATGAGTGGTTGTATTGGATGTACCTGGGGAGCGCCCAGCAGTGTATCCGGACCCACGTTTGGATGTAATGGGTGTCAACCTTTTGTCACAGCCGAATGGCACACCTGTAATCAGTTTCTGCACATCTTTTAGCAGAAGCTGAACATCAATTTTTGGAGGTAGATATGGGATCCCTCATCCTTTTTGGATGGGGGATTTTTGATTGAATCCATTGTTAGGTTTTAAGTTCATTATTTTCCGGGAGCCTTCTCTTTATCCATGGGTAGAAGGAGAATTTATGTTCCATAAGGTCTTTTTTTACCCTCCTAGCCAAGGTGTCTGTATTAAGATCAATGAGGCTAAATAGGAAATGATTAACCACGATAGTCTTTTGCCCTTCTCGAAATTCCATACAGTGGAATTCATTCCAAGGCGGATTGTAATTGAAACGGTAAGAGTGGTATATTTTGAATGAATCAATCTCAGAATTGGTTAATTCGGTTATCCCGTGCTGATCGATATAGGTTAACGAGTTATATCTTACTATTAAGGTAGCCTTTCTGGCATCAAACCAATAGTTGAGGAACAGCAAAATGTAGGGAATGATGAGGAGGCCGAAAATCAAATTACCAATAAGGACAAGCTCTGAAGGTAATGGGAAAACAAAGATGAAAATCGAATTGAATCCGAGCTGAAACAAGAGAATTGCAAATATGGATAAGGACCTTCTAATTGCTTTCCAAAGAGTTAGGTTGTAATGATTTTCTTTCATGGAAGGATTCAGTTGGGATCACAAGTTAGTCTATTCAAAAGGAATAAGTTTCGATGCCCATATTGTTAAGTCTTGGGAGCAAGGTATCCCTTTCACTCCCTTAGCCATCCTCTTCCTTTCTCTTCCTCTTCCGGATTTGAAATCCGGAAGTATGAGCTCAGGATTTGTAATCCTGATACTCCAATAACGATTCCTTCGAAAACTCAATGGATGGTAATTAATAGAGAATAATCTACTTGAGATAAAAATGGCGGGTTATCCCCTGCGGTCATGAGGCAGTTGCAAATCCGTAGCTCCTCCTTTCGGATTTCAAATCCGAAAGAGGGAGGATCCGAAAGAATAAAGCAAAAAAAGCCCCGACTCTTTCGAATCAGGGCTCTCAAAAATATGGGTATTCGAGACTTAAGCGTTCTCAGCAACTTTAGGTGAAGCAGCTAAGATCTCTTCGCTTGCATTTTCAGCGAATTTCTCGAAGTTTTTGCGGAAGGCAGCAGCCAATTCATTGGCTTTGCGATCGTACTCAGCTTTGTCTTCCCAAGTGTTCTTAGGATTCAACACGTTGTCATCAACATTTGGACAAGTAGTTGGGAATTCCAAACCGAAAATTTCGTGCTTGTCGAAAGATACATTGTCCAGTTCACCGTTCAATGCAGCAGTAATCATAGCACGAGTATATTTCAAGCTCATACGATTTCCAATTCCGTAAGGTCCACCAGTCCATCCGGTGTTAACCAACCAAACGTTTACACCAGCATCTTGCATTTTTTGAGAAAGCATCTCACCGTATACAGTCGGGTGCAATGGCATAAATGGAGCACCAAAACAAGCAGAGAAAGCCGTTACTGGCTCAGTAATTCCAGCTTCTGTACCAGCTACTTTAGCTGTATATCCAGAAATGAACTGGTAAGCCGCTTGACCTGGAGTCAATTTTGAAATTGGAGGTAATACACCGTAAGCATCACAGGTCAAGAAGAAAATGTTCTTCGGGTTGTGACCGATAGATGGCTTAGCAATGTTGTCAATGTGATAAATAGGGTAGCTTACACGAGTATTCTCAGTTACATCTGAGTTGTGGTAGTCTACCTCATTGGTTCCTTCGTGGAAACGGATGTTTTCCAACAAAGCACCTGGCTTAATAGCTTTATAAATGTCTGGCTCTTTTTCAGCAGACAAATCAATAGTCTTAGCGTAGCATCCGCCTTCGAAGTTGAAGATGGTGTTCTCACCTGACCATCCGTGCTCATCGTCACCGATCAATTCACGCTCTGGGTCAGCAGACAAAGTGGTTTTTCCAGTACCAGAAAGTCCGAAGAAAATAGCCGTATCACCACCTTTACCAATGTTGGCAGAGCAGTGCATAGACAAGGTGTTCTTCAAGTGAGGAAGAACGAAATTCAATGCAGAGAAAATTCCTTTTTTGATTTCACCAGTATATCCAGTACCACCAATCAAGGCTACTTTGCGAGTAAAGTTCAAAATAGCAAAGTTGTGCTGACGGGTTCCGTCTACCTCTGGGTTAGCCATAAATCCTGGAGCGTTGATCACAGTCCATTCTGGATCGAAGCTGGCAATCTCGTCTTCAGTTGGACGAAGGAACATGTTGTAAGCAAACATGTTTGACCAAGGGTATTCGTTTACCACACGCAAGTTCATGCGGTAGTTAGGATCTGCACAAACGTATGCGTCACGAACGTAAATTTCTTTTCCAGACAGGTACTCAGTCACTTTGTTGTAAAGTGCGTCAAACTTATCTGCATCGAAGGGAATGTTAATATCACCCCACCAAATAGCTTCTGAGGTGAGCTCGTCTTTCACGATAAACCGGTCCTTAGGTGAACGTCCGGTAAATTCTCCGGTATCCACGGTGATGGCACCAGTGCTGGTTTCTTGGGCCTGACCGGCCTCAACAGCAATCTTAGCCAACTCGGTTGGAGTTAGGTTCCAATGAGCAGTGGCATCTTGAATTCCATAATCAGCAACAGTTGCCTTCTCGGCTTTCATTCCTGTTTCTTTCATCTTCATTGAATTTTTTCAAAAAAATTGACGGCAAAGGTAACTTTAAATAAGCTTTATCCTTTACAATTTCTTCATATAGATTTTAAACAATGTGTATTTGTAAATTTCATTAGCTGATTGGTTTGGATAGTTAATTATTTCTTTTTAAGGATGTTCCAGAAAAGCAATCCCCAGGAAGCAATCAGGCAAACTCCACCAAGTGGCGTTACGGGCCCTAAAAAGCCAATGGGCAAACCGGTAATCGGTCGGGTAGCTAATAGGTAGATGGATCCGGAGAAAAGTAGAATCCCCGCCATCATCAACCCAATAACCCATTTGGAAACTGAAATGCCGGTTAAATTGAGTAGCGGCAATGCCAGCAATGCTAAACTGTGGTACATCTGAAAACGAACCGCGGTTTCAAAACTGTGCATTTGAGTTTCTGACAGATGAGGAGGGAGAGCATGAGCAGCCAGGGCTCCTAAGATCACGGCTATCATGGCGGATGCCGAAGCAAAGGCGAGGGTGCGTTTTATCGAAAAATTCATTCTGGACTCAGTTCCCTTTTTTTCGAGCGGCAAACATAGCAAACAGATGCATCCGTCCATGTTAAAAAACACGGAGGACTTCCATTAACTCCTTTTTTTCGATGAGCGGTTCTAAGGGTTGATAAATTCGTTTAGCTCTTCGATGGAAGATTCGAAGGTAAACGCATCATTAACCTTGTAATAGTTGTTTGGATCTGAAGTCTTTTTGTAGGCCAATTTGGCAAAATCCAAGCGGGTGTCTTCGTAAGTAAACAATCCCATAACCTCTTTTACCTGCTCCGAACTCATGCAATTGGCATTGATAATTTGCTTGGCCATGGTGAATTTACTGTCCTCAAAAGATTTGGAGCGGATTGATTCCTTGGCGCTATTAAAATCACCAAAACCCATCGCGTAACATCCGCCTGCTGTTTTGGGCTCTTCCACTGCTGTAAGAGTAGGGCTTGAAGAAGAGGTAGTTGTAGTGGTAGTTACCGTTTCAGAATAGGTCATGCTCTGGTTCATGCTGGTATTGGCGCCCATTTCATTGGCACTTACACCTACATTAACTGATTCACCACCCACATTCACATTCATATTTACCTGGGCACTCTGAGGATTTGAAGTAGTGCTATGGGTAGAATGGCTAATAGTGGTGGTAGTAGTGGTTTGGGTTGAGCTTGGACTGGTAACAGTCGTTTCCATTACCGGTTCTGATACTGGCGTAGATATCTCTTCTTGAACCATTGGAGCATTTTGTAGAGCTGTTTCACTCATCCAACGCAATTTATAGTCACCTTTTCGGTTTAATACCACTTGAGCCGTGATTTCCATACCTGGATTGAGGGGCAAATTTTTAGTAAATGAAGGTTTACTGGCATCAGCAAATATTATTTTCACCGTTACAAACTCTTGGGTTATCCCGCTGGCTCTCACCTGGGTTGCAGCGGTTTCATTGTATCGTTTCCCGTTTACCTCAACAAATATCTTTTGTCCATCTGCTGAAAAAATGACCAGATCCGAATAGTTTTGTGCCGAGGAATAAAAGACTCCCAAGAAGGAAATCATGGAAAATAGAAGTAGCGATTTCATGGTTATACCAAATTAGATTTCATCAAATATAAGTGTTCAACAGAGCTAATTCTACAAAAGATTATGCCACAAAATATTTTGCTCATCGGCGCAGGCCGTTCTTCCGCCTCCTTAATCCGTTACCTGATTCGTTTTTCTGATGAAATGGATTGGAAAATTACAATTGCAGAACGCTTTCCAGAGTTCGCAAAAGAGAAGGCTGGTGATCATCCTCGGGTGAGTATTACTTCCCTTGATATTAATGACGATATGGAGCGGCTTGGACTCATCCATGCAGCGGATATTGTAATCTCTATGGTTCCGGCTCGTATGCACCATACAATCATTCGGGATTGCATCGCCATGAAAAAGCATGTCGTTACGGCTTCCTACGCCACTCCCGATATTTTGGAACTTCACCAAAAGGCCAAAGATTCTGGTGTAACTGTGATGATGGAAATGGGAGTAGATCCTGGAATTGATCACATGTCGGCTATGAAACTTCTGGATCAAATTCGCGGAGATCAAGGCAAGATGTTGTTGTTTGAATCATTTACAGGAGGTCTTATTGCTCCTGAAAGTGACAACAATCCCTGGAATTATAAATTCACTTGGAACCCGAGAAACGTGGTTCTCGCCGGACAGGGGGGAGCTGCAAAATTCATTCAGGAAGGGAAGTACAAATACATTCCTTACCACCAGTTGTTTAGAAGAACCGAGTTTATAGAAATCGAAGGGCATGGTTCATTTGAAGGTTATGCCAATCGCGATTCCTTAAGCTACCGATCCGTTTATGGCTTGGATGATATTCCTACCATTTACCGAGGTACGCTTCGTCGCCCGGGATTTTCTAAAGCCTGGGATGTTTTCGTCAAGCTGGGTGCTACAGATGATACCTATGTGATGGAAGGTTCGGAAAACATGACCCATCGTGAATTCATCAATTCCTTTCTGGCCTACAATACCCATGATTCAGTGGAACTTAAGTTGATGCACTACCTCAACATTCCCCAGGATTCTACCATTATGGATAAATTGAGTTGGTTGGGTATTTTCGACGATACTCCGGTTGGAATTCAGGATGCTACTCCGGCTCAAATTCTACAGCACATTTTGGAAAAGAAATGGAAACTCGAAGAAAACGACCGCGACATGATTGTGATGTGGCACAAATTCGGCTGGGAGACTCCGGAAGGTGAAAAGAAAATGATGACTTCGCACATGGTCGTAAAAGGAGAAGATCAAACCTATACTTCCATGGCCCAAACCGTAGGATTGCCAGTAGGTATTGCCGTAAGAATGATTGCTAACGGAACGATCAAGAGTACAGGTGTTTGTCGCCCGGTTACGCCGGAAATTTACAATCCCATCCTCGAAGAATTAGAAACCTATGGCGTTCGATTCGAAGAAAAGGAGATGACGCCTAAGTTCTATTGGAAAGAGAAATAACGAAGGCGAAGTTTCAATCTTCAATCTCGAATCTTGATCTTCGGGTCTCTTTGTCTCGTTTCTCGAATCTGAGAAATCTTATTGTTTGATCACCTTGAAACGCTGGTGTATCCCTTCAGCTTCAAGATTCAGCCAGTAAACTCCATTGGATCCTTTCAACTCCAGGTTGAGTTCCTTCTTGTGGCGATAGGTTTTGCGAAATACTTCTTGTCCAATAGGATTATAGACGGTAACAACCAGCTCTGAAACAACTTGATCTAATTCCAGGGTCAGATTTTGATGGGTCGGATTGGGGTAAATGATAACGTCATTATTCCTTTGTAGTGATTTCAATCCTACAGTTTCGAAAGCATAGCACGAGGAGGAATCCTGACACTCATTTTGGAAAATGATCATGGCGTAGCTGCCGTTGTTTGGAGGGGTAAATGTTGGGCCCGTAAATTGGGGGATTATTGCCCCTGTCTCGCAATTAATCCATTGATATTGAGTAGCTGAGGTGTCACCGGCTCTCAAGTTGTTTCCACTCGTGATTACGCTCGTATCAATTGCTTCAACCTTAAGTTCCGTAATAATTAGGCTATCGCATTGTTTATGAGATAGAAAATAGGAAGTATCGATATGGGAGACCGTGCTTGTATCTCCATCAGGGAAAACGAAAACTTCGCCAGGGCAAATCACGGCCTTTTGATGCTGTGAACTTGGTTCGTTAAAACTCAATTTTGTAATGACGACGCTGTCACATCCCAGAATACTTGTTAACCGGCTGGTGTAGTTTCCTGAAGAATTGACTGTCCTGCCATCGGGCAGGGTGTGTGTGGATTTACCGCACAGGTCAATGGTATCGTTGCGGTTGTAGGTTGGACTAATACTCAATTGAGTTTCTACTATACTATCGCAACCTGATGCTGTTTTTAATAGGCTAAGGTGTATTTGGGGAATACTTGATGTGTCTCCATCTGGGAAAGTAAAAATCGAGCCTTGACAAATGGTCTTGGAATCCTTAATCAATTTTGGACTATTTACTTCGAGATTGGTGTAGTAGATGGTATCACAAATTAGACCTGGGACAATACTTGTGTCTATGGAAGATTGACTTGAGGTGTCTCCGTCGATGAAGGTATAGGTTTTGCCTTGGCATATGGAAGCCCCTAAAAATATTTCCACGGGGTAGTTGACCATGAGGTGGGTAATGATCAGGCTATCACAACCCTTAACCTGGAAAAGGCTTGAGTCAATGGATGGCACGGAAGAGGTGTCTCCATCGGGAAAGGTATAGATCTGGCCGTGACAAATGGTGACCGTATCACTTAGAACCCGGCTGTTGTTAATTGTCAATTGATAACTGTAAATGGTGTCACAACCATTACTCATTACCAGAGTATCTTGATAGAAACCACTTTGTCGCCAAACATGACGTCCGGTATGGGATACAAGAGAATCGCAATAACTCACCGTGTCCACTGCATGGTAGAACAGACAGCTTTCTCTAAATTTAATTAAGAAGGCATCCTCTGTACCTCCATTTACGCTTTGGTGGCTTCCCGGTGTACTAATGGCGCTTTGAGAAAGGGACGAACCAAGAAGGTAGAAACTGTTTCCGCTGGCTTTGCCAAACATGCCATATTCAGTTTGATTACCTCCATAATAGGTGGCCGATAATCGGGTGCCATCTTTTTTGAATTTCGCCCAAAAGGCATCCTGGCTACCTCCATAGGTAGGTTGGTGCACACCAGTTGTGCTGGTGCTATCCAGACCCATGGCGGTGAATCCTACTAAATCAACATTCATAGAATCATCCAGCATACAAGACCTTGCTATATCCTGTCCATTACCTCCATAATAGGTGAACCAATCCAAAGTACCTGCAGTGTCAAACTTGGCGAGGAATCCGTCGGAAAGAAAAGCTGTGTTTTTTTGGTCTTGAAAACTTCCGCTTGTACCCAAACCCGATGAATTCATGTATCCGGAAACATAAATGATTCCAGAAGGATCATAGGAGCAGCAAATGCCTCGATCCTCCTGGGTGCCTCCGAGATAGGTTCCCCAAATCCTCTGGCCATTGGTGCCGAATTTTAATAAAAAGGCGTCGCTGTTACCACCGAGGTTAGCTTGGTGCGATCCGGTCGTAGATATTCCTGATGGAGACGTTGTAAAGCCTGTGATGAATAAATTCTCGTGGTTGTCCAGAAATCCGAATATGGCTCTTTCCGTTCCCGCACCACCACAATAAGTTCCCCATTTTTGCACACCACTGCTGTCGAATTGGGAGATAAACATGTCGTAGCTTCCACCAATATTGGTTTGATGGGTATTTGAGGTAGCAATACCAATGCTGGAGTTCGTTTGGCCAAGAATGTAGATGTTGTAACTCGAATCCACCAAGCAAGTGGCACCGTAATCATTTCCGGGCCTCCAAAAGTTTTGCCCCAAATAAGAGATCCGTCTTTTCTGAACTTGGCTAAAATGGCCTCTTGTCCTGAACCGCCTCCAATTTGTCCGGTCATCACCACATTTTGATTGTGGGAAAAGGCACAGCTTGTTGCCCGGTCGTCGCCTGTAGTTCCGTAATAAGTAGCCCAAATTCGGGTTCCATTTGAATCAAATTTTGCCAGGAAAGCATCCTGAACTCCTGAATGGCTGTTCTGATAACTACCGGTAGTTGCGATGGAGCTTGCAGAAAAGGTATGCCCCATGATGTACACTGATCCTGAATCATCGATATTCAAGAAGCGAGATTTTTCAGTTAATGGACCACCCATATAGGTGCCCCAAGATCGAAGTAAGGGATCAATAACCAAAGGGAGGCTTGGATCGAATGACCCCAATTCAAAGCTTATAATTCCATCGTTAAGTGCCCAGCTAATTGGGATCTCTTTGTTATTCTGGTAGGCAATAGGAGGAGCTTCTTTAATGGGCCCTAAGGGAGTTTGAATGATCAATTCTTGGGTAGTAGGGTCAATCGATATTTGATGGGCTCCTTCATATTTCCATTGAATTTGATTGGGGTCCTGTCCTGGTTGAACCAGCAAATCATATTTGAGCTGGTTTCGAACCCCATAATAGATAAGGTCTATTCCAGGATAAAGGTCTTGGTAACGCACGCTGTCATACAAAGAGGTCTGAAAGTGATGAGTCCCGTTTTTGAAATAGTTGAGGTAATCGGATCGCTGACTTCTGGCAAAGATCTTAACCTCAGGATTGGCATTTAGCCACTTTTGCTCAATTCGGTAGGAGGTGATTTGACTGGTTACAAATTCGTCCATGGTCTTTCCTTCGAAGTCTGCTGCCTGATCCAGGCGATAAAGTTGGAAGGAAATACCTTTTTTACTCAGAAAGAAAGCCATGTTCTCGGTTTCACCCGAAAAGGCAATACTTCTTTGATTTTGGCCATGTTGGTTGGTAATTTGACCCTGGTTTTCTACAAAGTGGAGGGAGCTTGATTTATCTTGAGCAAGAACATTCAATCCAAGGCTTAAAATAAGAGCAAAGGCTATTAGAATTCCAAAGTTGGGTTGAAGGTTGATAGGTAGATTGCGAGTGTTCATAGTCAAATAACATTGGATGATTCAAAATTAGGTGACTAATAATCATGATATTAAGTTGATTTGACCGAATTCAAAGCCGATTCGACCGAATTCAAAAAACTAAAGTGTGATTCGCTCAAAAAAGTCCTTCCGATAGCTGTCAGAAATAGGAATTCGAATTTCTCCAATTTGGATTCGATTTCGCTCAATAGAGTCGATTTTGCTTGGCGCAACCATCCAGGATTTATGCACTCGAATCAGCTTTTGAGTCGGTATCAGACTTTCCATTTCGCTAAAGGTTTGCAAAGTCATGATGCGCTTGCGTGTGGTATGGATGCGGCGGTAATCCCGCATACCCTCAACATATAGAATTTCGTCAAGCATCACTTTCTCCAGTCGGTTTTCGGTTTTGATAAAAACAAATTCCTGATCTGATTTGCCTGCTTTTAGGAGAAGGTTCTGTTGCACTTTGTCCACGGCTTGTACAAACCGGTCCAATCCAAAAGGCTTGAGTAAGTAATCGGTTACCTGAAGTTCATAGCCTTTTAAGGCATATTGATCATAGGCTGTTGTCAATACCACTTCTCCTTCAAAACGAATGTTTTCGAGCAGTTGGATACCACTTATTTCATCCAGGTTAATATCCAGAAAAAGCAGATCCGTAGGATGCTGCTTTAGGTAGTCCATGCCTTCAAGGGCCTGACTAAAGGTGGCTTTAAGCTGAAGCTGAGGAAGTTTTTCCACATAAGTAACAAGCCGCTCCATCGCCAGGGGCTCGTCTTCTATGATGACGCAGTTAATTTTCATTCAGATCCAGGGTTAATGTAACATGATAACAACGCTCATTTTTTCCTTGTTGAATGAGGTGCTTATTTGGATAAAGCAGGTTTAAGCGTTTTTCAATGAGTTGTTTGCCTAAGCCTTCCTGTTCTTCCATGGACACTTCTTTTTCCTGAATGAGGTTTTTGCAATTTAACGTGATTTGCTGATTGGTGATGCGAAAGGCGATCGAAATGGCATCAGTTTCTTTTTTGTTGCCGCTGTGTTTAAAGGCATTCTCAATGATCGGTATGAAAATCATGGGAGCAATTTGAAGTCCTTCTGAGGAACCCTCAATTTCGTACTTGATAAAATCAGCATTGGCAGAACGAATACGCTGTAAGTCGAGGTAACGTTCTATGTATTGTATTTCTTGACTCAATGGAATTTTATCGGCCTTGGTTTCATACAGCATAAAGCGCATCAATTCTGAGAGCTTTTGCAGGTAGTTCGAAGCCTTTTCCGGATTGCGATTGATGAGCACGTCAATATTATTTATCGTGTTAAACAGAAAGTGAGGCTGTAACTGTGATTTTACGAGATTCATTTCCACCTGAAGGTTTTTCTGCTTCAATTCATCCTTCACCCGAATTTCTTTAAACCAGGTAACGAACCCTTTAAGAACCAGGGCAAGAATTCCATTGACCAAGGCCACAAATGCGAGGAATCCGAAAATATCCCAGGCTGTAATTTTACGAGGAGGAACAGAAAATTGAGCGGCAACAATAACTTCGGCGAGTCCTGCAGCAAGCAGTCCAGCAACCGCCGAAACCACTCCGGCAGAAAGAATAAAAAGGCCCCATTTTCTGGGTTGAAGAAACCGATTAAAAAGGACGAAATAAAAAATGTAGAATGAAATTAGGGAAGGCATTAAAATGGAAACCCCTACCAGTTTCATCTGATAGATTGGATCTGGAGCATTAGGTATCGCGTTGGCAGCCGCAAATAAAATGGCCAATAATAGAAGGTAACAAAACCAGTACCCCGCATGGAGTAGAATAACAACTGTCTTATTCATGAGTGATCAATTTTAAAAATTTCATGAATCAAAACTGCCGTGATTCTACAGTTTTTAAAAAAGCGATCTGCAAATCGCCAGGATTTGTCTGCGAATTCTATCGCTCCAGGGCGAGCTGTTCAAATTTTACTACCATAGGCTGGGTCTCGATGGCCAACTTTATCCAACCATAGCGATAACCGTTTTCAGCGGGAATTCTAAAGCCGAGGTACTGAAATTCGTCATAATCCCATTGAGATTGAAGGTCGATGTAGGTGAGTACGTCTGGAGTCTCGTAATGTCTTCCTGCCGTGTGAGAAAAGAAATAGGTCAATTCTTTACCCCATTTGGTAGAAGGTACCGGCTCTTTGGGCGATTGGCCTGCCGAGCCAGATAAAGGGTATGAAACCGGGGATATGGCCAATAGTCTAAAGTGTTCTGCAGTACTTGGAACTTGATGATTTGAATTTTTATTGAATTGAACATATTCATAATTGACCGAATCTCGAAGTCTCTGGTACTGCCAAATACTGTCAGAAACCTCTTCCATCCATATTTCAGTTCCGCCATTAGGCCTAACGTTAATCGAAGCTTGATTGCCCCACTTGTTTCGATTGATCGAAAACTGTAGACTGTAACGTTTGTCGTCGGTTAAACGGATGGTTTTCGAGGCCGGAATGGAGTAATTGATTTTGAGTTCGTCGGTTTCCTGAAAAGGAGTGATTTTGATGTTGGGCTCAGTGGTTCCGAAAAAAAAAGAGTAATTGGGGTTGGCGGGTATATCCACCTCTTCCTTTTTGCATCCGGCTAAAAGGAGCCCGACAGCTGATAGTAAAAGAAGGTGTTTAATCATGGTCAATTTATTTACCTGTCTCCAGGATTTTCAGTTTTAAAGTTAACTAAAACCTTCGAATCTTATTGTTTAATTATTCGGCTGGTTTGCAAATGCTTATCGTTTTGGATTTGAAGAATATAACATCCTGCAGGTAGATGAGAAATATCCACTTGAAGCTTATTGTTCGAATGATTTGGAGCTACCTTATCCATCAGTTGGCCATTGAAAGCATAGATTGAAATGGACTGAATAGCTTCGTCTGAAGAAACTATTTGCATGTTTCCCTGGGTTGGATTTGGGTAAACTTTTATAGGATCTACAGCGGTTAGGTTTTCGATGGACTGGGTATAGGGGGTGTTTTCAATTTTGGCAACGAAAATCTGGCCTTCATTCACCGGGGTACCATGAATGTTACTCGTCACTCTTGCTGTCCCCGCCATATATACATGGGATGTGCTTGCACATAAAGTCTCTCCGGTAGCTCTATCTGAAGTAGGTTCATAGAGCCAGTCCATTTTCAAATCCTCATCCATTTTGATCAAAAAGGAACGCTCGAAGGCAGGACGGCCGGATACGATAAGATTTTGGTTGTAATAGAGACTATCGCGGGTATGACCTACCACAAATACTCCTCCGGCTCCATCGGTGGCAATATCTTTAACTTCAACGGCGTGCTTGCTTTGCAGGTGAACGTGTCCTTTTACATCGAGCTTGGTATCGATCTTATAAACGAAGGCATCCAATACGTTGTGTGGATTAATTACGGTGGTGTTGGAATAGTTTAGAGTATCAAAGAAGTTACCAGCAAAATAAAGGTGGTCACCTGAAAAGGATAGGCGACCATGGCTCACTTTTTTTCCGATTTCCAACGAATCCAATTCCTGGCCCGAAGGACTAAGCTTAAGAATTCTCGTAATTCGCGCGTAATTGGGTTGACCATAACATACGTAAATGTTGTCTTGGTTATCAACGGTGGCCGATGCGACCATTAATCCTCCAATGCTTCCGGGGTAATTCTTTTTTACAGACCAGATGACTGAACCTGAAGCCGGATCTACTTTCTGGACCACAATAGAATCGCGATAACCATGCCCAGCGATAAGATAGCCTTTGCTGTCAAAGTTGAGGGCCTGACCAAAAGTGTATAAAATGGATTGGGTCCAAAGAGCTGTATCGGCTGGCGAAAATTTGGTTAGAGCCTGCAATTGTGACCCTCTGCTACCATATACGTAGTAGTTTCCATGCTTATCCTGAAGGCCTTGATTGGCATGAACGGATTCATTTAAAGCCCGGGTAGTTTTTCCAGAATCATCCAGACCCACGGCAAATCCGCCAACGGCCAAATGGTTGCCATGAATGGTGGTGGTGTCCGACAGGTCACCGGTGATTAGAAGCTCTCCATTGGGGTTAATAGAGATATCATGGGGAATGTTGTAAAGTGGTGAGTTCCCAAAACTAATTGCCCAGGTTTGGGTTTGAGCCAATAGCAGAGCTGGACTCATAAGAAAGGATAAGATGGCCAGGAATTTCGTAGCGGTTTTCATGATTCAAATAACGATTTGGTAATGGATCCAAGTCTCCGTCGTGATTGAGTAGGAATTGAAATCCTTGTTTAAGGTGTCACTACGAGATACTCGAACTTACTTCAAAATAAAAGTACTTGATTATCAGTGCTATTTGCAATAGCGAATTGATTGTCTTCCATTTACGATTTGTGAGGAATTGCTTTGAATTCGTACACGATCAACTCCAAATTATGCCATTGTATGGCTTTCTCATTGATGCTCAGAAACTGGCCTGAATGGAGAGTAGCAAATTCAAATCCTGATTGGTGTATCGTACCGTTGTAGAGGAATTGGGATCAAAGTCTGTATCGTCTCTGAATAGCGGTTTTTCAGAAGAAAAGTACCGTCCTTCCAAACGAATTTTGAGTCTATCCATTGGCTGGTAATCCAGATTCAAAGAAGAACAGGAAGTAACAAAAGCATTTCCTGTGGTAGCTGCAGGAACAACCAAGTTGTCGGGATCATTGTAAAATTCAAATCGCCCGGCAACGGCCCATTTTTTGGCAAATTGGTAACGGGCAATGGCCGTTGCAACGGCAACCGTGTGGAAGGTCGAATCATTTGGCTCTTCCTGAATCCCCAGGTCAATTCCTGTGATTAAGTCCAGCTTTTTGGTGAGCTTGAAGGTTGCGTAAAGATTGTTGTAGAAAATAGAGCGTTTTAAGGAATCAGGTTGTTCGCTAAAGTAGGCATTGCTGTAGTTGATCAGCACCTTGTCGTTAGGAGTCCAGGTGGCTTGTAGGCCGAGTAATTTATTATTGATACCGGGAACCGAACCTACGCGCTGTCCGGCATTCGCTCCGGTGAAGGAAAAGGCCCACTTTTTAGAAGGAGTAAAGGCAATTTTGGCTCCGGCCAGGTAGTAAGGAGTCCACTCGGAGGCCAAGCTATGACTCACTACAAAGTTGTCATAAGATAAGGCTGACTCAAATCCGAGGTGAGAGGGGAACATTCCTACCGTAAATTCCCATTTCTTGAAGAATTTGTAGGAGATGTTGGCTTGGTACAAATAGCGGATGAGATCCCGTTCGTTACCCATATTTCGTTGAGGAAAATCTCCCGCATTTAATCCCAGATTGGCGGTAAGGTTTCCGTTTTTGTAGTTGACGTTAGCTACCGCCATGTTGATGCTAAACTGGTTGTGCTGGTTGTATTGGTAAATAAATTCAGATCTCTCATGATCATAGGGTCGGTTGAAATCATAGCTGTAATAAGCATCTATGTAAAAGGTGTAGTCAAATTTTCCGGTTGATTTTTGGGTGGAGTCAGTTTGCGCCACAGAAAATAGGGGCAGTGCTAACCCCAATAAAAGCAAAGTAGTCAGGTTCTTCATGAGGGCTTTTCCTACGAATATAACCCAATATGAGGGCATATGTGAATTTTGAATGTTCATTCTTTAAAGTGGGTTTGTGATTGATTCAGCTCTTTTGATCTTCAGGGGTATTCTCTTGGTTTATACCTTTTGAAGGGTGATGTTCTGGCCAACTTGATTCTCAACAACCCAAAAGCAATGGTCATTATCGGACTTATGTAGTTGAAGAAACAATAGGGTAAATAAGCAAAAGTAGCGACTCCCAATACCGCCGATTGAGTTGCACCACAGGTATTCCAGGGATAAGGACGGATGTTACAGTTCCAGAATCTTCCAAGGTTCTACTTAGGTTTTGAGGAGCTAAACCTGCATCGCGAAAGGGCTTCTCGTACATCTTGCCAGGAATAACCAAGGCCAGGTACTGATCCGAGGCCGTTAGGTTGATAAAGAGACAAGTTCCGGTAGCTGTGGCAATCAACGAGCCCACTTGACGTGCTCCGGAGAGCAACATAGAAGAGATTCGGTGAAGAGCCCCAATACTTTCCATAACTCCGCCAAAGGTAAGTGCGCTCAAAATGAGCCAAACGGTATTGAGCATGCCACTCATTCCGCCGGTAGAGAGTAGATCGTCAATTTCTTTATGTCCTGTGCTCACAACCGTATCCACGGTCATAGCTTGCATGACGGCCTTGTATCCGGAAGCCCAATAGGAGGTGTTACCACCCACGGCTGAAATAACGTCTGGTTGAAAAACCAAGGCAAACAGCGCTCCGGTCAGGGTACTCAAAAAGAGAACTACCAGGGGTTTCATTTTTAAGATGATAAGCACAATGGTAATGATGGGTACCAGCATCAACAATGGAGAAACTACGAAGGTGGAGGAGATGGCACCGGCCAATTCGTCGACCCCGAGGGTAAGGGACTCCGGTTGGTAAAAGAATCCAATGAATAGAAAGATGATGAGGTTGATTCCAAATGATGGGATGGTGGTGTACATCATGTAACGAATGTGTACAAAGAGGTCCGCACCTGCTACTGCTGAGGCGAGGTTGGTGGTATCACTGAGTGGCGACATTTTGTCTCCAAAATAGGCTCCGCTAATAATGGCACCAGCCACCACTGCTTCTGAAAATCCAAGCGCCTTTCCAATCCCTAATAGAGCAACGCCAATGGTGGCAATAGTACTCCAGGAACTTCCTGATACAACACTAATCACTGCACACAAAATGGAAGCCGTTACTAGAAAATAGGTGGGGCTCAAAAGCTTTAAACCATAAACAATGAGTGTAGGAATTGTCCCGCTTATCATCCAGGTTCCCGCCAGGGCTCCAATAATTAGCAGAATGAGAATGGCGCCCAGTGTCGTGGAAATATTGTGCGCCACCGCTTTAAGCATGAGGTCAAATGAAATTTTGTGCCGAAATCCAATACCAATTCCAATGGCAGCAGCCAGGAACAAAGCCATTTGATTAGACCCGGATAAGGTGTCGTCACCAAAAAAGAAAACATTCAAGCTCAAAAGAGCAATGAGAATTACAATCGGAAGAAAGGCCTCAAAAAGAGATAGGGAATGTTGTTGTTTCATGCGTCGGTCAAAGGTATTTATTTCGAGTTAGGTTTTCTGACGGCCCCAGTCATAGGCTAAAAACAGAAGGAGCAGAGCATATTCGATTCCAATGATCCATGGACTTTCCAAATACGGAAAGCCTCGGTAGGTGAAGTAAGAAAGTCCAACTAAAAAGGACCAGGCAATAACGAAACGTAAGGGTTTAAAAATATTGAATGCCAGAACTGTGGTGAGGTACCAGGGGTGGACCACGGCGGAAAAGAAATAATAAACACTTTGCAGCAGGACCATCCGGCGTGGAAGCTCTGGCGAGCGACGGGGACCAAAGACAAAGTAGGCAATCAAGGAAATGGGGAAAAGGAGTAGGGTGAATCCGATATATCCATTCCAGCTTTTGGGCAATACCGCATTCAGCAGAGAGTAAACGCCACCATTAAACGAGAAGGATCGAAAGTAGAGGTCCAAACTACTACCCAAATTGGCGATCAATTCTTCGGTGAGATAGGGAATAAAAGTCACACCTAATGTCCCCAACACGAGGGCTGAAAAAGCAATCGTTTTACGCCAACCTATTTCTCGGATAAGAAGGGGCAAAAACATCAAGGGAATCAATTTGGTACTTACTGCCAGGCCAAACAATAAGGCCCCAAAAATCCATCGATTAATTCGGATAGCATATAGTGAGGCCACGAGAAAAAAGATCATGATCCCTTCGTAATGCAGGCTTCCACAGATTTCGAGAACTACCAGTGGATTTAAGGCATACAGTAAGGTGTTTTTTCGGGAGAGACCGTAGGTTTTGAGAAGTTTGGGCAGGAGAATAAGGGTGCCTATTTCTGCGAAAAAGAGAGGCAACTTTAAGGCCAATATCGCCAGCCGTTCATTTTCAATCCAGCCGGATAAAGCAAACAGGTACTGGTTGAAGGGAGGATAAACGGTGTAGTAATTAGGCGAGTTCATGGCGATATACCAGCCATCCATACTCGAATAGTTGAATTGATTATAGATGTGTTGGGGGGTAAATAGGTAAGGATTTAAACCCTCGAATTGCAAGCGACCATCCCACAAAAAACGCAGGTAGTCGTCACTTAACACAGGAATGGAAAACAACACCAGTAATCGAAATCCAACCGCAACCAGAAATCCAACTTTCCAGGAGATGGAAGAATACAATTTCCAAAAGGCCAGAAACAAAACGGAGTAAGCTGCGATAAAGGGAAGGAATTGCGTCCGACTCAGAAAATAGCTGATAAGCAAGTAAGCCAGTGCACTTATTCCGACCTGAGTCGCTAAGCTGTATTTCTTCCAGTTTCCCACTTTTCGCAATAAGCGGGGAAAGTTAGGTAAATGTGAAACGCCAAAAGCGTAGCCTTCCTGACAAGGAATGGCTGATTATCGACGAGGTGCTTGTCTCTTCTTGTGGACGAGGGCCAACTTGCCATTGTGAATTCCAGCCCGTAATATGAGTCTGTCTTCCCTTTTGATTCCTGAATAAACGGGCAGGTCTAAAAAATCAAGAGCAGTTGATAAGGCTTGAACGACTTTTGTCTTTTCTGCGTTTTCATAGAGCAGGTAGGCCTTTCCCCTGGGGGAATGCACAAAAATTTTCCAAACGGATTCGTTGTAGTTCATACCAGTGGCTTGGCCATGAAGTGGGCTACTGGTGCGGAAACGGGTGGTTTCCATCTTAGAGGTGTAATAACTTGGCTTAGGAACCTTTGTCCATTTCCCTCCAAATGAAATCCCTAAAATCGAGTAGTCATTTTTATAACTCATTTCAAATAGGTCGAAGTGATAGCGAGTTCGAAGCACCCAGCAAAAAACAAGGCCTAAAACCAGTAAGATGGTATATGGAATGAATAGAACATCCCCGAGATAGCCCCCAACTGCTAACAAAATGAGAAAAAGAAGAATCGAAAAGGGCTTTAGGTAGTAGGCTAAAAAGGGTTCAGATACGACAAATAGGGTTTCTTCAAAAGCATCAATCGTGGATTGATCGGTTTGGTTTTGGTTCATAAAGGAAATTAGATTTTGGTTCCTTAAAAAGATACTAAAACCGAGGGTGATATAGAAGGGAGCCCCTGTTAAAACAGGTGAAATGAACGTTTAATCGAGCACCTTAACCGACCAGGCTTCAGGGCGATCGGCGAAATGAATTTTGGTCCGAGCCCAAACCGATTTAAACAAATCAGAATGCCGGTAATTCTCCAAATCAGATTCGTCTTCCCAATAACTATAGGTCATAAAAATGTTAGGTCGATCAGTCACCTGGAATAGTTCCAAATGAGTGCAACCTGGTTGGGAGGCAATTTTGTCTCTGGATTCACGAAAAACGGCCAGAAAATCTTCCACCTTTTCCGGGTTAAAAGTCATTTTTACAATGCGACGAATCATGAGTTGCTAAAGTCTATTCGAACGGTGTCGTTAATATGAAGGCCAAGTAAGTTGCTCGCATGACCAATGTTCATGGCAATTTCCAGGTAACCCGAGGCGCCAAACAAAGCCAATCGTTCGCCTTCAGTTACATCGCTGTAGTTGCTGCTAATGCGATGTATGTTGTATCGGCTCACTTTGGTCGAAATCACAAAATCACGACCCCGTCCGATTTGTTTAAACAAGGTTTCGGTAATGTTGGAGACCACATTTCCATAGGAGTCCACATAAATTACCGATCCTCGAATGCTGTCTTCCTCCGCAATGGCCCGGTACATTTGCCTTTCCAGCAGGGAGAGTTTCGGAGTTCCGATCACCTCAAGCGTTCCACCTCTAACCAGGTGAGATGCTGCTTTTACAAAAATGTCTTTAGTCGGAAAAGTCATGGTTTCCGCATCATGAAAAATGTTGAGGGCAACTATTTTCTCGGGAGGTCCGTCCAATAGCAAGGAAAATATTCCGTTATCTGCTCCAATGAAGTAGTGGCCGTTGTAATAAACTCCCACATGAACCGATTCATTGGTCACTTCGGGCTTCACTCCGATAATGTGGATGGTGCCTTCGGGAAACTCCCGGTAGGTGTTTTTGAGCACAAAAGCCGCTTCCACAATGTTGTATTTACTGATGTGGTGGCTGATATCCACTACCGTTGCATCCGGACATTGGGTAAACAGGGCTCCTTTGAGGGCAGCGTTGTAATAATCGGTACCTAAATCAGTGGTGAGTGTAACGATCTTCATTTATCGGTTGAATCCGCTGGGGCTTCGTGCTTTTGAAATATCTTTGCTGCTGGCAAATTTAAACATTTAGGCCACCCAAAGCGGGAGAAAAAGGGATTAAAATTAGATTTAAATAAAAAACGCATTTAACTAATAATCAATACATTGCAGGAAAAGATCATTGAATTTGATAGTGAGAATCCAGTAGAAATTTTCGGAGCCAACAACGCAAACATCGACCTGCTTCGCCATTACTTTCCCAAACTCAAAATTATTGCCCGGGGCAACACGCTTAAGGTAATGGGTAGCCTGCAGGAATTGGAGCAATTTGAGCTGACCATTCACGATATATACAACCACTACAAACGATTTAATAAGCTCACCCAAGCAGATATCGAGCGGGTGATGGAGCGCGATGCGGTTCAAAATGACCCGGAGAGCAAACAGAATGAAACCATTCTTTATGGAGTGAATGGCGAGCCGATTAAGGCCCGAACTCCCAATCAAGCTCAAATGGTGGAGGCGGTTGAACAAAGTGACCTGCTGTTTGCCATTGGCCCGGCGGGTACGGGTAAGACCTACACAGCCGTTGCTTTGGCCGTTAGAGCCTTGAAAGACAAGGAGGTAAAGCGTATCATTTTGACCCGTCCAGCTGTGGAAGCAGGAGAAAACCTGGGATTCTTACCAGGTGATCTGAAAGAAAAGTTGGATCCCTACTTACAACCGTTGTACGATGCCTTAAGGGATATGATACCATCCGATAAGCTCGGAGCTTTGATGGAAAAAGGGGTAATTCAAATTGCTCCGTTAGCCTTTATGCGTGGACGGACCCTTGATCGGGCCTTCGTGATTTTGGATGAGGCACAAAATGCTACCGAGAGTCAGCTCAAGATGTTTCTGACTCGAATGGGGCGTTCAGCCAAGTTTGTGATCACAGGAGACTTAACACAAATAGACCTTCCGAGCAGGCAGCGAAGTGGTCTGGTACAAGCCAACAAGATTTTGCCAGGAACCAGCGGTATAGCCTTTATTTACTTGAATGAAAAAGATGTGATCCGCCACAAACTGGTTCGATCCATCATTCGCAAATACGCCGATTACGATAAAAAACAAGAACAGGAGAATGAGTAATACATTGACGGATGGAAGGTTCGAATTTCCAGGGCAAACGACCTACTACCACGGAAAAGTAAGAGAAGTTTACAGCATTGGTGAAGATCTTTTGGTCATGGTGGCTTCTGACCGAATCTCTGCCTTCGATTTTATTCTCCCCAAAGGAATTCCCTTTAAAGGACAGGTGCTCAACCAGATTGCCTCCCGCTTTTTGGACGCTACTTCTGACATTGTTCCCAATTGGAAACTGGATACTCCAGATCCTCAGGTAACCATTGGAAAAAGATGCGAACCGTTTAAGGTTGAAATGGTGATTCGCGGTTACCTTTCTGGTCATGCCTGGCGTGAATACAAAGCCGGTAGAAGGATGATTTGCGGTGTGGCTATGCCTGAAGGGATGAAAGAAAACGACCGTTTTCCAGAGCCCATCATTACACCAGCCACTAAGGCCGAAGAGGGCCATGATGAAGATATTAGCCGGGAAGAGATCATTGCTCAGGGCATTGTATCGGAAGCGGATTATATCGAATTGGAAAACTACACTCGGGCTTTGTTTCAACGAGGAACTGAAATTGCTGCAGAGAAAGGCCTCATCCTGGTGGACACCAAGTATGAATTTGGAAAGGACATGGATGGAGTGATTACCCTGATCGATGAGATACACACGCCTGATAGTTCTCGTTATTTCTATGCTGATGGCTACCAAGAACGTCAGGATAGAGATGAAAAGCAGAAGCAGTTGTCCAAGGAGTTTGTTCGTGAATGGCTTATGGCAAATGGCTTCCAAGGGTTAGAGGGACAATCCATGCCCGAGATGCCCGATGACTTTGTACAGACCGTGAGTGATCGATACATTGAACTCTTCGAGAAGATTACCGGAGAATCCTTTCAAAAAGGGGATGTATCACAACTTTCCAATCGCGTAGAAGGTAGCGTCAATTCCTGGCTTGAGGCCAACGCCTAATTCCGTAAACCCCCAGTTTACTTAAGTTGACGGACACTTCAAAATTGAGGTGAAGGGGATTGGTTTGCCCAATGCGACCACATTCAAGCCCAATTCTACCGAATTCCCGAGCACAGCTACCGAATTAATTTTGCCCCTTTTAAGCCTTTCAGGTAGGGTCTATTTTCGGGTTGATAGATGCAAATTTTCAACTCAAAAACAGATTTAATGAGAATACCTGGAATGGGGTGGCTTGTAGCCTTGAGCTTCCTCTCAATGCCATTTTTAGGCAAAAGTCAAACGTTGACCCCGATTTGTGGAGGGTCGGGCAGTTATAATACCCCTTGGGTTCGAATCACACCAGATCACGATATACAAAGTGATAATGTGGATGAAAATGTAGGACGAACCTCTAAGGTTTATGTGGATAAGGTTCATGATCCGAGCTTAAATACGGTTTACGTGGGTACCGAGAATTCGGGCCTTTGGAAAACCACAAATTACGAATCGGCGAATCCAAATTGGGAATGTCTTACCTGTGCATCCCGACTTCCAGGAATGGGGGTGCTTGATATTGCCATAAATCCGGATGATGCCGATGACATTCTTATTGCCACCGGTATAGGTCTAATCAATGAAATTGGGTTATTGACCTATTATGGCGCTGGTGTAATGCATAGTACTGATGGTGGATTAACCTGGAATTCAACCAGTATTGATTACAATGTGGTTAATGAACCCTTAGTCGCTCAGCAAGTAAGGTATACCGGAAAAATTGGTGCGAATGGCAAGCGACATGTAATTGTGGCTTCCCAAAATCAACTCTATTTGTCAACGGACGGCGGTGATAATTATACGCTTAAGTATACTAATACCAGTGGAACTGCGAGTTATGCCGGATTTTTTTTAGATGTCGAGGTGCATCCTAATGATCCAGATAAGATTTATGCAACTACCTATCACAACAGAGCTTCAGATGGAACTGGGACGGGATCACGGTTTGTAGTTTCCGATGATGGTGGTAATACCTGGGTAGACAAAACCTGTCAAATTCCAGGAGTATGTGACGTCGACAACAATACGAAGCTTGAAAGAATTGATTTGTCTGTTACTCCTGCAGATGACGATTTGGTTGTTCTTTATGCTCAACATAAAAATGGGGCGAAATTCATTTGGACAACATCCAATCCGACAGCCGCATCCATATCCTGGCAGGCCTATGAAATATCCAACCCTGATACTAAAGATGAGGAAGACAAGAAAGGGTCTTGGTATATGAATGATATTGAGCTTTCAAGAACCAACCCCAATCTATTTTACCTAGGAACTGTTAAGTTGTGGAAGGTTGATCTAACTACGGCTACCGGAAGTGGTACCAAGAATGTTGCCGCTACCGCCGTACAAATCAATTATTGGAAGCCTCACCCAGACAAAAGAGATATTCTGGCCCTAATTGATTTAGAGGGTAACGAGCGAATTTATAATGCCCATGATGGTGGAATCGGCCACTGGGTTTTCAATGGCACCAGTTATACTTGGTACAACAAAAATGGTTTTGGATTATCTATTCAGCAGTTCTTCGGCTTAGGCGTGTCTTCAAAACTCGGTTTCGAAGCTGCGGGAGCTCAGGACATGGGATTCTTCTATAGATTTCGAGAATGGGATAATATAGTTTTTGGTGATGGGTATCGAGCCGCCATTGACGAAGAAGGTAAAAGCTTTTATGTGGGACAAAATTCCACCGTTTATGAATATCCGATAAATGATGCCAGTAAATCTTTAGGTGTAAGCACTGCACACTTTGATCGAGGTAGAGATTTTCCGATGGATATAGGGGCTGATGGCAGGCTTTTTTATGCTTATAAACGTCCAAGTGATGAATCACCTTTCCCGGGTAATTGGTTGATGATTTATGATCCATCCAACGGGACAGGAACCCGGGTTCAACCGAAACTCGGAACTCATCATGTATCTTCACTTCGAGCGGCTCCAAGTAACTCTAATGTACTCTACATAGGGGACCTGAAGAGAGAGAAATCGACGGCTAAATTGTGGAAATTTACAGATACTCCATCCGGATGGCAGCGTGAAGATTTGACCAGCACCTTGGTTAATGCTACCCACCTTGCTCCTAAGGATTTGGTTCAGGGCTTTACAGCGATTGCCGTTGCTCCGGATGATGAGAATGAAATTTGGATTGGCTTAAACCAAAATACAAAACCAAACTCTCGTAAAATCTTGTACCATGCCGACGTAACTGACGCAAGCATAAATTGGGAAGAAATAAATAATGGTCTTCCTAATTTTCCAATTAACCATCTGGAAATCGATAAGATTAACGGAATCATGTATGCCGCAACTGATGTTGGGGTTTTCGTCAATTTGGATCCCAAATCACCTACTTCAAACTGGGAATGCTACAATATGAATTTACCTGTGGTGAAGGTGACGGATGTTCAAATCGACTATTGTTCACGGAAACTATATGCCTCTACCTATGGAAGAGGAATTTGGGTGGCAGACTTGGCGATTGATCATCAGGTGGAATTGCATGTTACCGAAATCGACGAACCCACAGCACCTTGGGGCAACCGGGAGCAACTCACCGATGTGGTTGTGAAAAGTGGTCATACTTTAACCATATCCGGTACGGTAAAAATGGCCAAGGGTCGTAGCATTATTGTTGAGCAAGGAGCTCAGTTAATTGTGGATGGTGGAACGATTACTTCCCTATGCGATCTCTGGTCCGGAATTAGAGTTTGGGGAAATCCATGTTTGCCTCAAACGACCGCAAATCAAGGAAAAGTTCGCTTAATCAATGGTGCCATTCTTTCTAATGCTGAGAACGCCATTTCCACTTCCAAACAAAATCCTGATGGATCCATTGATTGGGCCAATTCGGGTGGTGCGATTGTTTCGATTGACAATGCAACTTTTAGGAATAACGCCCGGTCCATCGAATTTTTACGTTACCCAAGTGTGAGTAACACCTGTTTTCAAGGTACTTATCCGAATAGAAATGTAAGTCGAATTTCGAATTGCACTTTTGAAACAACGGAGCAAATTCCGGGTCAACTTCCCAATGGTCAATATCGTGATTACTGTGCACCGGCCATGGTAACCTTGTGGGATGTAAACCGGGTATTGTTTTACAATTGCACATTCCGTAACACTAGTCCAGAGCTATTTCCTTATAACTTACTCTCTAACCGAAAAGGTGCGGGAATTTCTTCTCTTGGAGCCAGTTACCTGGTTCATTATTCCACGTTTGAAAACCTGTCGTACGGAATCTTGGATAACAATACGGCCAACTTTACCAAAGGAACCCGTGCTGAGAACAACACCTTCACCAATGTGGAAAGAGCTTTGTCTGTTCGCGGTGGAAGAGGAGATGAACTACGCAACAACACGGTTCATTATGATCCGGGATTTGGATGGGTGGATCCTGCTGATATCGATCGCCATGGAATAGAATTGTACAACAGCCATTATTTCAACGTGTGGGATAATACGGTTAAAACTCTTCCGGGAGGTGCTTTTAGTGGCGTACAGAGAGGTGCCTATGTTGTGAATACGGGGCATTCCTTTTCTGTAGGGACTGGAGATGTGTACCGAAACCTATATGAAAACATGGCCATTGGTATAGCTACCGAAGAGGATAATGCCTACCTACGAATTCGTTGCAATGATTTTAACGACAACCAAGTAACGGATTGGATGAGTAATCAATTTTCTCCGTCAGGTGATCCGGCTAATCAAGGCTCTTGTCTGGCTGGGGATTTGCCTGGAAATGAATTTAAGTTGGTTCCAATGTCATCCGATAAAGAGCACATTGAAAAGCCTACTTCGCCATGGACCATTACGCCTTTTCTGAATTATGAATACGACCTCAATAATACGAGGGCTCCTCAATCTTCGGAAGTAAGCACTTGGGTTCGACTTAAATCATGTGCATCGGCCTCTGCAACTTGTCCGTCCAAAAACCGGAATGGAAATGGTGGGTATTATGGCGACATTCCAATGCGTAAAAATGACCTACAACCTTTGGTTCTTCAGTTGCAAAATGGAGATGATCCAGTAGTGATTGGGAATATCAACGATCCCAATTACCCAACAACAGCTTTGGAAATGGATATCAATCCTTTGCGCCCTCATCTCTCAGACGATATGTTGATTGCTATGATCAATCGGGTACCCGCTTTTTCGGATAGTTACCTGAAATCGGTTTTGGTGGAGCATTCTGGCCTATCGGATACGGTTTATGCTGCGCTTCAGTCCAATCCACTGCCACCGGCAATGATGGCAGAAATTGACGCTGAGCAGGCAGAGATCAGTGATCGTTCTTTGTTGGAAAATCAAATCGCATCTCACCGCAGCCGATTGTTTGAGGCCTGTGGGCAAGTATTAATGAACTTCCAGGATTCCTTGAGCTACGATAGTATTCAGGCCTTTGTAATTCAGCATGGCGATGTAGTGTCGGATGAATACAAAATTGCGACAGCGATAGAGTTGGGGCAATTTACCGATGCACAGAATTACCTGGTTCAGTATCTACCAACGGTTCCGGATGAAGTGGACTTGAAGGATTTTCTTCAACTGAAGTACGATTTGGTATCGCAGGGCAAAAATTGGTATGAAATGGACGCGGCACAGTTGAACACAATCAACACTTTAGCTCCCAAGGAAAACCTGGCTGGAGTTTACGCCAAGTCCGTTCAGATTCTTCTCGGAGGAGATATGTATGATATTCCAACCGGAAATGCCTCAGGCACTCCAAAGCGAAGCCCATTGAGCACGATAAAAACAGCCAAGACTTCGAACCATGTTTGGTCGATTTATCCCAATCCGGCTCGTTCCCAGGTGGAGATTTCCTTTGATGAAACCCTAGATGAAACCATTGATTTGATGATCTATTCCTCCAATGGACAAGTGGTGCATCAGGAGCAATTGGCTGCTGAAAGTAGTTCTACAACCATAGCCGTAAACGACTTAAAACCTGGTGTTTATTTGATCACGGTTCGCTCAGAGTCGCTGAACAAGAACGCCAAATTGGTAGTTGAGTAATTAGTAGTTTAGTTTGATGATGAAGAGCCGGGTTTCTCAGGAGATCCGGCTTTTTATTTATCCAGCATCAAATCATTAAGCACCTCGATCATGCTTAAAATCAATTCCCGGTGTTCGTGATTCTCCAGTACGGCGTCTTTTAGCGTGGTGTTTAGTTGAACCACCACTTCGTCTTCAGGAGCATTTTGTAGATTTTCGATAATCGTTAAACACTCTAACAGAATCAGGTAATCAGACTTTAAGGCCAAATTCACCAAGTCAGACAAGTATGGTGAGGCATCTAATCTGGATTGCCACAAGGCTTGCCACAAGAAGATGTGCACGTCCTTATTGGCTTCCTCTTTCAAGGCTTCGATAATAGGTTCAGCAGCTTCCTGCATTTTCAGGTCATTGAGCAACTTGATGATTTCGCCGTTCAGTTCATCATCGTTGTTGTTGACCATCAATTCGATCATCATGGAAATGTGCTCAGCAGTACCGTCTTTACGGGCCTTTTTTACCGCCTTGAGGGCTAACTTCTTATCGCCAGACTGCAATCCTTTTGTTACTTCTGCTGCTTTTTTGGCGGTTTCTTTATTGTCCTTCACCACTTTCATTTCGTATAATTTCGGGCTCCAAAGATCGTACTTCCGATTCGAACCATGTTACTTCCTTGTTCTACAGCAAGGGTATAATCTCCACTCATTCCCATAGACAAGGTTTTTAAATAGGGGCGCAATGCCTGTTGTTCCTTAAAAAACTGGTTAAGTTGTCCAAACTCAGATGCTACCAATTGCTGGTTAGAAGAGTTGCTCGCCATTCCCATCATTCCTTCAATGGAAACATGGCTAAAGTCTTCTTGATCATATCGATCGAGCAAGGCCAAGGCTTCTTCCTGACTAAGGCCAAATTTGGATTCTTCCTGGGCAATATAGAGCTGAATTAATACCGGTTGAACCCGATCAATTTTTTGAGCTCTTTTTTGTATTTCTACCAATAGCTTCTCGCTGTCCACAGCATGAATCAGTGAGACAAAGGGTACTATGTACTTTACTTTATTTGTTTGCAAATGCCCGATGAGGTGCCATTCAATATCCTTGGGTAAAGCTTCGTATTTACCGACCAATTCTTGCACCTTATTTTCACCAAATACCCGCTGTCCGGCATCATAGGCTTCCTGAACCATTTCATGGGGTTTGGTTTTAGAAACGGCCACCAAGGTTACATCTTCAGGCAAAGTCTCATGGACCTTATTCAGGTTATCGGAAAGGGATGTCATCTATTCGCTAATTCGGTACAAAGTAAGGCCACTTCTGATTTTGGGCTCAATATAGGTGCTTTTGGGAGGCATATATTGGTGGTTATCGGCTACTTCTTTCAGTTGCTTTAGGGTAATGGGATGAAGGCAAAATGCCACCTTCATTTTACCACTATCCACCTGCCGGGTCATGTTGACCAATGGTTCATCTCCAGCAACGAAGTGTACCCGTTTGTCTGTTCTTAAGTCAGAAATACCTAAAATGGGATCCAACAGGTTGTTGGATAGAATGGATACATCCAGTTTTTCCACCGGATGGTTTACATCAAAGGTTCCAATCTTGGCATCAAGAGCATACCATTGTCCTTCCAGATACATGCCAATTTGGTTGTAGCCTTTTGGTTTAAACTTCTTGCCCTTGTATTCACTTACTTCAAAATAGTCTCTTACTTGATCGAGGAATTCGTCTCGGGAAAGGCCATTCAAATCTTCCACCATTCGGTTAAACTCCATGATCCAGAGTTGACTTTCCGGAATGATATAGGACATGAGGTAATTGTATTTCTCTTGCCCTGTGTAGTCTGGGTTTTCTTGCCGCTTCTGTTGCCCCAATAGATTGGAAGAGGCACATCTGTGGTGCCCATCGGCAATGTATAGGGAGTCGAATGAGTTGTACTCGGCTTGAATGGTTTGAATGTCTTCTGGGTTCTGAATCAGCCAGAGCTCATGGTTAGCTCCGTTGGAAGAGAGGAATTCGTATTCCGGCCTCTCTTTCATGCAACGTTCAAAAATGGCTTCCAGGTTGGCACTATCCGGGTGAGTCATCAAAACGGGTTCCGCGTTGATGTCAGTAGTTTCTAAGTAGGTTTTAAAGACGGTTTCCCTTTTGAGCAGCGTGTGCTCATGCTTTTTGATGACGCCATTTTGGTAGTCATCGATCGAAGTTCCTGCGATAATTCCACAGAACTGGTGCTCATGAAAAGATTGTCTGTAGAGGTAGAAGGTGTCTTTATTATCCCGAATGAAAAATCCTTTATCGATAAACTCCTGCACCTTCTTGGCCACATTTTCGAATCGTTGATTCGAATTGGGTTTGGTTTTTCTTTTAATACCAAACTCTGGATTAATAATGTGGATGAACGAATACGGGTTCGTATTGAGTTTGTGAGCTAACCCTGATCGGGAATAGGACACGTACGAACGAGAGGCCACCAGGTGAACCATGTTGCGAGGTGGACGAAACGCCTTAAAGGGAGTAATCTTTGCCATGTATAGAAAAAGAAGCGCGATACCGGTGGGGTATCGCGCTGCAAATATACGTGGACCGAAGTCCTGTTTTAACTGTTGCTAATGATAAAATTTGCCAATTCCTCACCAATTCTGGATTGAGCTTCCAAAGTGGCTGCTCCAACGTGAGGCGTAAGGGCAATTTTCGGGTGAGCCATCAAGGCTTCACTTGGAGTAGGTTCGTTTTCAAACACGTCAAGCGCTGCAGAAGCCACTTTTCCGCTGTCCAGGGCTGTGATCAAAGCATCTTCATCGATCACACCACCGCGGGCCGCATTGATCAGGTAAACGCCATCTTTCATGCTGTTTAACTCATCGCTTCCTATAACGGCTTTTCCGCCTTGCTGCTTAGGTACATGAAGGGTAACGAAGTCAGATTGACGAATGACTTCTTCCATAGAGGAATTGGCGATCTCAACGGCAACCGTTTGATCAGCTACGTCAACATCAATACGAGTTACATCCATAAATGGATCGTGGGCAACCACTTTCATTCCAAGACCTAAAGCGTAGCGAGCTACATTTTGTCCAATACGACCAAATCCAACAATACCTAGAGTTTTGCCGCGAAGTTCAACGCCCTTTCCGTATTTCTTCTTCAGAGTTTTGAATTCAGCTCCGCCTTTTTCAGGCATTTGACGGTTGGAGTCAAAGGTCATTCTCACCAAACTGAACAAGTGGGCAATTACCAATTCCGCTACAGACTGAGAGGAGGCAGATGGGGTATTGAATACCTTAAGCCCCTTTGAACGGGCATAATCCACATCAATATTGTCCATACCAACGCCACCGCGACCGATCATTTTGAGACCAGGGCAAGAATCGATAATGTTTTGGCGAATTTTAGTTGCTGAACGAACAAGTACAACGTCATACGATTCGTTGTTAATGGCGTCAACCAAAGCATCTTGTTCTACTTTTTCAGTAACCACGGTATGGCCTGCTTGTTCCAGAAGAACAATTCCAGATGGCGCTATACCGTCATTTGCGAGTATTTTCATGATAATGTTGTTTTTCGTTTAGGGAATTAACCAGCTGTTCTTTCCAATTCTTTCATGCAGTCAACCAAGGTCTGCACACTGGCTTCGTCCATCGCATTGTACATGGATGCACGGTATCCACCTACAGATCGGTGTCCTTTGATTCCGCTGATTCCGGCACCATTCCACAGTGTATTAAAGGAATCGGTCAGGCTTTCGTCGTTCAATACGAAGGTAGCGTTCATCGGAGAGCGATCTTCTAATTCAGCTGTTCCTTTAAATAAGGGGTTACGGTCAATTTCGCCGTAAATTAAATCAGCTTTGCGGTTGTTGCGAGCCTCGATCCAGTCCAATCCGCCGTTGGCCTTTAGCCATCTTAGCGTAAGCATGGATACGTATACTGGGAATACAGGCGGTGTGTTGAACATGGAATCTTTTTTGGCATGAGTTTCCAAATTCAGGTAGGTAGGAATACTACGTCCGTTTCTGCCAAATACTTCATTTTTTACAATGTATAATGTAGCTCCGGCAGGACCTAAGTTCTTTTGCGCACCGGCATAAATCAAGTCGTAGTCAGCTACGTTGATCTTGCGGGAGAAAATATCAGATGACATATCGCAAACCAAAGGCACATCAGATTGAGGTACCGATTTTACCTGGGTACCGAAAATGGTGTTGTTTGATGTGTAATGGAAATAGTCCGCATCACTTGGAATGGTGTATCCTTTTGGAATGTAGCAGTAGTTACGATCCTTGCTGGATCCGATAACGTCTACTTCACCCAAAAATGCAGCTTCCTTAACGGCTTTTGCGGCCCAGGCACCAGTGTCCAGGTAGGCAGCCTTGCCACCTTCTTTCATCATGTTGTAGGCTGCGATCAGGAAACCTAAACTGGCTCCTCCTTGTAAGAATAGAACGCTGTAACCTTCTGGTACACCTAACACTTCTTTTACCAGAGACTGAGCCTCTTCCATAACCGCTACAAAGTTTTTGCTACGGTGCGAAATTTCGATTAGTGAAAGGTTTAATTCATCAAAATTGAGAATGGCTTTTGAGGCTTCTTGAAAAACATCCTGTGGAAGGATGCACGGGCCTGCGCTAAAATTGTGGACTTTGCTCATATCCATGGAATTAATTGGAATGTTAATGCCGCGAAATTGATAAAAAAAATCGAGGAATCAGGTGAGGGATGTCACTTATAGGTGTTAATAAAAGTGCATCTAATTACTAAGGAAATGGAAATTGAATTGAAATCGGGAATAAAATGAAATAAAAAGGGAAAGAAGCCTTGTGGCAAGAGGACGGATCGGTGTGCGAAGTAGGAGAGAGTCCGATCGAGGTGTCCTCTTGCAGGCTTACTAACAGAGAGATCATGTGACAGGGACATCATAGACCCTATCCGTTTTCTCTGGTTGCTTCAAATGTAAATAAAGCAACCAAGCTTTTGAGTAAGCCTTGGTGCAAGAGGACTGACCGGTGTGCGAAGTAGGAGAGAGTCCGATCGGGATCCTCTTGCGGGCTTACTAACAGAGAGCTCGTGTGGAAAAAGATCTAGGCTGGTATCTTTTTCCGAAATGAGGTTGTGGTTTAGAATGAAAGAACGTTAGAGTTGGATGATGACAATTTGTTCGTGACCTATCCCTTGGTTACTTCAATGGAATTGTTGTTCAATCTCCGAGCCTGAAGTGATTGTTGTTTGCGGACATTCTTTTTAAATGATCCGATGCAGTTACAACCGATAACGAAGATGAAAAGCGTTCCAAAAGCAACAAGGAGAATTAATGGAGCGAGCATAACTTGTTTTTTTCGTGTTTCTATTAACTGAGTTCAAAAATGGTCAGCAGTTTTTCTCATTGCTGAATCCGAGACAAATGAACGGTAGTTCCCGCAAATACTGGCTTTTTTAGTGTGGACAATGCGTGGACAAGCAGCTCTTAAAGCGTGGACTAATCAACATGAAAACGTTGATAAACGGGGTGGTTTTGTATGCGCGAATAGGGATTTCGTTATGCTTGCATAGCATAAAAAATTCCGAACACCTTGAATTATATACAGGTGTATTTAATAGGCGTAGATACATCGATTTTCAAATTTTTTCAAATCCTTTCTTTCAAATCTGGGTGGTTATTTCGAGCCTTTTTAAAGATGTTTTTTCTCGATTTAATTGGAATTCTTGACTTCGGAATGAAAAATGAAGGTTGAAAAGATGACTTTGAGGGGCTGTTTAGCTGTACATGGGACTCTAATTGGCTCGAATTTGAGTGCCTTATTCAGAGGAGGTACATAAGAACTCATCAAAGTCAAGTTGGAGTGGGGTAGATTGAAGCTTTTATATTTGAAGCCATGGTGCGAAGGAGTCCGCTTATTTATGCGGTATATGTATTTCTTGGATTTTGGTTCTTAAAAGGAACGGTATTGCTTGGACAAGAACCGAAAGAAATTGGTTTTTTGGAGGAGGCTTTTAATTCCAAAATATCGAAGGCCGAGTATTTCAGGAATCACCGTCAGGAACACGAGGCTATCAAGATCTATTATGAAATGCTCAACGATCCAGCCTTGAAAAAGGACTTTGCGGATAAGGAATACATTGTTCACGAGCGTTTGGCTTACACATTGAAGTCACTGAGCATTGTTGATGAAGCTATCAAGCAAGGTCGATTGGCGATCAAAACCAGTATGGGAAGTGAGGAGCTGAAGAGGAGAAACAAAATTCCTCCCTTCGCTTTCTTGGGGGCCGTCTATTCTACGGAAGGTCAGTTCGATTCGGCCCTCGTCTATTTTAAAATGGCCATTCCAGCTGCCCAACAAATTCATAATACTCGCTTGGTTTCAGGAGCGCTCAACAACGTCGGGATCTGTTTTGAACGCATGGAACTTTATGATTCTGCCCTTACCTATTATGATCATGCCCTTGATCTCTACCATGATTCCCTGAATGACATCGATTTGCTCTTCAGTATTCAGGATAACCGAGCTACGGCTTTTTTGCAAATTCACAATTACGACGAAGCTTTAGCTATATGCGAGGATATTTTGAGGAGGCTGGAATATTCAGAAATGCCTGAATGGAGAAACCTTGATCGTTACTTGCAAACCGAGTTACTACGTGCAAAAATTTTGAATGAGAGCCAGCGGTATGCCGAAGCAAAACCGATTCTCTTGAAATTGGATGGGGCATTGGAAGAGTTTAATGGTGGACGATCGGAGGAGTTTACCCGAAGCCTGATGGACTCCTGGAAGGATTATTACTACGGTACAGGAAAAATGGCTCAAGCTTTTATTTGGGCGGAGCGAGTACGGGTATGGGACGAAACCATAGCCTCCATGAAGGAGCAAAAATTAAATGATGCCCGAAAAACCTTAGCTGAGTTTGAACACAACCGTATTTTGAAGGAACAACAAATTGCGGCTCAGCTAAAGGATGAACAGTTGGCGCTTTCTCGAGAAAGATCGCAGAAGAAGAACCTGCTCATTGTGCTGCTGGTGGTTTTAGGTTGTTCTGGTGGAATCATTGGATACCTGTTTTACCGTCGACGGGAACAGTTTCAGCGTAAACAGGCGGAATTGGTTGCCGTTCAAAACCAACTCTTGGAATCCAAGTTACGCGAGGAGGAACTCGAAAAACAATATGCCATCGATCAATTGCGCTTTAAACAGCGCGATCTTTCGGATATGGCCATGAGTATAGGTAGGCAACGAAAATGGGCTCGAAAGCTGGTGGAGATTAACAAATCACTGAAGACCCTTACGGTGGAAGAGATAGTAGTTAACATCAAGCAGCTCATTGAGGAAATGGAGAGCGAATTGGTGTTGGATGAAAAGCAAAATCTGTTGCAGGAAAAGGTGGAGGAAGTAGGTAACGAATTCGTCCAGCAAATCAAAGACAACTATCCAGGACTAAGTAGCACGGAATTGGAATTGTGCACCTTAATACGCCTGCGGCTATCGAATAAGGAAATTGCTCGTATTCGTAACATCAGTTCCGAATCGGCCAGAAAGGCCAGATTTCGATTGAAGAAAAAATTGGGATTGTCTCCTGAGGATGATCTGGAAGAAATTCTGAGTAACCTATAATATAGGGTTGAGCCTACCTTTTACTCTTTTCTTGCTCGCTATAGATCCGATTGTGCAATTCCCGAGCTGAAGCTTCGTATTTAAAAGAATCCTCAACAAACTGATAGTTCATAGGGTCGAAGCAAAAGCGGTAGGCGTGGGTGGCGTAATCAATCTTAAGGCTCTCCTGATCAAATAGCTGTAGTATTTCCATGATCTGGATGGCACTCAGGCAATGCTTTTCTGAATAGGAGAGAGCTCTTTCCAATCTCATTTCATCCTTTGGGGCCGATTGAAGCTCTTCAAGTATGGTGTCGAAGGTGAGTGGACGCACCGGATTTTGACATTGAAACTCCATTTTGCCAGGAGGTAGAGCCACTGAATCCTGCATAATGTTTACCCGATTAGCAGAATCTGACGGTTCCGAAATCTTGGGAATAGGAAGGTGGGCATTAAATAAGGAATCAGATTTGTCGGAGGCAACTTTCAATTCTTGAACCGGAAGTGTATCAGAAAGAGTCTTTTTAACCACTTTAGGTGGTAGTTCTTTCTTGGATATTTCGTTTAAGGCCAACCACTTTCGCGTTCCATTCGCATACCTCTTGATTTCAAATTCATAGGCATAACCCGCTTCCAGGTTTACTTTTAGTTGTGGTGTACTGCCTTGAGGTTTTTCAAAAATAACCTTGATGTGGTGAGGGCCATCCTGAAGTTTTTTCACCTTTACCCTTGAACGTGGATCTTCGTTTTCCCGCAATCCGTCAACGAAGAGGTAAAACTTGTCCTTATCTGGATGCTGAACCACCAATTCGACCTGGGCCATAGAGCCGAGGTAAAGGCAGCTTAAGAAAAGGATCAGAAAGGTTTTGTTCACGGTTTAATCTCTATTTCCGTTTCCGGAGTCGTATAGTTATCCATCGTTTGTTCCCCGCGAATGTCTACATTCTGGATAAAATACCAGTAATCTTTCCGAAATTCAAAGGCATCGAAACTCAGATCCGGAACATAAAAGTCATAAATGCCCTCTAAGCCGGGATTGGAGGGAACCAGGTGATCAAACACAATTCGATTGGACTTGGAATGGTATTTAACCGATACAACCACATCAGCGGAGTATTCCAAAAAGAACCGCATACGATCACGAAAGGGAGGGCCGAATACTTTTTTACCGAAAAACCAATCTTCCCGAATCTCGTCGTAATACATCACTTCGATAATCTTTCGGGTGGAGGTAGGAGTATTCCCATCCCATCCCAGAAGCATGTAATACTTGCCCTGAACCTTACTTTTCGTAGTGATGATGTCGTAGTACAAGGCACCATACCAATTCTTGGCCTGGCATTGTTGTAATTCAGGGGTAGGCATGTGATCAGATTGGTCGTGGAGGGACAGAATCTTTCCGTTTTTGAATCGGATAAGACAATCGTACACAAAGGCCCCATCTTCGGTAATCCAATTCCAGGTATAAAGTGTAAACTGTCGATCTGGAGCCAGTAAGATACCCAAGTTTGGAATGCTGTCCTGAGTCAGGTCGGCTACTTTTTTTTGTTCCAGGGCTTTGGTTAGCTCCTTTTTAAAAGCCTCGTTTTGCTGTTTTCTTTCCTGATCAGTGGTTGCATCCAAGGTAGATTTGCGTAGGGTATAAAGCACGCTACCCGGGTTTAATTCCTGGGCTTGAGCCGCCTGAACGGCGAACCACGAACAAATCGCTATGAAGTACAACCTCCTCATCTCAGTAGAAATACACTAACAAAAGTAAAGCCAGAAGGGAATCCCATCTGGCTCATCCATGCTTTAAGTATTAACTATTGGGTTGTTAATTTAGTGCCTAAAGATGCATAAAATCCTTCTTGGCAGTCAGCTGATCTTCTGACTCCCGGTGATCAGGATCATCTACACAACAGTCAACAGGACATACAGCAGCGCACTGAGGTTCATCGTGAAAACCTACACATTCGGTACACTTGTCCGTAACGATGTAAAAGAAATCCATCGACACCGCTTCTTGTTCATCGTCTGCATTATATCCATTTCCTCCTGGAGTGTTAATGTCGCCAGAAAGAGAGGTGCCATCCGCAAATCGCCATTCTACGCCGCCTTCATAGATAGCGTTGTTTGGACATTCGGGTTCACATGCTCCGCAATTGATGCAATCGTCGGTGATCATTATCGCCATAGCAAAAATCTGTTTTGGTGTATTCGACTAAATTTGGCGCAAAGATAGGGACAAAGGTCAAAAGCAAAGGTTTCCTAAAACAGAAAAAGAATTGAATTTACAGGAGCGAATAAAGGCACTGGCTGCCTGGGGCGATGCCATAGAGCATTTACTCAAGGAGTATCAGCAAGGAGAGGAGACAAGGAGTTGGAAGGATTGGAACCCGATAGTTAGATTGGCTTTTCATAAAAATGGCTGGTTTTCAGAAGATCAGGTGTTGTTTGCTTTGGAACGGGTACGGGAAATGCTCGAAGAAAAGGCGCTCAATGAATGGGTGGTCAACTATTCATTTGCCGATGAGCAGCCTTCCAAATGGGTAGGTATTGTTATGGCCGGCAATATTCCTTTGGTTGGTTTTCATGATTTTCTAACCGTTCTGGTATCAGGTCACAAGGCGGCCGTTAAAATGTCGAGCGATGATTCGGTTTTGTTCCCTCCTTTATTAGAACTCTTAGCGGAGGTGGAGCCCAGAATGAAAGATTCTTTTCGCCCCGTTACTCAGTTAAAAGACATCGATGCGGTTATTGCCACAGGAAGTAACAATACAGCCCGGTATTTTGAAACCTATTTTTCCAAATATCCGCACATCATTAGAAAGAACCGGACTTCGGTAGCTGTTTTAACGGGAAATGAATCAGCGGACGAACTCCAAGCCTTGGGGAAGATGTGTTTCGATATTTCGGATTGGGCTGTAGAAACGTATCCAAAATTTGGATTCCCGAAGGCTATGAGTTGAGTCAGGTATTTGAAAATTTCCTGCCCTATGCCGATCTCATGCAGCACAAGAAATACATGAATAACTACCTCTACCACAGAACGCTGTATTTGATGAACAAGGAGCAGTTGCTGGACAATGAATTTGTTCTGTTAAAAGAGGATTCCGGTTTACATTCACCTCTCGGCGTGTTGTTCTACGAATATTATACTGATTTGAAAGAGGTTAAGGTAAATTGGACCCAACTTCAAGGGGAGATTCAATGTACTATAGGACAGGGGGAAATACCATTTGGAAAGGCGCAACATCCAGCATTGAATGAGTATGCCGACCATGTTGATACCTTGGATTTTCTTCTTAACATCGGGTAGAGGATAAAAATAAATTTGAATATTTACCAGATTGCCTTTATTTTGAGGCACAAATGAACCGATAATATGGGAAAACGATCAAAATTAATAGGGGTGGTTCTGGCTTTGTTTTTAGGCGTATTACAGGCTCACTCCCAGGTGATTTTGTTTCAGGATAGTTTTGAGGTGGCCGGTTCAGGAAAATGGAGCCTTAATGCTACTCACACCATTCACGGAAGGCCATGTGTGCCAAGTGGAGAAAATCATTGGGTAGTAAATAACGACTATGCCGGAGTCACCGTACCCGTTCCGATTCGAAATACTGCGGCTCAGCCCGCAGCAATTGTACAAAACCCAAATAGTAATTACCTGCATATTGTTTCTGGTACTGCTGCTGGTGCTGGAGTAAACAATGCTAATTATTCTTATTTGGCTCCCGGGCCTAATGAGCAGTATATGGCTCACATGGCTTCTGATTATGTTACCACTGGATTAACCAACGTTACCTTTTCCTTTTGGTGGCTCAATTGGGCCAATCAGGATACCTCTGGTCAGGTATTCTACAGTATTGATGGAGGGAACACTTGGATAAAAACGCCCAATGTTTATGTGGCAGATACCAATTGGAAATTAGCAACGATTTCGCTTCCGGCTTTTGAGAATCAAGCACAGCTTCGTTTTGCCTTTGTTTTTATCAATCCTGATGCGGGGAGCGCCCCAGGATTTGCCGTCGATGATGTGATGCTCACGGGAAGTACCTCGGGTACACCAGTCGCAAATTTTTCATCCAATAAACAAACGGTCTGTTTATCGCAGCCCTGCGTAAACTTTACGGATCTATCCACCGGAGGACCGAATAGGTGGAAATGGGATTTTGGGACAGGATTAGCCCAGGATACGAGTAATGCACAAAATCCCACCTTTTGTTTTACAGCACTTGGGCAATACACCATTAGTTTAAATGTGTGGAATGGAAATGGGATAGGAACTCCAGAAGTCAAGACAAACTATATTGAAGTAGTCGATTGTAATCAACCTCCGAAGGCAAACTTTAAAATGAATGGTTTGCTCAGCAACACCATTACGATATGTGCAGGAGATTCGGTCATATTTCAAGATACCAGTAGTGGACAGGTTAGTTCTTATTATTGGTCCTTCCCAGGAGCTGAAGATGATTCTGGATTTTGCCGAATTGCCAATGATACCAATCCCAATGTAGTTATTCATTACCCATGTGCGGGTAGTTTTGGTCGCGATACTACTTATACGGTAACGCTAAGTGCCTCCGGAACTGGAGGAGCTGATTTTATCACTAAAACGGTTCATGTACAGGCCTGTATTCCTGCAGTGGCGAGGATCGTTGGCGCCACGGAGCAGGATAAATCGTGTGAAGGCAGATGCTTGACCTTTATTTACGATAAGTCTGTTGAAGATGAGTTCTACATTCGAAGTAAACCCACGTTGACCTGGTATTTTTGGGGAATAGATACGAATGCCCTCGATTCGGGGTACACGTATTCGCCCAATGGACCGACGAATCATCCGACGAAAAAAGATACGGTCTTCACCGGTGATACTAACCGGGTGTGTTATGCTGATTCAGGTACCTTTCAGGTAGTATTGGTTGCTGAAAACCTTCATGGTAAAGATTCTACAGTATATCCCTACAAGGTTTCCATTTATCCGAATCCAACTGTTGAAGCGATTGTAGAAGATGAAAACCTTCTTCGGGGATACAGCACTTCAGTTTCCACGTTTGAGCGTTATTCGGGTAAGTATTGCCGCGATTTAACTGAATTCGACATTTTCAATGGAGATAGCTGTTGTTGCTTCAACTACTATTGGTACTACCTCGATAGTGTTACGGGTAATATCCGATACGACAACATCAGGAGTCCTAATTCTCGAACTACTCCAGTAAGACCAGAGGTGAACACCTTGTATTATGTCTTAAAAGAGAACTACAACGGTTGTAGAGCCTTGGATTCTATTCCTATTTCGATCAATTTGAGATACTATGCGGGTGCTCCAGATATCTTTACACCTGGAACCGGGGCTTCTCAAAACAATAAGTTTTACATTTTTGGCAATCAGATTACCAAGATCGATGCTCGGGTCTATAATCGGTATGGTCAAGTGGTGTTTGAAACCAAGGTGGTTGATGAAATAGTCTGGGAATCAGACATTAATCCTGTAGGTGCCGGATGGGATGGTACTTACCGAAATCAAAGAGAAAAAGAGTTGGATCCCGGGGTTTATACTTACTTTGTCAAAGTTTGGCACGAGAACGGGGAGTATAAAGAGTTGAAAGGAAACGTTACCCTGGTACGCTAGAAGAGATAGATGATAAAATCGCTAATCAGATTAATTACACTTACTGTTGGCTTAGGTATCGGGAGTATCGCAGTTGCACAGGAGGAAGTTCACTTTTCGCAGTTTTCGGATGCTACGGTTATGTTCAATCCGGCTACTTCGGGTGTATTTTATGGAAGCCTTCGCTTCAATGGTCACTACCGAACCCAATGGGGACAAACCGGTGGAAATCCGTATACAACGATGGGAGCATCTTTGGATATGCCCATTTTGTCTGATGTAACAGGCCAAGATTTTTTCGCCCTTGGTGCTTATGCCTTTAAAGATGATGCTGGTGTTTCGCAGTCTTCGAATTTTTCCGGAGGATTGAACCTGGCTTTTGGTAAGTCCTTTGATCCGGATGAAAATCATTTCTGGTCAGTAGGATTGAAAGGAACCTTCAATCAGAAATCCATGAACTACAATGGTCTCAATTGGGGTTCTCAGTGGAATCAGATTGGTTTCGACCAAACCATTCCTGGAGAATATGCTGGTGAAGCCTCCAAAACCTATTTTGGAATGGGAGCTGGATTTCATCATTTCTATTCCAATCACTCCAATATCCGCACCATGTTTGGTGTTGCTATCAACAACCTGAATCGTCCTAAAGTTCAATACCTGAATACCGAATATCAATTGTCTTCCAGCATTTTTATCAATGGTGAAATTGAATTGCACTCTCACTCCGATAATTTTGCATTCATTCCTCGTGGAGCTATGATGTTCCAGGGCAATGAGCGTTACTACATCATCGGTACCAGTGTTGACTTTGTACTGAAAGAAGCCGGTAAAATCACCGGTAATGTGCAGGAAGTTACGCTTGAGTTCGGTGGGTTTTACCGCTGGGGCGATGCTGTAATTCTGGAGACTCAGTTCAACTGGGCCGGTCTTGGTGTTGGATTTAGTTATGATCTTACCCTAAGCTCCCTTTCTCAAGCCGTACGCTACCAAGGTGCGATGGAAGTACTCTTGCACTACAAATTGGGTTACAAGAAAGGTATCCAGACGAATCACTCGAACGATCGATTCGACAGAATTCATTAATCAAGACGAAGACGAAGGCCGAGAGCGAAAACGAGGATCTAAATCCAGGAATTCCTCACACTCAAACTCGTCCTCACACTAAGAAGTGCGTTTTCAGATTAGACCGAATTCAGAAAATTTGAAGAGGGTTATAGTTCTAAGAATTCCTCGCACTCAAACCCGTCCTCGCACTGATACCCCATTCTCACTTTAGTTCCAACGTCGCTAATACTTGAGCATGATCCGATTTCCAGCGTGGAACTTTTTCGTCAGTTAGAGTTTTGTCAATGAGGTGATCATTAAACACCCGAACGTACTCAATGCTTCCAATGCCATCCTGATTGTGGTAATGGAATTCCTGGCTCACCAAAATGTGATCCAAGGCCTCGTGGTGACCGTTGTGAATGTGGGTATAGTAATGGTCTTTGTAGCTTCTGCGAGCCTGTACGTTTTTAACGTTATAGAGGAGTACGTCCCAAATCCTTTTCTTCTTTTCCAAATCCCTTTCATTGGCCCAGGGTGGATCTCCCTGAATTATAGTGGTGGTAGTGGATCGATCCGAATCGTTGAGGTCGCCCAAAACTATTACCGGATGATCTGTATGCTGAATAAATCCAGCGAGAATTTCTCGAAGTGCCACTGCTTCCACCGATCGTTTTAGCAAGGCTCGGGCATGGCCTCGAGCCAACTCAATAGGGTCCTTTACCTGCTGTTCTTCCATGTGTTCTGGAAAAATAGGACGCTTCGATTTAAGGTGACTCACAAAGACATCTACTTCCAGATCTTTCTTTATTTCTAATCGACAGCGCAAAATAGGGCGGGAGAATCGCTTAAAGGGAATAAGCTGATCATCCACATCCAATTGGCTCTTAAACTCCGTATAAACCTCCTTTTCAAGGATGGGGTACTTAGATAGCAGGCCCACAAAAGGGGAGAGTTCACCTTTTTTCTCGGGAGGTGTGTATCCGGAAGCGAAGTGGTAATTCTTTTTGGCGATTAAATCTTCAATGCATTGGTCGTGAAAAATCTCCTGCATGCCCATGATATCCGGCCTCATTTTGGTCATTTGATGGCGGATCCAGTTTAGCTTCCGGTAGTATTCCTTTTCCGAATAGGATCTTCCGGGGTAATAGTTTACTTCGGGCAAGGCAAGGTTATAAAGGTTGAAAGTGCCAACCCGAAGTTTATTCGATTTGCTCATGGTTTGGGGATTAGTTGTCGCAATTTACGACAAGTTGAGACGAAAAAAAAAGCCCGCCTGCGGTAAAGCAGAGCGGGACTTCTTTATCTCCTTGGTATTACCTGGCTATTGCAAGGCAATTTTCTTTTCCAATTCATCAATGTACCCGCGAAAGGTTTTATCCGTTTCCATCAGGTTGTTTACCGTCTTGCAAGCGTGCAATACAGTAGCGTGGTCTTTTCCACCGCAATGGGCTCCAATATTGGCCAAGGAAGACTTGGTCATTTTCTTGGAGAAGTACATGGCGATTTGACGGGCCTGAACCACTTCCCGTTTGCGCGTCTTCGATTTCAACAGTTCGATATTCAAATCAAAGTAGTCGCACACAACTTTTTGAATGTAGTCAATCGAAACTTCACGTGCTGTGTTTTTCACAAACTTGTCGATCATTTTCTTCGCCAACTCCAGGGTAATGGATTTTTTGTTGAGCGAGGATTGAGCGATCAAGGAGATCAAAGCACCTTCCAGTTCTCTAATGTTTGTGGTAATGCTGTATGCTAAATACTCCACAACATCCTTGGGTAGATCAATGCCTTCTTGGTACATTTTCATTTCGAGAATTGCAATTCTCGTTTCAATAGATGGTACCTGAAGGTCTGCAGATAGACCCCATTTAAATCGGGAGAGCAGACGTTGTTCCATGCCCTGCATTTCTACAGGTGGTTTGTCTGACGTCAATACGAGCTGTTTACCATTTTGGTGCAGATGATTGAAAATGTGGAAGAATACATCCTGGGTTCTCTCCTTACCCGAGAAAAATTGCACATCGTCAATAATCAACACATCGATCATCTGGTAAAAATGCACAAAGTCGTTTTGTGTATTGTTCCGTACCGATTCGATAAACTGTTGGGTAAACCTTTCAGAGGATACAAACAAGACTGTCTTATTGGGGTGATTTTTCTTAATCTCAATCCCAATAGCGTGAGCCAGGTGAGTTTTTCCTAATCCCACTCCACCGTAAATCAGTAGAGGGTTAAAGGCAGTTCCTCCGGGCTTGTTAGACACTGCAAATCCTGCAGAGCGTGCAAGCCGGTTAGAATCTCCTTCCACAAACGTGTCAAAGGAGTAGTTTGGATTCAATTGAGAGTCGACTACCACCTTTTTCAACCCAGGAATAACAAATGGGTTTTTAATGGTGTTGTTTCCACCCAAATTCAATGGCATGGCCACTGCAGGGTTTTTCGTCTCCTTCCGATTGCTAGTTGGAATCCGAATGGAATATGGCTTCGACGAATTGAAGCTATTATCCATGATGATCGAATATTCGAGTTTTCCTTCGGCCCCTAATTCTTTTTTGATGGTTTTTTTCAATAAGGTAATGTAATGCTCTTCAAGCCACTCATAGAAGAACTGACTAGGCACTTGAATCGTTAATACATTATCTTTTAGTCGGAGTGGTTTGATGGGCTCGAACCAGGTCTTGTAACTTTGTAGATTCACATTGTCTTTGATCACCGAAAGACAATTATTCCAGACCTCATCTTGATGTTTAATACTCATTTTTAGCTCATCAAAATTCAT